>NZ_JBQGAC010000002.1:0-853014 GCF_056542625.1 Ruegeria sp. AB7 | reverse complement strand
CAGCCCGGTAGCTCGTCAGGCTCATAACCTGAAGGTCGCAGGTTCAAATCCTGCTCCCGCAACCAACTTTAGAAAATCCCAGAGCAGCCCGCGCAGACTACAATTGATCACCCGGAGCAATTGCTTAACGTCTTCACCTCATCGCGCCACGCTCCAAAATCGACGCGTGAGGAAGAATGGGAGAATAGGGATGACCCTGAATCTATCGCTCTACGTGCTTCTGATCTCAACCCATTAATGGCGCGATATTGGTATTCTGCGCCAAGCGTTCCGATCGCTTAATGCCAATGCCGCGTTCAAACGCAGTTTGTTTGCATGAAAGCCCAATGATCAGCTTGATCCGTCTCGCAGCAGAGACGAATCAATCCGTGCGCTTCATTCCCATATTCAATCTCCTTTGCGGCAAAATGCCTTGAAAGGAGCGGTATCAACCAATCACACGTCCTAGTTTGTTCAAACCTGTAAAAGTAGTTTTGCGACGTCCAATAGTCCTGCTTGCCCAAAAAGCTCATCTGTGCTCGGTGTTGTATATGAGTTCATGGCATCTGGCTGCAAAGATGACCCTGCATCTAACCAATACCAGTGGTCTAGATTTAGTTTATTGGTATCAGCCGAAAAACCTTCGAAAATGTTCTTGACGTCAACACCTGACACCTTTGAAGTCGACTTGCGCTGCATCATCGCGATTGCTCCGGCGACCAAGGCAGCAGCACCCGATGTGCCTCCAAATTCAGCATATAATCCCGAAGGATCGTCGCGCGCACTTTCTCGTTTCTTCACAGGGCCAGCGAATGTTCCTTCCACGTAGCCCCTCGGTCCTGGAACATCCAAGGAAAGTAACCGTTGTGAGGCAAATGAAATTTCAGGGATATCATCATAAGGTGGTTCGCGCTTTTTGTGCACGTTCTCTACCCAGAAGTCGCCTGCTGAAGCAGCGCGACGGTCCAATCGGATTTGGTATCTGTTATATACTTCTCCGTCATCTGAAGGTGCGACTACGGTCAGATCACCCGAGTAGTTGGAATAACCCGATCGGTAGCCGTTGTAATTGACGGCGCCTACTGAAATGACACCGTTTGCGGGATTGGATGACAAACTAGCCGGGTAAATCAGTTCACTCCTGCCCTCATTACCTGCGGCGCATACAACAGGCGTCTGCTTGCTTACCCATTCTATGACTTTCTCAAGTAGAGCCCAGGATTTTTGGATATCCAAAATATCTTCATGAACTTCTCCCGCCTTGCTTTTATGAAGGCGGGTCTCTTCATCATCGTCAAAAGAGGTTGGATAGCCGGGCCAATACGAAGGGTCAGCGGCATCGCGCGGAAATAGAATGACATCCACACCTTTCGCTTCTGCATATAGAAAGGCCGCTATCAGTTCTTCAGGGCTAGGAGATATTGAAGTTGTGATAGGAACTACTTTGCTTAGCGGGTCTACGCCAAAGTAAGGGGCAACATTACCCGCATTGCCGAACTGATCCAATTCATAACTGGTACCGCTAGTCAGGCCAGCGCATCCAGTCCCGTGAGCGGCATACCGATCATCATAGGCATCGACGTAACGCTTGACGCCAAAACCGTTACTAATTCTGTTAATTATCTCGGTTTCTTCGGGGTCGAGACCAGGTATGACCAAAGCGCTGATTCCGGTCAAATGTTGTTCTGGTAACTCGCGGTGTCTGTTTGCTGCAGGATATGCCGATAACTCCTCGTACTTTGCTCCATACGGGTGGCTCGCTAGATCAATTGCGTCATTCCAAATAACTTGATCTGGAGGGGGAAGGGGGGCCTCTGGCGCTTCTAAGTTTGGATGATGCCGGGCCACCCCCATATCAATGAGGCCAATTTTTACATCCCGTCCTGCAAAATCCCATTCGACACCAGTTATCGTCGGGCAAACCTCACCAGATGAGGTGCCAGTTGGTACGGAAATCGCATTGATCGCCACCAGATGCCAAAGATAGTAGTAACGTTTATATAACTCATCGCCAACAGGCATTGGCTCACCTCCCCTTTGTAGCTATCCCAGCCATTCGTCTTGGGCTTCATCCATCAGTTCATCGAGAGCTTCTGTTAGATAAACCACTGTTTTCTTTGCGAGACTTCGTCCTGCAGCTGTATCACTTGGGTAGTGTAGACCTGCCCATTCTCGGTTCTCGGCAATACGCTGGGCGCGATGGAAAAGCGCTATCGTTCCCGGATGCTCTGGAACCAGCCGAGAGAACAGCTCTGCAATCGCGAATGATTGATAAGAATGGTTGGATGGATATGCAGCGTGATAGGGTACGGGGATGTAAGGACGGATAAGCGGCTGCACGATGTTTGGTCGAGGTCGGCTGAACCTATTCTTGTAAGTAAGGCCGATCTCGTTGGTGATTTCCAGCAGGATGACCATCAAGGCCTTCGTCGCATCAAATCCGCCCTGCTCGTCAATCCCTAAAGGGGTCAGGTAATCGTCAATTCCGAACTGCGCTTGCGCAACAATTTCGTCGCGACGGCGCACTTGATCTGGCTGTTTCAGTTGCTCCTGAAGCTCCAGCAGATGAGTGGTTTCGTTCAGGCTTTCATCGGGTCCTGGAGGTGGTAGAAGATCAATATTCTCCCAGATTTTCCCGAGAATACTTGTATCAATAGGAATGCCAATTTTACAGAGATCACGCATTTCGCGCCACCCAAATGAGGCATCGCTCCCACCGAAATCGAACTCAGTGCGGTTTCTGTTTCTATTTCGATTCCTATTTCTGTTTCTATTTCGATTCCTGTTTCTATTGCGGTTTCTATTTCTGTTGCGGTTCAGGGCAAAGGATGAAGACTGACCCATCGCGATTACAGCGGCTCCGAGTGCAGACCGGCTTCCAATTTCTGTGGCAACCGAATTAGCTACTTGTTCGTTCCGCTGAAGACGATCTACCAGAGTCATCTCATCAAAAAACAAATTCAATTTTTCAAGTGTTGGATCATCAATTATGTCGTCCTTGATCTCACGAATCGCATTGACGTACGCCCAGAATGTTTGCTGCTGTTCGTCATAGATTAGCGATACAAGTTCATCCCTATTTCGCTCAGGATTGTCCTCTGCGCCCAAGTTCGCCAGCTTTAAAACTTTACACGAAATCAATTCCCCACGCCGAACGAGCATACCGAAGTTGTTGAGAAAACTAACGTAATTCAATGAATCCCCCTCCCTTGATCGAAATACTAAATTTGTTTTGGCAGCCCGATACGGCTCAGACCATCCTCCATAAGTTTTGCGCTGAAGCGGGTTGGAACCGGAAACCAGTCTTCTCGAATACTTGTGAGAGACATGTCTGGCTCCAATTCGACAAGTCGATGTAACGCTTTCTCACCTTTGGTGTGATCGCCCAAGTGACCGTAAGATGCCGCCAGATAGCGCATAACCGCTTTAAACTGAGGTTGTACCGCCATTACGTTTTCGCCAAATTTGACGGCTTGTTCGAAGTCGCCATTTACCAACGAAGCTACGCAGCTTGCGCCGTCGAATAGATGACGATAAGGGCTGTGCCGTCCGATAACCCTAGCTTTGTTCGCGGCCTCCACTGCAAGCCTCGGACGATCGGTATAGCAATAGAGCATCGCAGCAGAATCCCAACACATTGCACGATATGGGCTCAGCTCCAGGGCTCTGTCAGAAAGGTCCTGAGCAATCGAAAACTCGCGGAATACGTAGGAATAGACGTGAGCGACAAGCCCTAAAACGGTCCCGTTATCTGCGTCAGCTTCGACTGCTCGCCTCGCTAGCTCTCGTGCTCTTTCTTCAAGCTCAATGTCCCACGTTCCGTAACGTTCGCCGATTTGGAACGTCGTAAAATATGCTAGCCAGGCCAAGTAAACAGGCTTGGGGTCGATTTCGTAGGCCGCCAATATGTCTGCCTGCAAATGGTCCAAACCGGGTCCGGACATTGTTAGCAAGTGATGGACTGCTGAGATCGCCGTCTTTGCAGCATGATGGGCAGCGGGGTCTCGCATATGACGCCCATTCACCAATGCCGTGAGGAGCGCATCGGTAGCGTAGCTTACAAAAGCTGCAACGCTGGAGGTTGAGAGCCCAAGAAAGTCGCCCTGATCAGCCACCACATTCTGATTCCAAATAACTTTCCGGTCCTCGGGGCGCATTGCAGTGACAGAAACTTGAAGCATGCTTTCGCAGGCTGACGCTCTGCACTGAAGAAACAAGTCGGGACCAACACCGTGGCTGGGGCTGGAGTTGTATGGCCCGGGCACGTTCGGGGTGCGATAGTCCTGAACAATCAGGGCCTCGGTTTCCGAAAGAGATTTTGATAGCTGCTCTGCGACGATATTTGCTACGAAAGAGGCTTTTTCCGATCCCGCTCCCACATCTGAGGCTAGAAGGCCAATTACGAAATTTGTTCTCGTAGTTTCTACCCATGACGCATTAGGCGTTGGCTGAGTTGTGAGATCGGTTTTACTTACTAGATTAGCACCATCTTGGTTGATGCATCGAACCGCAGACCGTTGATGCTGGAGCCAATCCATGAAAGCAGCATTGCGGCAATTGAAACCCTCCAACAGCTTATTATTCGATAGTTCTGCTGCTGGCTCCGTTACGTCTATTTCCAATTCTTGTTGATTGAGGCAAATGAGATCTTTGTCGCGAACTACACTGATTAGGGTTGCCAAACCCGTGTGTTCATTGGTGGCGTCAACGAGCCGCTCCAATAAAGCAGACCTTTCAGAAGTAGACTGGTCCTCCCAAATAATTTCGCCAGCCCGATGCGCTGAAAAAACACCTTGAGAGCAAGCTAAGAGCGAGAGAAGCATTGTCTGCTCGTTGCTTAGGTCCAGCAAAGTGTTTTGGGAGCCCCAATACTTCGGATACCCAATCAATTCGAGACGAGCCTTTGACAGCGACCCTTGGTCCGAAACCCTGATCACCTTGAATAACTCGAGAGAGTTTCCCAGATTTTTTAGTGTTGGGTAGCCGATGGAGACAAACCGAAAGTCGTTTCCACCCCGAAGCGAATTTCGGACCGCACTGGAGACCAGGACGTCACCGGCCGATCCAGCACTTTCGATACGGGCCGCAGTGTTCACGGTGTTCCCTATGATTTGGCGGTCTATTTCAAATGTATCACCAACATGTACACCGATCCTGAACCCGCGATCATAGTTTCCGACTTGTTCAGAAAGAGTTTCCTGTACCCTCAACGAGGCTTCTACCGCGACTGAAACACTTCTGAATGTCGCGCAAAAACCATCACCAGCAATACCCGTGACTTCACCTCCAAGTGCGACCACTACTTCACTGGCTAGATTCAGATCCGCGCGAATAGTGGATAGGGTTCGCATTTCAGTTTCGCGAACCGCTAACGAGTACCCACATGCATCAATGAACACGATGGCCATTAGGCGGGCTTCGGGTGTTTTAGTCTTGGAAAACTTTGTCTGGTCTACCCCATATCTTGACCTCAAAGTAAATAGATTAAACGTTTCTAATGCCTAAAATTCGACACCCTGATCGATTGTTTTAAATAAAAATAACCCCACAGTTAGGCTCAGTAGTACACTAATCTCAGTAACTCGTCGACATTAAACGCGCTCGACATTTGCAATTGCGAACGCAGGTATTTGTTAAGTGCCAGATATAAATAAATAAATTTAGTGGTGGTGATATGAACTGATACTTTCCGGTCATTGGTAGATGTTAAAGAGGGAAAGCTTCCGCATTACTTCATAAGTGCTTGATTCCGGTGAATAAGAATGAAACGCACCGTCGCAGCGCGAGATATGGATGCACATTAAGAGGTCAAATAGTGAATGCCACTTGAATATCGATAAAAGGCGTTTCTTGACATCTTGTCATTGGCTTCAATTTTTGCATCAACACGTACCAAGACTTCAAGCGCTGCTAATTCATCTTTCTCTATGACAACACAACGGTAAAACCCAAGGGTCGTGTTACGATTGAATTAGATCTTTGGATTTCTACCAATTGAAGCATTGTACTATATTTCGTCAAAATGGATGCTTATCAGTTGAAGTATATTGAACTAACCTAGAACTCCCCCGTTTTTTGTTTAGAACAAATTTTGCTCCCAAGGTTTGATGACTTGAACCGTTCTCTGGAACGAAGGATGCGCGATGGGCACAGATGGGGAAGCAAGATGCATTCCAGTTTAAAGTGTCAGTTCAGTAGCTCGGGAAGTGCCCATCCAGTGTTGGCCGTGCAATTCGGTTGAAGCTTGATGAGGCTATCCCTCATCCAATGAGAGGTATCGTAGTTTCTGCTGAGAAGGACACCAAGCAGCGATGGTCCGCTTATCGAGCCTTCTTCATAGGTGGAGAGAGTGACGTCATAGTGTTATCTTTCGCATTCAAACTTTCATCACTGAGCACCTTCGAAGTGTAGGGTTCTCTGTGGCCCCGAGAATCTTTCCGAAACATCTTGTTTCCAATTCACGAACTAAGAGTTTCGAATTTAGCCGTGGACACATTTTTGCCATAATGCCATCCTGCCACAGAGGGCGGCATGTCTTTATTTTTAGCACTTTCTAGTTTTTCCAACTGGATTTGAGGGGGTTACCTAGTTCGATATGCCGCCCCACGAGCAGTCTTCTGATAGCCCAATGACCGAAGCGCATTTTCGGTGGCGTTGATACAATGCGCGTTCAAACCTTTTGTATCGCGCATCTGGGTGTAGTTATGATGTACTTCGACAGCGCCATTAGATTCTATGGGCGCAGTTTCAGGTATCTTTCCATTGATCGTTGCGCGCCGAATGATGTGCAATCGGCGATGCAGAGGTGCAACAGGTCAAGATAGAAATGCCATCAGAACGACCCCAACTAACGTCCTGAGAGCGGTATCTGAGCAAGTAAGCGCTGCCTGGATAGCAAGTTTCCGCAACGTAAACATAAGCTCACTATTCGCCTTTCAAGACTTGCTCTATGCCGGGAGCAGAATTCCGGTGGGGGCCGATATGAAACTTAGTGCGTTGGAAATCCTTTGTGTCATTTTGGCAAGTGTTGTGGCAGTGGCTGGTTTTGCCGGAGCCGTGAATGCGCTTGTTTCAGCGATCTAATGTAGCACCGCAAAGTTGTAGGGCCTTTAGGCGCATGTTGTCGCGCTCGTGACAACTGTTCTCTCGGGGTGTCGAGGTTTGATTATAAAGCATAGAAATTAAACAATTAAAGAAACAGCACGCACTTCTTTTTCGTTGATCGGTGACGCCGTCGTCGCACAAAGTGAACAGGTCTAAAACCCGAAAACAAGCCCGCTTCGTCCAAATCTCGCGGTGGCGGTATTAGATTGAAAGCGTCGCCTCACATTCCACCTAGCAGAGGGGTTGGCGAGGGGGTCGAGCCAACCCCTCTGAAGGGGATACACGGAACAGTGAAAGTGGTCCGTTGAGCTCAGGTTATGCGATGCGTGTAGGCCCGTATATTGGGGGTTCCCCGTAGTTGGGAAAATTAATCTTTCAGACACATTCCGGACATCTCGCCCAGATACCAAAACGATACGGCGCGCCTAGAAGATGTCTGATGATTTCTTGAGGGGGTACGAGTTTGGCGCGTCGTACCTTGAACCTCGATGATTTCCCAAAAACCTCAAACGAGGCTGATAACGGTGCCCTGCTTCAAGGACGCGTTTGCCGCATCGGCCAGCAACTGAGCCCGCAGCCCATCGATGATACCTGGTGCAAGTTGTCCTGATCCGGACACAGCGGCAATGAAATGGGCCATCTCGGCTTGATAGGCGCCTTCGTAGCGTTCAAGAAAGAAATGCTGGGCGGGGGCTTTGCGGAAACCCGACGGGGTCGCGACCTCAACCACATTCTCCAACATGTTTTCGGCCCGCAACATGCCCTTCTCGCCATGCACCTCGATGCGTTGATCATAGCCATAGCTGGCGCGGCGCGAGTTGGAGATCTGGCAAATCTTGCCACTGGCCGTCGTCAGGGTTACGGCTGCGGTGTCGATGTCTCCGGCTTTGCCGATCTCGGGATCGACGAGCGATGATCCAACAGCGTAAACGCTGATAGGTTCTTCGCCCAGCAAGAAACGTGCCATATCCAAGTCATGGATCATCATATCGCGGAACAACCCACCCGAGCTTTCGATATAGCTGATCGGTGGCGGCGAGGGGTCGCGGGACAGAATGGTAACAATTTCGACCGCGCCGATCTCACCTTCGGCGATGCGGGATTGAATATTGGCAAAACTCGGATCAAAGCGGCGGTTGAAGGCCGTCATGAAGGGCACGCCGGAGGCTTCGACCACCTTGATGCAATCGCGGATGCGGTCAGCGGACATGTCCACCGGCTTTTCGCAGAAGATCGCTTTGCCGGCATTCGCCGCTTTATGGATCAGATCGTAATGGGTGTCGGTCGGAGTACCGATGACGACAGCATCGACATCTTCACTTTCGATCAGTTCGTCCGCCGACAGGATCTGTGCGCCAGTTTTGTCGGCCAGCATCTGAGCCGGTTCTGTGAATGCGTCCGCCACTGCGCTCACCTGTGCGCCATCAATCTGCCCGATCGAGCGCGCATGAATCTGACCGATCCGCCCGCATCCCAATAGCCCAATATTCAGCATGTCATGCCCCTTTGAACGCTTTCAGTACTCGGCGCGTCGCCTCGACCACCGGTTCATGTGTATCTTTCAGTATTTGAACGCGGTCGAACCTGTCCGGATCGGCATTCACGGCCGTTCGCAGGGCATTCCCAAAGGCCATTCGCAGCTCGGTCCCGATGTTAAATTTGCAGATTTTCGATCCGCGCGCCAGCGCAGCACGTTGCGCAACCGGCACGCCCGAGCCGCCATGGATCACCAGAGGTATCTCGGTCACGGCTTCGATGGCGCGGATACGGGCCTCGTCCAGACCGCCCTCTTTGTTCTGCTGCAAATGGACGTTGCCAACCGAGATCGCCATTGCATCCACGCCGGTCTCTCGGGCGAATTGCGCGGCTTCCTCCGGGTCGGTTCCGTCCGAACCTTCACCACCCGAATAGCCGACAAAACCGATTTCCCCCTCGCAGGAGACACCAGCGGCATGGGCCATCTCGGCAATTGCAGCGGTCTCGGCGATATTCTGTTCCAAAGGCTTGCGTGAGCCGTCGAACATGACAGAGGTGAAGCCGCTGTCGATGGCGATGCGGCACTCGTCCCACGTATAGCCATGGTCCAGATGGGCCACGACAGGCACACTGGCCCCTTCGGCCAGATGGCGGAACATCTTGCCCAGAACCGGCAGCGGCGTGTGTTCGCGGCATGATGGGCCGGCTTGCAGGATGATCGGTACGCCTTCGGCTTCTGCAGCGGCCACGTAGGCACGCATATCCTCCCAGCCCAGCGTCACCAACCCGGCCACGGCATAGCCGTCACGCAGCGCGGGTCGCAGCACGTCCGATAATGTCACAAGGCTCATTTGAACTTGGCCACCATGTCCATAATGCCCGGGATCGTATGCAGCTGGGCTGCATGGGTCGGTTGGAAATACTGCTTCAGCGAGCGCTGACTGAGCCCGCCGAGGATGGTGAAATAGTACATTTCATACCCCGGCAAAACTGCGCAGGGGTGATAGCCCTTGTCCAGCAAGATCGTCGAGCCATCCATGATGTGATAGGCATCACCCGGCTTGTTGTCTTCGCGCTGCAGCATCTGGACGCCAGAACCATAGTTGGGCCGGAAGCGGAAATTATAGGTTTCGTCATGGCGGGTTTCGATCATTTCGCCATCGTCGCTTTTGCGGTCGGTGTCATGTTTGTGGCTGGGAAAGCCGGACCAGCCGCCCTGACCCACGGTATAAAGTTCAGACACCAGCAAGCGGCCGACCTTGTCGTGATGGTTCGCGCCCAGAATGTGTTTGATTTTTCGATGGGTTTTGGTGTCGTCCGATCCATACTGCACCAGATCCAGCTCGGGTACGCGGACATCAAAGGGTTCAAGCACACGGTCGAATTTTGCGCCCGCGATGAAGGTTTCGGTTTCATCCGTCATGCAGGTTATTCGAACCTTGGCGCCGACGGGAACGTATACGCCCTCGGGCTCGCCATCCCAGACGTCGATGGTGCGGTTGCCAAGGTTGGTATAGATCGCGCCGTCCACATCGACATCCACGGTACCGGTAGCGGGCACGATGCAGGTCTCATAGCCCGGTACGGCATATTCGAACACCTCGCCCTTTTTCAGTTTGACGATGTTGAAATAGTTTAGCGGCACCAGATCATGGTCGGCATCGACGATAGGTTTGTTCTGGTTGTCATGGGGCGCAATATGCATCTGCGTCTCCTTTCAGGTATCCGTGGAGCCCGGGTGTTGGGCCAGAAATTCGTCAAGTTCGGGCGTCGTCGGCATGGCCCCGGCGCAGCCGGGTTTCGACACGACGATCGACGCGCAGGCCGAACCGCGCAGCACCGCATCGCGCAGGTCATGCCCCGCAGCGATCGAGGCCAGCAGACCGGCCAGAAAACTGTCGCCTGCGCCGTTGGGCTTCACGGCGGTAACCGGGTAGATGCCGGTGCGGACCTCTTGCCCGTCTGCCAGCGTAATGGCCCCCTCATGGCCCATCTTGTAGATCACCATCTTGCCGTTGGCCGCCAATTCGCGGGCCTTGTCTAAACCTTTTTCGATGCCGCCCGCCATAAAGCCGAACTCTTCATCATTGCCTACGATAAGATCGCTTTCATTCCCTGCGCGGGTCAGAACCTCTGAGGCGACTTCGGGTGATGGCCAACTATAGGGGCGGTAATCGATGTCGAAGATCACCGGCAGGCCTGAGGCGCGCGCATTTTCAAACGCGCGGAAGGTGGCCGAGCGTGAGGGTTCCGCAGCAAACACCGTGCCCGCCGTGATCAGGGCTGAGAAGGCGCTGTAGTCGACCTCATCCATATCCGCCTCGGTTACCTGGAAATCAGCGGCGCCGTTGCGGTAGATGACATTCTGAAAGTCTTCGATGCAACTTTCGTAGACAGCCAAGGACGTACGCGCCTCGCCACCCACAGCTCGGACATATCTCGTTTCAACGCCATAGTCGCGCAGCCGGTTCACACAGAACCGCCCCACGGCATCATCCGAGACCGAGGTGACCAGCGCCGCTTGCGATCCCAGCTTCACCAGTCCGGCGCAGATATTGGCGCTTGATCCCCCCAGATCGGCGCGAAACACCTGTGCGTCTTCGCTTTTGGTTCCGACCGGATCCGCAAACATGTCCATTCCGGCCCTGCCGAACACGGCAAAGCGGTTACCTTTTATACCTTCAATCAGAGTCACGTGCGCCCCTCGGTATTGCCTGCCCGCGCGGCATCCAGCACCTCGGGGTAGGGATAATTCAGGCCCAGCAACTGCCGCAGATCGGGACTTGCCTGATCAAGGAAATCCTGCGGTAGCGCAGCGGGCATATCTTCCATTGGTTTAACCCATTTGGGCAGATACTGGATCAGGATCGCGCTGCGGTCGTGATCCGCTTTGTTCGGCATCGCGCAATGCCACGTTACGCCATAGAACAGAGCAACATCACCAGGCTCACCGGTCATCTGCTCGCATTTGTCATAGAACTTGTCTTCGGGCGTGGGATAACGCAGCTCTTTCTGCGATCCGGGTACATAGCCGGTCGCGCCGCTTTCCTTGGTGAACGGGTCCAGCAAAACCGAGACCTGTGCATTCATCGGAAATGATCCATTCAGACCGACGGGATGCGTTTCGGGGCTGTGAAAGTCCCAATAGGGATAGTCGACATGCGGCTCCTGCCCCGGCCCGCCCGGCAGGATGCGATTAGCAGCGATCGAGCCCATGATGAACTCGGTCCCCAGAAACTTGCGGAGGATCTTCATCAGAACCGGATGCGCAGCCATGCGTGAAAACACGTCGCCCTTAGCCAACAGATTCCAGACCCGCCGCTGCAGGTTCAGTTTGCCATCCTCTTCCGCAGCGCCTTGGAAATGGGTCACTTTCTCGGCCGCTGTTTCGGATTCGGCCATGACGATGGCACGTGCCTCGGCGATCTCTTCAGGGGTGAAAAGGCCCGAGATTGCGACGACTCCATCACCGTTCAGCAATTCATCCACAATGACGTCTGGGTCAGCCGTTTCTGCCTTGAACCGTTTCATCAGATGCCCTTGCGTTGTTTTTCGCGGGTCGATTCCCATTCGACATGAGCATCACGAACCCTCTCGTCAGCCGAAGTGTGGGGTGTTCCAACCTCCCACCATGCATGGCCTTCAGTGGTCCAGCCTTCATAGGCGTCCACGTCCATCACAATCACATAAGTCTTGTCGCTGGCCTTGGCGCGCTTGAACGCTTCGGCCAGTTCTGCCGGGTTCGCGACCTTTTCGCTGGTGGCCCCCATCGAGGCCGCGTGGGCCGCGAAATCAACGCCAAAGGCTTCGGGGATGGTGGGGCAGTCTTCCAGCAGGTTGTTGAAGCTTTCGTTGCCTGTGTTGTTCTGCAGCTTGTTGATGACTGCAAAACCGCCATTGTCCAGCACCAGAACAATCATCTTTTTGCGGCTCAGAACCGAGGAATAGATGTCCGAGTTCAGCATCAGATATGAGCCATCACCGCAAAACGTAATCGTGTCCTTATCCGGCTCACGCTCAGATTGGGCAATGCGCGCCCCCCAAGCGCCTGCGATCTCATAGCCCATGCAGGAGAATCCGAACTCAACATCAACGGTGCCAATATCCAGCGTGCGCCAGTTGGCGGTGACTTCAGCGGGCAGACCTCCGGCAGCGGCGACCACGCGGTCACGCGAGTCACAGAGTTCGTTCACAACGCCGATGGCCTGAGCATAGGAATTTGGGCGGTTCCCGTACGCGACATTCTCGGCCACATAGGCATCCCATTTACGCCGTTCGTCCTGCGCCAGAGATACCCAATCGGATGGCGCAGAGTAATCAATCGCCTGTGTTAGAGCCTGAATTGACAGTTTAGCATCCCCGACAACCGGCAATGACATATGCTTGCCCGCATCATGTCGCGCGGCGTTAATCGAGATGAACTGGGCGTCCTTGGAAAAGGCTGTCCATGATCCTGTCGTGAAATCCTGCAGCCGGGTTCCAATGGCAACTATCACATCGGCCTGTTCCGCAATCGCGTTGGCGCTGTCTGATCCGGTCACGCCAATCGGGCCGATATTCAGCGGATGAGTCGCAAGCATATTAGCGCGGCCCGCGATGGTTTCGACGACCGGGATCTGAAGCTTTTCGGCGAATTCGGTCAGCTCGGTCACGGCTTTGGAATACTGCACGCCCCCACCCGCGATGATCATCGGGCGTTTCGCGCTTGCCAACGCGGTAGCGGCATCGGCGATTTCATCCGCATCGGGAGATTGGCGACGAATGCGATGCACTTTTTTCTCAAAGAACTTCACCGGATAATCATAGGTCCAACCCTGCACATCCTGTGGCAACCCGAGGAACGCCGGCCCGCAATCGCCCGGGTCCAGCATTGTCGCTATAGCGGCGGGCAGTGATTGAATGACCTGTGCCGGATGCGTGATGCGATCCCAATAGCGGCTGACCGGTTTGAAGGCGTCATTCACACCAAACGTCGGGTCATAGTAGTTCTCCATCTGCTGCAGAACCGGATCCGGCAAGCGGGTGATGAACGTGTCCCCGCACAACATCAGCATTGGCAGTCGGTTCGCATGGGCCAGTCCAGCAGCAGTCAACAGATTCGCAGTGCCGGGGCCTGCGCTAGCGGTGCAGAACATGAATCGCTGACGCAGCCATTGCTTGGCATAGCCCGCGGCGGCGAATCCCATGCTCTGTTCATTCTGCCCGCGATACAACGGCAGCTCATCCCGGACAGTATTCAGTGCCTCGCCCAGGCAGGTCACATTGCCATGACCAAAAATCCCGAAGCCCCCGCCACATAGGCGATATTCCTGACCATCGATCTCGATGAATTGGTTCGACAGCCAGCGAATGATCGCCTGCGCCGTTGTCAGGTAAACAGTGTCGTGTTGCGCGGACATGTCTGCGGGCTCCTTTAGGAAAATTATGATGCAGTGCCGAATGCAGCTTGCGAGAGTCCTATTCTCACGATACAAGTTTTGCAACCGGTTGCAAATGGTTTTCAAGAAAAAGCGAGGGAGGGCGTCGGAATGGCAGAGATCGGCATTGGCATTCTAGGCGGCGGATATATGGGCAAGGCTCATGCGGTCGCCATGTCCTCGGTTGGGGCGGTGTTCAACACGGCCTTGCGACCACGGTTAGAGATGGTGTGCGCCTCGTCACCGGAAAGCGCTGTGCGGTATCGTCAGGCCTATGGATTCGCGCGCTCGACGGATGACTGGCGTGTGTTGGTGAACGACCCGAAGGTCGAGGCCGTCGTGATCGCCACGCCTCCGGAAACACATCGCGAGATCGCTCAGGCAGCGTTTGCGCTGGGCAAACCGGTGCTGTGTGAGAAGCCTTTGGGCGCGTCGCTGGAGGATGGTGCGGCGATGTCAGCAGCAGCCGAGGCCTCGGGCTTGGCCAACATGGTTGGTTTCAACTATATCCGCACCCCGGCCAGCCAATATGCTCGCGCTCTGATAGCCGAAGGAGAGATCGGCGACATCACATGGTTTCGGGGTGAGCATACCGAAGATTTCTACGCGCACCCTCAAGCCCCGGCAACCTGGCGTACAACAGGAATGTCGAACGGAACGATGGGTGATCTTGCGCCTCATATGATCAATGCCGCACTGGCTTTGATCGGCCCGATTTCACGCGTGATGGCCGAGGTCGAAACCGTGCACAATAGCCGCCCGGGTGGCGAAGTTGACAATGACGACCACGCTCAGATGATGGTGCGGTTCGCGAACGGAGCAATGGGATCGATCTATATCAGTCGAATCGCGACGGGGCGCAAGATGGGCTATGCCTATGAGATCAGTGGCACCAAGGGTGCGATCCGCTTTGATCAGGAAGACCAGAACGTTTTGTGGCTCTACCGTATGGAGGGTCCCGAAGCTGAGCGTGGCTTTCGTAAAATCCTGACCGGCCCCGCACACCCGGACTATGAGCCGTTCTGTCAGGGCCCTGGCCACGGCACGGGCTATCAGGACCAGATAATCATCGAAGCACGCGATTTCTTGCGTGCAATCGAGACAGGTAAACCGGTTTGGCCGACCTTCCACGACGGGCATGAGGTCAACCGGGTCGTCGCTGCGGCATTGGCATCGTCAGCGGATGAAAGCTGGAAAAATATCGAAGATTTCTGAGCATCGGAGACAAGACAAGATGAGCATCAGAATTGGCAATGCGCCCTGTTCCTGGGGCGTGGAATTTGCGCAGGACCCGCGCAATCCGCATTGGAAAACAGTTCTCAGCGAATGCGCTGTGGCCGGGTATAAGGGTATCGAACTCGGCCCGGTGGGTTTCATGCCCGAAGACCCTGCGGTGCTGGCCGATGCGCTGGCCGAGCATGATCTTGAACTGATCGGCGGCGTTGTGTTCCGCAACTATCACGACCCCGACGCGTGGGAAGACGTGCTGGACGCCACCCACCGCACCGCTCGCGCATTGAAAGCGCATGGGGCGAAGCACATGGTGCTGATCGATGCGATCTCACCCCGCCGCGCGCCAACCGCTGGTCGCGCCGATGAGGCTGAGCAGATGGACAAGGCCGAGTGGACGGCGTTCCGGGATCGGATTTCTGAAAGCGCGCGGATCGGGTCCGAGGAATACGGGCTGACCGTTGGGATGCACGCTCATGCTGCGGGCTTCATGGACTTTGAACCTGAACTTATCCGTTTGCTGGACGAGGTCGATGAAAGCCTTCTTAAAATTTGCTTCGATACGGGGCATCACTCTTATGCCGGGTTCGATCCGGTCGGCTTCATGAAGCGCTACGTTGATCGGATCTCGTACATGCACTTCAAGGATATCTCTCCGACAGTGAAAGCGGATGTAATTGCCAATCGGACGGGCTTCTATGATGCTTGCGGGCAGGGGATTTTCTGCAATCTGGGCGACGGCGACGTGGACTTTCCGACCGTTCGCCAGGTGCTGCTGGACGCTGGTTTCACAGGATGGTGCACGGTCGAGCAGGATTGCGACCCAACGCTCGACCCTGATCCTGTAGGGGACGCGCGGAAGAATCGTGAATACCTTGAATCAATTGGTTTCAGTTAAGGAGGCCCAGACCATGACCAAGCTGAAATGGGGCATGATCGGAGGCGGCGAAGGTAGCCAGATCGGACCGGCGCACCGGCTGGGAGCGCTGGCGGACGGGTATTTCCAATTCACCGCCGGAGCGCTGGATCACAGGCCTGACATTGGTCGCGAATACGCCCAACGATTGGGTATCGCGGCAGACCGAGCCTACGGCGACTGGACCGAGATGCTGGAAGGTGAGCGCGGGCGCGAGGATCGGATTGATCTGGTCACTGTAGCCACTCCAAATGCTACGCATTTCGAGATCACCAAAGCGTATCTTGAGGCCGGGTTCAACGTGCTGTGCGAAAAGCCCATGACCATGACGGTGGAAGAGGGCGAAGAGATTGTCAAAGTCGCCGAGAAATCAGGAAAGATTTGCGCGGTAAACTACTGTTACTCGGCTTATCCGATGGTGCGTCAGGCTCGTGCGATGGTGCGCGCAGGTGAGATCGGCAAAGTCCGTCTGGTCGTTACCAATTTCAGTCACGGCCATCACGGAGACGCCACCGATGCTGACAATCCACGCGTGCGCTGGCGCTATGATCCTGCGATGGCGGGTGTTTCCGGGCAGTTCGCTGATTGCGGTATCCACGCGATGCACATGGCCGGATTCATTGCGGATGATGAGGTTGAGACCCTGTCTGCAGATTTTGCTTCAACCATTGGCAGCCGTGAACTTGAAGATGATGCCATGGTCAACTTCCGCACGACAAAAGGCGCTGTTGGCCGGTTGTGGACCTCTTCGGTCGCCATCGGTCGGCAGCACGGGTTCGACATTCAGGTGTTCGGAGAAACCGGCGGTCTTCGATGGGCGTCGGAGCAGCCGAACCAGCTTATCTACACGCCTGTTGGTGGTCGCCTGCAGATCATAGAAAAAGGCGAAGGCGGGCTGCATGAAGACGCGCAACGACTCAGCCGGGTGGCGATTGCGCATCCTGAAGGGTTCCCGTTGGCGGTTGCGAATATCTATTGCGATCTCGCAGATGCAATTGCCGGGGAAACCCGCGACGGCTTGCCCAATGCGGCAGACGGCGTGCGGTCGATGGCGGCTGTGCATACAGCGGTCGAGTCGGCGAAACAGGGCAGCGCGTGGATGGATGCCCGGCCGCCGATGTTTCGTTAACTCTCAGATACGGGGCGCAATGTGCCCCGTTCCACCACCGAGCATGGGAATATCCGTGCCTCCGGATATCGGTCGGGTTCGTTCAGGGTTGCCACCATCAGCTCGATCGAAGAACTCACGATTTGCCGGATCGGCTGATGGATGGTGGTGAGATCAATATTCTCCCACCGTGCCATTTCCATGTCGTTCAGGCCGATGATGCCGATGTCTTCGGGCACCTTTAGGCCACTATCCAGAATCGCGGACAACACCCCGATGGACAACACGTCATCGCCGCAGAAATATGCATCAGCCCGCTCAGATTGGAGCAAGCGTAGCATTTCCTGACGACCTGCATCGAATGAGTAAGCCTCAGCAAACGAGCAGGTCACATCAATGCTAGGATGCCGGGCCATCTCTGACATGAAGCCTGCATGGCGATCCTGAGTCGAGGTCGCCGCCTCGGGCCCGCCTAGAAAGGCTACTTTCGTATAACCACGCGCGACCAGCTCGCGGGCCGCCATGCGTCCGCATTCCACATTGTCGATCCCGACCACATGAACCTGCGGTGAAGAGGATGACCGGCCAAAGCTGTGCACCACTGGTACGCCAGCATCCCGAAACGCTTTTGCGAAGCCGGGCGGCAAGGTCGACGACGCTACGACAACGCCATCGACCGAATACTGGCGCAGCATTCGTACCGAATTTTCGGGTTCAACCTCGTCGGTCAGATTCACCAGCAACGGGCGCAGGCCTCGGTCCTGCAGCCCCCTGGTAAAGAGGTCGAAAACTTCAAGAAATATCGGGTTGTGGAAGTTGTTCGAGACCAGCCCGATCAGCTTAGTTCGGCCTGTGGTCAGAGATGAAGCCAGTGCATTTGGGCTGTATCCCAGCTCACGCGCGGCCTTCTCGACTTTTCGGCGCATCTTGTCGGATACCGAGGCCCCATCGGTGAAAGTGCGCGACACCGCCGAGCGTGAAACGCCGGCGCGTTCTGCAACCTCTTTCAATGTGACAGCCATGATCCGTCTGACCTTCCTGCGTTTAGTGGCAGTCCTTTTACCTGTATTCTTTGGCAGATACAGTATGAAACACATCTGACACCGTTTGCAACCGGTTGCAAAATTTTGACAGATATGCTCTAACTCGAGTCGGAGAGGTGCGAAGGACTGCCTCAATCCGCGATAACATGAGTTTTGGGAGGACATCATGACTTCACTGACGAAGAAGTTGGCGCTGGCGGCGGCGGTAGCTGCGACGCCTCTGATCGCAGCCACGGGCGCTGCGGCGGAAGGTGAGAAATACATTCTGGTCAGCCACGCGCCAGACAGCGATAGCTGGTGGAACACGATCAAGAACGGCATCGCGCTGGCAGGCGACCAGATGGGTGTCGAAGTCGAATACCGCAATCCGCCCACTGGCGACCTTGCTGATATGGCGCGGATTATCGATCAGGCGGCTGCTTCGGGTCCGAACGGGATCATTACCACGTTGGCGGATTATGATGTGCTGAGCGGACCGATCAAATCAGCGGTCGATGCGGGCGTTGATGTCATCATCATGAACACTGGTACGCCGGATCAGGCCCGGGAAGTTGGTGCCCTGATGTATGTGGGGCAGCCCGAATATGATGCCGGATTTGCTGCAGGCCAGCGCGCCAAGGGTGACGGCATCGGCTCGTTCCTTTGTGTGAACCACTATATCGTTCAGCCATCAAGCCAGGAACGTTGTCAGGGCTTTGCAGACGGCTTGGGCATTGAACTGGGGGATCAGATGATCGACGCCGGCCAGGACCCAGCCGAGATCAAGAACCGCGTGCTGGCCTATCTGTCGGCGAACCCGGATACTGATGCGGTTCTGACACTGGGTCCAACCTCGGCTGATCCGACAATTCTGGCGCTGGAAGAAAATGGTATGGCCGGTGACATCTATTTCGGCACCTTCGATCTGGGTGGTGAGATTGTCAAAGGCATCAAGTCTGGCGTGATCCAGTGGGGAATTGATCAGCAGCCCTTCCTGCAGGCTTACCTGCCGGTTGTTGTGATGACCAACTACCACCGCTATGGCGTTTTGCCGGGCAACAACATCAATTCGGGTCCCGGCTTCGTAACTGCTGATGGTCTGACCAAGATCGAAGAATTTGCTGGCGAGTACCGCTGATTCTTACAGCGCGGGCGCCCCGCCAAAGCGGCGCCCGCCAACAACTATCTGACGCAAAATCACTGCTTAACTCGGAGGGGCGTTCTAATGAGCGAGTCTGCTCAAAACACGGCTGTAACCGACGAACGGATTAAAGAAATATCGCCGCTGCGCAAGGCCTTGATCCGGCCTGAACTCGGCGGGATGGTTGGCACCGTTGCCGTCTTCACCTTCTTTCTTTTGTTCGCTTTTGACAGCGGCATGTTCAACGCACAGGGCATGATGAACTGGTCGGTTGTCTCGGCGCAGTTCATGATCATCGCCGTAGGTGCGTGCCTTCTGATGATTGCCGGTGAGTTTGACCTGTCAGTCGGGTCGATGATTGGCTTTTCGGGCATGATGATCGCAATTTTTTCGGTCACGCTGGCGTGGCCGGTCTGGATGGCAATTCTCGTCACGTTTGCAATGGCGGTGGCAATCGGCGCGCTGAACGGTTGGATCGTGATCCGGACTGGTTTGCCCAGCTTTATCGTAACGCTGGCCTTTCTGTTCATTTTGCGCGGCTTTACAATCTTCCTGCCGCAGGTGATCGAGCGCAAAACTATTATCGGTGGTGTGAAAGACGCGGCCGAAGGCGATTGGCTGGCGCCGATCTTTGGTGGTAAAATTTTGCAGGGATTGTTCCAATGGCTCGGGGATGCCGGGATCATCGCCGTATTCGAGCGTGGCACTCGCGCCGGTCAGCCAGTTGTGGATGGTATTCCAATGCTGATCGTTTGGGCGATCGCACTGATCATCTTTGGTCACGTGCTGCTCACCAAAACGCGGTTCGGCAACTGGATCTTCGCCTCGGGCGGGGATGCTGAGGCGGCGCGCAACTCGGGTGTGCCTGTGAACCGGGTCAAGATTCTGATGTTTATGTTCACGGCCTTCTGCGCCACTGTCTTCGCTGTCTGCCAGGTGATGGAGTTCGGATCGGCTGGTGCTGACCGGGGTCTGCTAAAAGAGTTCGAGGCGATCATCGCCGTGGTCATCGGCGGCGCGCTTCTGACCGGAGGATACGGCTCGGTACTGGGCGCGGCGCTGGGCGCGTTGATCTTTGGCGTGGTGCAACAGGGGTTGTTCTTTGCCGGTGTCGAAAGCTCGCTGTTCCGGGTCTTCCTAGGGGTGATCCTGCTTGGGGCTGTGATCCTCAACACCTATATCCGCCGCATCATCACGGGGGAGCGTTGATATGAATCCCGAACATGAACCCATCATCCAGATGAAAAACATCGAAAAGCACTTCGGCAGCGTGATCGCGCTGGCGGGTGTCTCGGTGGACGTGTTCCCCGGTGAATGCCACTGCCTTCTCGGCGACAACGGTGCGGGCAAGTCGACCTTCATCAAGACCATGTCGGGCGTGCACCAGCCCACCCACGGAGAGATTCTGTTCGAAGGCCACCCCATGCATTTCGCCGACCCGCGTGATGCCATCGAGGCCGGGATCGCAACCGTGCACCAGCATCTGGCCATGATCCCGTTGATGTCGGTCTCGCGCAACTTCTTCATGGGCAATGAGCCGGTAAAGAAGGTCGGACCTCTTCACTTCTTTGATCATGACTATGCCAACAAGGTCACGATGGAAGAGATGAAGAAAATGGGGATCAACCTGCGCGGCCCTGATCAGGCGGTGGGCACGCTGTCAGGTGGTGAACGCCAGACCGTCGCCATCGCGCGGGCGGTGCATTTCGGGGCGAAGGTTCTGATCTTGGATGAACCGACCTCGGCCCTTGGGGTGCGCCAAACAGCCAACGTTCTGGCGACCATCGACAAGGTGCGCAAGCAGGGTATTGCAGTGGTCTTTATTACTCATAACGTCCGCCATGCGTTGGCAGTGGGGGACCGGTTCACGGTACTCAACCGCGGTCAAACGCTGGGTACGGCGCAGCGTGGCCAGATCACCCCGGAAGAGCTGCAGGACCTGATGGCCGGTGGTCAGGAGATGGTCGAGCTTGAAGGCAGTCTGGGCGGAACCGTCTGATACTTTTTTGCCCCGCTGGCTGTGCTGGCGGGGTGACTACTTCTTCTCGAAGTACAATATGACTTCACCCAGCCTTACGCCAAAACGCGAAACATAGGCTCGGTTCAATAACCGGTCATCCGACAACAACCACATCCAGTCATCAAAATTGACACGCATGGTGCCGTCTTTGACGGGCAGGTCGATTTTGTACTTCCAGTTAAACGTATCGCCCCTTTCGACCCCACTGGCTGTGCCCAGCACACCCGGAGCGGTGCCGGTCCAGGTGTCATCGCCGGTCTTGGTCAGGGTCCAGATCCGTTGTTCGGTCGCACCATCGTCATAGACGAAATCTTCGACAAGCGTCAGAGTCTCTCCGTCCCATGTGCCGTCAATATCGACCTGGAAGCGACGCGGGACATTACCTAGTACATCCTGAAACTGACCATAAGCGACAGTCCTACCTTCGAAGAACTCTTCAAGGTTCAGTTGACGATCTGACAGAAACGTTTTTGGTATACGCGGTTTGGCCGAGCATGCGGCGAGGATGGCCAACCCCGCGATCGCGACACCTGCAATAAGGGTACGGCGGGCGATCATTGCAAAACCCTCAGCTCAGAGTCTGCATCGTGGCCGTTTGCGCCATGCAGATGGGTGGATTTCACTTCAGGCGCAGGGCGCATCGTGGCGACCAGCTCGGCCACCTTGATCCCGAATTTTCGCATCTCGGACCGGTTCATGATTACACCGTTCTCCGTCAGATACATCCAGTCGGTCACATCCAGTGTATGCCCGCCCGCGTCCTCGGGCAGGATGATGCGATAGGTCAGCTTGACGGTTGAGCCCGAAATCACGCCTTTGCCCTCGCCGACAATATCGTCCGCTGTTGCGGTGAAAGTGTTGCCCGTGCCCAACGTCAGATGCCATTTGCGGGTCATCTGTTTGCCGTTGGAATAGGTGAAATACTCGGACAGCGTACCGGTGTTGCCGTCCCATTCGCCCACCATACGCGCGACAAAGCTGTTCGACATCTTGCCATTCGGGCCATAGATCAATCCTTCGGACAGGATTTCGCCATTCAGGTTCTTTTTGAGTGAAAACTCAGGTCCGGTTCCGCTGTAGTCGGACGGTGATTGCGAGCGGAAACTGAGGAACCGGTTCTTCACAGCAAACAGCGCAAAAATCGCAAGCAGACAGATCAGGAGCGTTTTCATTTGGCAGAGACCTCTGTCGGGAGGGTCAGGACCATGCCAAACGCTCCGAGTTTCAAAATGCAGGGCAGCACCGCATAGGCGAGGGTGAGTGTATTCAAAGCCTCGGCAGAATTGGCCTGTCCAGGTGTAAAGCCGCTGCGTTCCAGTAGCGGCAGTGTGAAAAAGGCGGCCAGAGCTAGACCCAGCTTACCTGCGAAAGACCAGATGCCGAACGCAGCAGATGCGTTCAGCCCGGCCCGGGTCAGAACGACCGAGAACATTGCGGGCAGGACAACCATGTCCGCCCCAAGCGCCGCGCCGGATGCGAGGCATATGATGGCGAAACCGATGAGATTCCCAGGGGCTAGAAGAGCGGCCCCGACAAAGCCGAGAATGGCCAGCGGCATGGCGATCATCAGAGTCTGTTTCGGGCCAATCCGATTGCTGAGCCTGGCCCAGAACGGAACGCTGAGCCCGGCGCTGAGGAAGAACAGGATCAGCAATGGCCCCGCTTTGCCTGGCAGTTGCAGCCGATCTTCAACAAAGAACAGAAACAGGGTCGAGGTGATGGCGACGGGCAGGCTGTTGACCAATGCAAGGGCAAGCAGACGTAAAGCCCCAGCCTGTCCTAGGCCTGCAAAGGACAGCCCTTGACCGGTGATCGGCGTGCGTCGCCACATTGGCAGGGTAACAGCCAGAGTCACAACGCTCAGAAGCCCGAGAAACATTCCAAAGGCCGGATACCCTTGCGCGGCTGCGCCAAGCGCCACGAACACAGCGGGTGCTGCGGCTGCTATGATAACTCCGGTCAGTTGTCCGCCTTCGCGGAAGGCGGCCAGTGTCATCAGTTCCTTCGCGCTGGCCTGTTTCGCCAGCGTGGCGCTGCGGCCATAAAGCAAGATGGTCCCGAGGCTGTAGGCCGAGAATAACAGGATCAGAATAGACACTAATGCGGCGATACTTGCCCCTTCTGGCAAACCAAACAGCAATGGGAATCCAATCGCCAGACCCAGCGCAGAGGCGGCGGCAAACAACATTTGCCCACCGGGCCAGCGATCAATGGCCCAGCCAATCAGTGGATCTTGCACTAGATCGACCAGCCGGATGACCAGCAGAATGGTGCCAATCACCCCCAGCCCGATACCGAGATTCACGGCGGCAAAGCGCGGCAGGTGGATGTAAAGCGGGATACCTGCTGCAGCAAGCATCAGCGCATAGAGGCTGACACGCGGGTACAGCATCACTGCCCCTTCAACTGCTGTGTGAACGAGGCGGATCGTGTATTGTTACCCAGAAAAATTGACATGAAGCTGCGTGTGATACCCGGATTTGTCAGGGTGCAGGTTTTGCTTCCGTTGCGCCAGAAACTGACGCTGTTGGGGCCTTGCGCGATGGCCAGATAGCTATCGCCTTTGCTGACCGCCTGAAAACAGCCCTGCAATTGGGCTTCCGTCGGCGCAGAATTGCCTTGTCGGGCCATCTCTTCCAGTGTCGACTCGACCAGCGCTTTTTGTTTCAGGTTTTTCCGATAGGTCAATTGTAGGCCGAAATTCTCGTTCCAGCTGAATGCGGCACCGCCGGGCGTGTAAAGCTTGGCGTCATAGAGCGGCAGCCCCAGAAAACGGAATGTCCCGGTGCCGCGCAGCTTAGGGTCTTTGATTGCATCCGACAAAGGCGAAGCCGCCAGTCCGCCGGGGACCATCAGCGCCAGTGACAGCAGCGCAGCGCAACAGGTTCTATATGCTGGCCGAAACAGCGAGGTCCGTTTCAGGGATACCATTGTCAGCTCCGATGCTCTGCGGGATGGCGGTGAGGCGCTCGACAACATGCATTGCGCTGGCAATCCCGTCTTCGTGGAAACCATGCCGATTATACGCCCCGGCAAACCAGGTTCGGTTCTGTCCCTGCATCTCGCGGATTTGCCCTTGCGCGCGCAGGGCGGCTTTGTCGAACACCGGATGGGCGAACTCGACCTCGTCATAGATTTTGTCCGCGGGAATGTCTGATGCGGCGTTCAGGGTCACAAACAGTGGGTCACTGTCGGGGATATTCTGAAGCCGATTCATCCAATATGTAACCCCAACATTGCCCTTTTGCGATCGATAGGTCCAACTGGACCAGCAAGCACGCCGCCTGGGCATTTGGCGAGGATCACAGTGCAGGATAGCTTTGTTCGGTTGATATCTAATCGCGCCGAGCGCCGCTTTTTCCGCTTCGGTCGCTGCATCGCCCAGAATGGCGAGAGACTGATCGGAATGGGTTGCTAGTATGATTTCGTCAAACAGAGCGGCCTCACCACCTGCATGGACGGTGACGCCCAGATCATGCCGCTCGATCCGCTGCACGGGTGCGGACAGTCTGATGTCAGCACCGCGCGCACGTAGCGCAGTTTCGATCCGGCGGACATATTCGATGCTGCCGCCTTTCACGGTGTACCACTGGTGCTGATTGGCACGGCCCGAGGCCAGTAACGCGTGATTGCGGAAGAACTGCACCAGCGAGCGGGCTGGGAACTGATCGACGAACTCGACCGGAGTTGACCAGATCGCGCCGCACATCGGCATCAGATAATTGTGCCGGAACCAGTGGCCGAGACGCAGTTGATCCACAAGCTCACCGATCGTGGTGTCGTCGTCCTGCGCGGCTTCGGGGGCCTCTTTGCCAAACCGCAGGATATCTGCGATCATCTTGTAATAGGCTGGACGCGCGAGGTTGCGTTTCTGCGCGGTCAAAGTGCGCAGATTGTTCAACCCATATTCGATGCGGCCATTGTCGATAGTTGCGCCAAAGCTCATCTCACTTTTGGTAACTGGCACGTTCAGCTCATCAAACAGCCGGGTCAAATAGGGGTATGTGACATAGTTGAAGACGATGAAACCGGTATCTACCGGCTGATCTCCGTTCTTTCCGGCGATCACCGTGCGGGCGTGGCCGCCCAGTCGGGGCTCAGCCTCGAACACGGTTATATCGTTGTCTTCGGAAAGGTAATAAGCTGCGGAGAGACCTGAAATGCCTGCGCCTATGACTGCGATTTTCTTGCGTACGCCCCGGGTTTCGTCGAACATTCCATCCTCGTTATTCGGTATTTACAACAAGATACGCAGGGAATGAGCCTTTGGATCAACCGCGTTAGAAGTTTTTTTCCGACGCGCTATGTAGTGTTATCTGGCCGAATGCTACGAGCGCTGGGCGTGATCCATTGCTGCTGTCAGAACGTATTCGACCTACTAGTACGAAAAAAGACTTACGCATGAGCAGTTTTGACGGAAAAACCTATTGGATCATTGGCGCCAGCGAAGGGCTGGGCCGTTGCTTGGCCGAAAAGCTGAGCCGCGAAGGCGCGCATCTGATCCTTTCTGCTCGCAATGCCGAGCGATTGGATGAAATCTGTGGCACCTTGCCTAATGCACGTGCTGTACCGATGGATGTGACTGATCTCGACACTGTGCGCCGCGCTGTGGTGGAGGCTGGCTCAATTGACGCGCTTGTCTACAACGCAGGCGCCTATGAGCCGATCAGTACGTCAGATTGGGACACCGATGCCGCTTTGGCGATCAGCGATGTGAACTATTCCGGTGCGCTTCGGGTGTTGGGTGAAACCGTCCCAGGATTTGTGGGCTCAGGCAGTGGTGATATCACGCTGATCGGGTCGCTTGCCGGGTATCATGGGCTTCCCAATGCGATCTCGTACGGGGCCAGCAAGGCTGCGCTGATCTCGCTGGCCGAGACCATGCGGCACGATCTGGCAGGGTCAGGCGTGACGGTGCGCATTGTCAATCCGGGGTTCATCAAGACCCGTCTGACCGACAAGAACAGTTTCAAAATGCCGATGCTGATGACACCCGAAGATGCGGCCGATCGCGTATTGCGCGCCATGTCCCGTCGCCGGTTTCGAACCGATTTCCCGGTACCGTTCTCATGGGTTGTGCGCCTGATCGATTATTTGCCCGATATTTTGGTGTACCGGGGAAAGTGACCCTATCCGCAGGTAAGCCTCTGAATTGTGCCTGCGCCGTTCACATAAACGTTCAGCCGGTCGATGCGATAATCCTGCGTGGCAATATCATCCGGGCCCAGAACGCGCGACCGTTCAGGCAGTTGGGCTTGTATGGTTGAAACCGGCTCACCAATAGTGTTCGCAAACGGTTCTCCCTTGCAAAATGCAAGATCAACCGGTGCCTCCTCTAGTTCAAGCGCCGCGTCCTGCGGTGCAGAGGTCTCAGAACATGCGGTCAGAAGAATTAGGATCGGAAATAAACGGTACATTGGCGCTGGGCTTTCTGGTGATGTCGTTTCTGAAATATCAAAGATTTAGCCAACCTGTCATGAAAGCGCAGTTGAAAAAACCCTGTATTTGACGCAGGGTCGGGCAAAACAGACAGGGAGACAAGCACCATGCGTACCCGTGCCGCCGTCGCCGTTCAGGCAGGCAAACCTTTGGAAGTGATGGACGTAAACCTTGAAGGCCCCAAAGCGGGCGAGGTTCTGGTCGAGATCAAGGCGACAGGCATTTGCCATACCGATGAATTCACCCTGTCGGGCGCCGACCCTGAAGGCTTGTTTCCCGCCATTCTGGGCCATGAAGGCGCAGGTGTCGTGCTTGAGGTCGGCCCGGGTGTAACCAGCCTGAAACCCGGCGATCACGTCATCCCGCTTTACACGCCCGAGTGTCGTGAGTGCGAATACTGCCTGCATCCCAAGACCAACCTGTGCCAGGCAATTCGCGAAACCCAAGGCCAGGGCCTCATGCCGGACGGCACCTCGCGTTTTTCTACGTTGGATGGCGATCCGATCCTGCACTACATGGGCTGCTCGACCTTCTCGAACCATACGGTTCTGCCTGAAATCGCGCTCGCCAAAGTGCGTGAGGACGCGCCCTTTGACAAGATCTGCTATATCGGCTGCGGCGTGACCACCGGAATTGGCGCGGTGATCAACACTGCCAAGGTAGAAATTGGCAGCCGTGCCATCGTGTTCGGTTTGGGCGGTATCGGCCTGAACGTGATTCAGGGCCTGCGCCTGGCTGGCGCGGATCAGATCGTGGGCGTTGATTTGAATCCAGCCAAGGTGGAAATGGCGACCAAGTTCGGCATGACGGATTTCGTGAACCCGTCCGAGGTTGAAGGTGATCTGGTGCCCTATTTGGTCAATCTGACCAAGGGCGGTGCCGACTATACCTTTGACGCCACAGGCAATGTTGGCGTGATGCGCGCGGCGCTGGAATCGGCTCACAAAGGCTGGGGTGAATCGATTATTATCGGTGTGGCTCCTGCGGGTGCCGAAATCTCGACTCGTCCATTCCAACTGGTAACGGGCCGCTCATGGCGTGGCACCGCGTTTGGCGGCGCGCGTGGACGCACCGACGTCCCGAAAATCGTGGATTGGTACATGGACGGGAAGATCGAGATCGACCCCATGATTACCCACACTATGGGCCTGGATGACATCAACCATGGTTTCGACCTGATGCATAAGGGCGAGAGTATCCGATCAGTGGTCGTCTACTAAGGCTCTATAAGGGCTGAAATGGATTGCACGGCGCGCTGCAATGCGCGCCGTTTCTTATTCTCCGGGCCTCGTCGCTCCAGTATCTGACCGCGGCGACCTGACGCGCAGCACAGGCGTATTAGCAGAGGTAGTGTTCGATCGGCTCTCTCGCCAAACCACGAAAACACCTGATGCGATGATGATACTTGCGCCAACGGCGACCCAGATATCCGGGTGCTCGCCAAAGAAAATCACGCCGAAGATCGTGGCCCAGATGATCTGGCTGTATTGACTGGGCGCAATGACGCCGGCGGGGGCGGCGCGATAAGCAAGGATGATCAGGTGCTGTGCGATTACCGAGAACACCCCGACAAACGCCATCATCGCCAGATGCAGCAATGATGGTGGTTGATAGACTGCCGGTTGGGCGACGCTCATGACGGCGATGGCCAGCAGCATAGGATAAAGGATCAGGACGGCAGAGCGTTCTTCATTCCCGATTTTGCGGACAAGAACCGAAGCAAATGCGCTGCAGAAGGCTGCTGCCAGAGCCGCTAAATGGCCCAGGGTGATTTCGGTCGCGCCAGGGCGCAGGACGATCAGGACGCCGATCAGGCCGACGCCCACGGCCGCCCACCTTTGGGCACGGACCACCTCACCCAGAATCGGAATCGACAGAACAGTTACGATCAGCGGAAAGGAAAATAGCAGGGAATAGACTTCGGCCAGCGGCAGCACCGAAAAAGCGTAGAAGGCACAAGACATGGCCATGATCATCGTCGCTGATCGCAACAGCACCAACCACGGATGCCGCGGCAGGAAATTCCCAGTGGTCCGATCGGCTAGAATTGTTACTGCCATAGGGACAAAGGAAAACAGCGTCGCAAAGAAGATGATCTGCAAAACCGAATAGGTGCCACCCAGCACCTTGATCAGCACGTCATGCGTCGCGAAGACGGCAAAGCCTAAGAACGCAAAGGCAAGCCCACGAAGGGTGGAGTTCTGAGCGCTCATGACAAAAGCCTCAATCATAGATGGATCGTTTGGGGTGTTTGATGTTTGCTTAGACCCAAATTGGTCTGACGGGTAGCCCTTATTTTATCGCTAACATTCTTTTGCAAGCAGGGTTGCAGATTTTGCAATACGCAGGAAACGGGTCGAGTCCAAAACAAGCGATTGCCATGATCATCTCAAATCAAGGAGAAACATCATGCACGGAATTTCAGCCCTACCAACACAGCAGGTTCAGGCATATCGCGCCGGTGCGCCGGATGGATATGGAAACCCACCAGAGCGTGCGATTTCCAATGGGGTGGGCAACCCATGCCGTCATTGTTTGAAATACATACCGGAAGGCAAAGAGATGCTGGTGTTGGCGCACCGACCCTTCCCGGAAACGCAGCCTTATGCAGAGACTGGACCGATCTTCCTTTGTGCCGGCCCCTGCGCGCGCTATGAAAGTGAGGATGTGCTGCCCGAGGCGTTGACCGACTCGCCCAACTACCTGATCAAAGGGTATGGTCCGGACGACCGAATTGTCTATGGAACCGGGATCATCACCCCACAGGCGCAGTTGCATGAGGCGGCTAAAAAAATCTTCTCCCGCGCTGATGTCGCTTACATCCACATCCGATCTGCTCTGAACAACTGTTATCACGCACGGATCGATCGTGTCTAAAGCTTGACGCGGTGCATCCCCCGATGTGGTTGGTTCGGGTCGTTGACAGTTGCGTCGTCGACCCGGCTGGAGGTCAACGCAAGGAACACATCCTCAAGATCAGCTTCTTCAGTGCGGACGTCCTGGATGCGAATATCGGCCTGACGTACAGATTCCAGCACCTGCTCGGCTGTAGTTAGGTTGCTGTGGTATTGCAGCACAAGGTCGCCGTTCTCACGTTGCGCTGCAATCACGTTATCCGCTACAGGCAGAGTCTGAATGGGGCTATCCGGCACGATCACCATGGTTCGGCTGTCCATGCGGCCTAGCAGATTGGCCGTGCTGTCTTGTGCGATCTTTTCGCCGTGATTGATAATGGCGATCTCGTCACACATCTCTTGCGCTTCTTCCAGATAGTGCGTGGTCAGGATGATGGTCATGCCCTGTTCGTTCAGCTTGCGCACATTGGCCCAAAGCATCTGTCGCAGTTCAATATCCACACCCGCCGTGGGTTCGTCGAGCACCAGAATCTTGGGATGGTGCACCAGCGCTTTGGCCAGCAGCAGACGCCGCCGCATTCCGCCCGAAAGCGTGCGCGCATAGGCCTCGGCCTTGTCGGCAAGGCCAACGAGGTCGAGGATCTCATCGCTTCGCCGATCAGACTTGGGAACACCGTACAGCCCGGCCTGAACTTCTAATGCGCCTCGAGGTGTAAAGAACGGATCAAGGTTCAATTCCTGAGGCATCACGCCGATGGCGGCGCGGGATTGGCGCGGGTTTTGATCCTGGTCGAAGCCCCAGATCGAGACGCTGCCAGACGTTTTGACCACGAGCCCCGCCAGAATGTTGATCAGGGTCGATTTGCCGGCTCCATTCGGGCCAAGCAGACCGAAAACGGACCCCTGCGGTACCGTCAGGTCGATCCCTTTCAAAGCCTGTTTCTCGGGCTGGCCCTTGCCGCCGCGATAGGTCTTGCGCAGTGATCTGATTGTGATTGCCGCATCGGACATGTGGCCCTTGCCCCCGGTTTGCTCATCGCCCATAAACGCACCTAATACATGCCCGCGAGGCCGACAACCAAAGAAGGATCGCCAGCCGTGACCATCGAAGCGCCGGAAACCAAGATTGTCGAAAATACCCGCGTCGCCTGCGATGGTGGCGAGGGTGCGCTGGGTCATCCGCGCGTCTGGCTGCAGATTCCCGAAGACACTGGTTGGGTCGAGTGCCCCTATTGCGATTGCAAATACGTGCTGCGTGGTGAGGACTCTGGTCAGGACGCGTAAGGGCGATCAGGACGGCAGGCGGTCGTAACTGGCGAGGATGGATAATGCTGTTCACAGCCAAAACGATTGACCTTTCCGACAGCCAGCCAATCGCGAACGGGACTGTGCGCAGTGTCTATGACTTTCCCGGTCATCCTGACCTTCTGATCAAAGTTTTTACCCGGTCCCAAGATCGTGTCTCGCACAGGCTTGGCAAGCGACTGGCATGGAAACTGTTCCCCGAGGCGCAGTATCGCAGCACGCTAAAAGAGCTGGAATGCGAGCTGCGGGTATCGCTGAAACTCGGGACGGAAATTGAGCGTTCACCCCTGTCCAGGATGTTGGGCGTGGTTCAGACGACGCATGGGGCGGGGGTTGTGGTTGAGCGCATTTCTGGCCTTGATGGCGGGCTTGCACCAAAGCTGTATGAAGTCTGCCGTAGTGGATTGGACACCCCGGTTTTAGATGCGCTGAATGCATTCGTCGGGCAGATGTTTGACCTTCACATCGTCGCGCGCGACGTCAAAAGTTCGAATATTGTCTACGGGACAAGGGGCGCTGGTCCGGCCTGCTTCCTGATCGACGGATATGGAGAACGGAACCTCATCCCACTGCGCAGCCTGTCCCAACGTCTGAATGATCGCTCGCTGAACAAACAGTTCTCGTTGATCGCGCAAAAAGCAGGCTTGGCTTGGAATGCGGATAAGCGCACCTTTTCGAATAGCTAAGGCCAGACCACGGGCAAATTAGGTCGCAACGAATTGGCCGGGTGGCCTCGTCTTTCGTGCAGCCCTTCTGTACAACTTGGCGCAACCCAGCGCAGGAGCCTAATATGACCACCACCCAATTCGGAAAAGGCTGCCATCTGCATCTGATTGATGGATCAGCCTTTATCTTCCGCGCCTATCACGCTTTACCGCCGTTGACGCGGAAATCGGATGGGCTACCGATTGGGGCGGTATCGGGGTTCTGCAATATGCTGCAGAAATATGTCGAAGGGAACGCCGGGCCGGATGCGCCGACCCATGTTGCGGTGATCTTCGACAAGGGCTCGCATACGTTCCGTAATGATCTCTATGATCTCTACAAGGCCAACCGTGAAGCGATGCCCGAGGATTTGCGCCCGCAAATGCCGCTGACTCGCGAAGCCACCAAGGCGTTCAACATCGCCTGCAAAGAACTTGAAGGCTATGAAGCCGACGACATCATCGCGACCCTCGCCGTTCAGGCGCGTGAGGCCGGTGGGCGGGTGACCATTGTCAGTTCTGACAAAGACCTGATGCAGCTTGTGGGCGGCGGTGTCGAGATGCTGGATGCGATGAAGAACAAGCGCATCGATCGCGACGGGGTGGTTGAGAAGTTCGGCGTCGGGCCCGAGCGGGTTGTCGATGTGCAGGCTTTGGCCGGGGATTCGGTGGATAACGTACCGGGCGCTCCGGGCATTGGTGTGAAGACGGCAGCGCTGTTGATCAATGAATATGGCGATCTGGAAACCCTGCTGGATCGCGCTGAAGAGATCAAACAGCCCAAGCGCCGCCAGACTCTGATCGAAAAGCGCGACCAGATCGAGCTTTCGAAGAAACTTGTGCAATTGGATGAAAACACACCGTTGGATTTCACTCTGGATGACCTTGAGGTGAAGGATCCCGATGCTGAGACTTTGATGAAGTTTCTGGCAGAGATGGAATTTCGGACGCTTACCAAACGCATTGCTGACAAGCTGGGCGTTGCATCCCCCGTCATCCCCGAGATATCCACGCCTGAGGCGGAGTCACAGGCCGAAGACGTCCCATTTGATGCATCGAAATACGAATGCGTGCGCGATGCTGCGGCATTGCAGAAATGGATCGATCAGGCCTACGAGCGCGGCTGGGTTGCGGTGGATACCGAGACCACCGGCTTGAATGAGATGATCGCCGATTTGGTCGGGATTTCGCTATGTGTCGAGGCGGGTGAGGCTTGTTACATCCCGTTGACTCACCGTGAAAGCGCGACCGATGATCTGTTCGGATCGGATGCGCTGGCCGATGGACAGATGCCGCTGGATGAGGCTCTAAACTTGCTGAAACCGATGTTTGAGGATCCGTCGATCCTGAAGATCGGACAGAACATGAAATACGATGCCAAAATCTTTAAGCGATATGGCGTCGACGTCGCCCCCATCGACGACACGATGCTGATGTCCTACGCCATGCATGGCGGTGAGCATGGGCATGGCATGGATACGCTATCTGAACGCTATCTGAGCCATACGCCGATTCCCATCAAACCTCTGCTTGGCTCGGGCAAGTCTGCAATCACTTTCGACAAGGTGCAGATTGACGAGGCCACGGCCTACGCTGCCGAGGATGCGGACATCACCCTTCGCCTGTGGAAATTGTTCAAGCCGCAGTTGCATCAGGTGCAGGTGACGACGGTGTATGAAACACTTGAACGTCCATTGGTGCCGGTTCTCAAAGAAATGGAGATGCATGGCATCAAGGTCGATCGCGATGTTCTCAGCCGAATGTCAAATGCATTTGCGCAGAAGATGGCCGGATTAGAGGCTGAAATCCACGAATTGGCGGGTGAGAACTTTAACGTCGGTTCGCCGGCGCAACTGGGTGAAATCCTGTTCGACAAAATGGGGCTTGAGGGCGGCAAGAAGGGCAAGACCGGGAAGTACTCGACCGGGGCGGACATTCTTGAGGACCTTGCGACCGAACATGAACTGCCGCGCCGGGTGCTGGACTGGCGGCAACTCTCCAAGCTGAAATCGACCTATACGGACGCGCTGCAGACCCATATCAATCCTGATACGGGCCGGGTGCATACGTCATATTCGATTACGGGGGCGAATACGGGCCGTTTGGCCTCGACCGATCCGAACCTGCAAAACATTCCGGTGCGGACTGAGGAAGGTCGGCGCATACGTGAGGCGTTCATTGCCGAACCGGGCAATGTGCTGGTCAGCCTTGATTACAGCCAGATTGAGCTTCGGATACTGGCCCATATCGCCGATATTCCGACCCTGAAACAGGCGTTTGCGGATGGATTGGACATTCACGCAATGACAGCGTCCGAGATGTTTGATGTTCCGTTGGACGAGATGACGCCGGATATCCGTCGTCAGGCCAAGGCGATCAACTTTGGTGTGATCTACGGCATTTCGGGCTTTGGGTTGGCGCGCAATCTGCGCATTCCCCGGGCGGATGCGCAGGGTTTCATCGATCGCTATTTCGAACGTTTCCCGGGCATCCGGCGCTATATGGACGACACGATTGCGTTTGCCAAAGAGAATGGCTATGTCCAGACCCTGTTCGGCCGGAAAATCCATACACCCGAGATCAATGCCAAGGGGCCGCATGCGGGGTTCTCGCGTCGTGCTGCGATCAATGCTCCGATCCAAGGGACGGCAGCAGATGTGATCCGGCGCGCGATGGTGAGGATGCCGGATGCGATCAACGGCTTGCCCGCCAAGATGCTGTTGCAGGTGCATGACGAGCTGCTGTTCGAAGTGGCTGAAGAGGCTGTGGATCAAACCATTTCGGTCGCGCGCGCGGTGATGGAAGGGGCGGCTGATCCGGCAGTGAAGCTGGATATCAAGCTGGTCGCGGATGCCGGACAAGGCGCGAACTGGGCCGAGGCCCATTAGGGGCGGCGCTGCTCATCAAGCCCTGCGGGCCCTCTTTGCAGCGGGTCAGGCTTCTGGCCTGACCAGGCGGGCGATCAGGCGTTTTACGAAAGGGCCCAGCGTCAGGATGACGGTAAAGGCGATAGGCCAGCAAAAGGCCCAAGAGGCCATCCAGTCTCCGAGTGTTGAAGGGCTGAAGCCGATAGCTTTGAGCGTGGCTATGCCGGTGACGACGCAGGACATCAGGCCGGACATGATCAAGGCGAACAGGGCATTGGCATAGCGGGCAGATATCATGCGAGGCATCCTTGGCGTGTCGATGCCCTCAATTGCGCCATTTCAGTCTGAAAATCCAGCGTTCATGCAGGGTTTAATACTGTATCCAAGCCAGTGAGTCCTCAGTCCGCCGGGTTGAGGGGTTGTATTCGGCGCTGACCCAGCCGCTGTAATCCGACTGGTCCATCGCAGCAAACAACGCGGCAAAGTCCATTGTACCCAGCCCGGGTTCCGAGCGATCCGGCGCAGCCCCGATCTGTGCATGGACAATACGGGGCTGAAAACGGAGCCAAATCGCCAGCGCGTCGCCGTGGATCATCTGCGCATGAAAACTGTCATATTGTAGGCCGACATTTGCGCGGTCGACGCGGTCCAGCACTTCGGCGGCCAGATCATAATTGTTCAGGAAGTAACCGGGTTGCGATACGGGGTTGAGCGGTTCGATTGTAAACCGCTGTGCCGGCGCGAGGTCGGCGGCCCATTGCAGGTTCTCGACAAAACAACGCAGGGCCTCGGGGCCGGAAGCGTATCCGGCCATAACGTGAATCATCTCTGGCCGCAGCACATCCGCGTAGCGCAGAACGCGCCGGATATCGGACTTAAACCTGTCAGAACTGCCGGGCATGGCGGCGTAACCCGGTTCACCGCCGGTATAATTCGGGGGCGGGGCGTTGATCAGCACCAGATCAAGCCCGCTGGACAGCAGCGCGCGGCGGGTCTCTTTGGCCGCGAGGTCGTAGGGGAAGAGAATTTCAACAGCCGTAAACCCGGCCTGCGCGGCGGCTTGAAACCGGTCGAGATAGGGCAGTTCTGCAAACAGCAGTGAAAGATTGGCGGCAAATCTGGGCATCGGGCATCCGGTGTCGAACTTTGCAGAGCCTAGCGATCACGACGGCCACGTGAAAGAGACTGAAAACGACAGATTGTCGAAAATCGGCCAGATAAAGGCTTTCGAATCAGGGACCATCAGGCTCGAGCGGTATCCCGTTGCGAGGGCCGCGCCAACAATAAGGTCTGATCACGATGGCCATGAGCCCTGAACCCGCGCGCGGGACCGCTATAGCTGTATCTGACGGTCGACAGACCGCGTTCACCGGAAATACGCTGGCGGTGGCTTCGATGCTGACGTGGGCGGCGGGTTTCCCGGCGGCTGAGATCCTATTGCAAAGCTGGCCACCTATCGCCCTGTTCGCAGCACGGATGTCTCTTGCGGTGTTGGTCATGGTACCAATCTGGCTGATTCTGGACGGACCGGCTCAGGTATTGCGCGCCCGTTGGGGCCATGCCCTCCTGGTTGGAGGTTTGGGGCTAGGGTCGGGGATGTTCCTGATCCTTGTGGCGCAGAAGCTGACCGACCCAGTTACCGTTGCCATTATCGCCTCGTGTGCGCCTTTGATCGCTACGATCATGGAGCTTGTGGCAGGAACGCGGCGATTGCGCTGGAGCTTTGCGCTGGGATTGGTGATTTCAATCATTGGCGGCCTGATTGCCACCAGCGCGGTGGCACCGGCACAATTAGGACTGGGTGCGATGTGCGCAGTGGTGTCTACCGCGCTGTTCTGTTGGGCCAGCATGGCCACTGCGCGCGACTTCCCCGAGCTTAGCCAGTTGGGCCGTAGCACCATTACCTTGGTCGGAGGATTGTCGACCGCAGCCATTCTAGTACCGTTAGCCGGATTGCTGGGGCTAGAGGTCTTGCCTACACGCCCCGTTGATGTGGCGCAGATGGGTATGTTGGTGTTCTACGCACTGTTCTCACTGGGCCTGAGCCAGTTTTTCTTCATAGCATCAGTAGGAAAATTAGGGGTCGCCCTGGCGTCATTCCACATCAATATCGCGCCATTTTATGTGATGGTGATCATGATGGCGCTGGGCGAGGACTGGAACTGGACCCGCGCGCTGGGCGCGTCGCTGGTGGCGCTTGCAGTCGTGCTGGCGCAGGACCGCAAGCCGCGACCGGTTCAATCCTCTAGCACATCAGATGCGATCAGTGGGAAAAACTGGCCGTCCGACCAGACACCAAACCAACCGTCGTGATGTCTGGCGATCTCGACCAACCGGTAAAAGCTCTTGCGATCAATGCGCGCCTCAAGATTCGCGCGCATCAATATGTAGGGTGAGGGCTCATCAGTTTCCGTATTTAGGACAATGCGGATCGGGTGATCGGGCCCGGCGATGGCTGTATCGCCCACTTGCGTCGTAAAAGTCAGACGTTGGGCTTCGCCTTGTCCCTCATGCTCAAAATCAACGGCAACAAACGGCGCATCCTCGACGGTGATTCCCACCTTTTCAGCGGGAGTGACGAGAAAGTACCTACCCTCTTCTTTCTTAAGAATTGAGGAAAATAGCTTAACAAGCTCGACCCTGTTGATCGGTGACCCTAGATAACTCCAAGTGCCATCTTTGGCGATCCGAATGTCCAGATCGCCACAAAACGGAGGATTCCATAGGTGAACGGGCGGCAAATCCCGCGTTTTGGCCGCTTTGACCGAAGCCGCCAGACCGTCTGGCGAAGGGGTCACGGGTTTTTGTCCACTCATTGCTTTTGCCATTTCCTCTCAGCGCGATACACTTCAATCATAACAGTCCACGGAAGGGAACCTCATGTCCGAACCTGCCGACCTCGTGTCCGAGATCGAAGCGCTGGAAAACAAGCTGCAAGAGGCCAAATCCTCGATCACCCGCCGCTTTATCGGGCAGGAGAAGGTCGTGGACCTGACCCTGACCGCGCTTTTGTGCGGCGGTCACGCGCTGCTGATCGGTCTGCCGGGGCTGGGCAAGACGCGGTTGGTCGAGACGCTTTCGACCGTGATGGGCCTGCATGGCAACCGCATCCAGTTCACGCCGGACCTGATGCCTGCTGATATTCTGGGCTCGGAAGTGCTGGATACTGCCGAAGATGGCAGCCGCCATTTCCGGTTCATCTCCGGCCCGATTTTCTGTGAGTTGCTGATGGCGGACGAGATCAACCGTGCCAGTCCCCGGACCCAATCGGCGCTGTTGCAGGCGATGCAAGAGCGTACGGTGACAGTCGCGGGCGAAGACCGCGAATTGGGCGTACCGTTCCATGTGCTGGCAACGCAGAACCCGATTGAGCAGGAAGGGACCTATCCATTGCCCGAAGCTCAACTGGACCGGTTTCTAGTGCAGGTCGACGTGGAATATCCGGATCGCCAGACCGAGCGTGATATTCTGCTGGCTACCACGGGTGTTGAGGAAGCCGAGGCGCATCAGATTTTCACCAAAGAAGAATTGCTGGCCGCACAGGTTCTGTTGCGCCGGATGCCTGTAGGAGAGTCGGTTGTCGAACTGATCCTCGATCTGGTCCGCGCCTTCCGCCCGGATGAGGCAGGTGTGTCAGAGCGGGTGAAGGAAACTGTTGCCTGGGGTCCCGGACCGCGCGCTGCGCAGGCTCTGATGATGACCGTGCGCGCAAATGCGATGCTGGAAGGCCGTTTGGCCCCCAATGCCGAGGATGTTCTGACCATGGCGCGTCCGGTTCTCAGCCACCGTATGGCGTTGAACTTCGCGGCGCGGGCACGTGGTGACAGCCTCTCTGACCTGATTGAGTCCACCGCTACTGGGCTGGTCCGAACTGAGGCCGCGGCGTGAGCGCCGCCCAGACCCTACGCGAACGCTCCGAGGCCGAGGCGTCCCGGTTGCCGCCGTTATTGGCGCGTGCCGAGCATCTGGCTGGAACCGTGTTATTGGGCGATCACGGGCGGAGACGCTCGGGTCTGGGGGATGATTTCTGGCAGTACCGCCCTGCGCAGATTGGCGACAGTCGCCGGTTGATCGACCATCGCCGTTCGGCCCGTGGTGATCAGCAGTTTGTACGTGAGCGCGAATGGCAGATTGCACAGTCGATCATGCTTTGGGTCGATCAGGGCGCGTCGATGCGGTTTGCTTCGGACAAGAACTTGCCGACCAAGGCCGATCGTGCGCGCCTGCTGGGGCTGTCGACCGCTATCCTGCTTGTGCGTGGTGGCGAGCGCGTTGGTCTGACTGGCACGACGCTGCCCCCGCGCAGGGGGAATGCTCAGATCATTCGGCTGGCCCAAGCCTGGTCTGAAGATGCGCAAACCGATTACGCGCCACCCGAACACCGCGCCATGATCCCGCATGCGCGTGCGGTGTTTATCTCGGATTTTCTTGGGCCGCTGGACGAGGTCGAGCTGGCCCTTACCAAAGCCGCTGACCGGGGCGTGCGCGGCGTGTTGCTGCAGGTTCTGGACCCCAGCGAGGAGTCCTTTCCCTATTCGGGACGTACCATTTTTGAAAGTGTTGGTGGCACCGCTCGACATGAAACCTTGAAGGCCGCTGATTTGCGCGATCGTTATCTGGATCGCTTAGCGGCGCGCAAGGATGCGCTGACCCACCTGTGCCGCGCGACTGGCTGGCAGATGGGGCTCCATCACACCGATGACAGCGCTCAATCGGCTCTGTTGTGGCTTTATCGCGCCTTAGATGGGGGTGCGCAATGACGGTTCTTGCAGGAATCGGATTTACCGCGCCTTGGGTGCTGCTGGGTCTTCTGACCCTTCCGATTTTGTGGTTGATCCTGCGTGCCGTCCCACCTGCACCGATCCGACGTCTTTTCCCGGCGGTCACCTTGCTGCTGGGATTGAAGGATGATGAAAGCGTTTCGGACCGTACACCATGGTGGTTGCTGCTACTGCGGATGCTGGCAGCCGCAGCGATCATCATCGGGCTGGCAGGGCCGGTGCTGAACCCCTCACGCGATGAGACCGGATCCGGGCCGCTTCTGCTGGTGCTGGATGCAAGCTGGGGGCGCGCGACACGTTGGTCCTCGACACTTGATCAGATTGATGCGCAATTGACGGAAGCAGGGCGGGCGGGTCGTCCTGTGTCGATCTTGCGTCTGACTGAGCCTGAGGCACCTGTGTTTCAGGCCGCCGAGGCGTGGCGTGGGCGTCTGCCGGGCCTTACACCGATGCCGTGGCAACCAACCCAAGCGCAGATTGACCAAACTCTGATCGCGTTGGGACAGGTCGAAGGTGGCTTCGACACCCATTGGTTCAGCGACCGTCTGTCCTATGTCGGCCATGATCGTTTGACTTCTGCCCTACAAGCGCGTGGGGACGTGATTGTCTACCAATCCTCTGCACCCGTTACCGCGATCTTGCCCGCCACCTATCAGGACGGCGCAATCCGACTCAGCGTACAGCGCGCTAATCCAGGACCAGAGGAAAGAGTCACCGTTCTGGCGCAAGGGCGCGACCCGGCAGGAGCAATGCGGGTGCTGCAATCGACCAATCTTGAGTTCGAAAACGGCTCTACGCAGGCGGAAATTGATCTTGCGCTTCCATCGGAACTGCGCGCACGCATTACACGGTTCGAGATTCAAGGCCAGCGCTCTGCCGGTGCCATTACACTGACAGATGACAGCCTGCGTCGGCGCGAAGTGGCATTGATCGCAGGTACCCTGAACCGCGAAGGGTTAGAGTTACTGTCGCCGCTTCACTACCTGACACAGGTACTGATTCCGACCGCTGATTTTGTCGAAGGCGGCCTGGCCGAGGTTCTCCCCGCGAACCCGGATGTGATCGTATTGGCGGATGTGGCCAAGCTGTCCGAGTCGGAACAGGCTGAAGTCGTCGAATGGGTTGAACAGGGCGGCCTGCTGCTGCGCTTTGCCGGCCCACGCATGGCCGCCAGCGATCTGGGGCGCGATACTGAGGATGCACTGTTGCCGGTTCGACTTCGTAGCGGTGGCCGCTCGGTCGGCGGCGCCATGAGCTGGGGTGAAGCGAAGGGGCTTGCTCCGTTCACTGAAAACTCGCCGTTCTATGGGTTGGAGATTCCTGCGGACGTCTCTGTGACCACTCAGGTCATGGCACAACCAGACCCTAATTTGGCGGATCGGGTCATTGCGTCACTGTCGGATGGCACACCATTGGTGACCCGAAAACCGCTGGGGCTGGGGCAGGTGGTTCTGTTCCATGTCACGGCTGATGCGGAATGGTCCAGCCTGCCGCTGTCCGGGCTGTTTGTCGAAATGCTCGACCGGCTTGCCGTTGCCTCTGCTGCCAAATCGCGCCAAGAGGCTCAGATGCAGGGCACCGTATGGGAGCCGATTCAAATAATGGATGGCTTCGGTGTTTTGACTGACGCAGGAACGCTGCCCGGTGTCGATGGAGTCGAACTGGTTTCTGGGCAAATCGGGCCGGACCTGCGCCCGGGGCTTTATGAAAACGGCAAGCAGAAACTGGCGCGGAATGTTCTTGCCGAGGATGCTGTACTATCCCCGGTGATCTGGCCGTCTGACGTCCCAATCCGGGGTCAGGAGATCAGCAATGAGACTCCGTTGGAAGGGCTGTTGCTTGGCCTTGCATTGTTGTTGCTGACAATCGATGTGATTGCGTCTTTGGCGTTGTCGGGGCGCTTGGCCAAGGCAACCCCTGTTGCATTTGCGCTTGCTGCCCTGTTCCTTGCCCCCGAGGTGCGGGCACAGACCCCCGAAGACACCGATTTTGCATTGAACGCGACGCATGAGCTTGTGCTGGCCCATGTACTTACCGGGAATGCTCAGGTCGACGATATCGCGCTGGCCGGGCTGCGGGGGTTGGTGCAGACGCTGCATTTTCGCACTTCGGTCGAACCCGCCGACCCGATTGGCATCGACCTTGAACGTGATGAGCTTGCATTCTTTCCGCTGCTCTATTGGCCTGTTACTCCGGACCAGCCGCAGCCCTCGGTTGAAGCTTATGCAAAGCTCAACGCCTATCTGCGGTCGGGTGGGATGATCCTGTTTGACACGCGCGATGCCGATATCGCCGGTTTCGGGGCCTCCAGCCCCAATGGGCGCAAGCTACAACAGCTGGCGGCACCGCTGAATATCCCCTCGTTAGAGCCTGTTCCGCGTGACCACGTGCTGACTCGCGCCTTCTACCTGCTGCAGGATTTTCCCGGACGATATTCTGGCACCGAGGTCTGGGTCGAAGCCGCGCCACCCGATGCCGAGCAGATCGAAGGAATGCCCTTCCGAAACCTCAACGATAACGTGACCCCAGTGGTGATCGGCGGTAATGACTGGGCCGGGGCCTGGGCGGTGGATCGCAACGGTCAGTCCCTGTTGCCCGTGGGTCGCGGTTATGCCGGAGAACGACAGCGCGAGTTGGCCAATCGGTTTGGGGTTAATCTGGTAATGCATGTGCTGACCGGGAATTACAAATCCGATCAGGTTCACGTGCCCGCGCTTTTGGACAGGTTGGGACAATGACCGGAACCGTCATCTTTGACCCGCTAATCCCGTGGCCGTTTCTGGCAGCCGTGGCATTGATTGCCATGTCAGGTGTGGTTCTGGCGCTTTGGCGCGGTCTGTCGGGCTGGGCCCTGCGCGGCTTGGCGGCCTTGGTCATCCTCGGGGCGCTTTGCGGTCCTGTTTATCAGGCCGAAGATCGCGCGCCGCTTACCGACATCGTGTTGATGATCGAAGATGAAAGCGCCAGTCAAACCCTATCGGATCGTGCCGAACAGACTGCTCAGGCTGCCAACGACCTCGCGACCGAGATCGAAGCCCGAGACAATACCGAGCTGCGCCGCATACAGGTTGGTGACGGCGATGGTGACGAGGGCACGCTGGTCATGGCTGCGCTGAACGCGGCGCTGGCCGAAGAACCCCGTGCGCGGATTGCGGGCATTGTCGTGGTGTCAGACGGCATCGTTCATGATGCAGACCTGGCACCCGACCTGCCTGCTCCAATGCATCTGTTGCAGACCGGGCGGGAAGGCGATTGGGATCGGCGCCTGATCGTGCGTAACGCCCCAGCCTTCGCCATTATCGGTGAACCCGTGACCCTGACCCTGCGCGTCGAAGATACTGGCGCTGCGCCTGCTGGAGTTACTAACGCTCCGCTTGAGATTTCCGTCGATGGAGGTGAACCCGAGCAGTTCACCATTCCAATCGGTCTGGACGTCGAGCTCCCGATCACGCTGCCGCATGGTGGTCGGAACGTCATCCAGTTCACGGTCCCGCAGGCCGAGGGCGAACTGACCGACCGCAACAACACGGCTCTGATCCAGATGAACGGTGTGCGGGATCGCCTGCGTGTTCTGCTGGTATCGGGCGAGCCGCATCCGGGCGGGCGTACTTGGCGCAACCTGCTGAAATCTGACAGCTCGGTTGATCTGGTCCATTTCACCATCCTGCGGCCACCGGAAAAGCAGGACGGCGTTCCGGTGGACGAACTCTCATTGATTGCCTTCCCGACGCGGGAGTTGTTTCTGGAGAAGATCAATGATTTCGACCTGATCATCTTTGATCGCTACAAGCGGCGCGGCATCCTGCCTGCGATCTATCTGGACAATGTTGGCGACTATATCGTCAATGGTGGCGCGGTGCTGGTCGCTGCTGGTCCTGATTTTGCCACGGCTGACAGCCTGTACCGATCCCCGCTTGGGCCGGTCCTGCCCGCAAAACCCAGTGCGCGGGTTTACGAGGAACGGTACGTGCCCATGGTCACCGATCTGGGCCAGCGTCATCCGGTTACCGCTGATCTGAGCGATGCTGAGACTTGGGGCGCTTGGCTGCGCCAGATCGATGTCAGCCAGCTGTCCGGCAATATGCTCATGACCGGCGTGGATGATCGTCCGTTGCTGCTGTTGGATCGCGTGGGTGAAGGCCGTGTGGCGCTGATGGCATCAGACCACGCCTGGCTATGGAGCCGCGGCTTTGAGGGCGGTGGCCCGCAGTTGGAACTACTCCGCAGGCTGGCGCATTGGATGATGAAAGAACCCGAGCTTGAGGAAGAGGCGCTGTGGGCCGAAGCGAACGGCCAGTCCATGCGTATTATCCGTCAAACGCTGGAGGATGAGGTTGGCCCGGTCACCGTCACCCTCCCCAACGGCGACACCTTGGAGATTACGCTAAACGAAGTCTCGCCCGGTCGGTTCGAGGCGCAGTACTTCGGCCCTGAAATTGGCCTGTACCGTCTGGAAGAGGGTGCGCATTCTGCCGTGATCGGTCTTGGTCCTGCTGCACCAAAGGAATTCGAGCGCACGATCGCGACCGATGAGATTCTAAGCCCCGTTCTGGCCAGCCTGCGCGGGGGAACGATCCGGTTGGAAGAGGGTCTGCCCTCAATCCGGAATGTCCGTGCGGGCCGACCGGCAGCAGGTCGGGGCTGGATCGGTCTGACCCCGCGCGACGCCTATGAAACCCGCGATGTTACACAGGCCGGGTTGCTTCCACCCTGGCTGGTGCTGTTGCTTGCCGGTGGGTTCCTCTTGGCCGGTTGGTTGCGTGAGGGACGTCGCTAACGCTGCTTAAGCACTTTTTCATGCTCTACCGCGATGCTCTGAGCGGATTATCGCGGGAAAACTTTACATGAGTCTTGCTGAGAAACTGGCGCAGGAACGGCGCGCACGACTGGCGGCCGAGCGGTTGTTGCATCTGAAACAGGCCGAGTTGTCTGCTGCCAACCGCAAATTGGGACGTCATGCTATCGCATTGACACGTCAGATCGATGAGACTCAGGCCGAGGTTGCGACGGTTCGCGATGAAAACGAAAAGGTCAAATCCGATCTGACCGTGGCCAATGCCAAGATCGAAGTGGCTGAACGCCGCCTGTGGCATTCGATCCAGACCATCCCTGACGGGTTTGCCTTTTTCGACGGCAACAACACACTGATCGGTGCCAACGCCGCTTACCTAAGCGTATTCGATGGGCTGGAAGAGGTCGCGCCGGGGATCAGCTACACGCGTATTCTCGAAATTCTGACCCATGAAGGGATCGTGGACATCGGCGCGGAAAATATCGCGGACTGGCAGGCGCGCATGCTTGCACGCTGGGTGCAACCGCACCCCGAACCCGAGGTGATCCAGTTGTGGAACGGTCAGTATATCCGGCTGATTGATCAGCGGGGCCACGGCGGTGACGTGCTGAGCCTTGCGTTGAACATCACAGCCTCGGTCCGGCATGAGGCCGAGCTGAACGCCGCGCGTGAACGGGCCGAGGCCGCAAACCGCGCCAAATCCGCCTTTCTGGCCAATATGAGTCATGAGATTCGCACGCCGATGAACGGGATCGTCGGCATGACCGAACTGCTGACCGAAACCCCGATGAACGAAGAACAAAGGCTCTATGTAAGCACAATTCGCAATTCGGGCGAGGCTTTGCTGGTCATCATCAACGATGTCCTCGACTATTCCAAGATCGAGGCCGACAAGTTGACGCTGCACCCCGAACAGTTCGATTTGGAGCGCTGTATCCTTGAGGTCGCGATGTTGTTGCAACCCAGCGTACGCGACAAGGGCCTGACCTTGCTGGTGGACTATGACCTGTTCCTGCCGACGCTTTTTGTGGGTGATCCGGGGCGGATTCGGCAGATTCTGACCAACCTTGTCGGCAATGCAGTGAAGTTTACCGCGCAGGGCCATGTCCTTATCCGGGTGACGGGTGTTCCTGACGCGACAACTGAAACCTGCGACATCCACGTGGCCATCGAGGATACGGGTATCGGAATCAAAGCCGACAAGGTCCCGCACATCTTTGGTGAATTCAATCAGGTTGAGGATGCTCAGAACCGCCAATTCGAAGGCACGGGTTTGGGGCTGGCAATCACCAAGCGGCTGATCTCGATGATGGGCGGTGCCGTCTGGGTCGAAAGTGACGCGGGCAAAGGATCTTGCTTTGGTTTTCGTATCACGCTGCCCACGGCCGAAGGTCCGCAGCCCGTTCCGCCCGATCTGGCGGGGCAGTTGGGCCAGGTTCTGGTGGTCGAGGATATGGCCGTCAACCGCGCCATTTTGACCAAGCAACTGAGCCGCCTTGGGTCTCAGGCGCTCACCTGTTCAACAGGGGCTGAAGCGCTTACTGCAATGGACAAAACTATTGATCTGGTGCTGTGCGATCACGATCTGCCGGACATGGACGGTCTGGAACTCGCCACAACACTGCGCGACAAAGGATGGGGTGATCTGCCAATTGTGGTGATGTCGGCCAATCCGGGTGTGATTCATGCCGATCCGGCCCATCGCCTGATTGACGGCGTGTTGCAAAAGCCCATTCCTCGCGCCGAGCTGTATTCACGGCTGATGGCGCTGGGTGCTCCTATATTCAAGTCGGATCGCAGTGACGACTGCGTCGCTGACCCCGAGACTCATGCGCAAGTTCCGCAGAATCAGAGGCTGATGCGGGTTCTGGCAGCCGAGGACAATCGAACCAATCAACTGATCCTTCAAAAGATGACCAAAGATCTGAATATCGATTTGAGATTCGTCTCCAATGGGTTGGAGGCGATCGAAACCTTCGCCAGTTTCGACCCGGACCTGATTTTCATGGATATCTCGATGCCCAAGATGGATGGGAAAGAGGCGACGGGTGAAATCCGGCGGCGCGAGATCGGAACGGATCGACATGTTCCCATAGTGGCCCTGACGGCCCATGCCATGACAGGGGATGATCAGGGCATACTGGCAGCCGGGCTTGATCATTATCTGACCAAACCGTTGCACAAGAAACTGATCCACAAGATGATACTGGAACATCGTCCAGCCGATGCCCAATTGGTCGGTGCAGAAGGTGAAAGTACGGAATAGGATCGATTTATGTCAGATGAGCGCGGTTTTCGCCCCCGGGGATTGGGTGAGATTGCAATTCGCTGCGCCGATATGGCGGCAATGGTGTATTTCTATGAGAAGGTGATCGGGTTGCAGCGATTGCAAGGCGACCATAACAGCGCCATCACCTTTTTTCGGATTGCCGAAGGGTTTGGTGGACATACACAGGTGCTGGCCCTGTTTCACCAGTCTGTTGGCTCTGAGCGTGGATCGGGCCAGACTGGCGCGGCAGTGCCAGTAACAGGGGGCGCCTCGGCCCTGCACCATATCGCGCTGTCGCTGCCCTTTGTCGAACAGGATGCTGTCATGCGCTGGTACGACCAGATCGACCAGCCTTATCGGGTCGAGCATTTTGGCTGGATCGGCTGGCGCGGTATCTTCACCCAAGACCCCGAAGGGAACACCGTTGAGCTTGTAGCCTACGACTCTTCACTGCTCGATCAGGCCTGATAGGGGCGAACAAACACAGGTTTGTAGTCGTCAGACAGATCTGCCCTGTATTCATAACCACCGCTGTCGAAATCCAACAGGCCAATGGGATCGGTCAGGCGGTGCTGGATGATGTAGCGTGCCATCGCACCGCGCGCTTTCTTGGCGAAGAAGCTGACGATCTTGGGGGTGCCGCCCTTGTCCTCCATGAAGACCGGGGTCACAACCGGCAGCTTCAGTGCCTTCAGGTCGACCGCGCCGAAGTATTCCTGACTGGCGCAGTTCACCAGAACCTTGCTGTCAGTTTCGGCGGCCTGCGCGTTCAGCACCTTGCTTAGCTGATCGCGCCAATATTCGTACAGGTTTTTTCCGCGTCTGGTTTTCAGTTTACTACCCATCTCAAGCCGGTAGGCCTGTATGGCATCCAGCGGGCGCAATACGCCATAAAGCCCGGACAGAATGCGCAGGTGATCCTGTGCCCAGGCCATTTCGTCGGCATCCAGTGATGCGGCTTCAAGCCCTTGATAGGTATCGCCCGCAAAAGCCAGTGCGGCAGGGCGCGTCGTCTCCGCATCGGGCGCGTCCGAGAACATACGATACCGGTCGCGGTTCAGGCGAGCCAGATCATCGCTCAGATCCATCAATTTTTTCAGATCGCCCAATGTCAGATTGCGTGCTGTCTTCGACAAGCGGATCGCGTCATCCTGAAAATCGGGTTGGGTTAATTCGACGTTTCGTTCTGCCCAATCCAGCCGCTTGGCCGGGGAAATCACTACCAGCATATCCGCCCTCGTTTCTCGCCTGCTCAGGCGTATCTAGCCCGCCTGTTGCAGCACGTCCAGAAACGCCGCGCCAAACCTTTCGTGACGACGGTCACCCAGAACCTGCTCCATCGCTCGTGGATCATCCGGGTGCAGTTGCGCCACTTTCGCCAGTTGCGAGGCCGTACAGCTTAGCGGTTTGTCGATCCCGTCGGGGCCACGCGACAATTGCGATTGAACCTCAAGCAACTGATCGTAAATGTCGCCCTGATTGCGGCCGGCAAGTTTGCGCCTTGCGGGGTGCAGCTCTTCTACCGCGCCGGTCAGCACCTCAAGGAAAGTGGAACCATAGCGTTCCAGTTTCTTTGACCCGATACCGCTGATCCGCGCCATGTCATCCAGATTTGCAGGTCGGGTTTCTGCCATCTCAATTAGGGTGCGATCAGGAAAAATGACATAAGCCGGGACCCGAGCGGCCTCGGCCAGTGCGCGCCGCTTGGCCTTGAGCGCCGAGAGCAGCGGCGCGTCTTCCTCGGACACCATCGCTTTGACAGCGGGTCGTCGGGTGGCTTTGCGGATGGTATCCTTGCGCAGATCGATCTGCGCCTCACCTTTCAGGATGGGTTTGGCGGTTTCTGTCATACGCAGCGCGCCGTGGCGTTCAGGGTCGGGGCGCACCAAATCATGGCCCATCATCTGCCGGAAGATCGCTTGCCATTGTGGGCGCGACCAGTCCTTGCCGATGCCGTAGGTGGACAGATTGTCGTGTCGCCGTGCGCGAATTTTATCAGTCTCGTTGGCAAGCAGAATGTCGATCAGATGACCTGCGCCGAACCATTCCTCGGTGCGTAGAATGGCGGACAGAGCCATGCGGACGGGCGTTGTGCCGTCGAAGACTTCAGGCGGGTTGTCGCAGAGATCGCACTTGCCGCAGGGTTCAGTCTGTTCCCCAAAATACCCCAGCAAGCTCTGGCGGCGGCATTTCAGTGCTTCGGCCAATCCCAGCAGCGCGTTAAGACGCGCATGATCCGCCATGCGCCGTTCAGGTGGGGCCAGCCCTTCGTCGATCTGTGAGCGTCGTAGTCGGATATCGTCAGGCCCGAACAAGGTCAGGGTCTCGGCTGGTCCACCATCGCGCCCGGCGCGACCGATTTCTTGATAATAGGCCTCGATCGATTTCGGCAAATCCGCATGGGCGACCCAGCGGATGTCCGGCTTGTCGATACCCATGCCAAAGGCGACCGTAGCGACGACAATCAGCCCGTCCTCGCGCGCAAAGCGAGCTTCCACGATGCGGCGATCCTCGGCCTCCATCCCGCCGTGATAGTGGCAGGCCGTGTGACCTTCGGCGCGCAGGGCTTGCGCCAGCACCTCGGTCTTGTTGCGGGTCCCGCAATAGACGATGCCGGACTGGGTTTTGCGCGCGGCAGCGAAATCGAGGATCTGTTTGCGCGGTCCATCCTTGGCGGCAAAAGCCAGATGGATATTGGGCCTGTCGAACCCCCGCAGGAATTTGCGCGGCGCGACACCGTCGAACAGTTTTTCGACGATCTCGTCCTGCGTTTCCGCATCCGCTGTCGCGGTGAACGCGGCGAGGGGAACATTCAAAGCGCGCCGCAGCTCTCCGATCCGCAGATAATCAGGGCGGAAATCGTGGCCCCATTGGCTGACACAATGGGCTTCATCCACCGCGATCAGATTGACGTTAATCCTACGCAGCATCCCCAGCGCCGACCCGGCGGCCAGTCGCTCGGGCGCCATATACAGAAGCTTGAGCCGTCCAGCCTCTAATGCGTCCCACACCGCATCAGTTTCTTCGGGGGTGTTGCCCGAGGTGAGTGCGCCCGCCTCGACACCGGCTTCCTGCAGCCCACGCACCTGATCGCGCATCAAGGCGATCAGCGGAGAGATCACAACAGTCACGCCGTCTCGCAGCAACGCAGGTAATTGGAAACATAAGGACTTGCCCCCACCAGTGGGCATGATCGCCAGCACGTTTTCACCTGCGGTCACGGCGTCGACGATCTCTTCCTGACCGGGGCGGAAGTCGTCGAATCCGAAAACGTCTCGCAACAAGGGTGCGGAGTCGAACATGCGACGGAGGGTCCTGTTTTATGGTTTATCTGCTCTTAAGACAGGACCATCACATACTAAGATTCGGTGAACAAGAGGTCAGTAGAAATAGACCGCGTTGTTGATCAGAATGATCCGCAACGCATAGACCCCGATCAGCACCACCAGAGGGGTCAGATCCAGACCGCCCATGGCGGGCAGAATGCGGCGAATGGGGCCGTAGATCGGCTCTAACAAACGGTTCAGTCCGTACCAGATTTGCGCCACCAGTTGCTGGTGCAGGTTCAGCACCTGGAAGTTGATCAGCCAGCTCATGATCACATGGGCAAGGATGATGAACCAGACAATGTCCAGGATCAGCAGAAGGATTTGGATCAGCGACAGCATGGGCACTCCGTTCGTCAATTGTCCTGAGACCTAAGCGTCACAGCCGCAAAGAGCAAGTGCGCCCCAACAGAACGCTTGCGAATTGACCCAAAGCCCCGTCTTATGATCGCAACAATAATAATATGGGGCAGAGATGGCGGAGATTTCCAAGCGTAAGCGCATCTGGGGCTGGTGGTTTTTCGACTGGGCCAGCCAGCCGTTCCATACATTGCTGGTGACCTTTGTCTTTGGCCCCTATTTCGCCGGGGTGGCGGCACAATACTATGCGAATACCGGATTAGACACCGATGCTGCGGCGGCGCAGGCGCAGACCGTCTGGGCGAATTGCCTGACCATAACTGGGCTGATCATCGCGTTCGGAGCGCCCCTGTTGGGCGCGATGGCGGATGTTTCGGGTCGGCGCATCCCGTGGATTCTCGGGTTTTCGGTGATGTACGCGGTGGGGTCTGCCGCGTTGTGGTATACGATGCCCGATGGCTCGAACATGTGGTTGATGCTGTCGGCTTTTGGTCTGGGCTTTGTGGGCGCAGAATATGCACTGATCTTCATCAACTCTCAGCTGCCCGATCTGGGTGACGATAGAGAAGTGGGCGAGATTTCAGGTTCGGGCTTCGCCTTCGGCTATTTCGGAGGCCTGCTGTCGCTGGCCATCATGCTGGCGCTGTTTGTTGAACAGCCCAACGGCAAGACCTTGATTGGTATGGATCCGTTGTTCGGGCTGGATGCGGCAACGCGTGAAGGGACGCGGTTTGTCGGCCCCTTCACCGCTGGATGGTTCGTGTTGTTCATGTTGCCGTATTTCCTGTGGGTTCGGGATGATCCTGAGACCAACAAACAGGGTAGCGTGGGTGAGGCGCTGCGCTTGCTGGGCAAGTCCGTGGCGGCTTTGCGTCACCGGGTCAGTCTGGCGACCTATCTGGGGTCTTCTATGTTCTATCGCGACGCACTGAACGGGCTATACAGTTTCGGAGGCGTCTATGCGCGGCTGGTGCTTGAATGGGACCTGATAAAAATCGGCGTATTTGGGATCGTCAGCGTTCTGGCCTCGGCCATCTTTGCGTGGATCGGGGGCAAGATGGATCGCAAGTACGGCCCTAAACCGGTGATATTGGTTGCGATTTGGGTTCTGATCTTTGTCTGCGTAACGGTTGTGTCGATGGATCGAACACAGATCTACGGAATTTCATTACCCGTAGGCTCGGGCCTGCCGGACATAGCGTTCTTCGGGTGCGGAGTTCTGATCGGCGGCATGGGAGGTATTCTGCAATCCGCCAGCCGTTCAATGATGGTACGCCATACTGATCCCGCCACCCCGGTCGAGAGTTTTGGGCTGTACGGGCTTTCGGGTCGGGCGACCGCCTTTGCAGCGCCGCTATTGATCGGAATAGCAACAGCAGCAACCGGTAGTGCAAGACTGGGGGTGTCACCGATCATTCTGTTGTTTATTCTGGGCCTAGTCCTGATGCGCTGGGTGAAACCGGAAGGGGATCAGAGCAGATGATTTTACTACGTTTTTTGGCCGTTCTGGCCGCAATAGCACTGGCAGGCGTGGCTACGGCACAGCCCTTGGCCAAACAGTTATTCGGAGCCCAGAAGGTTGGGTCGCAGCAAAAATCTGCCGCATTCGGCAGTTATTCGCGCGGGTGCGCCGCCGGGTCGGTGCAACTCCCTGAAACCGGGCCAACTTGGCAAGCCATGCGCCTGTCGCGCAATCGCAATTGGGGGCATCCTCAGGCGATCGACTATGTGCAGGATCTCAGCCGGTTTGCCGCGAAACAACCGGGGTGGAATGGTCTCTATATCGGGGATATCAGCCAACCGCGGGGTGGGCCGATGACCTCGGGCCATCGTTCGCACCAGTTGGGTTTGGATATCGATATCTGGATGCTGCCGGGCGATAACATGCGCCTAAGCCGCAAAGCACGCGAGAATATCTCGTCTATATCCTTGCGCCGCGCGAACGGCGCGTATGTAAACGGCAACTGGACCAAGCAGCACCATGCGGTATTGCGCGAAGCCGCCAAGGACAAGCGCGTTGCCCGGATCTTCGTATTCCCGGGTGCAAAGGTGCAGATGTGCAATGACGAGAAGGGCAACAAAGCCTATCTGCGCAAGATCCGGCCATGGTGGGGACATCACTATCATTTCCACGTGCGGCTGAAATGCCCGAAAGGATCGAAAGGCTGTGTAAATCAGAACCCGCCACCCAAGGGTGATGGTTGCGCCGAGGCGCAGCAATGGGTGCGCAATATTCTGAACCCACCGCCACCTGATCCAAATGCGCCGCCGCCCAAGAAACGTCGTGAATATCGAATGGCGGACCTTCCCCAGCAATGCGCCGCAGTCTTGCAATCCAACTGATTGTTGCAACGCTGTTGGCCAGTGCCGTTTCGGCAGTTGGTACCAGCCCGGCAACGCTTCTAGCCCGATTTGACTGGAACAACAGTGCCGGTTGGTTTGGCGGGTTCTCGGCCCTTCATTTGTCGGAAAACGGCCGGCAAATGATCGTGCTCGGCGACCGGTCGAGGCTTGTGACCGCGCGGATCAACCGGGATGGAGACCAAATCAGGAATATCCAGATACTGAGATACGGACCCATCTTCTCGAGCAAAGGGCGCAGCCTGAGCGGTCGGGCAGGGGATTCCGAAGGGATCGCTGTCGCTCCGGATGGGAGCCTATATATCTCGTTCGAAGGTGTGCACCGAGTGGTCCATTATTCCACACCGGGGGCCAAAGCCAAGGTATTGCCCCGCCCGGAGGCTTTTCATGATTTAGAGCGCAATGGCTCGTTCGAAGCATTGGCGATCGATGATCGGGGCAGGCTTTACACCCTGACCGAGAAATCCCGCACCGCAGACGGTAAAATCCTCGTCTATCGGTGGGATGGCCACCACTGGACAAGGCCGTTTGTTTTGCCGCCGAGTGGAAGGTTCTTGCCGGTTGCGGCAGATTTTGGGCCCGATGGGCGGTTGTATGTGTTAGAGCGCGCGGTGTCATTTTTCGGCTTCCGCTCGCGACTGCGGCGCTGGGTGATCGCAGATGATGCGCCCGTGTCACAAGAGATTCTGTTCGAAACCAGCACCGGGACGCATGACAATCTCGAGGGCCTTTCTGTCTGGCGCGATGTGCAGGGGCGGCTGCGCGCAACGATGATTTCCGACGACAACTTCTTCTTTCTGCAACGCACTGAATTGGTCGAATACTTGCTGCCTGATTGACAGGCGGCAGACAAAGGTCTAAACGCACGGCCTGCCTCGGGATGAGCCTGAGGCCAAGTCGCCGCTACCTTGTCAAAACGGGCATCTGAAAATGCAACGCAATTTTATTCCCGGCATCCTTGCCATGGCCTCGATCGTCGTGGCCTCAAACATCCTAGTCCAGTTCCTGATCCTTGACGGCCTGTTGACCTGGGGTGCCTTCACCTATCCGTTGGCCTTTCTGGTCACCGACATCATGAACCGCGTCTATGGCGTGGGTCCGGCTCGCAAGGTCGTATTCGCCGGTTTTGTCACCGGTATCATCTGCTCGCTGATCGGCAGCCAGATCATGCTGCAGGGTGACGGCTTCACCTATGCCGCCGTGCCGCTGCGCATCGCAGTCGCTTCGGGCACCGCCTTCCTGATTGCGCAATTGACCGACGTCACTGTGTTCAACTCACTGCGAGGTGGCCGCTGGTGGCGCGCGCCGCTGGTGTCGACACTGGTTGGCTCGGCGCTGGATACAGCGATCTTCTTTACCCTGGCGTTCTCGGCCTCGGTTACAGTCTTTGGTGCCAATGCAGATGCAGCGATCAACTGGGCGTGGGAGCCTGTGCCCTTCATGCTGTCCGGCCCGATGGCCCCACTCTGGGTAACGCTGGCCTTCGCCGACTGGCTGGTGAAACTGTCGCTGGCGCTAATCGCCCTGATTCCGTTCAAGGTGATTGTTGCCCGTTTGACCGCCGCGCAGCCTGCATAAAAAAGTGCTTTGAGATTGGCGCATCTTGTGTCAGGCTCAGAGTTAACCGCAACAGATAGAAAAGGAGGTGATCCAGTGTCGAGAAAGAGATTGGAGAGAGGTGTTGGAACAACCGGGGGGATCGCCTGTTAAGGCAGCCCTTGGCGGAGCGCTCGCTCCGGCTGGTCGATTGATCTAACCGACCCAACCTCCTGAACTTTCGAAGGGCCGTCCCGCCGGGGCGGCCCTTTTTGTTTTCAACTGCGCCCTGTAAGGTCCGATCCATGTTGCGCATCACCGACGATATCGCCCTGCAAGACTGGGAAATGACCGAAAGCTTCGTGCGGTCCTCTGGTCCGGGTGGGCAGAACGTCAACAAGGTCTCCACCGCCGTTGAGCTGCGGTTCGAGGCCGCGCGCTCACCCTCCTTGCCTGATCCGGTCAAGACACGTCTGAAACGGCTGGCCGGACGTCGCTGGACCAAGGACGGCGCCATCATCATTCAATGTGAAGAAACACGCTCTCAGGCCCGCAACCGCGACATCGCGCGCGCCCGGTTGGCTGAACTGATCACGCGGGCTTTGGTCAATCCCAAGCGCAGGATCGCGACCAAACCCACTTATGGTTCGGTCAAGCGAAGGCTTGCTGCTAAGAAAGCCCGCGCGGATGTCAAAGCCCTGCGAGGCAAAGTGTCCGAAGATTGATCTGGCAGTTTCGCTGCACGTTGCTACTCTGCCGGTGCAAGACGCAGGGGAGGTAAAGCCATGAGGCTTGAGGAAAAAACCGCCATCGTAACCGGCGGCGCATCCGGGTTCGGCGCTGGGATTGCGCAAAAGTTCCTGACCGAAGGCGCCCGCGTGATGATCGCAGATATCAATGGCGAAGCGGCTTCCGACATGGCGTCTACGGTCGGCACGAATGCCATCGCACAGCGCGTTGACGTCTCGGATGTGGCATCGGTTCAGGCCATGGCACATGCGGTGTCGGAAGAATTCGGAAAGCTTGATATTCTGGTGAATAATGCGGGCGTGACGCACCTGCCGGCCCCACTTGAGGACGTCGATGACGATGAATTCGACCGCGTCTTCGCCGTGAACATGAAATCCGTTTACCTGACCGCGCGCGCCTTTGTTCCGCAGATGAAGGCACGTGGCGCGGGGGCGATCCTGAACGTGGCCTCAACAGCAGGCCTGTCGCCGCGGCCCAATCTGAACTGGTACAACGCCTCCAAAGGCTGGATGATCACCGCGACCAAGACGATGGCCGTCGAACTTGCCCCCTCGGGCCTGCGCGTCAACGCGATCTGCCCGGTGGCGGGTGAAACCCCGCTGCTGAAATCCTTCATGGGTGAAGACACCCCGGAGATCCGCGCCAAGTTTCTGTCGACGATCCCGCTTGGTCGCTTCTCAACCCCCGAAGACATGGCAAATGCTGCCTGTTTCCTCTGCTCGGATGAGGCCAGCATGATCACCGGCACAGCCCTGGAAGTGGACGGAGGCCGATGCATCTGATCCGCCCTTCATCTGGCCATAAATATCTCCGCCGGAGGCAGCGCGCCCCAGCGCGCTTTCCGGCCCAGTGCGCGAGACGAAAATGAACCCCGGACCCAGAAACCTGATCACTGATGTCGCTGGCCTCAAGGTTGGCAATGCGCACGATGATACGCTTAAATCAGGCACAACTGTCCTGACGGCGGATAACCCGTTCACAGCTTCGGTTCATGTGATGGGCGGCGCCCCCGGCACGCGTGAGACCGACCTTCTGGCGGTCGACAAAACTGTTGATCGGGTCGACGCGATTGCTTTGTCCGGCGGCTCGGCCTTTGGACTGGATGCGTGCTCGGGCGTTTCAGACGCATTGCGCGCTCAGGGGCGCGGATTTCAGGTCGGTTCGGCCGTCGTGCCCATCGTGCCGGGCGCGATTCTGTTCGATCTACTCAATGGTGGAGATAAGAACTGGACCGAAAATCCTTATCGCGATCTGGGGAAGTCTGCGTATTTGACCGCCTCACCAGAATTTGAACTGGGCTCGGTGGGGGCTGGTACCGGCGCATTGGCCGCGATGCACAAGGGTGGCTTAGGCTCGGCTTCGTTAAAGCTTGAGGGTGGCGTAACCGTCGGCGCGCTGGTTGCGGCCAATCCGCTTGGCAGCATAACCACACCGGGTGATCGGCATTTTTGGGCTGCGCCGTTTGAGATCGATGACGAGTTCGGTGGATTGGGGCCAGACCCGACCTCGGGCCTTGGTTTCTCTCTTGTCAGCCGTAAGGCGCAGATTATGCATTCTGCTCCGCCAGATCGCGCCAACACCACGATTGCTATAGTTGCAACTGATGCAGCGCTGACCAAACCGCAATGCCAGCGTCTGGCGGTAGCAGCCCATGACGGCATCGCCCGCGCCATCGTGCCTGCGCACACGCCTGGCGATGGGGATCTGGTATTCGGTCTCAGCACCTGCGCGCGCACGGTTGGCCCCGAGGCGATGGCGATGATCGGCCATGCGGCCTCGATCTGTCTTGCGCGCGCGATTGCACGGGCTATCTATCTGGCTTCCCCCCGCGCTGGCGACTTGCTGCCGTGCTGGTCGCAGTTACATGACTTCGGTTAAGTACGACACCGATCGCCTGTGACACAGTGCCGTCGCGCGGCAATCTGCGCGTTGACTCTCTGCTGTGCCAGCGATCCATTCGGTGCAGCCAATTCATATCGGAGCAAAAGCTATGAATCGTATCCTTGCCACCGCAATTGCCGGTCTGCTGGCCCTTCCTGTCTATGCAGAAGGTGATGCCGAAGCGGGTAAGAAGACCTTCAACAAATGCAAATCCTGTCACATGATTGCTGACCCTGCGGGTGAAGTTATCGTTAAGGGCGGTAAGACGGGTCCGAACCTGTACGGAATCGCAGGCCGCACCGCCGGCACTGAAGAAGGCTTCAGATACGGCGACAGCATCGTGGCCGCGGGCGAAAATGGGCTGGTCTGGGATGAAGAGACTTTCGTGGCCTACGCCCAAGACCCCAAAGCATTCTTGAAAGACTATTTGGGGGAAACCTCGGCCAAGTCGAAAATGACCTTCAAGCTGAAGAAAGGCGCCGAAGACGTTTACGCCTATATCGTAAGCGTTTCGGGAGAGTAACTCCGCCAACAGGTTTACAGACGAACTTCGAAATGCCGCAGCCCCTGCGGCCTTTCGTGCGATTGATTGACATTGTAATCAGCGCCACTTTGGGGAAAATCGGTAAGGCCATGTGCACCGGAGATCGCCAACAGGAGACGACAGATGGGAATCTTGATCCCGGCTTGGGTTGAGGGCGAACTGACACCCGTCGACAAGCTGGAGGCGCATGAAAAGGGGCTGCGACACAAGGCTGTGTCCGTGTTTGCCGTGCGCGGGACCGAGATATTGCTGCAACGCCGGGCGATGGGCAAATACCACACGCCGGGTCTATGGGCGAATACCTGTTGTACGCATCCGGATTGGGACGAAAGCGCTTCGCATTGTGCCGTCCGGCGCCTGCGCGAAGAATTGGGCATCACCGGGCTCTATCCCGAATACCGGCATCGATTGGAGTATCATGCCGATGTCGGCAACGGAATGGTCGAGAACGAGGTGGTCGATGTCTTTCTGGCCCATGTGCGTGGGGCTCTGAAAATCGAGCCTAACCCGGAAGAAGTGATGGATATCCGCTGGGTCGATTACCACGATCTGCTGGCCGAGGTGAAGCGGCACCCCGACCGATTTACCCCGTGGCTCAAGATTTATCTGCACAATCACGCTGACACGATATTTGGACCTGACCTGATAATCTCGGCCAATTCATAACCCTGCCTTGCAAGGCGGACGCAAGCGGCATACATCAACGCGTCATGGCCAAGCAGAAGCAGAACACTGACCCGAATTACAAAGTGATCGCCGAAAACCGGCGTGCGCGCTACGACTATGCGATCGAAGACGATCTCGAATGCGGTATTGTCCTGGAAGGGTCCGAGGTCAAATCCCTGCGTGCCGGTGGGTCGAACATTGCTGAAAGCTATGCGTCCGTCGATGATGGAGAGCTATGGTTGATCAACAGCTATATCGCGCCCTATGAGCAGGCCAAGGTCTTCAAACATGAAGAACGCCGCCGCCGTAAACTGCTGGTGTCACGCAAGGAACTATCGAACCTGTGGAACGCGACCCAACGCAAAGGCATGACGCTGGTGCCGCTGGTGCTTTATTTTAATCACAAGGGTCGGGCGAAGCTGAAGATCGGCATCGCCAAAGGTAAGAAGCTGCACGACAAGCGCGAAACGCAGGCCAAGCGCGACTGGTCACGGCAGAAACAGCGCTTGATGAAGGACCACAGTTAGAACGCCATGGCCGCCTGAACCGCGCGTTGCCAGCGTGCATAGGCCGCGTCTCGGTCAGCTACGGGTTTTGCAGGCTCAAACCGCCGGTCCAGATCCCAGGTTTCGGCGAATCCGGCCTGATCCGGGTAGACACCCGCTTTCATGCCCGCCAGCCATGCGGCACCAAGCGCGGTGGTTTCCTGCATCACCGGGCGGTCGACCGGGGCGCCCAGAATGTCGGAAAGCCCTTGCATGGCCCAGTCCGAGGCGCTCATTCCGCCGTCGACGCGCAGGATCACGTCAGTCTCTGCGCCCCAATCGCCCTGCATGGCGTGCCACAGGTCGCGGGTCTGGAACGCGATGCTTTCCAGCGTGGCGCGCGTGATTTCGGCGCGGCCTGAATTGCGAGTCAGGCCAAAGATTGCGCCCCGGCAATCAGGTTTCCAATAAGGTGCGCCCAGCCCAGTAAAGGCAGGGACGAGAACAACGTGCTGGTTCGGATCAGCTTTGGCGGCCAGTTCACCGCTTTGTGGTGCGGTTTCGATGATTTGCAACGCATCGCGCAGCCATTGCACCGCTGCACCGGCAATGAAAATCGAGCCTTCAAGCGCATAGGTTTTCTGCCCGTCCAACTGATAGGCAATTGTCGTTAGCAGCCGGTTTTTCGATTCAACTGGCTGCGTACCGGTGTTGAGTAGTGCGAAACAGCCCGTGCCATAGGTGGATTTCATCATGCCCGGCTGGAAACAGGCCTGTCCGATGGTGGCAGCTTGCTGATCCCCCGCCACGCCGAGAATTGGAGTGTTACCGCCAAACAGTGAGGTCGATCCGAAGTCTGCGGCGCAATCGCGCACGTCGGGCAACAAAGCTTGGGGGATGTCCAGCAAGTCGCAGATCTCGGTACTCCATTCCCCTTTGTGAATATCGAATAGCAATGTGCGGGCCGCATTGGTGGCGTCGGTGGCGTGCACGCGCCCTTCTGTCAGTCGCCAGATCAGGAAGGTATCGATTGTGCCGAACAGCAGCTCTCCGGCGGCGGCACGGTCGCGTGCGCCGGGGACGGTATCAAGCAACCATTTGACCTTGGTGCCTGAAAAATAAGGATCTAGCAGCAGACCGGTCTGGGCAGTTACGTCATCCTCGCATCCCGCTTTGCGAAGACGCTCGCAAATCTCAGCGGTGCGACGGTCCTGCCAGACGATTGCGTTGTGAATGGGGGCCCCGGTGGCGCGATCCCAGATGACAGTGGTTTCGCGTTGGTTGGTAATCCCGATGCCAGCGATCTGTGCCGCGGATACACCTGTCGTTTGCATCACTTCACGGCAAACCGTCAGAACGCTGTCCCATATCTCCTCGGCATCATGCTCAACCCAGCCTTCCTGTGGGAAATGCTGGGTAAACTCGTGCTGCGCAGTGCCGACGCGCTGCATTTGCGCGTCGAACAGGATTGCACGAGACGATGTGGTGCCCTGATCGATTGCCAGTATATAGGTCATTCCTGCGCCCCTCCCGCTTTGGTTTTGCAGGACTTTAGCGCAAACACAACCAAACGTGCCAGAGGGGAAATCAGACCGGAGACACCGGTAGATTGTCGATCAGCCGCACGCCGTCGACCAAGGCTGCCGCAAACAGTCGTGCGGGTCGTTTGGCATGGGTCATAGGCTCCAGCGTTTCAGCGCAGCGTAGTTGCAGATACTCCACTTCGTTGAAGCCGGCGGCCAAAAGATCGGCCTGTGCCTGAGAAGCCAAAGCTTCGAATTCTTCGCCGTTTTCCAGCGCCTGAACAACTGCACGCATGATACGATGTTTTTCGGCTGCGATGGCCAGACCATCCTCGGATAGCCTTTGATTGCGCGAAGACATTGCGAGGCCCGAAGGTTCACGCACCGTGGGGCAACCAATCACCTCGATCGGGATATCGAGGTCGCGGGCCATCCGGCGGACGATCATAAGCTGCTGATAGTCTTTTTCCCCGAAATAGGCTCGATCCGCTTGCGTTTGCAGGAACAGCTTGGCGACAACTGTTGCCACACCATCGAAATGACCCGGGCGAAATTCTCCCTCCATCGCGTCGGTCAGACCCGAGACCGAGACTGTGGTGGCGAAGCCATCAGGGTAAATCTCATCCGGGTCGGGCACGTATATCGCATCGACGTTGTAAGGCGCGAGCTTTTTCGCGTCTTCTTGTTCGGTGCGCGGATAGTTGGCGAGGTCTTCGGGGTTGTTGAACTGCTTGGGGTTTACAAAGATCGTCACGATCACCCGGTCGCAAGCCGTCTTCGCGGCTTCGGCCAGCGACAGATGCCCCTGGTGCAGCGCACCCATGGTGGGGACAACTCCGATCACCTCACCATTCAGATGCCAATCACGGGTCAGAGCGCGCAAGTCTGCCAGTCGACGCAGAATAGGCGCGGTCATGACTTGGGTCCTTTGACGGGTACGGCATCGGCAAAGACATGTTCGTCTGCCGGGAAGCTTCGCGCACGAACCTCGGCTGCGTATTCAGCAATGGCAGCTTCGGCCAACGGGCCAAGATCAGCATAGCGTTTGACGAATTTCGGTTTGAAGGCGGTGAAAAAGCCAAGCATATCGTCCACCACCAGAATTTGCCCGTCGCACCCGGCCGAGGCACCAATGCCAATTGTGGGGATCGCAATCTCAGCGGTAATTCGGTTTGCCAAACCCTGCGGAACTTTCTCTAACACGACCGAAAACGCGCCTGCTTCGGCGACGGCCCGGGCGTCGGCCAATACGGCATCGGCCTGTTCGTCGCGCCCTTGTACCTTATAGCCACCCAAAGTGTTTATCGACTGCGGTGTCAGGCCAATATGTGCCATCACCGGGATCCCGCGTTTGACCAGAAACCGGATGGTTTCAGCCATCTCGACGCCACCTTCCAGCTTAACCGCCCCAGCTCCTGTTTCCGACATCAGCCGGGCTGCGTTGCGGAATGCCTGAGCCGGGTCATGCTCGTAGCTGGCGAAAGGCATGTCGATCACCATCATTGCCTTGTCCAGACCACGGGCAACGGCTTGGCCGTGCATGATCATCATCTCCATCGTCACACCAAGAGTCGACGTCAACCCGTGCAACACCATGCCGACGCTGTCACCGACCAGAACGAAGTCACAATGCGCATCCATCAACTGCGCCATCGGTGTTGTGTAGGCGGTCAACGAGACCAGTGGATCAGTACCTTTCCGGGCGCGGATATCCTCGGCGTTCGGGGCTTTCTTGCGGGCGGTGGCGCTCATGCTCGCTCCTCGCAGGGTTTATGTTGCAGCGCGGCATAGCAGATGCGGCAGGCGCAAAGAAACCCCGGTTGCGCCAACAATTCCTTGATTGACCTCGGGTTTGCGAGGACATTGGTCGCAGATCGGCCCGAAAAAAGCAGGGCTAGCCAATTTCAGTGGGGAGAGATTTTCATGACAAAGCAGCGCTTTCGCTCGTTCGCGTCGGCCCTGGTCCTTGGCGCGGGCCTGTTTGCCACGCAGGCCATGGCCAAATCTGACATCACCATCGCCATGCAGCTTGAGCCACCGCATCTGGACCCGACCAGCGCTGCGGCGCAGGCTATCGATTCGGTTGTCTACACCAATATCTTCGAAGGCCTGACCCGGTTCATGGGGGATGGCTCGGTGGTGCCGGGGCTGGCCGAAAGCTGGGAAATCTCGGATGACGGTACCGTTTACACATTCAAGCTGCGCGACGGTGTGACATTTCACGATGGCACAACGATGGATGCCGAGGACGTCAAGTTTACCCTTGATCGCGCCACGGCAGAAGACAGCGCCAACGCGCAGAAGGCTTTGTTTGCGGGTATTAAAAGTGTCGAGGTGGTGGACCCCCTGACCGTTCAGGTGACGTTGAATGAGCCGAACGGGAACTTCCTTTTCAATCTCGCCTGGGGTGACGCGGTGATCGTTGCGCCCGAAAGCATCGAGAATATCAAGACCAATCCGGTTGGCACGGGGGCCTTCACCTTCTCTGACTGGCTGCAGGGTGACAGCATCATCCTGAATCGCAACCCCAACTATTGGGGCGAACAGCCCGCGTTAGAGACCGCAACGTTTAAGTTTATCTCGGATCCGACCGCCGCCTTTGCCGCCATGATGGCCGAGGATGTGGACGTGTTCGACAACTTCCCCGCACCCGAGAATCTGCCGCAATTCGAGGCTGATCCGCGCTTTCAGGTTCTTGTCGGCTCGACCGAGGGGGAAACCATTCTGTCGACCAACAACAAACAAGCCCCGTTTGATGACATATTGGTCCGACAGGCATTGGCCCACGCGATTGACAGGCAGGCCATCATTGATGGGGCTATGTTCGGCTATGGCACACCCATCGGTACGCATTTTGCTCCGCATAACCCGGCTTACGTCGATCTGACCGGCAATTCGGCCTATGACCCGGAAAAAGCCAAGGCGCTGCTGGCCGAGGCCGGGTATCCCGATGGGTTCGAGACCACGCTGCACTTGCCGCCGCCTTCCTACGCCCGACGCGGGGGTGAAATCATCGCTGCGCAGCTGGCCGATATTGGCATCACCGCCGAGATCATCAATGTGGAATGGGCGCAATGGCTGGAAAGCGTGTTCAAGGGCAAGGAGTTTGGCCTGACCATTGTCAGCCATACCGAGCCGATGGATATCGGTATTTATGCCCGGCCCGACTATTACTTCCAATATGACAGCACCGACTTTCAGGCATTGATGGACACGCTGAATTCGACCACAGACCCTGATGAGCGCACACGTTTGCTGGGTGAGGCACAGCGCTTGATTTCGACCGATTACGTCAACGGGTACCTGTTTCAACTTGCCAAACTTGGCGTGGCCAAGGCCGGTGTTGAGGGGCTATGGGAAAACGCACCCACGGCAGCGATCGATCTGACCGGGATCAGTTGGTCCGAATAGAAGAACAGAGTTGGACCGGGGCGATGGCCAGCGCCCCGGCGCGAACTGTTGCACCATGAAACCCACAAGGAATCTGGTTTGGCGGGTTTCTTTTGTCTATCTTCTCGTGCCTTAGGCGCTGGACCCACACGGGATGTGACCCTAACGTTTCCAAATGCTCCGCTACGCCCTCAAACGTCTGCTGTCGCTGATCCTGAGCCTGGCCGTCGCCTCGGTTGTCATCTTTGCAGTGATCGAGGTCGCGCCCGGTGATCCGGCGTCGTTCATGCTGGGCGTGAACGCGCAGGCCGATACATTGACTGCGCTGAGAGCTGAACTGGGCCTCGATGTCTCGAAGATCGAGCGGTACTTCAACTGGGTCGGCGGAATGCTGGTTGGGGATTTTGGTACGTCCTACACCTATCGCACACCCGTGTCGCAGATGATCGCAGATCGATTGTGGGTGTCATTGCCGCTGGCTTTATACGCACTGACCCTGACCACGCTGATTGCTTTCCCCGCCGGTATCTACGCAGCCTCACGGCGCGGCAAACCGGGTGATCTGACCGTGATGGGTGCGACTCAGCTTGGTATCGCGGTGCCGAATTTCTGGTTCGCGATGATGCTGGTGTTGGTCTTTGCCATCAATTTGCGCTGGTTCAATGCCGGCGGTTTCGCGGGTTGGGAGAACGGCATTTGGACCGGTTTACATTCGCTGACCCTTCCAGCCATTGCATTGGCCCTGCCGCAAGCGGCGATCCTTGCGCGGGTTATGCGCTCGGCTCTGTTGGATATTCTGGCCGAGGATTTTATGCGCACTGCACGCGCCAAGGGCCTTTCGCGTCGGCAGGCGCTTTGGCGACACGGAGTGCGGAATGCTCTGATCCCAGTACTGACGATCATTGGACTCCAATTTTCCTTCCTGCTGGCGGGTTCGATCATCATCGAACAGGTGTTTTATCTACCCGGCCTCGGGCGGCTGGTTTTTCAGGCCATATCGGCGCGCGATCTGATCGTCGTGGAATCGGTCGTTATGCTGCTGGTCTTTGCCGTCATCATGGTGAACTTTTTTGTCGATCTGGCCTATGCCGCAGTCGATCCAAGGCTGAGGAGCAGGACATGAGCCGCAACCTGATCCTTGGCGCGACGCTGTCCTCACTGGTGGTGCTGGCAGCGCTGGTGTCCTTTGTCTGGACCCCATACGACCACGCCGCGCTGAGCATTCCGGCCAAGCTGCAGCCACCCAGCGCGCAGCACTGGTTCGGTACCGATCATTTCGGACGCGACATGTTCTCGATGATCATGGTTGGTGCGCGCACCTCGATTGCGGTGGCGCTGGTCGCGGTCGGGATTGGTATGGCGCTGGGCGTTCCCTTGGGTCTGGCAGCCGCTGCGCGCAGTGGATCGTGGCTAGATGAATTCATCATGCGCGGCAATGATCTGGTCTTTGCATTCCCCTCTCTCGTCATCGCCATTCTGATCACTGCCGTCTTTGGTGCCGGGGCCATTAACGCGATCATCGCCATCGGTATCTTCAACATCCCCGTTTTTGCCCGCATCACCCGAGGCGCGGCTTTGTCTCTTTGGGAGCGCGAGTTTATCCTTGCCGCCCGCGTGTCAGGCAAAGGCGCGGCACGGATATCGGCTGAACATATCCTGCCCAATGTCGCCAATCTGCTGATTGTTCAGGGAACAATCCAGTTCTCACTTGGCATTCTGGCCGAGGCTGGGCTGTCCTATGTCGGTCTTGGTGCGCAGCCCCCTACGCCAAGCTGGGGCAGAATGCTGGCCGATGCGCAGACGATGGTTAGTTTTGCCCCGCATTTGGCTCTGATTCCGGGTCTTGCCATCATCGTGACGGTTCTTGGCCTGAACCTTCTGGGTGATGGCTTGCGCGATTGGTTGGACCCTCGGATAAGGGTGGCCCGCGCATGAGTCTTTTGCAGATCAAGGACCTCTCGTTGGCTATCCACGGCACGCCGATTTTAAAGAAGATTAACCTGTCGATTGCCCCTGGGCAGATCGTGGCTGTGACCGGAGAAAGCGGTTCGGGCAAATCAATGACAGCCTTTGCCGTGATGCAGTTGCTGCCAAACGATGCCGAAGTAGATGGGGTGCTAGAGTTAGAGGGCCAGAACCTGCTGAACCGGTCTGAGGCCGAGATTTGTGCGCTGCGGGGCGCTGCGATCGGAATGGTTTTCCAAGAGCCGATGACTGCCCTGAACCCGGTGAAGACCATCGGCGATCAAGTTATGGAGACTATCCTGATCCACAAGGCCATGCCCCCGGCCAAAGCGCGCGCTCGGGCCGAAGAGGTTCTAGCCCGGGTTGGATTGCCAACCGACAGGTTTCCGTTGAAGCGTTATCCTCACGAACTGTCAGGCGGTCAGCGCCAGCGAGTGGTGATCGCCATGGCGATTGCACTGCGCCCCCGACTGTTGATCGCGGATGAGCCGACAACGGCGCTTGATGTGACCACGCAGGCGCAAATCCTTGATCTGCTTAAAGGGCTCGTGTCGGAGTACGGCATGGGTCTGCTGATGATCACGCATGATTTGGCGGTGGTTGCAGACATGGCGGATCAGATTGTGGTCATGCGGCATGGGGAGGTTGTTGAAACGGGCGCAACAGATCATCTCCTGCGCCATATGCAGCACCCTTACACCCGTATGCTGTTCGAAGCTTCGGGGCATCAAGTCAACCTGCCGACCTCTCCTGCACCGCGAGCGTTGCTTGAGGTCGAGAACGTGGTGCGGGACTACCGTCTGCCCCGAACGCGCCTGTTTGCCACGCCCGGTCATCATCGGGCCGTCGATCATGTCAGCTTTACCCTGAATCGGGGGGAGCGTTTAGGGCTGGTTGGAGAGTCCGGTTGTGGAAAATCGACCCTAACACGAGCTATTTTGGGCTTGGAGGAGGTGCAGCAAGGCCGCATTTCCCTTGATGGTCAGCCTGTTTTCACCGGCCACAAACCCAATCTGGCAGTGCGACGCAAGATGCAGGTGGTGTTTCAGGACCCTTATGGCAGCTTCAATCCTCGCCACCGGGTCGCGCGCCTGATCACCGAGCCATTTCATTTGCTGGACACCCCGCCAACCGGTTCTGAACGGCAGGATCGCGTCGCTGAGATGCTTACCGCCGTTGGCCTAAGCCCCGATGATGCGGGCCGCTACATTCACGAATTCTCGGGTGGGCAGCGGCAACGTATCGCTATTGCGCGCGCTCTGATTATTCGACCCGAGTTGATCCTGTTTGATGAGGCTGTCTCGGCGCTGGATGTCTCGGTCCGCGCCCAAATTCTCGACCTGCTGGCCGAGCTTTGTGCGGCTTACGATCTGACTTACCTGTTCATCAGCCATGACCTGAGCGTGGTTCGAACCATCACCGATCGTGTGCTGGTGATGCAGGCCGGCAAGATTGTGGAACAGGGTGAAACCGAGCAAGTCTTCACAGAGCCTCAGCATCCTTACACACGAACTCTGATCAATGCGGCACCGAAATTGCCGGAGACAGGACGAGGCGCTGCATGAAAAACCCCTGTATAGAGCCTGATATTGGAGCTTCCGATGACTAACCCCCACTGGTTCGATCCCAACCTTTGCCTGATCGGCGGAGAATGGAAAATGCCCGCGTCCGGTCAAACCTTGCCGCTGGTGAATCCCTCGGACGGTTCCGAAATTTGCCAGATCGCTCGAGGTGGCCAAACCGATATCGACGCTGCAGTGCGGGCCGCCCGATCCGCGTGCGATGGCGATTGGGGTCGCATGACGGCCCTGGAGCGAGGGCGTATCCTCACCCGACTGGGGCAACTGGTTCTGGACCGAGTGGATGATCTGGCACAGCTAGAGGCGATGGATGTCGGCAAACCGTTGACCCAAGCGCGGGCAGATGCGGTAGCATTGGCGCGGTATTGCGAATTTTATGGTGGTGCTGCGGATAAAGTGATGGGCGAGACCATTCCCTATCTGGATGGCTATACCGTCTACACGTTGCGCGAGCCGCACGGTGTGACCGGCCACATCGTGCCGTGGAATTATCCGATGCAGATCATTGGCCGTTCTGTCGGGGCGGCGCTGGCAATGGGTAACGCCTGTGTTCTGAAACCGGCGGAAGAGGCCTGCCTGACCGCACTGGCCTTCGCGCATCTGGCGATACAGGCGGGCCTTCCGCTTGGTGCCCTGAATGTGGTGCCCGGCCTGGGGGCTGAGGCGGGCGCGGCCCTGTCGGCACACCCGGGTGTGGATCACATTTCATTCACCGGTTCGGTCGCGACAGGCGCGTTGGTTCAGCAGGCGGCGGGTCGAAACGTTGTTCCGGTGACACTGGAACTGGGCGGCAAGTCGCCGCAACTGGTTTTCGATGACGCCGATCTGGATGCCGCGCTGCCGTATCTGGTGAATGCGGGTATACAGAATGCGGGCCAGACCTGCTCGGCCTCGTCGCGCATTCTGGCGCAGCGCGGTGTTTATGATGCGGTGAAATCCCGTATGGCCTTGGCATACCAAGAGCTTACCGTCGGTCCGGCGATCCGGGATTTGCGCGTTGGTCCGCTGATCTCAACACGGCAAAAAGAAATCGTGACCGGTTTCCTTCACCAAGGCTCGGACTTGGCGATTGCCGCCGAGGGCCAGATTGCGGCTGGCGCACCCGAATCCGGCGCATATGTCAGGCCCACATTGTTCTCGGATGTGCCGCCCGATCATGCCTTGGCGCGGGATGAGATCTTTGGCCCCGTACAGGTTCTGATCCCGTTTGACACCGAGGAAAAGGCTCTAACCATAGCAAATAGCACCGAATATGGCCTTGTTGCCAGCGTCTGGACCCGAGATGGTGGGCGGCAGATGCGGCTGGCCAAGGGTTTGCGTTCGGGGCAGGTGTTCATTAACAACTACGGCGCGGGCGGAGGTGTCGAGCTGCCTTTTGGCGGCGTTGGAAAATCCGGCCACGGCCGCGAAAAAGGGTTCGAGGCACTTTATGGTTTCTCACAACTGAAAACGGTTGCGGCCTACCACGGCTAAACGATCACTTCGATCGGCTCCTGCGCTCCAACGCCAAAGACGCGCTTGTACCGCTCAATCTGCTCGGCGGGTCCCATCGCCTTTTCTGGGTTGTCAGATAGTTTGACCGTCGGGTAGCCATTGGCCGAGACCGCCTTGCAGACTAGCGAAAAGGGAGCCAATGCGTCATTCGGTACAAGTTCGCGGAAGTCATTGGTCAGCAACGTACCCCAGCCGAACGAGACATTGGTTTGATCCGCGAACTGAGCGTGCAATTCGCGTATCTTGTCCGCATCTAACCCGTCCGAGAAAATAACCCGCTTCTGCGTCGGGTCTTCGCCGCGTGATTTCCACCAGTCTATTGCGATTTTTGCGCCGGTAGCGGGGTCGCCGCTGTCAACGCGAATGCCGGTCCAGCCTGCCAGCCAGTCAGGCGCGCGGTCCAGAAACCCTTTGGTGCCATACGTGTCGGGCAGAATGATGCGCAGATTTCCATCATGTTCCTCGTGCCAGTCGCTAAGGACGTCATAGGGCGCCTGCGCAAGCGCGGCGTCGTCTTCGGCGAGCGCAGAATACACCATAGGTAGTTCATGTGCGTTGGTGCCAATAGCCTCAACTTCGCGTCGCATTGCGATCAGACAGTTGGACGTTCCGGTAAAGGACGAGCCCAAACCTTCAATCATGGCCTGCACACACCAGTCCTGCCAAAGGAAGGAATGCCGCCGCCGCGTGCCGAAATCCGCGATCCCAAGCCCCTCAATAGTGCGAAGCTGGGCTATCTTTTCCCATACGCGTGTCATTGCACGGGCATAGAGCACCTGTAGTTCGAACCGGCGCATATCGTTCAGAACCGCGCGTGAGCGTAATTCCATCAGTACGGCCAGCGCCGGGATCTCCCATAGCATGACCTCGTGCCACTTACCCTCAAAGGTCAGTTCATACTGATCACCCTTACGCTCCAGGTGGTAAGGGGGCAGGCGCAGGTTCTCGAACCATTCCATGAAATCCGGGCGGAACATCTGACGCTTGCCGTAGAATGTATTGCCCCGCAACCACGTGCTTTCCCCACGACTCAGACTTAGCGAGCGGATGTGATCCAACTGCTCGCGCAGCTCGCCTTCATCGATCAAACGGGCCAATGGCACGTGATTCGACCGGTTGATCAGCGAAAACACCACATCGGTTTGGGGCTTATTTCGAAACACTGACTGGCACATCAGCAGTTTGTAGAAATCTGTGTCGATCAATGACCGGATAATCGGGTCAATCTTCCATTTATGATTGTAGACCCGCGTCGCGATATCGACCATGGGGACCTCCTGCAATTTCCGTTGTTAGATCAATCGGAGCACGAAATGGCAAGAGTCGCGGAATTGGGAACAATGCCCACGACAGAACACATTACGGGCTTATTGTGGGTTTCCTTCACGCTTTAGTGAGGGGTGGGGATGGAACTGAAGGTTGAAGTTAGTGAATGAGTCTCGAGTACGATTTTGACATTGTTGCAATAGCTCCGGATGAGGTTGATCCTGAGCATGGGCAAACATCGATAACTGGGCGGCCCCCGGTGCGGGCGCGGTTCAGGGATATCAAGACGGCAGACGCTTTGCGCGCTGCATCGCCCAAGATTCGCAGAATATTTCTGGAATCAGGATTTAGCCTGGACGAGTCGGATGGGCATCTTGCCCGAGGTTATTTTCGGCCAGAAGAGGCTGAAGATCGCCTCCTGATCCTAAAGCGGCTTTTTGCGAATATCCGGAATATGGGTGTCCAGGGAGAGTATAGTGGTGAGTTCGATTTCCATCACTTCTTGGGCCATATCAGGACCGCAAAGCCCGGGACCGTGAACCGGAAAATGCCCGAGCGACCATTGCAAGCGCCACGCCCAAGAACAGTGCGTCCAAAGCGTCGCACGGTTTCTGGGCGTATCGGTTTCGCGTTAGGTCTTGCCGTGATCCTGTTTGTGTTTCTGAAACTGCTGGCCGAGCATGGTGCCGCGCTTTGATCCTCAGGCCAGTGTCACACCTGCTGCGCGCATGGCCTGCTCTGCGACAGCCAAAGATCCGTCCATATCAATGGCGCGGCACAAGTTGCTTAAGACGGTGACATCAAACCCCAGCTGTGCCGCATCTACCGCCGAATAATGCACGCAGAAATCTGTCGCCAAACCGACCATGGTCAGCTGCGTGATCCCGCGCGTCTCAAGATAGCCTTTTAGACCAGTGGGCGTGGAATGGTCGTTTTCGAAAAACGCGCTATAGCTATCGATTGCGCTGCGAAATCCCTTGCGGATGATCAGATCGCCATCTGTTCGCAAATCCGCATGGAAGTTCGCGCCTGCGCTGCTCTGAACACAGTGATCGGGCCACAAGACCTGAGGGCCATAAGGCATGTCGATCATCTCGAACGGCGCTTTGCCAGTATGAGAACTGGCGAATGAAGAATGCCCCGCCGGGTGCCAATCCTGTGTCAGGATCACCGTATCGAACGTATCCATGATCGCATTGATCGGTGCGACGATCTCGTCCCCTCCGGCAACAGCAAGCGCGCCGCCTGGGCAGAAGTCATTCTGAACATCGATAACGAGCAGGGCGTGGGACATGCTGGCCTCCTAAAGTCGTGTTATCGGTATGGTGCGCAGCGGGTATCGTCAATCCGGTCTCTTGTGTGTTTTTGCCAAGGGCATTAGATCGCCCACATGTACACAATCGCTGCCCTATATCATTTCACGCGTTTTCCCGACCCAGATGCGCTGCGCCCGGCTTTGCACGAGCTTTGCCGCGCGCAGTCGGTAAAAGGCACCCTGCTGTTGGCGCAAGAAGGGATCAATGGCACCATCGCCGGACCCCGCGCAGGTATCGATGCGGTTCTGGCGCATATCTGTGCGTTGCCAGGATGCAGTGATCTTGAGTGGAAAGAGGCGACCTCGGACCATCCGCCGTTCGGCAAGATGAAGGTGCGGTTGAAGAAAGAGATCGTGACTATGGGGCAACCCGATGTCGATCCCCGCGCAAATGTCGGGAATTACGTCGAGCCTGAGGACTGGAACGCGCTGATCCGTTCAGATGATGTGGTGGTGATCGATACCCGCAACGATTACGAGGTGGCGATTGGCACGTTTGAGGGTGCAATAGACCCAAACACGGCCAGTTTCCGCGATTTCCCGGCGTGGTGGGAACAGAACAAGGACCGTTTTCACAACAAACGCGTTGCCATGTTCTGCACCGGTGGCATCCGGTGCGAAAAATCCACCAATTATCTGCTGGGGCAAGGGGTCGAGGATGTCTATCACCTGAAGGGTGGCATCCTGAGGTATCTGGAAGAAACGCCACCCGAAGACAGCACTTGGCAGGGTGAGTGTTTTGTCTTCGACAACCGCGTCTCAGTTGGTCATGGTCTGGTCGAGGGGCCGCACAAGCTATGCCATGGTTGCCGTCGCCCGATCCTGCCCGAAGATGTGAAACGCCCTGAATACGAGCATGGCGTATCCTGCCATCGGTGTATCAATGAGACTTCAGAACAGGACAAGGCGCGGTTTCGCGAGCGGCAAAAGCAGATACAGCTGGCCCGCGCGCGGGGCGAGGAACATCTGGGTTCTGACTGAAATCAGCTTGCAGGCCACGTTTGAAATCGGATGATTGTGCGCAAACCCAACCGACGGAGCGCTCATGACCCACGAACCCAGAACCCTGGAAGAATGGAAATCAACTTTTCTGGCGGCGCTTGGACTGGTCTTGGCAAGCTTTCTTGCGTGGTACGGTCTGTCGCGCCTGAACGAAGCCACTGCAGGCGACACCATTGGCACGCTTTCCTCGGTAGGCCTTCTTATCTGGATCGCTTCGCAGTCCTGGTACTACATGACCCAGGTGAAATCCCCCCGGAGGTTGTTGTTCCTGATGGGGGTGTCCTTCATCCAGGTCGTGCCATTCCTGTTCGCAGCCGTCTACGGCGCGTTTGGATATAACGACCATTGTGTGATCGGCGCCGAAGGGCCAGCCGATATACTGTATTTCTCATACGTCACCTTCACAACGGTCGGATATGGGGACATGTCCCCAACCGGCTTTTGCCGTGGGCTGGCTGTGGCTGAGGCTGTGACGGGTTACATCCTGTTGGGCATGTTTGTGGCCGCCGCCGTCGCGCTATACGCGCGCAACCACGGCAAATAGAGCGATCTATTTATTATGATCGATCCAGCGCGACATCATTTGTTTGTCGCGGAAACACTCGGACGGGATCGGGCGGCGCTTGCTGCGCGAGATACGTTCGGCAAAAGCAACCTGCTTACCTGTTGGGTAGTTTGCAAAGGGCGACGGATCATGCGGCTTATGGGCTGAAATCCAGTCCGACAGGGATTTGCGGTCACGCTGCGCCTCGACCGGAATCTCAAGCGCTGATTGTTGCGCGATGGCGCGGGCAAAGCGCATCTGCCGATCTGTAACTGGCAGCAGGTGATAGTCGTTTGTCGGGCCGCTCAGGGCGGAATTTCGCATGTTCTGGGCCATCGGGTAATCCTCTGACTATGTAGAACATAAATAGAACATTAACCTTTCGTTTCAAGGGAAGACCCTTTGGATTAGGCGAGAACCTGCCAATCCGCGGCTTGATTGACTGATCAGTCAATAATCGATAATTCGATCCTCAACGCACGCGATCTTTTTGCCTAAAGAGATTTCTGAACACAGAGGGAACCGGCATGAAATTTCAACCTAAGGCCAGCCATTTCATCGATGGCGAGTATGTCGAGGACACCAATGGCGCGCCCATCGACGTTATCTACCCCGCCACCGGAGAGGTCATCGCACGGCTACATTCCGCCACGCCTGAGATTGTTGAAAAGGCTCTAAACAGCGCAAAATCGGCCCAAGCGGCTTGGGCTGCCCTATCGGGCACCGAGCGAGGCCGTGTGCTGCGACGCGCGGCCGACATCATGCGGGATCGCAATCGTGACTTATCGATCATCGAAACCCATGATACCGGCAAACCTTTGCAGGAAACGCTGGTGGCCGACGCTACCAGCGGCGCGGATGCGCTGGAGTATTTTGGCGGTCTGGCGGCCTCGCTGACCGGAGAACATATCCCTCTGGCAGACGGGGATTTTGTCTATACCGTCCGCGAGGCGCTCGGCGTTTGTGTGGGCATTGGGGCATGGAACTACCCGACGCAGATCGCTTGCTGGAAGGGTGCCCCGGCGTTGGCGTGCGGAAACACAATGATCTTCAAGCCTTCCGAGACTACTCCGCTGTCGGCATTGCAAGTAGCCGAGATTTTGATCGAGGCAGGTGCACCCAAAGGCGTCTATAACGTTGTTCAGGGCTACGGTGATGTAGGCGCCAGCCTGGTGACCGACCCCCGAGTGGCCAAGGTCTCGCTAACAGGGTCGGTTCCAACGGGCCGCAAGGTGTACGCTGCTGCCGCCGATAGCATGAAACATGTCACCATGGAATTGGGTGGCAAGTCCCCGATGATCGTGTTCGACGACGCCGACATCGAAAATGCCGTGTCAGGCGCCATTCTGGGAAATTTCTATTCCTCGGGGCAGGTCTGTTCCAACGGTACCCGCGTGTTTGTACAAAAGGGCATCAAAGACGCGTTCCTTAAGCGCCTGTCTGAGCGCCTTTCTACGGTGAAAATCGGCGATCCGATGGATGAAGAAGTCAACTTCGGTCCGATGGTCAGCGAAAACCAGATGAATATCGCGCTGGGCTATATCGAAAAAGGTAAAGCCGAGGGCGCGCGGCTAGTTTATGGCGGTGAACGGGTCGAAGGCGATGGCTTCTACATGCAACCTACGGTCTTTGCCGATGTCACCGACGATATGACGATCGCGCGCGAAGAGATTTTCGGCCCCGTGATGTCGGTGCTGGACTTCGACACCGAAGAAGAGGTTCTGGCCCGTGCCAATGAAACCGAGTTTGGCCTGGCCGCCGGCGTTTTCACCAACAACCTGACTCGCGCCCATCGTATCGTGGCCGGATTTGAGGCGGGGACCTGTTACATCAATACCTACAACCTCGCCCCGGTTGAGGCTCCGTTCGGCGGGTCCAAAATGTCGGGCGTGGGGCGCGAGAACTCAAAACTGGCGATCAACCACTTCAGCGAGATGAAGACAGTCTACGTCTCGATGAATGATGTGGAGGCCCCATACTGAGTAAATCCGGTTGAATAGTCTCTGTTCTTGATGGTTCACGTCGGGGACAGAGCACATGCCGGTTCGTACATATGGCTAAATTCCTCAAGACGCCTCCTCCGCAAACCGGAGATCAGCCTGTGAAAACCCACGCCCAAGCTTTTGTGATCGGTGCAGTTTGATCCTTTATCATCTGGCCAAGTTTGGTTGGATTGACGTGGCGATGCTGGAAAGGGCGAGCTATCTTCGGGCCAACCCCAGACCATGTCCCCGGCACAATACGCAATGCCAATTGTAGCGATTGTTTTGGCGGTGCATGTTCGCATCTGGGCTGAACACATTTCTGGGGCGGGTCTGCCGGATCCCGATGTGGCAACCGTAGTGCCCTGGAATACGGTTTCAGAAAGTCCGAGTCACTCGGCCCGGTTTACCAAGGGCAGATGTGGTGATCGTAATCTCAGATAGAGTTGTCCAAGAACCAGCACACTTGAACGCGTGCGGTGGTCCTGAATGATCATTGAGCCAGCTGTAGATCTTCGACACGTTCACTGAGTTTACCGCCACTGTCCCATGGGCATCATGGATTGGCGCATAGGAAGTCCAAATGAATTCAATACCTTTGTTAGAGGCTGATTTTGGCGTCTATCAGCCTACAGGCCAAAGCAGTTACACTTGTCTCTGCAAGAACAGACTTCCAAGGTTCAGTTCGGGTCGATTGCGCGCACTGTCTCAAGCATTTCAGTGATCTGCGCGCGTGCGATGGTGCTGTCCTGTAATAGCATTGCGGCGTCCGACAACGGCTTGTCCGGCTGCCGCGCAACAGGCTTGATCAGGGATGTTCGGATGCGGGACAAATCGGTGAAGGTGTTTGACCTCGCATCATCCGCACCGCCGGAGCCCGCCAACCAGTTGTATCGATCGGCCATCTCGTGCTTCCCGCCTGCCTGTAATGCGCGCGCGGCGGCATCGAAATCCTGTGTTTGCATCATGGCCTGGGCGCGTAACTCTTGTGCGGTGTCCGAGGAATCGTCCGCGATTTCCAGCAGCGCCTGACGGGGACGGTTGTCCATCAGAGCCGCCTTTGCCCGAAGCCGAGCACGATCACGGCTGCGTTCCCGATCTTGCGGTCGGTTTGCCAGCGCGTAAGCCTGCGCTGAAAACCCAAGGTCAGCCAATCGCTCTGCCATGGATACGGCAGTTTCGACCGCCAGCGCGTTGCGTCGCCTGTCCTTCAATTCCATCACATGGCGCAGGAAAGTAATGTCGTCCGCCCGCTCCGCCAGCAATTGGAATACCTGATCTCGTGTCCTCTGCCATTCGTCGGAATCTGAGACATCCTCAAAACTGGCAAGAGCTCCGGTAAATTCCTGCGACAAAGCCATCGCCAAAGCGTGTGCACGCGCCAACATCGGGCCAAGTTCGGACTTCCGAAGCTCGCGCGCATAACTTGCAGCTAAATCGAGGTCGCGGGGCGAGACCGTACCCCGGTCCGACCACCGCTTTTCGATCAACCGCGCAAGTGCCAACGGCGCATCGGTCGCGGCATCGGGCGCCGATATGACCTCGGTCAACAGCGTTTCTGCTGTATCGGTATCCCCTGCAGCATCCGCGATTTTGGCTTGGGCGAAGGTTACATCAGCGGGTTCGTCCTCTAAGACCCGTTCGACCGCACGCAAGATCCGGCGCGATACTTCCAGTCGGCCTGCCGAGACAAACATCTCGGCGATATCCGGGCCGAGATGTTGCCTGAGATGCCACGGCAGCCGACCAAAACTGCGTTCGATCGCCTTCACATGCGCATCGGATTGAAGTTTACCCTTACTCAAAAGCGCCCAGAGTGCGGCGGCACCATCACATCTTTGCTGTCCTTCCAAAGGGTTCGGCGTCGGCGCAGGCAACCCGTCCATCACTGATGCGATGGCCGCTACTCTGCGCTGCTCAACCGAGGTCTCCGACAACAAAGACAGGGCTTGGTGCGCTTCTACACCGAACCCAAAATACGTGTAGAGCTTCGCCAAATCCATTGCATACGCCTGGTCGACACGATCGAATTCCTGAAATAACCCGACCCGCAATTCGGCCACATCCTCGGAAAATGATCGAGCGCCCGACCATGTCTCAAAACCCAGTTCGCTGTCCGTGATACATTCCGGTTTGCTATCAATCTGAGGAACTGCCAGATTGCTCAGCCCCGAAACCTCATCGAGCACCGAAGACAGTCGCAGATTTGGCACCAGCTTTTCCGAAGATCGCAGCGGCCCAAAACTGGACGATTCCCTGCGTCCGACACCTGCCAGTTCAAGATCAACAACCTCTCGATCAGCGCTTTGCAATATACGTGATGCCAACTGCTCCTCAAAATTTCGTTGATTTAATTGCAGCAAAGGCAAGGCCAGTTCGGTGGCTGGAATATCAGTAGGTAAGGGTTTTTGGGCCGGGATACTCGCAGTCCTGGGAAGCGCCTCTGGCTCTACCGGGTCACTTGCAGGTGTACCCTGGCCGGGTGCGATATCTATGACAACCATAGTTTGGCGATGCAGAAATGCCGTTGCCACGCAGTCGCACCCAAATGTCATCTCCAACGCTGCACCTGGCCCGGCCTGTTGAAGCGATTGCAGACGGTTCCCCGACAGGCGGTCGAAGACAGCTGCAGTGTTGAATGTCGCATTATCGATGCCAATGCTCAGCCGCGCGCCGTTCTCGACCGGATCCAACATCCAACCGGTGCCAGAGGGGACCTGTACCACCAGACGCGTGTATCCCTCATGCTCGCCCGATCGCACGGTCAAAGCCTGTGCTGACGCGCTTGTGCCCCATGTGAGCAAGACCAAAGACAATGCGCGGATCATGCTGCAGCCTGCTTGAGTTCCTTAAGCGCGTCTTCAAGTTCCGAGAAACCGGGCCGGTTGTGGGTCGGTGTGTTCTGGCGGCCGACCTCTATACACATGGCCGCGTTGTGGTTGTGAAGATTAGCTACCAGAACCTCTTTGATGAGTTGGTAAAAGTGGTTGTCTTCTTCGACAACAGATTTCAGCTTGCCCGCAAAAGGGCCCACCAATCCATAAGCCAGAAAAACCCCCAGAAACGTCCCAACCAACGCGCCGCCGATCAGCTTACCTAGGACTTCCGGTGGTTGGTCGATTGATCCCATCGTCTTGATCACACCCAGAACGGCGGCCACGATCCCCAGAGCGGGCAACCCGTCAGCAACGGTTTGCAGCGCGTGGCTTGAATGCATGGCATGGTGGAAGTTCGCCTCCATCCGCTTCTCCAGCACCTCCTCAACCTGGTGCGGGTCGTCATAGTTCATCGCCGCCGAGCGCATGGTGTCACAGATCAGGTCCACCGCTTCTTTGTCGGCTTGAATCTTGGGATATGCGGAAAAGAGCGATGAGCTTCCTGGCTCTTCAATGTGCTGCTCTACCTCGACCGGGTTCGCGCGTGCGATCCGGATCAGAGAGAATAACAAGCATAACAGATCGCGATAATCCTCGGGCTTCCATTTGGGTCCTTTAAAAACTTTCGCGATATCCTTGGCGGTGTGTTTTACGCCGCCGATATCATTGCTGATCAGAAATGCGCCGACTGCGGCCCCTCCGATCATCATCATCTCGAAGGGCAGTGATTTCATAATGATGGCCATCTTTCCGCCTGCGGCAAGGTAGCCGCCGAATACCATGACAAAGATGACGGCAATTCCGATGAGCCCGATCATGAAAGGTCTCCAGCGTTGAGGGTGCAGATAGATATGGCCATGAGGGTCATTCCTGTGGGGCACGTGCATTGCGCCCGGCCATGATCACGCTGATGGTGTAAGCAGCCTCGGGGCTGAGACCGGCCATAACTTCAGCGGCAGCTTCCGGTGGCATGCGAGACAGGAAGCCAGCGGCGAATACCGCGTCCATCGTTTCGAACAACGCGGCGGCATCTTTGGGCTTCATGCTCTGATACACGTCAGTCAGTTGTGTCAGATCGTTTTCGGCGGCCTTTTCGGCAATCGCCACCGTTTCACGCAGAGCGTTCTCGGCGTCCTCCAGCATGGTGAGCCGGGTTTCGATGGCCTGATCGGCAATGTCGAGCGCCCTTTCCCGGTCCAAAATCGTGCTTTCACGCTGGTTTAGAGTCTTTTCACGGCGCAATAGTTCCGTAAGCAGCAATTGTAGATCTGCCGCATTCGCCTCTTTGCGTTCACCACCGACCGGCGAGGCCATGTTTGGTGCTGCGCCGCGGGCAAGTGCAGGCCCGGCCTCAAGCCCGATGCGAATAATCGCAGAGCCGACCATCAGCAAAGAAATGACGGTCAGAACACCGCCGCGCGCTCGGCGATCAGGCGCTTTTGCCCGGTTGCGACTCATTTCGCTGCTCCGCCAGATGGAGCGGCGTGCCGAAAGAACATCAGGCCTTCTGGTTTCTTTGCGGGCGGCTCTGGTGGTGCTTCCGATGGCTCAGTCGAGACCTCAGTTGGTTCACCAGACGGATCGGATGCAGTTTCTTGTGCTTCGCCGGGCTGCTCAAACCTGTCCTCAGCAGGTGCGTCATCTGGCTGATCCATGGGAACGTCCGGCTCAGAGGGCTCTTCCTGAACGACATCGTGCATCGAGGCCATCATAAGCTCCAATCGTTGTGCGACGGTTTCCGCCCGTTCGGTCAGCGTCTGCAACGCGGTGCCGGAATCATCCGAAGCCTGACGCGCGCTATCCAGCGATTTTCGCAACTCTTCTGCTTGCGAGGACAGCACAGAAACGGCGCCACCCACACCCTTCTCAAGATCGGTAAACCGCTTCAGGCGTCGCGACAGAACGAAACAATACAGACCAGCCCCAAGAGCGCCCGCAACCAGCAGAATATCGGCAATCAACTCCACCATCGCCTCCTAATTCAGTACAAATTCCATGACCAGAACGTCACGCACGCGGCCTTCGCCCACGACGATCCCAATGCGTCGTAGCAGGTGTCCGCGGATCCTCATCAAAGCCAGAGAATCTTCCAGATCGGTTAACTCAAGGGCGCGCAAATAGCTGTTCAGAACGTCCATGATTCGCGGCTGCATCTTTTCAACCTCGGCGGCGTAGCCCGCATTCACTTCAAGCTGCGCGTGAAATTTCAAATGTCGCGAATCATCTGACTTGACCGAGATGATCACCGGCGGAAGATCGACAAATTTCACATCGGGAAGTGCCTTTACGGAAGCGTCTTCGCCTTTCTTTTTGGCCTCTTTCACCATCTCGGACCCACCTATGGGAAGCAGGCCGGATGCAGTTATGAAATAGCCACCAACACCGCCCGCGATAGCCAGAGTCAGTCCAAGCAGAAGGCCCTTTTTCCCTGATTTTTTAGCGGCTTCCACCTCATCTGCAGTTGCGTCGGTCATGCCGTCCTCATGAATCTGTTCGGCAACCGTCATAACCCCTCAGGGACTAACCGATTGTTAAGGGCAATCGTCCAAACAAGGGCAGAGCCGCACAGAATGTCGGTGAGTCGGAGGTAAGCGTGCAGCAGATCGGAACTGTCTGGGCAAGTTTGGACAGGCGCAAACAAATTATCGTGGCCGGTGCCGTGGCACTGGTGTTTCTGGGTGTGCTTGCGATGTCACGGATTGTGACAGCGCCGTCGATGACGCTGCTTTATGCGGGGCTCGAAAGCGGTGCAGCTGGGGATATCGTGCGGGCGCTGGACCAGCGTGGTGTGACCTATGAAATAAGGGGTGGCTCGATCTACGTCCCCGGCGTTCAGCGGGATGAGTTGCGGATGACTTTGGCTAGCGAGGGCCTGCCTGCGAACGGCAATCGCGGTTACGAACTGCTGGATTCGCTCAGCGGCTTTGGCACTACGTCGCAGATGTTTGATGCCGCCTATTGGCGCGCAAAAGAAGGAGAGCTGGCGCGCACGATTGTGGGCAGCCCGCATGTCAGCAAGGCCCGGGTGCACATCGCCAACAGCTCCTCCAACCCGTTTCAGCGCAGCATAGCACCAACCGCTTCGGTTTATCTGGTCCCGTCGGGTGCACCGATTAACGGAGATCAGGCAAAGGCGATCCGGTTTTTAGTGGCGTCGGCGGTTAGCGGGCTGGCATCGGAAAACGTCACTGTGATTGATTCGAATGGGGCCGTGATTGGCGCGCAGGACACGGCGGTGGCAGCCGATACTGCAGATGATAAGGCGCGCCAATTGCGTGAGAAAGTTCTACGTCTGGTCGAAGCCCGGGTCGGGGCCGGCAACGCGGTGGTTGAGGTCAGCGTAGATACGGTGACCGAAACCGAGTCTATCCGGGAACGTCGCTTTGACCCCAAAGGCCGTGTTGCAATCAGCACGGATGTTGAAGAACGGTCGGACAGTGCGCGTAATCAGTCGGCGGATGTGACAGTGGCGTCGAATTTGCCGGATGGCGACGGGGCCGGAGGCGATGAATCCAATTCGAATGCCACTCAGACCCGCGAACGGGTGAATTATGAGGTGTCAGAGACCGAGTTGGAAGTTCATCGCGCGCCAGGTGCGATCAAACGTCTGACTGTCGCGGTGCTGGTCAATGGTGTTCGAGCGGCAGGTACAGATGGCGTCGAGATTTTTGAACCCATGCCGCAGCCCGAGCTTGATGCACTGCAAGAGCTTGTGGCTTCTGCGGTCGGGTTTGATGCTGAACGCGGCGACGTCATCACACTGAAATCGCTCGACTTGCCCATGGTTGAACCCCAGGGAACGTTGGTGTCCGGGTCGATCTGGCAGAACATGCATATCGACGCTATGTCGCTAATCCAGATGGTGGTTTTGGCGCTGGTTTCCCTTGTTTTGGGTCTGTTTGTCATACGGCCAATTCTGACGAAATCTGCGGCATCGGCGCTGCTGCCAGCAGGTGCACCGGTCGAGGTCGCCCCAGCGCCTTCCCTGACCGGGGAAATTGCGACCGCAGATGCGCCGGACTTTGCACCGCTCGCGGATGCGGCGCAGCCGAATGTTCCGGCGATTGCCGCTGCGCGTGGGGAAGATCCTGTCGACCGTTTGCGCGCCATGATCGGCGACAAGCAGGAAGAGACGGTAGAGATCCTGCGCAGCTGGCTTGAAGAAGGCGAGGAGAAGGTGTGATGTCGATCGCTCATCTTCTTGAAGACTTCACCGCCCCTGCGGCTGGGGTGGCCGTACATCTACTGGATGAAGACGCACTGGAAGAACAGCGGCTTGCTGCATTTGAACAAGGCTATGGGGCGGGCTGGGAAGATGCGGTTCAGGCGCAGGAACAGACTGGCACACAGCTAAGCTCCGATCTGTCGGCGACGTTATCCGACCTGTCCTTTACCTATCAAGAAGCATTGACCCGCATGACCCTGTCGCTGGAACCGATGTTCCAGAGCCTGGTTCAGACTATTCTGCCTGAGACGATCGAGCATGGCTTTGCGAAGCGATTGACCGAGCAGATTTGCGACATGGCGCGTGAGCAGGTCGGCCAGCCACTGCAGCTGACTGTTCCGGCGGGCACTTCGGATCAGGTCGAGGCGATGCTGCCGCAGGATATCTCGCCGCGTCCCCAGGTCATCGAGGATGTCTCGCTCCAGCCGGGACAGGCGCGATTGCAGGTGGGGATCGCCCAACGCGAGGTGGACTGCGCTGCCTTGCTCTCATCCATTGCTGCAGCGTTCGACGCATATCTGTTTGAAGCAAAAGAGGCTTTGTCAAATGAGTGATCCTCAACCACCGAAACCCGAAAAACCCAACCCGTTCGAGACAGTTCCGATCGAAGTCACCGTCTCAGTCGGGCGTGCGCGGCCTTTGATCCGTGACCTGTTGAGCATGGGTGAAAATGCCGTACTGACACTGGACAAGCGGATCGAGGATCCGGTTGACCTCTATGTCGGGGATCAATTGGTCGCGCGCGGTCTGTTGGAAGAGATGGAGGGCGACCAGTCCGGGCAACTGGCTGTACGGCTGACCGAAATCTCGGATCTGCAGAACGGGATCGGATGATGCGCTACCTTTTTTGGCTGGCATTTTTGCTGGTCATACCCTCCGGTGGCGCGGCGCAAGAACTGTCGCTGTCCCTGGGCGAGGGCGGGTCGATCTCGGCCCGGACCATCCAGTTGATTTTGCTGATCACGGTGCTCAGCCTGGCACCGGGACTGGCGATCATGATCACCTGTTTCCCGTTTTTGATCACGGTTTTGGCGATCCTGCGGCAAGGAATCGGCTTGCAGCAGTCACCGCCAAATATGTTGATCGTCAGTCTGGCGCTGTTTCTGACCTATTTCGTCATGGAGCCGGTTTTTACCGAGGCGTGGGAGACCGGGATTCAACCGATGGTCGAGGAAACGCTTGACGTAGAGCCTGCGCTGGAACGCGCGCTGGTGCCGTTTCGCAGTTTTATGGCAGCGCGTATTGATGCCGACACGTTTCAGGCCATGGCAGACCTGCGCCCGGATGATGCTGCGATCCAACTATCGCCCGAGGCCCCGTTATCCGTGCTGATGCCGTCCTTCATGTTGTCGGAAATCGCGCGGGCCTTTCAGATCGGGTTCCTGATTTTCCTGCCTTTCCTGATAATCGATCTCGTTGTCGCAGCGGTTTTGATGTCGATGGGAATGATGATGGTGCCCCCGGCTACGGTCTCGCTGCCGTTCAAATTGGCGTTTTTCGTCATCGCTGATGGCTGGGCCTTGATCGCCAGCGCCTTGGTGCGCAGCTATGCGCCATGACTATTGCCGTGTGATCTGTAGTCGGGCGCGCAGACCCTGATCTCCGGCCTCGAAACTCAGCGTTCCGCCATGTTGTTCGGCAACGGTGCTGACAATTGTCAGGCCCAATCCGAACCCGTCCGAAGATCCGATGTTTGATCCGCGCTGGAACGGTGCCAGTAGCGCCTCGATATCCGCGACCGATAGGTCGGTGCCCTTGTCTTCGACGATGATCGTGGCGGTCTGAGCATCAGTTTCCAGTTCAACCTCGGCGTGACGACCGTATTTCAGGGCATTATCGATCAGATTGGACAAAGCTCGTTTCAATGCGATGGGCTGACCCGTCACCAGGATGCGCCGCGTTTCCGGCAGCGACGCATGCCCACGGCGTGACATGAATACAGACGACGCGCTTTCGACGACAACGGGATCAACGGCTTTCAACGACACAGGCCGGTCCATATCCTGATAATCGGCCACAAGCGATTCAACCAGCGAGGTCAACGATATCTGGCGCGGTTCCTCGACGCTGAGTTCCGATCGCGTGTAAGTAAGCACGCTTTCTATCATGCCGGTCATCTGGTCCACGTCGGCCTCGAGCTTTTCGCGCAACTCGCCATCGGGAATCAGCGCCGCACGCAGCCGGACGCGGGTTGCAGGTGTCCCCAGATCGTGGCTGACACCCGACAGTACAATGGCGCGTTTCTCAAGCTGCGCACGTTCGGCATCGAGGTGATCATTCACCGCAGTCACGATATCGCGCAGCTCTTCGGGCCCGTCCGCGTCATAGCTTTGCGGCCCGCCGCGACGTCGGCGGTCACCAAGTGCCTGAGCAAAGCGTGCGAAACTGTCAGAAACATTCCCGACCGAGGTCAGAAGCACCGCCAAGGACACAATTCCCAGCAATATCGCGGGCAAACGCAGATCAACCGGCGCAGCCTTACAGCCCCAGATTTCGGTGCCGTCGACTTGCTGCCAGACTCCGCGCCCGAATTGCGCGATCAGGATAGGTTCGCTGCAATATGTGGCCAACAGACGGGTCAGGTTCCCCATCTTCTCGGGGCCGGTCTGATCGCTGCCAGATACGATGTCTGAAACCGGATAGACCAGTCGATCCGATAACACCGCAAGCGTCAATTCGCGGCCACTCAGGGGGGCTGAACTATCGGTCAGAATCGAAAGATTGGTGACAAAGCGGCGATCCGCAAAGCCGGGCATTTGCTGGAACGCTCCCCTGTCAGCAAGCGCGGCTGCCTCGGTTGGCAATGGGTTGATCAATAGGCCGGGTGGCGGCGCCATCCCCGTTCGCAAGTCTTCGTATATGGTGAAACCGGCAACAAATGCTGCGGTCTGATACCGGTTCCAAGCCTGTGCCGAGGTGAACCACATCCCGGCAGCCACCAGCCCCGCGACAAAGGCGGACAGGGTCCAGAGCCACCCAATACTGCGCAGGCGCAGGGTCATGCGTCCTCATCCACCATAACGTCAGCGGTAAACAGATAGCCAACACCGCGCTCGGTGCGCAGCATCTGGGGGTCTTTCGGGTTGGCCTCGATTTTCGACCGCAACCGCCCCACCAGCATATCTATGGCACGGCCTTGCGCCTCGGGCTTGTCGGCCTCACCGGTTACATCCAGTGCGGCGGCGATCTCATCACGGGTCAGCGGAATATGCGGGTTCGCCAGCAAAACCTTCAGCAGGGCGGTCTCCCGTTGGGACAGGGAAACCAGATAGCCTTCGGGCGAATGCACCTCGTCCCGTTTGCCGTCAAAGACCCAGCCGTCAAAGTGAAAGGTGCGCGTGCGGCGGCGGTATGCCAGCGAAGGCGTGCGTCGGGCGCGTTGCATCACTGCACGGACGCGGGCCAGCAACAGTTGCGGGTTGAATGGTTTGGCGATGTAATCGTCTGCTCCAACCTCATATCCTGCCATGCGCTGATGATCCGCCGACAGGGCCGAGACCAGAATGATCGGTACATCCTGTTCGGCCCGCAACCGGGCACAGATCTCGACGCCGTTTTCATCGCCCAGCATCACGTCCAACAGGATCAGGTCGATCCGCCCCGAGGTTAGATGCGTGCGTATTTCACTTTCGGAACTGGCAGGCAGAGCAATATACCCGTTCTGCTGAAAGAACTGGGTCATCATCGACCGCATCTCCGAATCGTCGTCCACCACCAGGAGCCGGGGAATGCCCACTCTGTTTCTCCTCCTCAGGGTTCTCCGTCGCCGCCAATTGTAACGAATGGAAACGGATTCAAGGCCAACGTAACACGGGGTAACAAAAGCGGTGAAAATTTCCACCTTGTCAGGATATTGCACTGCATTCTGCGTTGCCATGCAGCAATTCGTTAGCGCTATATCGCGTATGGCCGCCCTTGGGGTGGCACCGAATTCTCAGGGAGGAGAACAAAAAATGAAGCGTTTTGCATTTGCCACCGTGTCGACATTGGCCGTAGTGGCCGGGTCGGCTGTTGTGGCTGAACCAAAGGCCGAAGTTCTGCACTGGTGGACATCCGGTGGTGAGGCGAAATCGGTCGCGGTTCTGCAGGAAGAGTTCGCCTCGAACGGCGGCACATGGACCGATATGCCGGTCGCAGGTGGCGGCGGCGATGCGGCCATGACTGCGCTGCGGGCCCGGGTTCTTGCGGGCAACGCGCCGACTGCTGTTCAGCTGAAAGGACCTGCCATTCAGGAATGGTATGAAGAAGGCGTTTTGGCTGACATTTCATCCGTGGCAGAAGCCGAAGGCTGGGCCGATGTCCTGCCAGCATCGATTGCAGGCCACATGATGTGCGAAGGTACGTGGTGCGCAGCACCCGTGAACGTGCACCGCATCGACTGGATCTGGGCCAATGCTGACGTTCTGGCCGCCAACGACATTGAAATGCCCACAACATGGGAAGAGTTCAACGCCGCTGCCGAAAAACTGCAGGCTGCCGGAGTGATCCCGTTGGCCCATGGTGGCCAGTCGTGGCAGGACGCCACCGTGTTCGAAGCGGTAGCTCTGGGTGTGGGTGGCCCCGAATTCTATCAAAAAGCCTTTGTTGATCTGGACCCCGAGACGCTGACCTCGGACACCATGGTGCAGGTCTTTGATCAGATGCGCACCCTGCGCGGTTATGTGGACGAAAACTTCTCAGGCCGCGACTGGAACCTTGCCACCGCCATGGTGATGAATGGCGAAGCAGCCTTCCAAATCATGGGTGACTGGGCCAAGGGCGAATTCCTGGCGGCTGGCAAGAAGCCCGGCGAAGACTTCCTGTGTGCCTCGACCCCCGGCGACGGATATCTGTACAACGTCGACAGCTTCGCCATGTTCGAAGTGGAAGGTGACGACAACCGCGCTGGTCAGGAATTGCTGGCCAAGCTGATCGTCGCGCCGAAATTCCAGGAAGTGTTCAACCTGAACAAGGGCTCGATCCCTGCGCGGACTGATGTGGCGCTGGATGCGTTCGACATCTGCGCGCAAATCTCGGCCGAAGATATGGGTTCGACCTCGGCAGGCGGTTCGCTGCTGCCGTCTTATGCCCATGGCATGGCGCTGCGCGGGTCGCAGGCCGGTGCGATTACGGATGTTGTGACCGCACATTTCAACTCGGATATGTCCTCGGCTGACGCGGTTCAGCAACTGGCGGACGCGGTAGCAAACAGCTACTGATCCAATACGCTCTGCCCCCTATAGTGAGGGGCAGAGCATCTTTCCCCGGAGGCTAAAATGTCCGAATGGCTGGAAAACCACCTGCCCAAGGTGGTGCTGGCACCGTCGTTCATCGCCGTATTGATCTTTGTCTACGGATTTATCGGATGGACCGCATGGGTGTCGCTAACCCGATCGAAACTACTGCCGAAATACGAGATCAAAGGCTTCATTCAGTATGAACGCCTGTTCGACTCACCCCGCTGGGATACGGCGATCAACAACCTGTATATCTTTGGCGCGCTGTTCATCGTGATCGCGATGGTACTGGGCCTGTTGCTGGCCATCCTGCTGGATCAGAAGATCCGCGTCGAAGGCGCGATCCGGACGATCTACTTGTACCCGATGGCGTTGTCGATGATCGTGACCGGTACGGCGTGGAAGTGGATTTTGAACCCGGGCCTGGGCATCGAATCCATGGTGCAGGGGTGGGGCTTTCCGAATTTCGAATTCGACTGGCTGGTGAACCCTGACTATGCGATCTACACTATCGTGATCGCCGCGATCTGGCAGAGTTCCGGCTTCGTCATGGCGTTGTTTTTGGCCGGTTTACGTTCGGTCGATGGCGAGATCATCAAGGCCGCACAGGTCGATGGTATCCCCACTTGGCGCATCTATACGGCGATCATCATCCCTTCGATGGCCCCGATTTTCCTGTCTGCTTTCATCGTGCTGGCGCACCTCGCAATCAAAAGCTTCGACCTTGTCATCGCCCTGACTGGTGGCGGTCCGGGCTACGCAACCGATCTGCCCGCTACTTACATGTACGCCATGGCGTTTTCGCGCGGCGATATTGGTCAAGCAGCCTCGTCCGCGATGATCATGATGCTGGTCGTCTTTGCCATCGTGGTTCCCTATCTTTACTCAGAGCTGAGGGCGAAAAATGACTGATCTGTCGATGCCCCAAACACAAACCCGCACCCAAAGCGCTACGGGCAAGATTGCCCTGCGTTGGTTGCTTTATGTCCTGCTTGGCCTGTTTGCACTGTATTATCTAATGCCGCTCTTCGTGATGTTGACGACATCATTGAAAAGCCTTGAGGAAATCCGCACCGGCAGCCTGATTTCGCTGCCGCGAGAGGTCAGCTTTGACGCCTGGAAAACCGCATGGTCCGGCGCTTGTACCGGTATCCAGTGTGAAGGTTTGCGACCCTATTTCTGGAACTCGGTTCTGATCGCAGTGCCTGCGGTATTTTTGTCGACCCTGTTGGGTGCGCTGAACGGCTATGTCGTGGCGCAATGGCGGTTCAAAGGGGCCAATATCATCTTCTCGCTGATGCTGTTCGGTTGCTTCATCCCGTTCCAAGTTGTTCTGCTGCCAATGGCACGTCTGCTGGGTATGATGGGGATTGCCGGAACCATTCCGGGCCTGATCTTTGTCCATGTGATCTACGGGCTGGGCTTCACCACGCTGTTCTTCCGCAACTACTATGTCACCATTCCGGCCGAGCTGACCAAGGCGGCGCGGGTTGATGGGGCCGGCTTCATGCGGATCTTCTGGTCGATCTTCCTGCCGCTGTCGCTGCCCATCATCGTGGTGACCGTGATCTGGCAGTTCACGCAGATCTGGAACGACTTCCTGTTTGGCGTGTCGTTCAGCCAGGCAGGGACACAGCCCGTAACTGTTGCGCTCAACAACATCGTAAACTCCACCACCGGCGTCAAAGAATACAACGTCGACATGGCTGCCGCGATCATCGCAGGGCTGCCGACGCTGCTCGTCTATGTCGTTGCCGGTAAGTATTTCATCCGCGGCCTGACCGCTGGCTCAGTGAAGGGATAAGACCCATGGCTCCCATCCTTGATATCAACAAACTCTACAAGAATTACGGCGCGACCGAGATTCTGAAAGACATCAACATCTCGATTGAACCGGGCGATTTCCTGGTGCTTGTCGGCCCCTCGGGCTGCGGTAAGTCTACGCTGCTGAACTGCATTGCGGGACTGGAAGAGATCACCGGTGGCACATTGTCCATCGGCGGCAACGACATGACCCATGTCAGCCCCAAGGATCGCGACATCGCGATGGTGTTCCAGTCTTACGCTTTGTACCCGACCATGTCGGTGGCCAAGAACATCACCTTCGGCATGAAAGTGCGCGGCGTCGATCAGGCCACGCAGGAAGCTAAGCTGAAAGACGTCGCCTCCTTGCTGCAGATCGAGCCATTGCTGAACCGCCGCCCCAGCCAACTGTCGGGTGGTCAGCGTCAGCGGGTCGCGATGGGCCGGGCGTTGGTGCGCGACCCCAAGCTGTTCCTGTTCGATGAACCGCTGTCGAACCTTGACGCCAAGCTGCGGGTCGAGATGCGGACCGAGATCAAGAAGCTGCACCAGACACTGGACGCCTCCATTGTTTATGTCACCCACGACCAGATCGAAGCGATGACGCTGGCCACCAAGATCGTGGTCCTGAAAGGCGGGGTCGTGCAGCAGATCGGTACTCCGGCCGAGATCTACAACAACCCGGCCAACCTGTTTGTGGCGGATTTCATGGGCTCACCTGCGATGAACCTGATCCCGGCACAGGCATCGAACAATGGCTCGGGGACGCAAATCTCGATCGCGCGCGAATCCGGTGAAACGCTGGTTCTGAACGATGCACGCGATTTGTCTCTGCCGCAGGATGTCATCCTTGGTCTACGCCCTGAAGATATCGCCGAGGCGGGGTTCCGCGCTGGCGCAGGCGTGCAGGAAGCCGCCTGCATGGTCGATATGGTCGAACCCGCAGGGGCAGATACCTATGTGGTGTCGGAATTGGGTGGCAAGCAGGTCACGGCGCGGCTGCATGCTGAAACCAGCGCGCAGGCCGGTCAATTGCTGAACCTGGCGTTCGACATGAGCAAGGTGTCCTACTTTGCCAAGGAAACGGGTGAACGGCTGAATTAAGTTGCCGTTGGCCCGCACCAACCCGGGGTGGGCCATAGCAATCACGGTCGGTTTTGGCCGGTTAATTTGAAATATGCTATCTTGGGACGTAGCGAAGGGAGGCGCGCTATGTCCGATCCGTACTCCGATCTGGCCGGGCAGGATATCTCGGTCCAAGAGCGTATCGCCGAAGCTATGGAAGCGCGGTGTCTGGAGCCGGCGCAGAAAGAGATCAGGGATAGCTATCTAAGTGATCTGATTGTCCCTGAGGGCGGGTTCGCGGTTGAGCTGGGTTCAGGCACCGGGCACATCACGCAAGAGCTGCTGTCTGTCGGCGGGGTGGAGCGCGCGCTCGGCATTGAGCCCTCACCGGTTATGGTCGAACGTGCGAGAAACAGCTTCGCCAGCGAGAGCAATCTTGTTTTTGAAACCGGCGATGCAAAGGCAACCAGGCTTGAAGATAGCTCAGCAGACCTTGTTCTGGCGCATACACTGTTGTGCCATGTACCCGGCCCCGAAGATGTGGTTTCCGAGGCCTTTCGGATACTGAAACCGGGCGGGATATTCGCGATTTGCGATGGGGACTACGATACCGCCACAGCGCAGATTGCCGATTTTGATCCTTTGGATCAACTCATTCGGTTCATGATCAATCAGAACGTCACAAACCTCTGGATCATGCGCCAGATTGGCGGTGCACTCTCTCAAGCAGGTTTTGAGTCGGGCCGTCGCCGGGGACACGGTTATGTGGCCGAAGGAGAGGCGACTTACTTTCTGACCGTTATCGACCGTGGTGCGGATCGAATGGCCGAGACCGGGTTGTTAGCGCCTGAAACGGCACAGGCGCTGAAATCCGAGGCCCGGGCGCGTGTGTCTGCAAACACGTTTTTTGGCTACATGTCTTATGTCAGCCAGATCGCGCGCAAGCCTGCAACCTGAACAAAAAAGCCACCGCGCGAACGGGTCGAGCGGTGGCCGGCGTAGGGTAATACCTATGATCAGCCAGTCTTTTTCAGATCCTTGATCAGGCGATTCAGGTCGCCGCCGCGCGCATCCAGCATTGCGCCAATCTCTGTGCGCTCGGTCAGCAACAAATTCACACCTTCGATGAACATGTTGTAGAACTTGCCACGGCCCGATTTGTCGGACACCAGGAATGTCACTTCGAACGGGGATGAGCCGCGCAATTTGACCGAGGTTCTGACCTCGTATCCGGTCTTGATCTTGCGCGCGTTACGCACGGTGACCTCACCGCCGATGAACTCGCGGAACCGGCGACCATATTTGCGCGAAATATAGCCTTCGAACGCTTTGGTGAACTGACGCAGCTGTGCGGATGAGGCTGTACGTGCATCCGCCCCCAGCGCATAGCGGGCCATGATCGGCACATCACCGTATTGCACAAAGATCTTTTGAAAATCACGCAGCATGGCATTTTCGGATTTACCCGAGTCAATGATACGCGTGATATCGGCCACAACGCTGTTGACCAGCTGTTTGGCCTGTGCTTCGGTCAGCGCGAACGCGGGCAGAGGCAATGCGGCAACTGTCATCCCGGTCAGGGCGGTGGCCACAAAACGGCGTCGGTTCAACAGGTTATTCGGCATAGGGGTCCTCGTACGGGTCAAGATAGGGGTCTCTGACAGGGTCGGTCCCGGTGGTGGCGTAGGGATCGTCATACAGACCCAGATAGGCGTCTTCATCATCCCTTGCCAGTTCAAAGCGGCGATTTTGCAGGTAGATCGTGCGCGCTTGCGCGTAACTGTCTGCACTTTCGTACAGAATCGAATCAACTGTATCCGAGAACCGACCGCGATCTCCCATCCGCCGCACGACCTCGGCATAGACACCAATATTGTCGACCGGGCGGGTCGGGCTAAAGTTGATCGGATTCGAGAACAGGTTGACCACAACGCCGACCGCATCGCGCGCGGTGGACGGGCCGTAGAAGGGCAGTTCCACATAAGCACCTTCGCCCACGCCCCAGACATGCAGGGTTTCGCCGAAATCAGTATCAACAGGCGGCAGGTTTAGCTCATCCGCCGGGGCTGACAGGCCAAAGCCGCCCACGGTCGAGTTGATCAGAAAGCGCAGCAGCGCATTGCCGGACTGTTTCAGATTGCCTTGCAGCAGATAGTCCAGCGCCTGCCCGGGCATCGTCAGGTTTTCGGCAAAGTGATTGAAACTGGTAACCATCGGATCTGGTACGATCTTCACATAGCCTTTCGAGGCCGGTCGGAACAGGAATCGGTCCACACCCAGATTGAACTTGTGAATGCCCCGGTTGGTCCCTTCATAGGGGTCAAAAATCTCACCCCGCGCCGCTGCGTCCTGAGGCTGCGTCGCGCATGCCGATAGGACCGTCAGGATGCCGACTAAGATCAGGTGCTTCAGACGAATGTAACTTGGCACTGTCTTCGTTACTCCGAAAATTGCCCAGCGGTATCCGGGCCTTCAATCAATACAGCCTTTGCACCCTTGGTGGCGCAATTGGTCTCACATAGAGGTTTCGCGCAGGATTTGAAACAACAACTCGCGTTTACCTCAGCCGATGGGGCGACGTAAAGTGACACGAATTCAACACTTCCTGAATAAGAGAAGACCTGCCCAGTTTGCAGGCAATGGGAAAAATCCCGCTTTCACGCTTTCGGAAACAGGTTTTCCCGGGTAGCGTCCGCGCTGAATCACTACGAGATGAGGATCAATCATATGAGCATCGCAGCAAAACTGGACAGCCTGGGTGTCAGCCTGTCGGACGCACCTGCTCCGGCAGCGAACTACGTTCCTTTCGTGCGCATCGGCAACATTGTCTACGTGTCGGGCCAGATCTCCAAGGCGGATGATCTGATCACTGGCAAGCTCGGTGATGATATGGATGTTGAGGCAGGCGCCGCTGCAGCCAAAGTCTGCGCCATCAACCTGTTGGCTCAGGTCAAAGCGGCTTGTGGTGGCGATATCGACAAGCTGGTGCGCGTGATCAAGCTGACCGGTTTTGTAAACTCGACCGCTGATTTCACAGAACAGCCGAAGGTGATCAACGGGGCCTCCGACTTCCTGGTCGAAGCGCTGGGCGACGCCGGTCGTCATTCGCGCTCGGCCGTCAGCGCAGCCTCATTGCCTTTGGGTGTTGCCGTTGAAATCGAGGGTATTTTCGAGGTTCAATGAAACCGTCCCTTCCGTCTGAGTTCCTGCAGCGCCCGATAGCACATCGCGCGCTGCATGACATTTCTGATCAGCGGCCCGAGAATAGCCGGGCCGCCATTCGTGCCGCAATTGACGCCGGTTATGGGGTCGAGATTGATCTGCAACGCACCCGTGACAATCGGGCCATGGTGTTTCACGACTATGACATGACACGTCTGACCGGGCAGCCCGGACCGATCCAACAGATCACCGAGACACAAGCGCGGGCCCAGACGCTTCTGCATTCTGACGGTGAAGGTATCCCCTCGCTGGAAGAGGTGCTGGGCCTTGTTGCGGGACGGGTGCCCTTGCTCATCGAGTTGAAGGATCAAGATGGTGCAATGGGCCCCGATATCGGTGCTTTGGAAGCAGATGTTGTAAGCGCACTGAAAGACTATGAAGGCCCGGTCGCGCTGATGTCGTTCAACCCGCATTCAGTCGCAGAGATTGCGCGCCTTGCGCCACATTTGCCGCGCGGTCTCGTTACCAGTTCTTACGAGCCCAAAGTCGAGCTTCTGCCGCAAGCCGTCTGCGATCATCTGCGCAACATCCCGGATTTCGACCGCGTTGGAGCCAGCTTTATCAGCCATGAAGTCATCGATCTTGACCGCCCCCGGGTCGCTGAGTTGAAGGCACAGGGTGTGCCGATCCTGTGCTGGACCGTGCGCTCGCTTGAACAAGAAGCAGAGGCACGCAAGGTTGCCGATAATGTTACGTTCGAAGGCTATCTGGCCGAACATCCCGCTTGATCCCGGCGCGCGCGATCACAGATAAAGGTGCAGCGCGGAGGGGATATGGATCAGGCACAGATTGAGGTTCGGGTTCTGACATCGGTCTCGCAGATTTCCGCGAGCGACTGGGACAGTTGCGCCTGCCCCGAGGTTGCCGATGGCGGGCGACCGTTTGATCCGTTCACGACACATCGGTTTTTGCTTGCCCTGGAAGAAAGCGGCTCGGTCGGGCGCGGTACTGGCTGGCAGCCGCAATACCTGACAGCCTATCTGGACGGGATGCTGATTGCGGCAGCCCCGATGTTTGCCAAGTCGCACTCCCAAGGTGAATACATCTTCGACCATAGCTGGGCTCATGCCTATGAAAGCGCGGGCGGGCGATATTATCCCAAGCTGCAGATCGCGGTGCCCTTCACACCCGCGACTGGCAGGCGTTTTTTGGTGCGACCCGGCTACGATGCTGTCGGGATCTCGGCGCTGGTGCAAGGAGCGGTGCAACTGGCCGCCGAGAATCGAATTTCCTCGCTGCACGCTACTTTCTGCACCGAGGCCGAAGCGCTGGCAGGTGAGCAGATGGGCCTGATGGTCCGCCACTCGCAGCAGTTTCACTGGCTCAATGATGATTACGCCGATTTTGACGAGTTTCTGGCTGCGCTGTCCTCGCGCAAACGCAAGAATATCAAGAAGGAACGCACGCAGGCCTGTGATTTCGGTGGGCAGATTCGAACAATCACCGGCGATGATCTGCGACCCGAGCATTGGGACGCGTTCTGGCGGTTCTATCAGGATACCGGCGCGCGAAAATGGGGCTCGCCCTACCTGACGCGACAATTCTTTGATATCGCTCAGGAAACCATGACGGATGACATCGCCTTGGTGCTGGCCGAACGCAATGGATACCCCGTCGCCGGTGCGTTAAATTTTGTCGGGCGGGAAACGCTGTATGGCCGGTATTGGGGCTGTGTCGAACATCACCCCTGCCTGCATTTCGAACTGTGCTATTATAGGGCGATCGACTTTGCCATTGCGGAAGGTCTGGCGCGGGTTGAGGCCGGTGCGCAGGGCGAGCACAAGCTGGCGCGCGGCTATCTGCCAACCCGCACGCATAGCTTGCATTGGGTTGGCGATCCGGGTTTTGCTGATGCGGTTCAGAAATATCTGGACGCCGAGTCCCACGCAGTGGGAGAAGAGATCGAGATTCTGACGGATTATGGCCCGTTCAGGAAATCGAACCCGGAGGAACAGCAATGACCGAACTTCTGTCAACCGAGACCCGCGGCCCGCTGCTGGACCCGCTGTTCAGAAATGGCTGGACCATGGTCGAAGACCGCGATGCGATCACCAAGACCTTCATCTTCGATAATTTTGTCGCCGCCTTTGGCTGGATGACGCAGGTGGCGATCTGGGCCGAGAAATGGAACCACCACCCCGAATGGTCGAATGTCTACCGCACGGTCGAGGTGGTCCTGTCGACCCATGATGTTGGCGGTCTGTCTGCACAAGACGCCAAGCTGGCGCGTAAGATGGACAGCCTGCTAACGGTCTCCGCGTGAACCCGTCCCACCGGCCAGCAATGTTGCCGTTCCCAGCTGCTTGAATTCTGCCGGGGTGATCGTGCCGTCGCTGACATTGATATTGCCCGGAATTCTGATTGTACGGGTGCCGACGGACCGCACGCTGCGGGCCGCCGGATTGATGTCGAGACACCGATTTTCATAACAGGTCAGACCGCTGGTATTGATCTGAATCTGCACCTGACCATCAGGGCCGCTGATCACCGGGGATTGCTGTACGTCACATGCGGCCAAAGCCACCAGGCTACCGAGGCAGATCCATTTATTCATGACACGCTCCTGCCAACCAAGTTGGCGTTCAATCTAAGAGACCGTTGCCATCCTTATCCGCAGCGTCAAAATCGTTCTGCATCTGGCTGACATACTCTGCCTTTGAGATAAGACTGTCGCCATCCCGGTCAACGGCTTCGAACTGTTTGATATCCAAGAACGGTTTTGCTTCGCTCAGGCCCAGAGTGCCGTTCTTGTCTTCGTCCATTGCCTGAAATGCATAGTCCGAGAAGGCGTTGAATTCGTCCTTGGACAGGAAGCCGTCATTGTTGGTGTCGATGTTATTCAACTCGGCCTCGTGCAGTTCTGCGACAGTCTCGGCGTTTGCAGCAGCAGCCATCACGAATACGGTGGTGATAATCAATACTCGTTTCATCTCAAATCTCCTCAGCACGCGTAACGTTCGCCAGACACGCCACCCGCAGCGGCGCCCGCCGCCGTCAGGATGGTCTTGCCTGAACCACCGCCAAATTGATTGCCGATCACTCCACCGATCAGAGCGCCGCCTATGGTACCACTCAGGCAGGCGATCTCGTGCTGTCGGGCGGCCTGTTGTTGGGGGGTGGGTGCAGGGCCGCACGCCGCCAGGGCCCCGGCGGTGCCAAGAAACAATGTAAGCAATTTCAGTCGCATCAATGAACTCCCGAGTTGTATGGGCCAAGTATTGGCGCTTCGGGGCGTTGCATCAAGTTAAATGCGTTTCAAGTGGCCCCGGTCAAACCGGGGCCGACAGGGATCAGATACTATCAAGCAGTCCTTCACCAGCCGAGACCTCACAGACACCGGGGTTTTCTTCCAGATTCATCGCCACAACCTTGCCGTCTTCAACCAGCATTGCATAGCGTTTGGAGCGTGCAATCAGGCCTACGGGCGGGGCGTCGAAATCCATGCCGATGGCCTTGGTAAACTCGGACGCTGCATCGGCCAGCATGGTCAGCCCGGCCGCTGTTGCACCGGTGCTTTCTCCCCAGGCGCCCATCACGAAAGGGTCGTTGACCGAGATACAGATGATTTCTTCTACACCCTTGGCATCGAACTGGTCCTTGGTCCGCATGAAGCTTGGTACATGAGCGGTTGTGCAGGTTCCGGTGAACGCACCGGGTACAGCGAAGATCACAACCTTGCGCCCTCTGGTCTTGTCTGAAATCCGAACCTCCTCGGGGCCTTCGGCACCCATCTGGATCAGCGTGGCCTCGGGCAGCATGTCACCTGTTGCAATCATTTTTACGCTCCTGTCATTTGGATTTGCAGAGTCGGGCTTTGCCGCAATATAGGTGGTCGAAACAAAGTAACCACGTGAATTCTGCAGGGTGAGCGAAACATGAGCCATATTGTCGTGATCGGGGCAGGGCAGGCCGGTGCTTCTTTGGTAGCACGGCTGCGCAAGGACGGGTTCGAAGGTGACATCACCCTGATCGGAGCCGAGCCGCATTTGCCCTACCAACGCCCGCCCTTGTCCAAGGCTTACCTGTTGGGCGAGATGGAGCTGGAGCGCCTGTTCTTGCGGCCCGAGAGCTTCTATGCCGAAAACAATATCACCCTACGGTTGGGTCAACGTGTGACGGCGATTGATCCAAAGGCCAAGACGGTGACCCTCGGCGATGAGGTGATCACCTATGATGAACTGGCGCTGACCACTGGGTCCGACCCACGCCGCCTGCCCGCAGCGATCGGGGGCGATCTTGAGGGTGTCCATGTGGTGCGAGATCTCGCCCATATCGACGAGATGGAACCTCGGGTATCGGATGGCGCCCGCGCGCTGATCGTTGGTGGCGGCTATATCGGGCTTGAAGCCGCCGCCGTTTGTGCCAAGCGCGGGGTCAGGGTGACCTTGGTCGAGATGGCCGACCGCATCCTTCAGCGTGTTGCGGCGAAAGAGACAAGCGACTACTTTCGCACGCTGCACACCGAATACGGGGCCGACATTCGTGAGGGCGTCGGGTTGGATCGTCTGGTTGGTGAAAACGGCAAAGTGAAGGGTGCTATTCTGACCGACGGCACCGAGCTTGAGGTGGATTTCGTCGTGGTTGGCGTCGGCATCGCGCCGTCGATTCAATTGGCTGAAATAGCCGGGTTAGAGCTGGATAACGGCATCAAGACCGACGCCCATGGCCGCACCTCAGATCCGTCGATCTGGGCGGCGGGCGATTGCGCGTCGTTCCCGCATGGCGAAGGCCGTATCCGCCTGGAAAGCGTGCCGAACGCCATTGATCAGGCCGAGGTCGTGGCCCAGAACATGTTGGGCGCGGCTAAGGATTACACTGCAACGCCATGGTTCTGGTCCGATCAGTATGACGTCAAGCTGCAGATCGCCGGGCTGAATACCGGCTATGACCGTGTGGTGACTCGCAAGGGTGAGGGCGCGACGGTGTCCTTCTGGTACTACAAGGGCGATCAGCTGATCGCGGTCGACGCGATGAATGACCCGCGCGCTTATATGGTCGGCAAACGCCTGATTGATGCGGGCAAGACCGCTGATCCGGCTGTTGTTGCCGACCCAGAAGCGGACCTGAAACCGCTGCTCAAAGCGTGAGGATCATCGCCGGAGACTTCCGGGGCCGGGCTCTGACTTCGGTTGGCAAAGGCGATGCCGGTGCGCATCTTCGCCCGACCACTGACCGGGTAAGGGAAAGCCTGTTCAACGTTTTAAATCATCAGATCGACTTCGACGGCTTGCAGGTTCTCGACCTTTTTGCGGGCACCGGTGCATTGGGACTAGAAGCGCTGTCTCGCGGCGCGTCCCACGTCACGTTTGTCGATGATGGGAGGGTCGCGCAGGGTCTGATCCGCAAGAATATCGGCCTGACCGGAAGCGCTAGCCAGGCCACTTTGATCCGGCGGGACGCGACCCGTTTGGGCGAAAACCCGGGCGCTGTTTGTGATCTGGTTTTTCTGGATCCGCCTTACGGAAAAGCTCTGGGTCAAAGGGCACTGGCCGCCGCCACCCAAGGTGGTTGGCTGTCTGATGACGCTCTGATCGTCTGGGAAGAAAGCACCCCAATGACTGCGCCCGAGGGCTTTACGCTGCACGACGCGCGGAAATATGGCGACACGCATATCTCGCTGATGTGGCGCACAGGGGGCTGAGATGCACGATTTGGTTATCTTTGATTGCGACGGCGTTCTGGTCGATAGCGAGGTTTTGTCCAATCAGGTCATGGTCGACAATCTCGCTGGCCATGGTCTGCACTTGTCCTTAGCCGAATGCATGTCCCTGTTTGTCGGCGGCACCATGACCGGTGTGCGCGACAAGGCGCGCGAGCTGGGGGCTGATCTGCCGGATGACTGGACTGATCAAATCTATGCGGAAATCTACGAGACGCTGAAAGCAGGCACGCCTCTGGTCGCGGGTATCCGTGAATTGCTGGCGCAACTGGATGCAAGCGACATTCCATACTGTGTCGCCTCAAATGGGCGGCCTGAGAAAATGAAGATCACTTTGGGCCAGAATGGTCTTTGGGAGCGTTTTCAAGATGTGATGTTTTCGGCTCAGGTGCTTGGAACGGGCAAGCCCGACCCGACCCTGTTCCTGACCGCTGCCCAGCATTTCGGCGCAACGGTGCCGGTTGTGATCGAAGACAGCGAAAACGGTGTCACCGCAGCAATGCGCGCCAATATGCGCTGCCTGGGCTATGCGGCCCATGATGATGGTGCTCGATTGGAAGAACTAGGGGCCGAAGTGTTCTCCGACATGTTACATGCGCCCAAGCTTTTGGGACTTTGAGCCATAAACGTGTTATGCTTGGTCCATGGACCGCGCTATCACACCTCCGCTCTGGGCTTTTTCGAAAGACGCCGACACCACAACTGGGCCACCGCCCAAACCGATGCGCGCGCCGGTGTTCATTCACGACGCGGTCATCCCGTGGCGGGATGAAACCTTACTGCTGAAGCTATTACGCGATCAGGCGACCGATCAGGACGAATAGGTCGGGTGATATTTGCCGCCCGGTGACAAGGTGAAAATCTCAACCCCATCTGCGGTCACACCGACCGAATGCTCGAACTGCGCCGACAGCGATTTGTCGCGGGTCACGGCAGTCCAGTCATCGGACAGTGTCTTGGTTTCGGGACGCCCCAGATTGACCATCGGCTCGATGGTAAAGAACATGCCCTCTTCCAACACAGCTCCGGTACCCGGACGACCATAGTGCAGGACATTTGGTGGCGCGTGGAACACCCGGCCCAGACCGTGGCCACAGAAATCGCGTACAACGCTCATCCGATGCGCCTCGACATAGGCCTGAATGGCGTGGCCGATATCGCCGAAGGTATTGCCCGGCTTGACCATCTCGATACCCTTGAACAGTGCGTCGTGGGTCACCTGAATCAGCCGTTCGGCCTTGCGCGGCAATTTACCCGCCACATACATGCGCGACGTATCACCGAACCAGCCATCAACGATGACGGTCACGTCGATATTCAGAATGTCGCCATCCTTCAGCTTTTTGTCACCCGGAATGCCGTGACACACCACGTGGTTCACGCTGATGCAGCTGGCGTGCTGATAACCCTTGTAGCCAATGGTTGCCGATTCCGCACCTGCATCCTCGACCATCTGAGTGATCAGCCCGTCAATCGCACCGGTGGTCTGGCCGACAAAAACATGTTCAGCAATGTCATCCAATATCCGCGCAGCCAGCGCCCCTGCCGCATGCATGCCGGCAAAGTCACTCTGTTCATAGATGCGGATACCGTCTTTGGTCAGACGGCCACGATGTTCTTTCATCGGTGCGGGACTCCAAATATTTCACGCAGCACTTCTTTTACGCTGCTTGTGCAGAAAGTACCAGAGGGCTCGGTTTTCAACTAGTAAATAGGGTCTATCAAAGAAGTTTCTAGCCCGCGCCCCATTGCCGAGCGGGCTCAACCCAGACGCCTTCGGGCGTGATCCGAGTTCCAACGACAAAGCGTTCAACCCCTATCGCCGCCTCAAACGCCGCCGCATAGGCTGGGTCAATATCATCGGCCAGTGCAAACCGATCGCAATCGGTCCTTTGCACCAGATAAAGCATGATCGCCCGGTGGCCTTGTACGGCCATCTTTGCCAGTTCGCCCAAATGTTTGGTGCCGCGTGCGGTGACGCTGTCGGGAAACTCGGCGAGGCCCGCTTGGCGAGAGAGGGTGACGCTTTTGACCTCGACATAAGCATCGGGTAGGCCCGGCCCGGTCAGCAGGAAATCGATACGGCTGTTTTCACCGTATTTGACCTCGGGGCGCACGGTTTCATAGGCGGCCAGCTCGGGGATTTCACGCGCCTCTAGCGCCAACCGAAGCGCCTTGTTGGGGACTGATGTGTCGACCCCTGTGAAATGCCCGTTCTCATGATCGACCAGCCGCCAGCCGTATTTCAGCTTTTTCTTCGGATCGTCGTTGGGCTCCAGCCAGATTTTCTCACCCGGTTCTGCGAGCCCCATCATTGAGCCCGGATTGGCGCAATGGGCTGTCACCTCGCGCCCGTCTTCCAGCCTGCAGTCTGCCAGAAAGCGTTTGTAGCGGCGGATCAGTCGAGCGGGGACAAGGGGGGTTTCAAATTGCATGGCCAAGGGCCTATACCTGCCCTAACGGTCGATCAAGAGGGAGGGCGCGTCATGGCCAATCCAACCGCTGCAATGTTGGTGATCGGGGATGAGATCCTCTCGGGCCGCACCCGCGATGCCAATATGCATTATCTGGCTGGAGAGCTGACCAAACACGGCATTGACCTGAAAGAGGTGCGCATTGTCAGCGATGATGCACCCGCGATTGAGGCAGCCGTAAGGGCGCTATCAGAGGCCCATGACCATGTGTTTACCAGTGGTGGTATTGGTCCGACCCATGACGACATCACCGCTGACTGCATCGCCCGTGCCTTTGGCGTGCATATCGATGTTCGCGACGACGCGCGTGCATTGCTTGAGGCGCATTACGAGAAATCCGGGCTGGAACTGAACGACGCTCGCCTGCGCATGGCGCGTATTCCGGAAGGGGCCGAATTGATCGACAACCCGGTCTCGACCGCGCCCGGCTTTACCATCAACAACGTCCATGTCATGGCCGGGGTGCCTTTGGTTTTTCAGGCCATGGTTGCGAGTGTTCTGCCTTCGCTCATCGGAGGTAGCCCGCTTTTGTCGCAGACGCTGCGTGTGGATCGGGGTGAAGGCGATATTGCAGCAACTTTGGCCGCACTGGCCAAAGACTTCGGCGATCTTTCGATCGGCTGTTATCCGTTTCAGACGAATGGCGTCTTCGGAGCCAACGTCGTCGTGCGCGGCACCGAGGGTGGACGGATCGATGCCGCTATGACCCGCCTTGCGAAAGAGATCGAGCTTTGAATCCCGATTGGGCCGCCGTTGTCGATGGCACATGGCCTGCCGCCGGCTATCAAACGCAAGGCCCATTTCGACTGCGGCAAGGACAGGGCGGAGGTTCACGCGTTTCTGCCGCCAATCGCACCGGGGACGTCACCAGCGCCGATATCGATGCGGCCGAAAGCGCCATGCAGGCGATGGGTCAAAAACGCATCTTCTGCCTGCGTCCGGGGGATGAGGCGCTGGATGCAATGCTTGCGCAACGCGGCTACGACATCCTTGATCCGGTCAATATTTATTCCTGCCCGGCGCAGCAGTTGACCGATATCCCGATCCCGCGCGTGACTGTTTTCAACATCTGGGAACCGCTGGCCATCATGCGTGAGATCTGGGCGCAGGGCGGTATCGGCCCCGAACGGATTGCGATCATGTACCGGGCACCGGGCCCAAAGACCGGCCTTTTGTTGCGCCACAGCGATCAGCCCGCAGGAACCGGCTTCGTGGCGATCCATGAAGGTATCGCGATGGTTCACGCGCTGGAAATCCTGCCGGATCACCGCCGCAAGGGGTTGGGCCAGTGGGCCATGCGCGCCGCGGCCTTTTGGGCGCTGGACAATGGCGCGCAGACGCTTAGCGTGATCTGTACCAAGGCGAACGCGGGGGCCAATGGCCTCTACCACTCGCTTGGGATGAAGATCGTCGGAGAATACCACTATCGCCAGCGCGTCTGAGGAGGACGAATTGACCAAACAGGACATGCCCACTGCCCTGGATCTGCCAATGGTGGACCCACTACCGTCAGAGACGCAGAAATACTTTGATATCTGTGTTGAGAAACTGGGAATGGTGCCGAATGTCCTGCGCGCCTATGCCTTCGATATCGACAAGCTGAATGCCTTCACTTCGATGTATAATGATCTGATGCTGGCCGATAGCGGGCTGACCAAGCTGGAACGCGAGATGATTGCGGTCGTGGTGTCCTCGATCAACAAATGCTTCTACTGCCTCGTGGCTCATGGCGCAGCGGTGCGGCAGCTTTCGGGCGATCCGCAGCTGGGTGAGATGCTGGTCATGAACTACCGCGTCGCCAAATTGGACGCGCGCCAACGTGCAATGCTGGATTTCGCAGCCAAGATGACTACCGCCAGCACCACAATCGAAGAGCCCGATCGCCAGCTTTTACGTGATGTCGGGTTTTCGGATCGCGATATCTGGGACATTGCCAATGTCACCGGTTTATTCAATATGACCAACCGCGTGGCCAGTGCCACTGCCATGGTCCCGAACCCCGAGTATCACGCACAGTTCCGATGATCCGTTTCCTGTTCCTTAGCCTCCTTTTGGCCGTGCCTGTGCGGGCGCAGGAACTGACGTTGCCCGCCAGCGCCCGGCAGATTTCGGATCGCACCAGTGCATTGGACAGCTACGACCTGCCAACCGGCGTGTTTGCCGACGGCGCAGTTCCATCCCGCACTGTCGAAGGGCGTGTCGAGCGGCTAACATGGCGTCTGCAGGCCGGGTCTAGCACGACGCTGCAAATTCTTGCACCGCTTCGGGATCAGCTTCAGGCGCAAGGTTTCGAGATCACGTTTGAATGCGAGGCACGCAATTGTGGAGGGTTCGATTTCCGCTTTGGCACCGAAGTGGTGCCGACGCCTGACATGTATGTGGCGATCCACGATTACCGTTTTCTATCCGCCTCCCGCGGTGACGAAGTGCTGAGCCTGCTGGTCAGCCGCAACCCGCCGGATGGCTATGTGCAGATGATCCGGGTAACCCCGCAAGGTACGCAGCCTGCGCAGCCACTTGTGATCGAGGAAACCGTTGAGGGCCCTGCCGGGTTGCTAAACGATCTCAGCAGTACCGGACATGTCATCCTTGATGACCTGCACTTTCGCACCGGCGAAGTCGCGCTGGGCGAAGGGCCGTTTGCCTCGCTTGCGCTGCTTGCGGGCTATCTGGCCGACAATCCTTCGACCCGTTTGGCGCTGGTAGGGCACACGGATGATACGGGCGCATTGCAGGCCAATATTGCGGTCAGCACCAAACGGGCGGAAGCCGTGCGTGCGCGCCTGATCGAAGCGCACGGTGTTGCCGCCGACCGGATCGAGGCGCAGGGCGTAGGCTATCTTGCGCCCATCACCTCTAACGCTACGCCCGAGGGCCGCGATCTCAATCGACGGGTCGAGGCGGTGTTGCTGGTCAACTAACAGGCGCGAGCACCGCGGACGCCCTGTGTCCCCCTTGCCCTGATGGCGCGGCCTGATGCACACTTGCAGCTAATCGGTGCGTCTGTCTTGCCATCAGGCCTGTTGGCAGGCAGTCCCACCAGTCACCATGCTTTGGGAGGAATGCGTCATGGCATCCAAAACCGAAGATACCACTCCGCCGGATAACACGGTCCCACAGCAATCCATGCCCGAGGTTAACAGGCTGACGGCCGAGGATATTACCGCATCGCTGAAGGCCGGGTTTTCCGACTTCCTCGCACACCCGGTCATGAGCGGCTTTTTCGGCCTGTTCTACGCGGTTTTCGGCATCCTGTTCGTTTGGTGCCTGGTCGGGCTTGGCAAGATCTGGATGATCATTCCTGCCGCCGTAGGCTTTCCGCTGGTTGCCCCATTTGCGGCCGCCGGGCTTTATGAAATGTCCCGCCGGTTGCAGAAAGGGGAAAGCTTCGGTTGGTCCGAAATCCTCAGCGTCATGGCACATCAGCGCAAACGCGAAATGGGTTGGATGGCCTTTGTCACCCTGTTCATTTTCTGGGTATGGACCTACCAAATCCGCCTTTGGCTGGCGATCATCCTGCAAAAGGCGTCCTTCTCGGATTTCGAAGGGTTCATGAACACCATCTTCTTCACACCGCAAGGCTGGACCTTTCTTGCGGTCGGCACCTGTATCGGCGCTTTTTTGTCGGCGGTCCTGTTCTCGGTGACTGTGGTGGCCATGCCCATGCTTCTGGATCGGGAAACCAACTTTGTTTCCGCCATGCTCACTTCCATTCGCGTGGTCGCTGAAAGCCCGGTGGTAATGCTCAGTTGGGCGGCGATCATCTCGGTCACCATGCTTTTGTCGCTGGTTCCGGCGTTTCTGGGGCTGATTTTCACGCTGCCGATCCTGGGCCACACCACGTGGCACCTGTATCAGCGGGCCGTATCACCAGAGACTAACTGATGCATCGCTAAACAAAAAAAACCCGTGCTATTCAGCACGGGCCGTTTAGGTGCCACAGGGAGAATTCTACCAATCCATCGGACCCTTTTCAGCAAAGGATTCGACAAGAAAATCAATGAATGCCCGCACCTTGGGCTGGGTAAACCGGCCCGGCGGGTACACTGCATAGACGCCCTGAACTTCATCCGGCAGCGAAGGCATGGCGTCCACCACCTCACCCGATTTCAGTGCGTCGGCGTATAGATAGCTGGGCAGATGTGCGATCCCCAGCCCAGAGATGGCTGCGTTCAGCAGCGACTGCCCGTCATTCACGCTCAGCCAGCCAGCAGTGCGGACCTGACGCTTCTCGCCCGAAGGCGCCGTCAGCTTCCACACGCTGCCCGAGGATTGGCTGGAGTAATGCAGCAGTTTGTGTTCGTTCAGATCGTCGATCTTCTGCGGGCGTCCGAACTGCTCGATATATCTCGGCGACGCGACCATGCGTTTCACTGTTTCGGTCAGCTTGCGGGCGCGCAGCGTGCTGTCTTCCAGCTCGCCAATGCGCACGGCCACGTCAAAGCCTTCGGAAATCAGCTCAACATAGCGGTTGTTCAGAACCATGTTCACGGTGATGTCCGGATAGGCCGACAGGAAGTCCGACAGGACCGGCGACAGGTGATTGACGCCAAAATCTGTTGCCACAGAGATCCGCAGCAGACCAGAAGGCGCAGATTGCATCGAAGTCACCAGCGCATCCGCTTCGCCTGCGTCGTTCAGCACGCGACGGGCGCGATCATAATAGGCCAACCCGATCTCGGTTGGCGAAACCCGGCGCGTTGTCCGGTTCAAAAGCCTTGCCCCCAACCGCGCCTCGAGGCTCGAGACGTGTTTAGACACGGCTGATTTGGAGATGCCCATTTTCTTGGCCGCGTCGGTGAAACCACCCTGGTCCACCACGTTGGAAAAGGCCTCCATTTCAGTTAGTCGATCCATTCTCGTTCCCCAGGTCTTCCGTTCGTTGTCTCTTTATCGCGATCAATCTGGGCAAGAACTGGGCAGACATGGGATAATATCAGGGTTTTGAATCGGATCGTTTGCAACTAGGAAACGCCCGGGCCTATATGCCGCGGACCATGCCTTTCGATACAAAACCCCGTTTTCTGGACTTTTTTCCAATCGTGCTATGATGAGAATGGCATTTTTGTGACCACGGAGGAGACTATGAAAGCCCTATTTGCTGTCATTACCCTGTGTCTGACCGCCAGCCTTGCGTGGGCCGGAGGGGAAACACCATCGAATCCAGATGCGAAGGTCTATTTCGTCAACCTGTCTGACGGTGACACCGTGCAATCACCTGTGACCGTAGTCTTTGGCCTCAGCGGCATGGGCGTTGCCCCCGCTGGAACCGAGAAGGAAAATACAGGGCACCATCACCTCCTGATTGATCGCCCACCACTTGGGCAGGGAGAAGACGGTGCGGACGAACTGTCATACGGTCTGCCCGCAGACGACAATCACATTCATTTCGGTGGCGGTCAGACCGAGGTGACTTTGGAATTTGCTCCGGGTGAGCATACTTTGCAGCTGGTGCTTGGGGATGCAGGCCACGTCCCTCATGCGACGCCCATTGTGTCCGAGGTGATTACGATCACAGTGGAGTAACAATTCACCTCCGCCGCAAAACGCGATTATGCGGCGGCAGGCAGCAGGAATATATCGCGGGCAAGCTGCGTGTTGAGACGTTCCGCAGAATACCATTGGTTGAGTACTGACTTGGCCATCAGGTCGGAATTTTCCTGTGCGAAACTCTTAAAGTCAGTAGCTTGCGTGTTGGCCAGCCGCTCTGCGATCAGGCTCATGAATGCGTAGGTGATTGTCAGATTGAACTTGTCCGGTGCGCCTGCGTTCGCTGCTAACGTGCGAATTCCCTTGGCGTAGATCGCTGCGGCATCGATGAAAACATACTTGCGTAGCAGGTCATAAGCGACTTGCACATGTTCGGCGTGTCCGAACGTTGCGTTGTCGATTGCGTGTGCTTCAAATGCGATGGTGACGTCGGCGTATCGCGATGCGCTCATTCTTCATCCTCCTTGAAACGGTGGCTGTCTTCAGCTGTCCAATCGAAGTCGTAGACACTTTTGAGTTGTTTGATCTTCTTCAGCGTCTCTTCAGAGAAGGCTGGCTTGTTCTCAAAGCTGTGCAGCGCGATGCCCTCAATCAGGTCGCCAAGGGTCATGTCCAGCGATTCTGCCAGCCCTTTGAGAACTTTCAGAAGCCGCTTCTCGATTCGAATTCCTGTTTGGGTGCGTTCTATTTTCTGACTCATGTGGTACATATGTATATTGATAACGGTTGAGTCAAGGAAAACGAAAAAAGCCGCCTCTTCCGGGGCGGCTTTCTCCAGCGCACTGGCATTACAACGTCAGAACGCTGCCGCCAGACGTGTGCCCTGATTGATCGCACGTTTGGCGTCCAGCTCGGCTGCCACATCTGCGCCACCAATCACATGCGGGGTCATTCCACGTTCGATCAGCTCATCCGCCAGCGACCGGTCCGAGACCTGCCCGGCACATAGGACGATCGACTCGGCTGCGATCACGGTTGGATCATCGCGGGTTTCGCCAAAGCTGACATGCAGGCCGTCCTCGTCGATGCGCTCATAATTCACACCACCAACGAAACTGACGTCCTTCATCTTTAATGTCGCGCGGTGGATCCAGCCCGTTGTCTTTCCCAGCCCCTTGCCGTGACGCTGTGCCTTGCGCTGCAGCAGCGTGACCTGCCGTGCTGGTGCTTCGGGCTGCGGGCCCTCGGGGGCCAGGCCCGAGCGGTGTTCTGCGGGGTCGGTCACGCCCCATTCCTTCATCCACAATGGAAGGTCCGTGGTTGGGCTGTGACCGTCTTCCAGCAGGAATTCGGAGACATCGAACCCGATGCCTCCGGCCCCGATCACGGCGACAGTGCTGCCGACCTCGGCCTTGTCGCGCAGCACGTCGATGTAGCTGAGCACATTGTCCCGATCCTGGCCGGGAATCTGTGGATCACGAGGAGTGACACCGGTGGCGATGACCACCTCATCATAACCGGTCAGATCATCCGCGCTGACCTCGCGGTTCAGTTCGACCGTCACGCCTAGGTCGTCCATCATGGTGCGATACCAGTCAACCAGTCCCCAGAACTCTTCTTTCCCTGGCACCTGTTTGGCCATGTTCAATTGCCCGCCTATCTCGGCGGCGCGATCAAACAGGGTTACATCATGGCCGCGCTGGGCAGCTGTCATCGCGGTGGACAAACCTGCAGGGCCAGCGCCGACAATGGCCACGGTCTTACGTGTCTCGGCCTTGCCGATCACCAATTCGGTCTCATGACAGGCACGCGGATTCACCAGGCATGAGGTCAGCTTACCGCTGAAAGTGTGGTCCAGACAGGCCTGATTGCATGCGATGCACGGGGCGATCTTCGCGGCTTCATCTGCAATCGCCTTGTTCACGAAATCCGCATCGGCCAGCATCGGCCGCGCCAGAGACACCATATCGGCGCAACCGGTCGATAGAACTTCTTCGGCAACCTCAGGCGTGTTGATCCGGTTCGAGGTGATCACCGGGATGCCGACCTTACCCATCAGCTTCTTGGTAACCCACGCAAACGCTGCACGGGGAACGCTGGTGGCAATCGTCGGAATCCGCGCCTCATGCCAGCCGATACCGGTGTTGATGATCGTTGCCCCGGCCTGCTCAATCCGCTGCGCAAGTTCAACGACTTCGTCATGAGTCGACCCATTGGGCACAAGATCAATCATCGAAAGGCGATAGATGATGATGAAATCGCTCCCCACGGCTTCCCGCGTGCGGCGCACCACCTCGATAGGCAGACGCATCCTGTTCTCGTATGACCCACCCCAGCGATCCTCGCGCTTGTTGGTGTGGGTCACGAGGAACTGGTTCAGGAAATACCCCTCGGAGCCCATGATTTCGACCCCGTCATAGCCCGCCTTCTGGGCCAGAACAGCCGCGTTGACGATGTCGCTGATTTGCTTCTCGATACCCTCTTCGTCCAACTCATGCGGCGGAAACGGAGAAATTGGGGATTTCACCGGGCTGGGGGCCACGCATTTCGGACCATAGGCATAGCGCCCCGCATGCAGAATCTGCATCGCGATCTTGCCGCCTGCCTCATGCACACGTTTGGTCACAATGGAATGGTTCGCCACCTCTTCATCATTGGTCATCATCGAGGCCCCGGGCAGCACCGAGCCCTCAAGGTTCGGGCCAATCCCACCCGTCACCATCAAAGCAACACCACCGCGCGCGCGATCCGCGTAGAACTCGGCGACACGGATCCAGTCGCCGGTCTCTTCCAGACCGGTATGCATCGAGCCCATCAGCACGCGGTTCTTCAACGTGGTAAAACCCAGATCCAGCGGGGCCAACATGTTTGGGTACGCAGTCATGGCAAACTCTCCCTCCCGACTTTGACCGTCAGATTGACCTTCGCGTCACCTTTGTCACGCGAAACCTAACGTCATTCCCTTTGCCTTTACTGCGGCGCTTGCTAGAGACGCAGCAAAGCTTAATCACGAGGCCGCGCATGACCCCTGATGAAATCGCCAAACTGCCCTATCGCCCCTGCGTGGGACTGATGTTGATGAATGCCGAGGGTCTGATCTTTGTCGGTCAGCGCAATGATCGCCACAAGGACGCCTGGCAGATGCCTCAGGGCGGCGTGGACAAGGGCGAAGACCCGCGCGATGCGGCCCTGCGCGAGCTTTGGGAAGAAACTGGAGTGACCGCTGATCTTGTGGAAATCATCGCCGAGACCGACGGCTGGCTGCCCTATGACCTACCGCATGACATTGTGCCGAAAATCTGGAAGGGCCGGTATCGCGGGCAGGAGCAGAAGTGGTACCTGATGCGCTTTCTGGGCCGGGATGATCAGATCGATATCGCAACCGAGCACCCCGAGTTCACCCACTGGAAATGGCAAGACCCCAAGAGGCTGGTCGATGAGATCGTGCCGTTCAAAAAGGACGTCTACCAGCAGGTTTTGGCAGCGTTTGAAAGACACTTCACTTAATCAAGCAATCAAAAAATTCTGTTTCCAATACGGCGCTGTTTTCTCGTCTAACAGCTTTGGCGTACCAGTCTGGTCGATGCTTGAGCATGCATCGACCACTGTTATCTCTGTTTTGGAAACACTAGAACTCGTCCGCACCCAGACCACGATCCAGACAGCTTTTGTTTGAAACCGACGCATCTGATTTGAACGTGTTCGCGACCGATGCGTTGATAGTTTTTCCGCGGCCCATCGAGACGGACTTTATTTTCCCATCAACCTCAGTCTGAAAACAACCGGAAACGCCATCGATACCACCCTCGTGGTCCTCAGACAGTTCGACAACTTCGAAACAAGCCACATTGCGCGACAGCCGTTTGCACCAGAACCGATCGGTGCGCTGGTCAACCTTCTTTCCGTCTTTCCATGTCGTCACATATATGCTGCCATTCTTAAGCTTTTTGGCGCGCTTCAGTTTCCCGGTTTCATGTGCGATCGCGAAGCAAAAGCCTTCGCCTTCATCAATCGTTAGTGCACCGTCTTGGATTTTGTCTCGGACTTTATCTTTAAAAAGGCTTGCCGGAAATGCCGAAGGCACTGCTGAGATAAGGCTTGAAAGCGAACCCCGAATATCTTCGCCCAGCCCATCCGTCTTTCCCGAAGAACAGCCCATTAGGATCGATACTTGTGGCGCGATCTCCTGATCCATGATGACCGTATAGTCACCAAAAGTCTTTCCCGGTGCGCTTGTTTGGTCTTCAATCAGCTGTTTCAGGTCGCTCAACGACAGTGCCGCAGCCGGGGCGGCCCAAACTGCAAATGAAATCAGAACAGCGGTTAGTCGCATAATGAAATTCCCGTCAGAGTAGTTTTCCCTGCGAGAATTGTTCAGAATGCTCGACCAAGCAAGAATTCTTTTTGGGTTAAGTGAGTTAGTTGGTGCCCACGTCCCTGCGGGCGCTCAGAACAGTGTCTAAATCAATCCTTCCGCGCGCAGCAATTCCTGCATATTCGCCTCAGGGCGCGGGCCGATATGGCTGATCACCTCGCGGGCGCAGACATTGCCGATCCGTGCACATGTCTCGTAATCGCGACCTGTGGCCATGCCAAACAGGAACCCGGCAGCGAACTGGTCACCCGCGCCGGTCGCGTCCACGGGTACGACCTTTTCAACCGGTACATCGATGCGCGCGTTGCCGTTCAGAACGGTCACCCCGTCGCCAGACCGGGTGCAGACGACCAGAGGGCAAATCTCGGCGGTTTTGGCCAGTGCTTCCTCAAGATCGTCGGTTTCGAAAAGCGATTTGATCTCGGCCTCGTTGCCGATCACAAAATCCAGCTCGTTCTCGATCAGCAGCAGGAAATCAACGCGGTGCCGCTCGACGCAGAACGGATCGGAAATGGCAATACCTGCCTTGCCGCCACCCTTATGGCAGTTGCGCGCGGCTTCAAGGAACGCGGCTTTGCCCTTTTCCTTGTCGAACAGATAGCCCTCGAGGAACATGATCTGGCTGTTGCCCGCGACGTCTTCCGAGACATCCCGAGAAGACAGCTCGGACGAAATACCCAGATAGGTGTTCATCGACCGCTCGCCATCCGGTGAGACAAAGATCATTGAACGCGAGGTTGGCAGCTCGCCCCCCGGCACCGGCGGGTTCACAAAATCCACCCCGTCTTCGTTCATCGCATCGGCATAGAAACGGCCCAGCGCATCATCATGCACCCGCCCGATAAACGCCGAATCCAGACCCAGTGCACCCGCACCCGCAATGGTATTGGCAACCGAGCCGCCCGGCGTCTGCACCCGGCCTTCCATTGAGGCATACAGTACCTCGCCGCGTTCCTGTTCGATCAGCTGCATGATACCCTTTTCGATGCCCATCAGCTCAAGGAAACTGTCATCGGCTTGGGAAATCACGTCCACAACGGCGTTTCCGATGCCGGTCAGTTGGTAGGTTTTCATTCGGTTTTGTCCTCAAATTCGCAGAGATCGCGGATGATACAGGTCGGGCACTGCGGTTTGCGTGCCTTGCAGTGATAGCGGCCATGCAGGATCAGCCAGTGATGCGCATGCAGCTGAAAGTCGGTCGGTATGTTGTCTTCGATGGCGCGTTCGACGGCGTCCACATTCTTGCCGGGGCAGATGCCGGTGCGGTTGCCGACGCGAAAGATATGCGTGTCCACGGCCTGTGCCGGATATCGCCACCACATGTTCAGGACAACATTGGCTGTCTTGCGCCCCACACCCGGTAGCGATTGAAGCGCCGCGCGGGAGTTGGGCACCTCACCGCCATAGTCTTCGACCAGAATGCGACTCAGCTTGATTACGTTCTTGGCCTTCTGGCGGAACAGGCCGATGGTCTTGATATGTTCGATCAGACCTTCTTCGCCCAGATCCAGCATCTTCTGCGGCGTGTCGGCGATCTTGAATAGCGCGCGCGTAGCCTTGTTGACGCCGGCATCGGTCGCCTGCGCTGACAGTGCGACGGCAACGACCAGAGTATAGACGTTTACATGCTCCAACTCGCCCTTGGGTTCAGGGTCGGCGTCGTGAAAACGCGTAAAGATCTCGCGGATCTTGTGGTATCCGAGTTGATTGGCCATCCGAGCCTTAATGCCCTGCCAGACAAGCGGTCGCAATTGAAAAGGTGCGTTTTGGTTTTGCCTAGGCGCGGGTCTTGGTCGATTTATCCCTATGCCTCACTTTTGCAGTCGGAAATCCACCCCCGCCGTTGCAAGTTGATCCCTGATCCCCTGCCACCGGTTCGGATCAGCCGCCAGAACGGCTGCCGAATTGATCTGAACCCGGTATCCTCGATTGAGCGCGCCCTGCGCGGTTTTATTCACGCAATGACACCCGTCCAACCCTGTCAGAACCAGCGTTCCGATCCGTTTGTCTTGCAGGAACCGTTCAAAGCCCGGCGAAGAAAAGGCGTCACCTACGGATTTTACAAACTCGGCATCGGGATTCAGCGCAAGACGCGGATCCAACCCAACTCCGTCGGAACCTGCGTTGCCGCGCCCCTGATTGAACCACCCGTTCAGCAAGTTCGCCAGCCGTCCCTTGAATTCATGACGGATGGCAATCACGGACCAGTCAGACTGGCGGGCGCTGTCCATCGTTGACCGGATCGTCGACAAGGCACCCTCAATTTGTGCGTCATCCCAGGTGGGTATCGAGGTAAAATCTGTTTGCATATCGATCACCAGCAGCGCCGTTTCAGGCCGCGATGCCAGGTCTATTTTGGCTCCGGTTGTCGGAGTGCCAATCTTTCGGATTTGCAAGAGGATGTACAACACGGCGATCATGATGCTTGCCGCCATTATCCAAAGGACGGTCATGTCAGGCCTCCTTGGCGAGTTCTGCGAAATAGCGGGTCAGGGCCAGCTGAACCTTGTGATAGGCGACAAGCTCTGACGCAGAAAAATCCTGTGCAAAGCGTGTCAGCTTGGCCATCTCATCCGCTCTGATTGCCGTGATCGTCTCTTCGCCCGCAGGGCTCAGCCGGTAGCAGTAGGTGCCTGCACGTTTGGGATTGGGCTGGCTTTCGATCAGCTGTGCGCCCATCAGCTCTTTTAAGATGCGCGAGACATATTGTCGTTTCAGCTGCAACTCGGCGCACAGCACCGGGGCGGTCGCGCCGGGAGATAGCGACAGACCTTCCAAAAGGGCACGTTGCCCGACGGTCACGCCTTTGCGCTGGCTGCCCTGCTCAACTGCTGCCGTGATGTTCCGCAGCAAAGGCCGGGTGGCCTGAACTGCCTGATAAAGCTGATCCAACCTGTGTCCCATACCTGAATGGTAGGAGAAATCGATTTGATTCGTCAACTCAGTTGACAAGATAAAGCGCAGGTTCCGGGTCGCAAGATCGACAGGGGCAAGTTACTGTTCCTGTAACTGATGAGGTGACCGATGAACGTCCAGACAGCAGAAAGCGGATATCATTATAACGTCATGCGGCGCGCGATCGAATTGATCGATCAAGGCGGAGAGAGTCTCAGTCTTGATGAGTTGGCTCGCCAGATGGATATGAGCCCTGCCCATTTTCAGCGTCTGTTCTCACGCTGGACCGGGGTCTCTCCGAAGCGATACCAGCAATACCTGACTCTCGGCCATGCCAAAGCTCTGTTGCACGAGCGTTTCACCACGCTGGAAACCGCTCATAATGTGGGGCTGTCCGGCAGTGGGCGGCTTCATGACCTATTCCTGAAATGGGAATCCATGAGCCCGGGTGAATACGCCCGCAAAGGCGCAGGTCTCACGATCTACTGGGGCTGGTTCGAGTGCCCCTTTGGCCCTGCGCTGGTTATGGGAACTGACAAGGGAATCTGTGGAATCGCCTTTGGGGCCGAGACAGGCGAGGAGGCGGCGATGGAAGACATGATCTCTCGTTGGCCCAATGCTGATTTTGTCGAGGACCCGATGCGCCTGCGGCCTTGGGTGCTCAGCGCCTTCGGTGCGGCCAGCGACCGGTTGGAGCCGACCCCACTCTACCTGATCGGCTCACCACTGCAGATCAAGGTATGGGAAGCGCTGATGCACATCCCTTCGGGGCAGGTCACCACCTATTCCGAGATCGCGCAGCGGGTCGGCTCACCCCAAGCGGTGCGCGCCGTGGGCACCGCAGTTGGGCGGAACCCGGTCAGTTGGCTGATCCCCTGCCACCGTGCTTTACGCAAATCGGGCGGCCTGGGTGGCTACCACTGGGGACTGCCCGTCAAGCGCGCCATGCTGGCCTATGAGGCGGCGCAGGCCGACGCCTGATTGACATTCTGGCGCGTCGTTGCCATATGCACGGCAGGTTCGGGTCCCCTGCCGTTCGCGGCCTTAGGCTTTGGTGAAACCCGATTGAATCACATCTGTTGCCCTTTCCAGGCGCGCGGATGGCAATGCGAACCCCGTCCAGATTTCGCGCCCGTTTCAGGAAACGAGGCACACCATGACACATATTCAGAACATCGCTCCGGTTGCGGAGCTGAAAGAGCAGGCAAAACGCCTGCGCAAACGCCTGCAGGACGCCGGAGTGAAGCTATCGCATAGCGAGGCGTTGGAACTGTTGGCGCATCAACTCGGTGCGCGGGATTGGAACACGTTGCACGCGATGGCAGGAAATCGAGTGCAGCTGCGCGTTGGTGACCGGGTTGAGGGCCGATATCTGGGTCAGCCCTTCACCGCCGAAATCCGCGGTCTGACCATGATTGGGGATGGCGGACATCGCCGGGTGACCCTTCAGTTCGACGTGCCCGTAGATGTGGTCCGGTTCGACAGTTTTTCGTCCCTTCGCCAGCGGGTGACAGGTGAGATTGGCTGGGATGGTCGATCCACCCGCCACACGTCGGACGGAGAGCCGCAGCTTATCGTCCGACCTGCCTAAGAAACAAAGCGAGGCACCCTTAGGGTGACTCACATTTTGATAGCACCAAGATTGACTATTCGGCGGCCCAACCGCCAACGGCCTTGACCTCAAGGAAGTCCTCCAGTCCCCAAACCCCGCCTTCGCGGCCATTGCCGGACTGTTTCATCCCACCAAACGGGGACCCAGCGCTGCGCGACTGGCCGTTCATCTCAACCATGCCCGACCGCAAGACGCGAGCCATTCGGTTGGCGCGTGCACCGTCTTGGGTCTGAACATAATTGGTCAGCCCGTAAGGTGTGTCATTGGCAATCTCGATGGCTTCTTCTTCGGTGTCGAAGGGGATCATAGTCAGAACCGGGCCAAAGATCTCCTCGCGCGCGATCGTCATCTGGTTATTGGCATCGGCAAAAACCGTTGGGCGCACATAATAGCCCTTGTTCAGCCCCTCTGGCCGACCCGTACCGCCTGCAACCAGACGCGCGCCCTCATCAATTCCTTTCTGGATCAGGTCCTGAATTTTGGTCCACTGCACTTCGTTCACCACCGGTCCGATATGTCGGCCTTCCTCGGCGGCACTGCCGACGGTGACCTTGTTTGCCACTTCGGCGGCTGTCTCAACCGCCTGATCATAGATCGGACGCTGCACCAGCATCCGGCTGGGCGCGTTACAGCTTTGACCGGTGTTGTTCATCATGTGCAGGACGCCGCGTTTTACCGCCTTTTCGTCGGCATCGGCGAAGACCACATTGGCCCCTTTGCCGCCCAGTTCCAGATGCACTTTCTTCAGTGTATCCGCCGCATTCTTGGAAATCGCAGTGCCCGCGCGGGTCGAACCGGTGAAGCTGACCATATCAACATCTGCGTGCCCCGAGAGCTGAGAGCCCACGCCCACGCCATCGCCATTCACCAGGTTGAAAACACCAGCCGGGAAGCCAGCCTCATCCATCATCTCAGCAAAGATCATCGCGTTCAGCGGGCTTTGCTCGGACGGTTTCAGCACCATCGTGCAGCCCGCAATCGCCGCCGCGCCGACCTTGAGCGTGACCTGATTCATCGGCCAATTCCATGGGGTGATCAGGGCTGCCACACCCACCGCTTCATAGATGATCCGGTCATTCGGCGCATGATCGCCCAGTGGGCGTTCGAATTGGAACGCCTTGGCGGCACGGATGAAGTTTTTCAGGTGATAGATCCCCGCGCCCGATTGCTGGCTGCGCGCCATTTCGATCGGTGCACCCATCTCCATCGACATCGCCTGGGCCAGATCCTCTGAGCGGGTGGCGTAAATATCGACCAGTTTCTCTACCAAAGCGATGCGCTCGTCCACCGGGGTTGCCATCCAACCAGGCAGAGCAGCTTTGGCCGCGGCGACCGCTGCGTTAGTGTCAGCCTCTGACCCCAATGAGATCACCGCGCATGGTTCTTCGGTCGACGGGTCGATCACTTCGAAATCATTCGGCTCTGATGGGGCGACCCATTTGCCGTTGATATAGAAATCGCGTTTTTCGATCATGGCTCATCCTCCGGATCAGGAATCAATCGACCGAACGGTCGGTTTTCATTCGCACTCTGTCACCCACCCGGGTGTCGGGCAAGGGTAAAACATAATTTGATCAAATTATCTACCTACTGAATCTTCTGACAGCGCAACATGAATGGTTTAACCTCTGCGCAAAGTGATTAGGTTGGCAGCAATCGACTCGCGATTTTTCACAGGAAAGGAGTTTCCCAATGGGTTTGCGCATCAATGATACGGTCCCGAATTTCACCGCAGAGACAGATCAGGGCACCGTCCAGTTTCATGACTGGATTGGCGATAGCTGGGCCATCCTGTTCTCACACCCCAAGGACTTCACTCCTGTTTGCACGACCGAGTTTTCGGCAGTTGCGCAGCTGAACGATGAATGGGCGGCGCGGAACACCAAAGTGATCGGCGTGTCGGTCGATGGTGTCGAAGATCATAAGAAGTGGAAAAAAGATATCGAGGCCTATGGCAACGCCAACCCCGGCTTCCCGATCATCGCCGATGACGGTCTGGCTGTGTCCAAAGCCTTCGACATGCTGCCGGCCGAGGCCTATCTGCCCGACGGCCGCACGCCTGCCGACAGCGCAACTGTACGCTCTGTCTTTATCATCGGACCCGATAAGCAGTTGAAACTGTCCATGACCTACCCGATGACCGTGGGCCGCAACTTTGCCGAGATTCTGCGTGCGCTGGATGGCCTGCAGATGAGCGCCAAGGGCGTGGCAACCCCCGCAAATTGGGTGCCGGGTGAGGATGTGATCATTCCACCTGCGGTCTCCAACGATGAGGCAAAAGAGAAGTTCGGCGAGTTCGAGACCATCTTCCCCTATCTGCGCAAAACCAAAGCGCCGTCGTAAACGGATCAACGGGCAGGGGGGCGAAAGCCCCTGCCTTTTTCTAGTGCGCAAACGCCGAGGTTGCGCCGCAAGGGGCAGATAGCTCCGGGCGCAGCATTTGCACTTCGTACGGTTTCAGAACCGGCAGCACCGTATCACCATAGCCGCCTGTGTCGGAATGAAGCTCGGGGAACAGCTCGAATAGTTCCTCCTTCACTGCACTGCTCATCGCGTCCAGCGTATATCCGCCGGGATAAAACGATTCCGACCACAATCCTTCGACATTCACCAGCTCATGCTGGTCGAACAGAATGTGAATGTACTCGACGCCCCCGCTTGGCGGTACTTGCGTGATAGACTTGCCGTTGAGCAGAGACTTGGCCGTCGCCAACATCATCGGGTGACTATGATGCAATTCCAATGCAGGTGAGGACACGACAACCCGATGCTGAGGTGACAGCAGCAGATCTCGCGATGGTGTCTGCGGCCCAAGACTGCCCGCACTGATCCGGATCGGGCAATGCTTAGGGGTCTGTCTCAGATCCGCCTCACTCAGCCGTCGCCGACCCACCCAGCGCACGGCCCGACCGGTGCCATCTGCGGTGATCACATGATCGCCTGCTTTGACTTCTTCGATCAGACGCTGGCCCGACGGTGTCAGAATATGTGACCCCGAAGTAAAGCAGACAAAGCTGGGAAGGTTATCATATTCGACCGCAGGTGCAGTACCCTGGGCCAGTGAGTTGCCTGTCAGTACATCGTTAACAGCAACGTTTCCCGAGGTCACAACGATGTATTGCGTACCCGAGAATTGCAGCAGTGTGTAGGTGACCGGTGCACCTCCGACCGTCGCGCTGTAGCCTTCAAATATTTGAAAGCTGCCGGAATTGTTCAGCCCGGGGATTGGGAGGGTATCGAACTGTTGGCTGCCGTTGTTGTCCGGATTTTCGAGAAAATTATCATCATCAGTAATGGTGACCTGAAACCCCTGGGTCACCGTCACACTGGGGTTGCCAAACGGATCTCCGTCGATCTCAAAGATGGTGATAGAGGCCAAAGCGCGGCGACGTCCCAGATGATTTGGATTTCCTTAACTTTGAGCTAACTCAACTTAGAAGTGTTAACATATCGTTTACCGTGACGCGCAGGGCTCGAAAGCGGCACTGATCGAAAAAGGCAGATTGGCTATGGTTGGATCGACTGTGGGCACGCCTGCCGAGGCGGTGGTTGGGATCGGATACGTCAGTTGAACGCGGTCTCGCTGCCAAAGGATTGTATCTTCTGATGGAAACTGAAAGCCGCGCTGACTGCGTTGACCAGGCGAAACATTGCCATGATGTTCGATACCACAGAGGCTGCGTATCTCGAGGCGATTAACTGGGATCCGATTTTGGACGTCGAAAGGTTGCGTTGAAGGCAACCGTGACGCGGCTTTCTTTACTTTGGTTTGGGTGGACCCAATGAGTCAGATAGGATGGAAAAAGGATCATTTCGCCGGCTGCCGGGCGCAGCTTCTTTTTGTTCCGAAACGCACTCGCCTGAAGTATGCGCCAGTGAGGCAACTCGTTTCGGGGGTCGAGAAACTCAATCATTCCAGACGAACCTTCTTCGATCTCGGGTTGAGAAACATAGTACACTCCAGACCAATGCGCGCCGGGATGAGTATGCGGCGCATTGTACCCGCCGGAAGGATTGTCGTTTATCCACCCGAACAGTTTCAGGCGAAGTTTATCCGGTTCAATCTTGTCTGAGACCTTTCGTGTTATTTGAAACACCGCATCTTCGGCCGCGTCTCGCAAATTCTGAATAGCGGGCGTATCGCGATCAAAGAGGTTTCCGTTTGAGTGCCATCCGCCGCGATTGGATTTTGAGGCACCCTCGTCTTCCTCACGCATCTTTTCGGCCTCAAACAGAATCGCCGCATTAAGCGCTGCACTGTTAGGCACCACAAATCGCATCATTGGAGTAGAGAAGAGCTTTTCGAATTTCTTGGCTTCGGGCATATCCTCGGTGTCACCTTCAAAAACTACGTGGCTGTAAATTCAGATCGGTCCGAGATCAAATTCAGGAATTTGCTCCTGATAAATTCTTCGGCGCTCTCCAAATCCACGTTCCCGCACATTGCGCGCATTACCCAGTACCGTTGAGGATATAGTTCTTTGGTTCAAGTCTGGCCTAACCAACCTAAGTTATATTCCCATCGCAAAGCGCCGATGTTTTAGTTCAATTGGCAATTCCTTTGAGGATGGGAACATGAACAAGAAAACTATCGGTCTGACATCAACTTTCGTTCTGATGGCCACCACGGCGCTTTCGCAAACCACCAAGCAAGACATCATCGACGAACTCACAGAACAAGGTTTCCAACGAATCGAAATAACCAACACGCTGTTTGGGAATCTTCGCTTTGAAGCAACTGGACCTGGAATCGAGAGAGAAGTGGTGCTGGGGAAAGACGGAACCATCGTTCGGGATCGTTCAGAGCGAGACGATGAGTTCGACGATGAGGAAGATGACGACGAAGATTTTGATGACGAAGATGACGACGAAGATGACGACGAAGGATTTGATGACGAAGGTGACGATGACGAAGGCGATGGGGAAAACGATAGCGAAGGCGACGATGGTGAACGCGACAGCGAAGGCGACGATGGCGAACGCGATAGCGAAGGCGATGACGGCGAACGCGATAGCGAAGGCGACGATGGCGAGCGCGACGGTGAAGGTGACGATGGCGAAGGGGATGACGAAGGCGACGATGATTAATTCAGCTTCCAACTTGAGCCCAAGCGAGATTGGGGTTTGAACAAATGGTTTAAAAAAGAAGCCATGTTCAAAGCGGGGATCGCTGTATATGCGATCTCTGCTTTGACGTTTGTGATCGAATTGATTGGCGAAATAACAGGGTACTACATTTTTTCCGCGAGTTGGGTGGTCCATGAAATCACGGCTCTCATCACCCTATTTGGGTTTATTCTTGGGGGGCTTTTGATTTGGCAAAGCCACAGGCTGTTTTTGCGACGTCACCAAGAAGTCAAACAGAACCTGCGAAAGGCTCAAGGCGAGTTTTTTCGGATGCTGGAACTACAGTTCGACCGTTGGGGCCTTAGTGCCGCGGAACGAGATGTTGCACTTCTCACCGTAAAGGGCCTGTCCCTCGCAGAAATAGCTAAACTGCGCGAGACCAGCGAGGGAACAATCAAGTCCCAGAACAATTCAATCTACAAAAAAGCCAAGGTCAAATCGAGGACGCAACTGTTAGGCGCGCTCATAGAAGAGCTTTTGATCGAAGAAAAGAAATAAACCAAGAAACGATCGGATATCGTCGTAAATTCATTCATTTATCGGCAATGAGTAGAAAAGAACGCCCAAGTAGATGCCTCGGGGCTGTAAAGCCAACGTTTTAAGTGGTTGCGAGGCTCTGTTTCAGGGCAATGCACTCAGCGATTAAAACTGTATCCTCATCTAAATTGAAGCCTACCCCACCACCAGCTGATGGTCGGCGCATTCCACAGCATCGCTGCGGCACTCGACATTCGCCCAAAGAAAAAGGCCCCGGCGGATTACCGGGGCCTTCGTTCTTGCAAAAGAGGCAGATTACTCTGCGCTTTCCTCTTTCTTTTCTTTCTTCTCGGGAACGATCTCTTCGCCGGTTTCCTGATCGACAACTTTCATCGACAGGCGCACCTTGCCGCGATCGTCAAAGCCCAGAAGCTTGACCTTTACTTCCTGACCTTCTTTCAGAACATCCGACGGATGGTTTAGGCGGCGGTTTTCGATCTGGGACACGTGTACCAGACCGTCGCGCTTGCCAAAGAAGTTCACGAAGGCACCGAAGTCGACGATCTTGACCACTTTACCGGTGTAGATCTGGCCCTCTTCCGGCTCAGCAACGATCGAGTGGATCATCTCATAGGCCTTCTTGATCGATTCACCGTCGGGCGACGCGATCTTGATGACGCCGTCGTCATTGATGTCGACCTTGGCACCCGAAACCTCGACGATCTCGCGGATGACCTTGCCGCCCGAACCGATCACTTCACGGATCTTGTCGGTGGGGATGTTCATGGTCTCGATGCGCGGGGCGTGGACCGAGAATTCGTTGGTCTCGGACAGGGCTTTGCCCATCTCACCCAGAATGTGCATCCGGCCGTCCTTGGCTTGCGCTAGGGCTTTCTCCATGATCTCAGGCGTGATGCCTGCAACCTTGATGTCCATCTGCAGCGAGGTGATGCCGTTTTCGGTACCCGCCACCTTGAAGTCCATGTCGCCCAGGTGGTCTTCGTCACCCAGAATGTCCGACAGGATGGCGTATTCGCCGTCATCTTCCAGGATCAGGCCCATGGCCACACCAGCAACCGGTGCTTTCAGCGGAACGCCCGCATCCATCATCGAAAGCGAACCACCGCAAACCGACGCCATCGAGGACGAGCCGTTGGATTCGGTGATCTCCGACACGATGCGGATCGTGTAGGGGAAGTCGGTCGCCGCAGGCAGAACCGCCTGCAGGGCGCGCCATGCCAGCTTGCCGTGGCCGATCTCACGACGGCCCGGACCACCCACGCGGCCAACTTCGCCAACCGAGTAGGGAGGGAAGTTGTAATGCAGCAGGAAGTTGGATTTGAAGTTGCCGTGTAGCGCGTCGATGAACTGTTCGTCGTCACCGGTGCCCAGCGTGGTCACGGCCAATGCCTGAGTCTCACCACGGGTGAACAGGGCAGAACCGTGGGTCCGCGGCAGCATCGAGGTTTCTGCAACGATCGAACGGATATCGGTGGTCGAACGACCGTCGATACGCTTGCCGCCTTTGACGACGTCGCCGCGCAGAATGCCTGCTTCCAGCTTCTTCATTGCGGAGCCGAGGTTGCCGTCTTCCAGCTGCTCTTCGGTCAGCGCTTCCTTGATCGCTTCGCGGGCCGCGGCAACAGCGGCGGTGCGCTCTTGCTTGTCGGTGATCGCGAACGCGGCGCGCATCTTCTCTTCACCGGCAGCCGAAACAGCGGCGGACAGCTCCGAGTAATCGGGGGCGACGAATTCGAACGGCTCTTTCGCGGCTTCTTCGGCCAGCGAGATGATCAGGTCGATCACGGGCTGAATTTGCTCATGCGCGAAGTTTACCGCGCCCAGCATTTCCGCCTCGGACAGTTCGTAAGCTTCCGATTCCACCATCATCACGGCGTCTTTGGTACCGGCAACAACCAGGTCCAGACGCTGTTCAGGGTTCAGGCGCAGGTCCTGCATGTCGTCGACGGTCGGGTTCAGAACGTATTCGCCATCCTCGAAACCAACGCGGGCACCGGCGATCGGACCCATGAACGGCGCGCCGGAAATGGTCAGAGCAGCGGATGCCGCGATCATCGCAACGATGTCGGGGTCGTTGACCAGATCGTGGGACAGCACGGTGCACATCACCAGAACTTCGTTTTTGAAGCCGTCAACAAACAGCGGGCGGATCGGACGGTCGATCAGACGCGCGGTCAGCGTCTCTTTCTCGGTCGGGCGTGCTTCGCGCTTGAAGAAGCCACCCGGAACCTTACCGGCGGCATAGTATTTTTCCTGATAGTGGACGGTCAGCGGGAAAAAATCCTGACCGGGCTTTTGAGCACGGGCAAAGGTCACGTTTGCCATCACGCTGGTTTCGCCCAGCGTGGCAATCACGCTGCCGTCGGCCTGACGGGCAACCTTGCCGGTTTCCAGTGTCAGCGTCTCTTCGCCCCACTGAATCGATTTCTTTGTTACATCAAACATATGCGTATCCTAGAACGGAGCACTCCCGCCCCTGCGGGTCTCCGGTTTGCATGGCGGCCCCATTGCCGCCGACCCCACTTTATCTTCCATTCGAGTGCCGGGGTCAGGGCACAACGTCTCAGATGACAGGCCCATACATCAGTTTGCAAGCTTTGGAAAGTCGGGAGTTTTTGGGGGGCAGGGGATTGCCTAACCCCCGCCCAAGATGGGCAGGGGCCGATGTATCAAAGGATAGCGTGCGCCAATATCATCACCACGCCGCAGCCCAGCGCATATCCGGTGTCGACTGCGATGGCGAAGCCGCTTTTCTGCGCCCAGGCCCCGACCGATGCGGCCTGAGCAGCCACCGCAAGGATGGCCAGAACTGCAACGCCAAGGCTATTGGTGGTCTCGGTCACGGCGATCACAGCAGCCAGCAGGATCAGAAATATGATCTGGGCTGCCAGTTGAGGCAGAGGTGGTGTGTCAGGCGGTGTCGGATCGATCCGAGTACCTTCGGCCCAACGTTTCTGAAATCCCACAGGTCCGTAGACCAGCCACCCTAGCAGAAAGGCGGCGATGACTCCCGCGCCAAGGGCAAGCCAGTTGATCACAACGCGACCTCCAGCACTTCAAGGATCCGGGTCCAGCCGCCTTCATGATTGTCTCGGCTTTCTTGCGAAGGGAAACGGATGTGATGCAGGCGCAATTCCGTGCCCTTATCGGTTGGAGTGAAATCCAGCGTCACAGTGGAATCGTCCTGACTGTAAGGAGAGTTCCAAGTGAATTGCAGCCGATTGGGCCGGTCGATCACCTTGTATTCGCCCTCATGCGGAAGGTCCCCGGCCTCGGGCGCGCGCATGATGATCTTGAACCGGCCCCCTACCTTGGCGTCAGAATAAGCTTCGGGCACTGACATGTTGGGACCGGGCAGCATGAACTTGGCCAGCATTTCCGGGTCTAGCCAAGCATCAAACACCTTTTCCGGCGGGTGCGGAATGGCGCGGGTTATTTCAAGGGACAGTTCCGTCATCTTCTGGGTCCTCCAAAGCAGTTTCCAAGGCGTCCAGCCGAAGCGCCCAGATCGAACGCAGCCCGGCGAACCAGTCATCCACGGCTGACAAGGGGGCCATCTGCACCTCGATCAGATGCTCGCGCCATTCCGTCCGACGCCGCACCAGCCCGGCATTCTCGAGCACCTTGATGTGCTTGGACACCGAGTTGAGGCTCATATCGAATTGCCGCGCAATATCCGTCACCCGCAAGGGGCCCTGCTGCGCGAGCATCGTTAGGATCACGCGGCGGGTTGGGTCGGACGCGGCCTTCAATATAGCGCTTAGGTCATAGCGATTCTCTCGTTCAACCATTTGGATGAATTACATGCCTTTTCTGCTTCAGTCAACCATTTGGTTGAATAACAGGATATTTGCAGCTCTGAAAGCTAATTCGGTCGCTCCCACCGCCTAACTATTCGCGAAATCGAATATATTTGGTGAAAATTTAGTATCCGTATAGGCTGAAACCACCATACCTGCGGTCGAAACGACGGAAACGCGCCAAGGGAATACGAATATCACCTCCGTCCGCCGGTCGAATACCTTGGCGTTTGCACGTAGCGAACAGAAGGGCAGACGCATGGCACAAACCAAGAAAATGCTGGATCCGGATCCCCGGATTTATGACTTTGAGACCGAATATGAGCTGGGGCAGGACAATGTCCGGCCTTTCGGTCTGGACATCCATAACCCGGTCTTTTTGATCTCTAGTATCCTGATCTTTGCGTTCGTCCTGATCGCGCTGGCAAATCAGGAATCCGCAGCCACGTTCTTTGGCTGGCTCCGACCATGGCTGACCAGCACGTTTGACTGGTTTCTGGTGCTGTCGGTTGACGCAATCACCCTGTTCTGTCTGGTGCTGATCATCTTGCCGGTGGGCAAGGTGCGGATCGGCGGCAAGGACGCCAAACCCGACTATTCCTACGCCGGATGGATCGCGATGATGTTCGCGGCCGGGATCGGCATCGGGCTGTTGTTCTTCGGCGTGATGGAGCCGGTCTATTACAACTTTGCAGAAGACGGCAACGCCCGCCCGCTGGGCATCGATATCGCTGTGCCGGGTAACGAATATATCGGCATTGTCGGCACGATCCATCATTGGGGTCTCGAAGGCTGGGCGGTATATGCGGCCGTTGGTCTGGCGCTTGCAATCTTCAGCTATAATCTCGGGCTACCATTGACCCTGCGTTCGGCTTTTTATCCGATCCTGGGCGAGCGCGTCTGGGGCTGGTGGGGCCACATCATCGATACTCTGGCAGTATTCGCGACCCTCTTCGGCCTAACCACATCATTGGGTTTGGGCGCACAACAGGTGGCCGCCGGGCTGTATGAGGTCTTTGGCATCGAACCCAGCCCCACCGTCACCGTCCTGCTGATCATAGGCATTACGATGATCGCACTGGGCTCGGTCCTGATGGGCATGGATGCAGGTGTCAAACGGTTGAGTGAGATCAACATGATCATGGCCGTAGGACTGTTCATCTTCGTCATTGTAGTTACCGGTGTCGGCACCGCCATTGCACGGTACTTCAACGTGATGGTGGATTACGTGACGCACCTGCCTGCTCTATCCAATCCGTTCGGTCGGGAAGACACCAGTTACTTCCACGGCTGGACAACCTTCTACTGGGCCTGGTGGATTGCGTGGTCACCTTTCGTGGGCATGTTCATCGCCCGCATTTCCAAAGGTCGTACGGTGCGTGAGTTCGTGATCTGCGCCTTACTGGCACCCACTGCGGTATGTGCCTTGTGGATGTCGACCTTTGGCGGCGCAGCCATCGACATGCTGAACGCAGGCGGCGCAGAAGGTGTCCGCGCCACGGTGATCGACAGTTACGCCCCAGAAGGTGCGCTGTTCGGGTTCCTGAAGGAACTGCCGCTTTACGGCATCATTGCCCCGATCGCTCTGATCCTGATCGTTGTGTTCTTTGTCACATCGTCGGACTCAGGCTCGCTGGTGATCGACACGATCACGGCAGGCGGAAAGATGGACGCACCGGTTGTGCAACGCGTGTTCTGGTGCACGCTTGAAGGCCTCGTCGCAATCGCACTGCTGCTGGGCGGAGGTCTCTCTGCCTTGCAAGGGGCAGCGGTGTCGACTGGAATTCCGTTTACCTTGGTGGTTCTGATCATGTGCTACTGCCTGTGGCTGGCGCTTAAATCAGAAAAGGCCAAGATGTAACTGGGATTATCCTGAGAAAACCGAAACGCCCGCCAATTCGGCGGGCGTTTTTGGTCCGGAGCGGCCCCTGTAGTGCGTGCCCATGCAGAAGTCGTCAGGAGCGTACCAAACGGCGGTCAGTGCAGCGAATCCTCGCGTTTGCCTTGGGTTGGATATTCCATCTTTTCATCTTCTAGGATCCCGCGAAGAATCGCCGCTGTCTCAACCTTCGAAATTGCCTTCTTATGGTCGTAGGGGTTATTCAAAATCGACCGCGCATTTGTGGCGTTGGACGTCTCAGACATCTTGGTTGCAAACACCCGGCTCAGAATTGTCTTCAATGGCATCATTCAACTCCCGCAACATATGGTCATCAAATCCTTGCCGCTGCGGGTCAGGTCCAAGCCACTTGAGGGAAGGGCTCAAAGACCAACTTCCGTGAGTGTGAACCCGCAGCGACACCGTCCATGTAAGAAAAATGGGGTGCCGAGAAAGGGGGAAGAAATCTGCTGTTTGCATCATTTTTTTGACCGCTTGGAAAAAAATCACGGCACTGCTTACGCTTACGTCAACCTTCTAACCTAGGGCCCGGCTTTCGCGACGCGGCGTCACTATTCGAAACCCAAGGTCAGCGCCCCGGATACCGCCCGTCGCCACGCCAAATTGGACAGAAAACAAAAGAGCCCATACCCTGACTCCGGGCAAATCTTGGCGCAGCGCGTGTTTCTTGTGATGTGGCCGGCCCCCTCGACGTTTTGAAATTGGATTATTCCGGGACCGTAATGAGGATGCTGTTATGAACCTTTCACGATTGTCTCTGTTGCTGGTCGTTTTCATTGACGTGATGGGTTTTGGATTGATCGTGCCGATTTTCAACACGATCCTGCTGGATCCACACCAGGCTTTCCTCGCACATGGAACAGCGACGAATATCCGCCAGCTCGACTATACGATTCTGATTGTCGTCTTCTTTCTGTTCTACTTTTTCGGGGCGGCCTTCATCGCCAAGTTGTCGGACTATATCGGGCGTAAAACAGGCATCATGATCTGCCTTACCGGTGCCCTGATCGGCTATGTTCTGACTGTGGCCGCGATCATGACGTCCAGCTATTGGCTGTTACTTTTGGGGCGCGCCATTTCCGGGTTTACGACGGCCAATCAACCCATTGCGCAGGCCGCATTGATCGACATCAGCCATGACGATCAGGAGAAATCAAAAAACCTCGGGATGATTGTTGCGGCATCCGCGCTGGGCCTGCTCGGGGGGCCACTGATTTCAGGATTGCTCAGCGACCAAAACCTGATGGGATCATTTGCGTCACTGGAACTGCCTTTCTACGTCGCCATTGCCCTGATCCTGATCAACATGGCGCTGATTCTGTTCTTCTTCTCCGAACCCGGTTTCAAAAGACAAAAAATTGACTTCGGGCTTTTAGATGTTGTTTTGAACTTGTGGAAAGTCTTCTCGCACCCGGTCGTTTTGCGGCTTTCGGTCGTCATGTTGTTCTCGCTGATGTGCCTGAATGCGTTTTTCTTCTTCATCGACACGTATCTGCTGACCCGGTTCAAGTTCAGTACGCTTCAAAACAGCATGGCCCTCGCCGTGTTCGGAGGCTCCATGGCCTTTGGCAGTGCCTACCTCACCGCGCCGCTGCACGAGCGGTACAAAAAGTTTCCGATTCTGTATGTCTCCATTGCAGCGATGGCACTTGGGATATTGGCCTTCATGCTGAACCCCATGGCCGATCTGACCTATGTCCTGATTGTTCCGATAACCATCGCGTTCGCGATCATGTACCCGACCATGCTTTCGTTGTTTTCCGCGAGCGTCGGCCCAACCGAGCAAGGTTGGGTCATGGGTGTGACAGTCGCCATCTACGCGTTGGGCTCCGGGACCATTACGGCCCTCAGCGGGTCCCTCATGGCTATCAATTTGCGGATGCCTTTCGTGCTCGCGGTCATCTGCGGTGTACTGGCATTGATTGCGATGGCGAAACTGTTTCGCCATCCCGGCGTTCAGGCGCTTGATACCAAAGGCAAGTAGGTTTCATCAGTGTGTCCCGAACGAAAATGGGCGCGCCCGCTACAGGCACGCCCAGTAAAAAAGGGAGGACTATGAAAAACCTGACGCTCGAAACAAAAGAAGCGCCTACTCACTAACATCCTCAGAATGGCGCAATCTTTGACCGCGTTCAGTGAAGTGGTTCACAGGAAGTTAAAAAAGTTTGCGCTTCTTTGCGTAGCGGTAAGGTTTGGGCCGCAGGTATGTGTGTGCCGTCTCTCATGAACATGGCGGGAAATTCGCGCGCCGCACAGTTCACTAGATTAGACAGTGACCAAAACAAATACGCCCACCAAATGGCGGGCGTACAAGATGTACAATTTGTACGAACAGGGCCTCAGCGCCTGTACAACATGAACAAAACGCGTTTAGCGGCGGATGCCCAGCTTTTTGATCAGGTCCTGATAGCGTGCTTCTTCTTTGCCCTTCAGATAGTCCAGCAGCTTACGGCGCTGAGCAACCATCTTCAGCAGACCACGACGACCGTGGTTGTCTTTCTTGTGGGTTTTGAAGTGCTCGGTCAGGGTGTTGATGCGCGAGGTCAGGATAGCAACCTGGACTTCAGGCGAACCAGTGTCGCCGTCCTTGGTTGCGAATTCTTTCATGACGCGTGCTTTATCAGCGGCAGTAATCGACATCGGGGTCTCCTTTAAAGGTTAGAGTTGATGGCGCAGGCCGGGATGTCGTCCAGCACAGGCCCATGGAGAAAACCGCACCGATTCCGATGCGGATGGGCGCGTATAGGCGCATTCACCGCAAATGGCAAAGGGATTCTGCAGGCTCAACTAGTGAAGGCGTACTGCTCCAACTGGGCTTCGGTCACAAACTGAATATCTTCAACAGTCAGACCCTCTGCGCCAAAAAGCTGAGCGACGTCTTCGCCATTGACCCGAACATGGGTCAAGCTGTTGTTTTCACTGTCCTGTTCGATCGTCAATTCCGGTTCTTCCGGGTTGTCCCAGGTGATAAGAAGCTTGTCGTGACCGATCTGGAAATCCATGATTGTCGTGGCTTCCTGCTCGGGGTCGGACTGCACAACGATCTCGTCCTCACCCTCTCCACCTGTGACCACATCGCCGTCTTCGGCAAGAATGACGTCGTCCCCAGAGCCCCCGTTTAGGAAGTCGCGCGCAGGCTCGTCCGGACCATCTTCTCCGGACAAGATGTCATCACCATCTCCGCCAAACAGGGCGTCTTCACCGGCACCCCCAACAAGGTAGTCGTCGCCATCTCCGCCTTGTAGCGTGTCGTCGCCGTCGTCGCCGCTTAACGTGTCATCGCCCTGACCACCAAAAAGCCGGTCATTCCCATCACCGCCGCTCAGATCATCTGTTCCGAAATGACCATACAGGTCGTCATTTCCTGACATTCCGTCCAGCGCGTCGTCACCATATTCACCATGGAGCACATCATTCCCGAGGTTGCCAAACAGGACGTCCCCGCCACCACCGCCATACAACACGTCGTTGCCAGCGCCGCCGTCGATCCAGTCGTCCCCGCCATATCCGTTGATCTGATCGTTGCCTTCCTGCCCGGTCAGAACATCCGCATCCTCATCGCCCGCAATGACCAGATCGCCTTCATACTCGGACACAATCTCACCAGTGTCAGAGTCGGTTTCCTCGGCAGAGCTGGGCTCGTCGACATTCTCGTCCGCGTCAAGCAAATTGCCTTCCGACAGGTCGTCGTCGGCCGTTTCCTCGATGCGATCGTCTTCATCCTCGTCATCGCCTTTGTCTTCTGGCACAAGTACGTCGCTGATTGCGTAGGCGGCACCACCCATGGCGGCCATTCCGAATAATCCGATCAGAAACATATCTACCCTCCGCAAGCACAATGGCTCCGAGTGTAAAACATCTCATGCAAACAATGGCTTGGTCAAAGCGAAGCTGAGAGCGTGGTTAACCCTTTATCACCAGGGTTCGGGCTGCTGAGTGTACGCAATGTAGAGAGGATGCTTCGGATGCCCGTCCTTGGTCAGCCCAAGGTGGAACAAGGGCTGGCCCGTGCCGCGCAGCAAGTCCTCAACTGCGGGGCCGCGTTCCAGATGTGCGCCATGGGTGCCCCAGGCGGCGATGACCTGATCCGCCCATTCCACGCCGTCTAGGATGGCTGCGTCATTCTCAGGCCCCACCGGATCTGCAGATGCTCGCATCTTGCGCGGATCAGTGTCGCGCCAGGCAAAGATATTGGTGACCTGAAAAGCTCCGAAACCCAGTGTGCGTGCGCGACGCTCGCAACGTTCCACCGTGGGGTCGTTCTGCACCTCGGTCGCCGTCGACGGATTCAGCATCACAAACAACGCCTTGCGGCCCGCCGGGTTCCAGATACGGGTCAGGCTATAGCGGTATTTTTCGCAATCGGAGTAGATGGCAGTCGAGGGCGCGTCGCCCTTGGTGTGAGAACGGGTGATCATGCAGTCGGGTTTGGCTGGAATTAGGCCCGTTTACAAGGGGCGATGTCCTGATCCTTAACTTGTGCTATACCTGCCTTCATTTGAACGGCTTATTCTGGGGGGAAGACATGACATTCGAGACATTGGATCCGGCGGATTGGGAGCAGACCCGCAAATTAGCACATGAGATGTTGGATATGGCGTTGGATCATACGCGTGATGTGCGTGATAGGTCGATATGGAAAGATATGCCGACTGCGATACGCAACGGGTTCGAAACGCCTGCACCTCAGCAGGGTATGCCGTTGGGTGATTTGATGGATGATGTCCAATCTCAGGTCATGCAGTATCCGATGGGTAATATCCATCCCCGGTTTTGGGGCTGGTATATGGGCGCGAGCAATTTCACAGGCGCGATGGCAGATTTTCTGGCTGCGGTTCAGGGTTCGAACCTTGGGGGTGGGAATCATGCGGCAGCCCTGATCGACCGACAAGTCGTCGACTGGCTACGCGAGATGATCGGTCTGCCGGAGGGGGCCAGTGGGACATTGGTCAGCGGCGGCAGCGTGGCAAACTTGATCGGGCTGACGGTGGCCCGCAACGTCAAATCCGGGATCGACATGCGCGAAGAGGGCATCGCCGCCATGGATAAGCCGATGCGGTATTACGGATCGGATCAGATGCACAGTTGTCACCAAAAGTCGCTCGAAACACTGGGCCTGGGCAACAAGGCGCTGCGGCGTATTCCTACGCAAGACGATTTGACGATGGATCTTGAAGCGCTTGCCGGCATGGTCGCGCAGGATCGCGCAGACGGCCTTAAACCCGCTTGTGTGATTGCCACCGCCGGAACCGTGAACACAGGCGCCATCGACGACTTGTCGGCGATTGCCGATTTCTGCCGCGAGGAAGGCCTGTGGTTTCATGTTGACGGCTGTATCGGTGCGTTAATTGCAATCGCCCATGATAACAGTTGGCGCGTGTCCGGCATCGAACGCGCGGATTCCGTCGCGCTCGACCCACACAAATGGTTACATGCGCCTTTCGAAGTGGGTTGCGCATTGGTGCGAAGCCATGATGCCCACCACGCGACATTTACTCTGACCCCGGAATACCTGGAACCGCAATCCCGAGGCGTCGCCGGGGCGGCGTTTTTGCACGATTACGGCATTCAGACTTCGCGTGGGTTTCGAGCGCTCAAGGTCTGGATGTCCTTGAAGGAGCACGGCGTTCAGAAATTCGGCAGGCTCATTGATCAGGATATCGAAAAGGCGCGTTATCTGACTTCGCTGATCGAGGCAGAGGATGACCTCACCTTGATGTTCCCCACCAATATAAACATCGTTTGTTTCCGCTATGACCCGGGCGGTCTCAGCCCCGAAACTCTGCGTGCGATTAACAGCGAAATCATGTTGTGCCTGCAAGAGGAAGGCACAGCGGTTTTATCGGATACAACGGTTCAGGGGGCGCATTGCCTACGGGTGGCGGTCAACAATCACCGCACGCAAAAGCAGGATCTGGATCTACTGGTGTCCGAGATACTTCGACTGGGTCACAAATTGCGTATCGCCGCCTGAACAGTCATCAGTTGGCGGCAAAGACGCGGCTTGGGTGCAATTCGCCCGACTTGTAAATTCCTACGGCCACGGCCTTGCCATCCAGCGAGGCCCAGGCCTCGTCGCCGTATTCTACGTCAGAGGCCAGCACCATGCCCGGATTGCCATTCCGCAGACGGGTGGCTCCTTCAGAGGTGCATTTCAGCTCGGGTAGGTCCGATAAGCCGGTTTCCAGCGGATGCAGATAATTATCCAGTGCGGTGGTTTTGGCCATTTCGTCGATCTGTTCGATGGTCAGGCCATCCTCGGCCTCAAACGGGCCGGACCAGATGCGGCGCAGTTTTTTCACGTGGCCGTGGCAGCCGAGCGCCTCACCCAGATCACGCGCAATGGAACGGACATAGCCACCTTTGCCACAGGTCATCTCCAGCACGACGTGGTCTTCGTCGGGGCGGTCGATCAGCACCAGTTCCTCTACCCAAAGAGGGCGGGCGGTCAGTTCTACATCCTCGCCATCTCGGGCCAGCTTATAGGCGCGTTGACCGTCGATTTTCACGGCCGAGAACTTGGGCGGCACCTGTTTGATATCGCCCAGAAACGGGCCGAGCGCTTGTTTGATATCCTCATCCGAGGGGCGCGCAATGCTTTCAGCGATGACTTCGCCCTCGGCATCATCGGTGTTGGTGGCCTGCCCCAGCCGCACGGTGAAGGTGTAGGCCTTCAGCGCATCGGTGATGTAGGGGACGGTCTTGGTTGCCTCACCCAGCGCAACGGCCAGAACGCCGGTCGCCTCGGGGTCCAGCGTGCCCGCATGGCCGGCTTTCTTGGCGTCCATCGCCCAACGCACCTTGTTGACCACCGCGGTCGAAGTCATGCCAGCGGGCTTGTCCACCACCAGCCAACCGGAAATGTCGCGGCCCTTGCGTTTGCGTCCCATTCTACACCTTGAGTCTTGCTGAGGCGCGCGAGTTAGCGGATCGTTTCGATGCTGTCAATTTGCCGGAACGTCCTCGACGACACCCACGATGGGTCCCAGCGAAAACCCGATATCCGACCGGTTGCTGGCGCGATCATACATGCGGGAAACGTTGCCATCTAGAAACAGCGCATTCGGTGTTTTCAATACATCGCGGAATAGGCTGCCGAATTCGTGGAAAGTGACGTAATCGTCCGAGATCGCAAACACCGCACGCGTGCCATCGGCGCTGGTGCCCACTCCGTTTCGGGTGTAGCGCGAGGTTGAATCCGGCAGAAAGCGAGGGTGCAACTCTCCGTTGATCACCAGCATGGGGCCCGATTGTGTCGCAAAGCGGCACTGCGGCGCCTGATCGACGAAATCCAAAGTCTCGAACACATCGGTACGGTTTTCACGGATGCAGAACACACCGTTGGGCAGCAGGCCGAAATTGCCGGGTCCGGCATTCGGTATCACGCGCATCTGCTCTTGCCCTTCTTCGACATAGTGGCCGACGGGCGAGCGGTCGTCATGGTACATGCCCGCATTCATCGCAAAGACGAGCCTTTTCCCCTGAGGCTCCAACGCCTCATTCACCGAAGAGAAATGACCCAGCAGATCGCCATTTTCATCGTTCAGAAACAGGCGCAAATCTTCCGAGGTATCCACCTCGCAAACCGTATATTGCTTGTCCTCATGAGTCAGCTTCTCGCAGGTGACTGCAGAGACTTGCGCGGCCCAAAGGACAGCACACAGCATGACAAGGGTACGGATCACTCGTCCAGATCGCGGCGTACCGCGTCCTGATTAAACATACGGCGGGTGTCGTCCAGTCGATCAAACGTGTCATCCAGACGGAACCGCAGATCGGGCGAGAATTTTAGGTTCAGCTTCTTGCCGATTACGCGCCGCAGCTCGCCCTTGTTGCGGGCCAGCAGGTCAATCACGTCTTCCTGCCCCTTGCCGCCCAGGGGCAGCACATAGGCGGTGGCGATCTTCAGATCGGGCGAGGTGCGCACCTCACCCACGGTGATCGACATACGGTTCAGGTCGGGGTCGTGGACATCTCCGCGCGCCAGAACCTCGGACAGGGTGCGGCGGATCAGTTCGCCGACGCGCAGCTGTCGTTGGGAAGGGCCGGGGCCATCGTGGAATTTGTTCTTTGCCATGCCCCCCGATCTAAGCCCAAAGCGGGGCTTTGCCAAGCGGGCGCGAACCGGGTAGGAGGCTTTGAGCCGACTTTAGAAAGGACCAGCGCAATGACCCATATTCCGGGGATCGTTATCACAGGGGCTTCGGGCCGTATGGGGCAGATGCTGATCAAGACCGTGTCTGAGAGCGATCAGGCGCGTCTGGTCGGTGTGGTCGAGCGTAAGGGTCATGACTGGATCGGTCAGGATGTGGGTCAGGCAATGGGCGGGCAGGCGATCGGTGTTACCGTTACTGACGATCCGCTGGAGGCATTTGCACAGGCGCAGGCCGTCATCGACTTTACTGCGCCCGAAGCGACACTGGAATTTGCCGCACTGGCCGCGCAGGCGCGGTGCGTTCACGTAATTGGCACTACCGGCATGAGTGACGAACAGATCGCCGCGCTGGAACCTGCCGCGCGCCATGCTGTGATTGTGCGGGCCGGGAATATGAGCCTTGGGGTCAATCTGTTGGTGCAGCTCACCAAAAAGGTTGCCGCCGCGCTAGATGAGGATTTCGATATCGAGGTCATCGAGGGGCATCACCATCACAAGGTCGATGCGCCTTCAGGCACGGCTTTGATGCTGGGCGAAGCTGCCGCAGAAGGGCGCGGTGTCAAGTTGGCGGATGTGGCCGATCGGGGCCGCGACGGTATTACCGGTGCGCGAAAACGCGGCGATATCGGCTTCCACGCGATTCGTGGCGGAGACATTGTCGGCGAACACGATGTCCTGTTCGCGGCACCCGGTGAGCGTATCGTGTTGCGCCATCTGGCTACTGACCGTGCGATCTTTGCCCGTGGGGCGCTCAAAGCCGCGTTGTGGGGTCAAGGCAAGGCGCCGGGCCAGTATGACATGGTGGATGTTCTGGGGCTGTAGGCTTCAGGATCAAGAGCCAAGAAAATTCGACGAATTTTCTTGGCTCTATCGATCGGGCGGATGAAAGCTGTCTCAGCTCGCCTGAATGTGCCGGTCGACCATCCGTTGTACCATCGGTGCGAAATGGGCGAAATCCGGGGTCTCCATATCAGCGCGTTTTCCCGCTTCGTCCAGATAACGGACCTGAATGATCTCTTTCAGGTTCGGATTTGCCTCGAACTCGGCGATCTCCTTGGCACTCATCGGACCACCCTGCAGTTCCAGCGTATGGACCGAGGCTGCGGACAGGCGATTGAAATACTCCGGCTTGGTGGCGCAGAGATACCGCTTGGCTGCCACGTGGTACCGGCAGCAATCGGTGATGACCGACGGAAAGAACTGCTCCAACACCTCGGCACCTGCATCTTCATGATGCCGGTCCTCGGTATCGTCCGGATGGTAAGTGCCGAATTCCGACGTAAAATGGCCAATGTCGTGCAACAGCGCACCGACGATAATTTCTTCGGACTGCCCGTTCCGTTCCGCAATCGTGGCACCCTGCAGCATGTGCTGGGCCATGGTGACGGGTTCCCCCAGATATTCCTCACCCCCCCGACGATCGAAGATGTCGCTGATAAAGGCAACGATATTGTCCCGGTTTAAGGTCGAGAAATCGGGTTTCATTCCGCCGCCTCCGGTTGTGTCATCTGCATGGCGGCCAGTGTCGAAAGCAGCCCATCTTTGTCAGCATAGCATCCCTGCAACCAGCGAGACCCGGCCCCGGAATAGCCCAGCCGTGCATGCATTACGCGTGTGTTGTCGACGATGAAGCTTTCGCCCGGTTCCAGCTTGAAAGACACGCCCATGGCGGGATCGTCAATGATCTCGCCCAGCTGGCGATAGGCTGCATAGTAGGCTTCCATCTTGTCAAAGGGTACATCCACGAACGGCGCAGACGAGCGGTTGTTGAAGCGAATGCCGATCAACTCGCCATCGGGGGAAAGCTCGATCATCGGGCGACGTGACCGCAAACAGACCCCGTCCGAACCTTTATACTCGAACCGTGCCGGATAGCCTGCAAGCAAGGCGAAGCCCTCGGGGTTCAGATCGCGCAGTCGCTCAGCCGCGCGGAAACCATCGACAACGATGGAATCGCCGCCTTCGGCCGAGTTCTCAAGGCAGTAGAGGATTTGCAGTGTCGGCACCGGGTCGCGATAAGGGTTGTCGGTATGGGCCTGCAACCCCAACCCAGTATAGGCGAGGTTGGTCGGGTTCACCTCGGTCCGAACCTCGAAATAGGGGCCGTAATTTGTCTGGCGCACGTAGCCGAACAGATCGGCCACTTTCAGCAGCGATTCCGGCTCGGTTGGGCCACCTGTCAGCTTGGCAAAGCCGTACTCCGCGACGGCAGCCAGCCAGCTGCGCTTGGCCTCAGGGTCGGTGTGCACCCTTTCCCAGTCACCGCTGGGGGCGCTGATACCACGCTCCCATGTGGTGACGTCGGATGCGGTGCGGCCAACTTCTTGCGCCTGTTCGCGGTCATAAACGTGATCGGCTAGCCAATCGGCAGGGAACATCACGGATTTGTTTTCGGGCTGGAACGTAACGCTCAGATCGCCATTTCGGATCTCGGCAGCGCTGATCGAGATATCGGAGGGGATATCGCCGATTGTGATCAGGCGCTGCCCGTTGCCGGGGGCGCGGGTCTCGGGGTCCAGCGCATTGTCGCGCAGCCAAATGGCGTGGAAGCGGGCCTGGGTACTATCGGAAAACGCGATAGTGACCACAGATGGGTCGAAAGTGGCTGAGCGCAGCATGGGGTCTCTCCTATTCGGCGCGGACTTTGCTTGAGGAGATACGCGCTCCGTGGCATTACTACAATTAAACCTTATTGCCACTGAGGGCTGGAAATACTTATGGCTAAGAAGCAGATCGGTTTACCTCCTTTGGACTGGCTGCGCGTGTTCGAAGCCGCCGGGCGATTGGGCGGTTTTTCTGCTGCCGCGCGCGAATTTGGTTTGACGCAGGCGGCGGTCAGTCAACGGATAGGCAATCTTGAGGCGTGGCTGGGCCGGTCATTGTTTGTGCGCGAAGCCCGCGGTGTTTCGCTGACCATCGAAGGCGAAAGCTATCTGCCATTGGTGCAGGACAGTCTGCAAGCACTGGAACGCAATACCGAGGATCTGTTCGGCAAAACTCCGCGCGAGCTTCGGGTCGCGGGACTTTCGTCGCATATCCACGCGCTGGTTCTGCCAGCCTTGCCCACGTTCCTTGAGGCGCAGCCAAATGTGCGTGTAATGACAGATTCGATGGCCCGCCGCGCCTCGCTGGAGGAAGAACGTACCTGGCTGCAGATCCGCTATGGCAGAGGTGTCTGGCCTGGACGAAAGGCAAAGCTTATTGCGCCCGAAGTGCTGGCACCGATGGCCGCATCCGGCATCAACTGGGGTGCGCCGCTGATTGATTTGCGCGGAGAACGCCCCGGCTGGAAGGACTGGGCGCAGGTTGCGGGGGTTGATGAATTACCGGCTGGCCGGATCAGTTTCGACTCGGTGGGTCATGCGATCACGGCGGCGCGTCAGGGCATGGGGATCGCCTTGGGTTCAATCCCTCTGGCATCGGGCAGCATCAAGACTGGTCAGTTATACAGACTGGATATGCCTGAGCTTAGGACAAAGGATGGCTATTGGCTGACTTGGCCCGAGGATCGGGCAAGATCGAAGCGGCAAAGGGCGTTGATAGACGACTTTCTGCAAGCGCTGCGGGGCGGGGCCTGATCAGAAATCGATGGCGATGCCCTTTTTTTCCCAATCACCATAGCGTGCCGGATCGGGACCGTCGCGCCCACCCAGTTCCTTGGGCTGCGCCTTGGCTTCCGCTTCGGCCTTTTTGCGACGTTCCTCAGCCTCGGCCAATGCGCGCTGAGCGGCGGGGGGCAGGTCTTTGCGCTCGTCACTCATGACATCGGGTTCCTTTCTGTTCAGGGCCTTGATATACGCCCTCGTCCGCCTAAGGCAATGCGGCAAAGGTCACGAGAGGCACTCAGCATCATGTCAAACTCTGCAACCGCTGCGCGGCGCAGTGCAATCTATCTGCTGGATCAGATATTGGGCGAGGGGCGGCTGTTACCTGAATGTCTGGCGGCCGGAGCATTGGATCGTCTGGTACCCGAGGATCGCGCGCGCGCGCAGCGTCTGACGATTGAAACCCTACGCGGGCTTGAGCGTGCCGACCGGCTGTTGGCCGATCACTTGCGGCAGACACCGGCGCTAACGGTGCATAACGCGCTGCGGCTTGGAACGGTCGAGTTGTGTCAGGGCGAGGCCGCGCATGGCGTGGTCAATTCGATGGTCGAGATCGTGGGACGCTCGCGCAAGCATGGGCGGCTCAAGGGGTTGGTGAATGCAGTCTTGCGCAAGATTGCCGCCGATGGACCGGATGCTTGGCCCAAGATGCGCGTGCCCCGTCTGCCCGACTGGCTGCGCGATCCTCTGATCATGGCGTGGGGCGATGACGCAGTAAAGGGTATGGAACAGGCCCATTTCAATGGTGCACCGCTGGACGTGACGCTGAAACCGGGCGCCGAGGCGCCGGGCGGAGAAGCCCTGCCCACCGGCTCAGTCCGTTTGCAGGATGCGGGGCAGGTGTCGGCTTTGCCGGGCTACAAGCGTGGAAACTGGTGGGTTCAGGATGCGGCAGCGGCGCTGCCTGTGCGCGTGCTGGCCCCGAAAGCCGGGGAAAAGGTGTTGGACCTTTGCGCCGCGCCCGGTGGCAAGACGTTGCAATTGGCTGTGGTAGCGGCAGAGGTCACGGCGCTGGATATCTCCGAAACACGGTTGGAGCGGGTGCGCGAGAACCTGAAACGGACAGGTTTGAAGGCCAAGGTGATCGCTGGTGATGCGCTGGACCATCAGGGCCAGTATGATGCCATCCTGCTCGACGCGCCGTGTTCGGCCACGGGCACGATTCGCCGCCATCCTGATTTACCCTTCGCCAAGGATGGTTCGGAATTCGGGGGATTGATCGAACTACAGGCCCGGATGCTGGCCCATGCCTGGACCCTGCTCAAACCCGGAGGCCGATTGGTATATTGCACCTGTTCCTTGTTGCCGGACGAAGGAGAGGTGCAGATCGAAGAGGCGCTGGATCAATACCCGGATATGCAGATTGACCGTGCGGCGCTTGAGATTGCGGGCGTTGAACCAGACTGGATTACAGAAGAAGGTGGCTTGCGTTTGCGCCCGGATTTCTGGGCGGACAAGGGTGGCATGGACGGGTTCTATATCGCCTGTCTGAACAAATCCGCTTGAGGCGACGCTTTTCGATGACTTGACGCGCGGACCGGTCTATCGTGTGTTCAAGCGCCCGCAGAGCGCAAGGGGCAGAGTCGCAAGCGTCATGTCAGAATCGGACACAATGGCCAATCGCTGGATGCGGTTTCAGAACCGCCTTTACGCGCGCCTGAGCCAAAGGCGGAAGGCGGTTTCGGGATTCGTCAGCCAGCCTGAGCCGCGCACCGTCGGTTCGTTTGCACGCGGGCGACAACTGGTGGCCGGGAATCTCCTTTTCGCTGGATATCTGGTCGAGGCGGATGACACCGATCTCTGGGATGTTGCTGCGCCCAGTCCGGATTTTGATGATGAACGCCACGGTTTCATCTGGCTGGATGATCTGGCAGCCGTCGGCGATATGCGCGCCCGTGAAAAGGCGCAGCGATGGGTCTGGGGCTGGATCACCGCACATGGGCGCGGGAAGGGGCCCGGCTGGGCGCCGGACCTGACCGGGCGCCGGGTGATGCGCTGGATCAACCACGCGCAATTTCTGCTACGCGGCGCTGATGAGGCGCAAAGCAGAGCTTTCTTCCGCTCCTTGGCACAACAAACATGGTTTCTTTCCAAACGCTGGACAGCAGCAACACCAGGATTGCCGAGATTCGAAGCGCTCGCAGGGCTGGTTCAGGCTGGTTTGGCCCTGGAGGGGTTGGAGCAACTGGCTGATCCCGCATTGCGCGCACTGGCCCGGGAATGCGACCGCCAGATCGATGCCGAGGGCGGCATTCTCACCCGCAACCCTGAGGAATTGCTGGAGGTCTTCACTCTGCTGGCCTGGACCTCTGCTGCACTTGGTGAAGTTGGCCGAGGCACGCCTGCCTCTCAGACCGGGGCGATCAAGCGCATTGCACCTACTCTGCGAAATCTGCGTCATGCAGATGGATCTCTGGCCAGATTTCACGGGGGCGGGCGTGGGCTTGAAGGGCGGCTGGATCAGGCACTGGCGCAAAGCGGTGTCAAGCCGCAGCAGCATTCGGACCTGTCAATGGGTTATGCACGATTGGCCGCCTCGAGAACCACGGTTCTGGTGGATGCCAGTGCGCCTCCCAAAGGTGCTGCGTCGTTCAACGCCCATGCATCCTCGCTTGCATTTGAGCTGACCTCAGGCCGCCGTCCTCTGATCGTGAACTGTGGATCAGGTGGCAGTTTTGGGCAGGAATGGCGCAGGGCAGGGCGCGCGACCCCGTCGCATTCGACCCTATGCGTCGAAGGGTATTCCAGCGCCCGGCTTGCAGAAGGCGCAAATGGGTCGTCGCAGGAAGCATTGGTGGATGGCCCGCAGGATGTGCCCGTGGATTTCGAGGATGCATTCGAAGGCACCCGCTTTATGGTGGGACATGACGGCTACGCCAAAGTGTTTGGCCTGACCCATGCCCGCACGCTTGAACTGCGCTTTGACGGGCGTGAGCTGGTGGGCGAGGATATTCTGCTGACCGCAACCGACAAAGCCAAACGGCAGTTCGATCGCGCGATGGACGGGGCAGGTCTGCAGGGGATAGCCTTTGACATCCGGTTTCACCTGCATCCTGACGTTGATGCGGCACTTGATCTGGGTGGCGCTGCGGTGTCGATGGCGCTCAAAAGCGGTGAGATATGGGTTTTCCGCCATGATGGCGTTGGAAAGTTGTCAGTTGAACCAAGCGTTTACCTTGAAAAAGGCCGTTTGAAGCCACGCGCGACAAAACAGATCGTTCTATCTGGGCGCGCAATGGAGTATGCGACGCGCATCCGGTGGACGCTCAGCAAGGCTCAGGATACAGCCTATGCAGTGCGGGATACGCACCGGGACGAGCCCGTTTTCGACTGACGCCAAAAGGACCTTTGGACCCATGACCGACCTTCACCCCGTGCGCCGCGCGTTGCTTTCCGTTTCCGACAAAACCGGGCTGATCGAGCTGGGAACGGCGTTGGCCGAACGCGGGGTTGAACTGCTTTCGACCGGCGGTACCGCGAAGGCGCTACGCGATGCGGGGTTGGAGGTGAAAGATGTCAGCGAGATCACCGGCTTCCCCGAGATGATGGATGGCCGGGTCAAAACGCTGCACCCGATGGTCCATGGCGGGCTGCTGGCTCTGCGCGATAATGACACCCATGTCGCCGCGATGAACGAACATGGTATCGGCGCAATCGATCTGCTTGTGGTAAATCTCTACCCATTTGAAGCGACCGTGGCCAAGGGCGCTGCCTACGATGAATGCATCGAGAACATCGATATCGGTGGCCCAGCCATGATCCGTGCCGCATCGAAGAACCATGCTTTTGTGAACGTGGTTGTGGATGTCGAAGACTACTCGTCGCTGCTGGATCAGCTGGAAGAGAATTACGGTAAGACTTCTCTGGGCTTCCGTCAGTGGCTGGCGCAAAAGGCCTATGCCCGCACTGCCGCCTATGACACAGCCGTGTCCAACTGGATGGCCGATGCGCTGGAGCTTGAGGCGCCCAAACGCCGCGCCTTTGCCGGTGAGCTGAAACAGACCTTACGATATGGCGAGAATAGCCACCAGTCGGCAGCGTTCTATGTAGATGGCTCGGGTCGTCCGGGCGTGGCGACGGCGGTACAGCATCAGGGCAAGGAACTGAGCTATAACAACATCAACGATACCGATGCCGCCTTTGAGTTGGTCGCTGAGTTCGACCCGGTCGAAGGGGCAGCTTGTGCGATTATCAAGCATGCCAATCCGTGTGGTGTAGCGAAAGGTGCGACGCTGCTTGAGGCCTATAAAGCCGCGTTCGACTGCGACAGGACGTCGGCATTTGGCGGTATCGTGGCGTTGAATCAACCGCTGGACGCGGAAACCGCGCAGGAGATCACGGGGATTTTCACCGAGGTTGTGATCGCTCCAGGGGCGTCAGACGAGGCCAAGGCGATCTTCGCCGCCAAGAAGAACCTGCGCCTGCTGACGACCGAAGCTCTACCGGATGTGACCGCCGGTGGTAAAACTGTGCGACAGGTGGCAGGTGGCCTGCTGGTACAGGACAAGGATAACGGCTTTGTTGGTATGGGTGACTTGAAGGTGGTCACCAAAAAAGCGCCATCTGAGGAGCAGATGCGCGACCTGCTGTTCGCGTGGAAAGTGGCGAAACATGTCAAATCCAACGCCATCGTCTATGTCAAAGACGGCGCGACCGTGGGTGTCGGCGCGGGGCAGATGAGCCGCGTTGACTCGGCACTGATCGCGGCAAAGAAAGCCGAGCGTATGGCTGATGCGCTGGGCTTGCCCCAGCCGCTGACCATCGGTTCGGCCGTAGCTTCTGATGCATTCTTCCCCTTCCCCGATGGGCTCATGGAGGCCGCCGAGGCAGGCGCGACATGCGTTATTCAGCCCGGCGGTTCGATGCGTGATGATGAAGTGATCGCGGCGGCGGATGAGGCCGGTCTGGCCATGGTCTTCACCGGCATGCGGCATTTCCGTCACTGATGCGCGGTTCGTTCATCCTATGGGCCGGATTGGCGGCGTTTTTGATCGACCAGATCAGTAAGTATCTGGTCGTTCGCGTAATGCGCGTAGCGCAGGGCGATATCGACGTGCTGCCACCGCTTCTGGTTTTCAGATACGGCGAGAATCGCGGCATCAATTTTGGCCTATTTCAGGGCGACGGTGACGCCGCCCGCTGGGTGCTGATCGGGCTTTCCGTGGCGATCTGCCTGGGCGTCCTGATCTGGCTGGGCCGCATCGCTCCTACGAAGCTTCAACAATTCTGCGGCGGTCTTCTGATCGGCGGGGCGCTGGGAAATGTCGTGGACCGGGTGCTTTACGGCTATGTTCTGGACTTTTTGAACATGTCCTGCTGCGGGATCAGCAACCCTTTTGTGTTCAATCTGGCGGATGTGTTCATATTTGCGGGAGCTTTGGGATTGGTCCTGTTCGATGGCAAAAAGCCCTCGTGACCTGCCGGACGATATGCGATAAAAGCGCCTGAAACTGGCTGGAGACACTGATGCGTATGCCACGCGCCATACTTGTTCTGACACTCGCCGTTGTCGTTGCGGGCTGTTCCGATATTGGTTTGCGCAATCTTGATCCGCCCGGAGCGGGGCCGGATGAATTTTCGGTATTGCCCGTCAAGCCGCTGACCCAGCCCAAGGACTACGCCTTTCTTCCAGCGCCGACTCCCGGCGGTGCAAACCTGACCGATCCTAACCCCAAAGCGGACGCCGTTGTGGCGCTGGGTGGTAGTGAGGCAGCGCTGAACCCGAATACCTCAATACCGGCCAGCGATGCCGCGCTTGTGACGGCCTCAAGCAGATATGGCGTTCCTGCCAATACGCGCCAGATAACGGCCGAAGAGGATGCGGCTTTCCGCAAAAATCGCGGTCGCTGGACCCGCCTGCGCCTGTTCCCGGTTGATCGGTACTCGCAGGTCTATGAACGTCAGTCAATCGATGCGAACGCGACCAATGAAGCGGCGCGTCGTCGTGGGATCGAAACGCCGTCGGCCCCGCCGCTGGAATGAATTCTTCTTAACTTTCCGTCATTGGCCTTGAACCCCGGCGGCACCACCGTAGTTTGAATATCAGAAATGAAACGGAGGATGCCCCATGGTTCGGGCCCTGGCATTGTCGGCTGCCCTGATCGCCGCCACCCCCTTGTTCGCGAAAGAGGGGCAAGAGGCTGTCACCACATTTACGCTGGAAAACGGCATGGACGTCGTAGTGGTCGAGGATCATCGCGCTCCTGTTGTGCAGCATATGGTCTGGTACCGGGCCGGATCCGCCGATGAACCGATCGGATCCTCTGGCGTTGCACATTTCCTGGAACATCTGCTGTTCAAAGCCACCGACACAATGGAAGCGGGCGAGTTGTCAGCCACTGTCGCGGCCAATGGCGGCAATGACAACGCTTTCACTTCTTACGACTACACCGCCTATTTTCAGCGTGTCGCCGCTGACCGGCTGGAACTGATGATGCGGATGGAGGCAGATCGTATGCGCAACATCCGCCTGACCGAGAATGATATCATCACCGAACGCGACGTGGTTCTGGAAGAGCGTAATCAGCGGACCGAAAACAATCCACGCGCTCTGTTCGGAGAACAGATGAATGCAGCGCAATATTTGAACCACCGTTACGGAGCGCCGATTATCGGCTGGCGCCACGAGATGGAGGCGTTGGATATGGACGACGCCCTGTCCTTCTACCAGACCCATTATGCACCCAATAACGCCATATTGGTCGTCACCGGAGATGTTGACCCCGACGAAGTCAGGGCGTTGGCCGATCAGTACTACGGTGTTATCCCAGCCAACCCTGATTTGCCCGAGCGGGTACGCTCGCAAGAACCACCCCAGACTGCCGAACGTCGCCTGACCTTCAAGGATGCGCGTGTCGCACAACCCTACGTGCAGCGCAGCTATCTGGCCCCTGAACGGGACGCCGGTGAGCAGGAGAAGGCCGCCGCCCTGTTCCTTTTGGCGGAATTGCTGGGAGGAAGCACAACCTCATATCTGAATGAAAAGCTGCAATTTGAGCAGCAGAAGGTGGTCTATACCGGTGCGTTCTACAAGGGGGTCTCATTGGATGACACGACCTTTGATCTGATTGTTGTGCCGGCTGAGGGCGTTTCGCTTCAGGATGCGGAGGATGCCATGGATCAGGCCGTTGCGGATTTCATCGCGGAAGGTGTCAAGGATGAAGACCTGGAGCGCATTAAGATGCAGCTCCGCGCCGCGCAGACCTATGCGCGCGATAACGTGGACGGTATTGGAAACCGCTATGGTCGTGCGTTGACCAGCGGGTTGACGGTCGAGGATGTGCAGGCCTGGCCCGACATCCTGCAGGCTGTGACGGGTGACGAGATCATCGCGGCTGCCCGTGAAGTGCTGCAACCTGAAACCTCGGTCACTGGCTGGCTGATGCGTGACGATGAGGTGACACAATGAAACGGTTTGCCGCAACGCTGATTGCGCTGATCATTGCCCTTCCCGCCTGGGCCGAGATTAAGATCAAAGAGGTAACCTCGCCCGGTGGTATTACCGCTTGGCTGGTCCAAGATCATTCGATCCCCTTCACCGCGCTGGAACTGCGGTTTCGTGGAGGAACGTCGCTGGATGATCCCGATAAACGCGGCGCGGTCTATCTGATGAGCGGCCTGATTGAGGAAGGCGCCGGCGACATGGATGCCCGCACCTATGCACGCGAACTTGAATCTCTGGCTGCGTCCTTCAGCTACAGGGCAACAGATGATACGGTCTCCATTTCGGCGCGGTTCCTGACTGAGAACCGGGATGAAGTGATTGATTTGCTGCAGACCACAATTCATGAACCGCGTTTCGATGAGGATGCGATCGATCGGGTGCGCGCTCAGGTGATTTCGGGTCTGAAGTCCGACCAGACTGATCCAAGCGATATCGCCGGACGCAGCTTTGCTGAAATGGCATATGGGGATCATCCATATGCGTCGGACGGTAAAGGTACGATTGAAAGCGTTTCAAGCCTGACCCGCGACGACATCGTCGCTGCCTACGACAATGTCTTTGCCAAGGACAGACTGTACGTCGGGGCTGTCGGCGACATCACAGCAGAAGAGCTGGGGGTACTGTTGGACGAATTGCTGTTGGATCTGCCAGCAACCGGGAAACCCATTCCAGACAAGGCGAAGGTCACCATTGACGGCGGTGTCAGCGTGGTGGACTTCAACACTCCGCAATCCGTCGCCCTGTTCGGGCAAAGTGGCATTGATCGCGACGATCCCGATTTCTTTGCGGCCTATATCCTGAATCACATTCTGGGCGGCGGCGGATTCGAAAGTCGCCTGATGCAGGAAGTACGTGAGAAACGTGGCCTGACCTACGGCGTGGCGACCTATCTGGTGCCCAAGGATCTGGCGTCGGTGTATCTGGGCTCGGTCTCATCTGCCAATGACCGTATCGCCGAAGCGGTCGAAGTGATCCGACAGGAATGGGCGCGCGCGGCTGCGGAAGGTGTGACGCAGAAAGAATTGGATGACGCCAAGACCTATCTGACCGGGGCCTATCCGCTGCGTTTTGACGGCAATGGCCAGATTGCCGGAATCATGGTCGGGATGCAGATGGAAGATTTGCCTATCGACTACATTGCGACTCGCAACGACAAGGTGAATGCAGTGACCTTGGAGGATGTGAACCGGGTGGCGTCTGAACTGCTGGACCCCGAGGGTCTGCATTTCACCATCGTCGGCAAACCGGAAGGGGTGGACGGCTGACGTCGTCCATCTACCCGCTGCCGAACAGAATTATTCGTTGTTATTGAATAATTTTTCTTGGAATTGACGGCAGTGGGTGATGCGAACCACTGGCGAAAGCAACGAGTTTGTGACCTCTTGCAGGGCGCAGCGCCAGACAGAAGATCGGCGATTCTCCGCCTTAAGTAATCGTTAACTCGCCTTGGCCATACTTTGGCCAGAAATGTCGAGAATTCTATGTTAGTCGGGAACGGAGATGGGGTTCAGAAGATCAACATCTCCTGAGACGAGGCTTGGGACGGATAGCGGCACCATGATAGTTGCGATAATGGGATTGGGAATACTTGCAGGGTTGTTAACCTTTGCTGCCGCTTTGATTGTCGGTCAATCTCTGCTCAGCGCTTTTGCACTCTACGTGGTGGCCGGTACGCTGACATCGCTTTTGTTAGCAGCGGGTATCTATTTCAGAAGCTCTTGAATTTGGTAGGTTGGAAATAAAGCCCAGCGACTGAAAAGTTTGCCACCAATCGGATCCCTGTGTTCTCACCTAAGCTTGGTCCTTTTTCGCTGCGCGCAGCATCTGACCCATCATCTGGCCAAACTTGCCCGAGCCGCGCTGATACAAAGCCCCGTCAACGGCCATGACTGTTCCGCTGATATAGCTCGCCATATCAGAGCTAAGGAACAGGCAGGCATTTGCCACATCCTGAGGTTGACCCCAGCGACCCAGCGGGACGTCCCGACGCAGCTCTTCATGGGCGTTTTCGGTAGGGGCCAGCCGTTTTGCGCCTTCGGTTCCTTCGATAAAACCCGGAACAACCGAATTCACGCGAATCCCTTCGACGCCCCATTCCATTGAAAGGGTTCGGGTGATCTGATCAACGCCCGCCTTGGCGGCGCAAACATGGGCCTGCCCTTCGTAAGGCAGATAGGATTGCGGGGCCGAAATGTTGATAATGCTGGCACCGGGACGTTTGAGATAGGGGTAGGCCCCTTTCATGACGTGGATCGTGCCCATCAGATCGATATCTATGACCGCCTTGAATGCATTGACCGACATTTCAGATGCCAGCGCTGGGAAGTTGCCGGCAGCACCAGAAATCAGGACATCGAAATCTCCAAAAGCGTCGTGGAATTGCTTAAGGCCTTCGGCTACGGCCTCTGGATTGCGAACGTCGAACGCCGCGCCGATCGCGTCGGATGCGCCTGCTGCTTTCAACGCAGCCACGGTATCATCGACCTTTTCCTGCGACCGGCTGGCGACAGCCAGATTAGCACCCGAGGCCGCAAAGGCCTCGGCAATGCCGCGATTGATACCGCTGGTGCCACCAATGACGATGACGGTCTTACTTGAAAAATCCATTTAGGCCTCCGGTGGTACGGGGGCCTTACTCTCCGTAGGGCACCCAGATGTTTTTCACTTCGGTCGCAGCCTGCAGGAAGCGGCGCGAATGGTCCACGCTCCAGTCAAATGCCGTCGCGTTATTGACCCAAGTCCGCTTCAGATTTCCGGCCGAGACGACCTCGATATCTTTAGACACGTCGGTCGATGAGAACGACCAGACCGCATCCACGTTCAGATGCGAGGCCAGCGGCTTTACCAGCTCTGCGTGGCTGCCGGTCAGGATGTTGACCACACCGGCTGGCACGTCCGAGGTTTCTAGGATCTGGTAAAAATCCGTTGCTGCCAGCGGGTAGGGCTCACTTGCCGCCAGAACCACCCGGTTGCCCATCGCAATCGCTGGCGCCATGGCCGAAACTAGACCCAACAGGGGTGCTTCATCCGCACACAGGGTGCCGATCACGCCAACCGGCTCTTTCATGGCAATGGCGACGCCCCGGATCGGAACACCATGTACTTGACCATCATACTTGTCCGCCCAAGCGGCGGCGGTGAACAGTCGCTGGATCGAGGCCTCAACCTCTTTCGCGCCGTCTTTCTTACCGATCATCGCATCAATACGAGCAGCGAACTCGCCCGCACGTGCCGAGAGGTTTTCACCGATGTAATACAGGATCTGAGCCCGCAGATGGCCGGTGGTCTTGGACCAGCCTTTTGCACCCGCTGCAGCCTCAACCGCGTTGCGCACGTCCTTACGGTTGGCCAGACCCACATGGCCAAGTAGGCCGGATTTGCCCCAGACGGGTTTCGAATAGCCGCCATCGGGCCGCGCCTGCTTACCGCCGACATACATCTTGGCGGTGCGGTCAATAGGATCGACTGGAGCGCCTTCGCCCATTGCCGCCTCAATCTTCGTCAGCGGTTTGGCCTTGGCTTTGGGCTTGGTATAAGCCGTCAGCCCTTCCCAACCGCCTTCACGGCCAAAGCCGCTTTCGCGTACACCGCCGAACCCGGCAGCAGCGTCGAACAGGTTAGTTGCGTTCACCCAGACCACGCCCGCAACCAGCTTGGGCGCGATATCCAGCGCGAGGTTCACGTTCTCGGTCCAAACAGTCGCGGCCAGCCCGTAGCGGGTGTTGTTGGCCAACTCGACCGCTTCTTCCGGGGTGCGGAAGGTCGAAGAAACCAGAACCGGGCCAAAGATTTCTTCCTGCATCAGCGGATCGGAGGTTTCGAGCCCAGTGATCAGCGTTGGTGGATAGTAGCAGCCATTCGAGGGCAGCTCACAGGCCGCCTGATGAACATGCCCAACCGTGTTGCTTTCGACCATGCCCTTGATGGTCTGTAACTGCACGGGGTCCACAACCGCACCCACGTCGATGCACTTGTCCAGCGGATCGCCGATGCGCAGCTTGTCCATACGGGCACGCAATTTGTCGTGGAAGCGATCAGCGATACCCTCCTGCACCAGAAGGCGCGAGCCCGCACAGCAGACCTGGCCCTGGTTGAACCAGATCGCGTCGACCAAGCCTTCGATCGCTGAATCAATATCGGCGTCGTCAAAGACGATGTAGGCGGACTTGCCGCCCAGTTCCAACGTCAGTTCTTTGCCAGAGCCAGCGGTCGCTTCACGGATGCGACGGCCCACGACGGTCGAGCCGGTAAAGGCGATTTTGTCGACGTCCGAAGACACAATCATCTCACCAACGGCACCATCACCTGTGACGATGTTGACCACGCCTTTCGGCAACCCGGCCTGCATGCAGATGTCGGCAAACAGCAGCGCGGTCAGCGAGGTGTACTCGGCCGGCTTCAGAACCACCGTGTTGCCCATTGCGATTGCAGGCGCGATCTTCCACGCCAGCATCAGCAGCGGGAAGTTCCACGGGATGATCTGGCCGCAAACACCCAGTGCTTCGGCATCTGGCAATTCGCTTTCCATCAACTGCGCCATGCCGGCGTGATAGTAGAAATGCCGCTGTGCCAGGGGGATGTCGATGTCGCGGGATTCTCGGATCGGCTTACCGTTGTCGAGGCTTTCGAGCACAGCAAACAAACGCGAGTGCTTCTGCAGCAGGCGCGCAATCGCGTAGAGGTAGCGCGCACGACCGGCACCGCCCAGCTTCTCCCATTTCGGCTGCGCTTTGCGCGCTGCAGAAACGGCGGCGTCTACGTCAGCCTGTTTGGCTTGTGTCAGCTTGGCCAGAACCTCTCCGGTTGCTGGGTTGCGGCTGTCGAATCCTTTGCCGGGTTTGGTAAACGCGCCATCGATGTAGTGGCCGAACTTGTCGCCCTGATCGACCAGCCATGCCAGTGCCTCGGCTGCGCTTTCGGGGGCAGGGCCGTAGTCCATGGTCTCGAAAATCTCTTTGACTGTCATTGTTTTTGTCCTCAGCCCATGGAGTGACGGTAACCGGCGGAGTATGCGCCGGTGACATAGTGTTCCAACTGCCGCTCAATGTCGCCCAGCAATGATGAGGCACCAAAGCGAAACAGATCCGGCTCCAGCCAGCGGTCGCCCAGCTCGTCCTTGATCAGCGACAGATAGACCAACGCATCCTTGGCTTTCGAAATCCCACCCGCAGGCTTGTAGCCTACGCGATAGCCGGTGCGGTCATAATAGTCGCGAATGGCTCGGATCATTACCAACGACACAGGCAAGGTGGCGTTGACGCTTTCTTTGCCGGTCGAGGTCTTGATGAAGTCTGCCCCTGCCATCATGCACACCAGCGAGGCACGGGCGACGTTGCGCAGGCTGCCCAGCTCTCCGGTCGCCAAAATGGCTTTGACATGTGCATCGCCGCAGGCGACGCGGAAGGCCTTCATCTCATCATACAGGGCCTGCCAGTCGCCAGACAGCACATGACGGCGCGAGATGACGATGTCGATCTCCTCGGCTCCGGCCTTCACGCTTTCTTCGATCTCTGCCACACGCAGATGAAACGGAGAGAGCCCGGCCGGGAAGCCAGTGGATACCGCCGCAACCGGAATACCAGTGCCTTCCAATGCGTCCACAGCCGTTTCGATCATGTCATGGTAGACACACACCGCTCCGGTTGTGATCGGCGGCATGTCCAGCGCCTGCAGAACTGAAGACGCGACAGGTTGACGAGCCTTTGCGCACAGGCGACGAACCCGCCCAACCGTGTCATCGCCCGACAGAGTGGTCAGGTCGATCATTGTGATCGCTTTGAGCAGCCATGCGGCCTGGTATTCTTTTTTCACCGACCGCCGACCGGGCAGCGTCGCTGCGCGTCGCTCGATGGCCGAAGTGTTGGCCTGCACGGCCCGCACCCAATCCAGATCCAGATCCATTCCTGGGTTCCGGGGCTCGGTCACTTGCGGCAGATGCGGGGTGCGCACGGTGCTTTCTGAGCTCTGCGTTTCCATTATTCCGTCCTTTTGGAGGTTCGCGTCAAAATCGCATGGGTCGCAGCGAAAGGGAAGGTGTGCCAGCGTCGTAAAGGGCAAATTTTTGACCAAATGGACAAATATAGTCGCTTTCTTGCGAGTAATTCGCATTTGCATTGACTTAGTTGCGAATGGTTCTCATATTTTGACTTAACAGGATAACCGTTCGGAGTCTGAAATGATTCGTCGATCGCTACTTACGGCATTGGCTCTCGTGTTTGTGTGGCCCGTCGCCGCAATCGCTCAAGCGCCACTGAAAGTCGTCGCCACCACCGGCATGATTGCAGATGCTGCGCGCCAGGTCGGCGGTGAACAGGTCGACGTGAAGGGCTTGATGGGACCCGGTGTCGACCCGCACGCCTATCGCCAGACCCGCACCGATATTGTTGCGATGACCCGCGCTGATCTGGTGCTGTGGCACGGCCTCTATCTAGAGGCTCAGATGGAAGGTTTCTTTGACGATCTGGGCCGCAAGCGGACAGTGGTTGCCGTGGCGGATGGCATCGACACATCGAAACTGCGCGCCCATGACGACTACGCTGACAAATTTGACCCGCACGTCTGGATGAGCCCGGTTCTGTGGCGCGATGTCGTGATCGCAGTGCAGGAAGCTCTGACCGAAGCCCGACCCGAAGCGGCAGATGAGTTCGCAGCCAACGCACAAGCTTTTCTGGCCGAGATCGATCTGCTGGCCGCCTATGGCAAGCAGGTTTTGGCGGCCGTTCCCGAAAACAACCGCGTGCTGGTGACTGCGCATGATGCATTTGGCTATTTCGGTGATGAATATGGCTATGAGGTGCTGGGTATTCAGGGCATCTCGACCCAATCCGAGGCAGGGTTGAACCGGATCGGTGAGTTGGTCGAAACTCTGGTAGAGCGTCAGCTGAACGCCGTGTTTGTGGAGAGTTCCGTTTCAGATCGATCCATGCGTGCCTTGATCGAGGGTGCTTCGGCCGAAGGTCACAAAGTGGGTGTCGGCGGAGAGCTTTATTCCGACGCGATGGGCGAGCCGGGCACATATGAGGGTACTTATATTGGCATGCTTGATCACAACATTACCGTGATTGCCAGCGCGCTGGGCGCGGATGTTCCCGAACGTGGCATGAACGGCAAACTGTCGGCGGGGTTCTAAACCATGATTGAACTCGCAACAGTTCAGGGCGTTTCTGTCGACGGGCAGGACATCGATCTTTGCCCCCTCGCCATTCGTGGTCTGACCGTCTCGTACGGTCAGAAGCCAGCGGTTTTCTCGGTCGATATGACGGTGCAGCCCGGCGCCATGACGGCGATTATCGGGCCAAATGGGGCTGGCAAATCAACCTTGCTAAAGGCTGCTTTGGGGATCGTGTCTCCGCTGTCGGGTCAGGTGACCGTGTTTGGTCAGCCGCTCGAGGACCAGCGGGCACGCATCGCCTATGTACCACAGCGCGCCAGCGTGGACTGGGATTTCCCGACGCGCGTGATTGATGTGGTGCTGATGGGCTTGTCGCGTCAATTGGGCCTGCTGGGTCGGGTTCGTGCCCGCCATACCGCCCGTGCCATGGACTGTCTGCACCGTGTCGGTATGCGGGAATTTGCCGACCGTCAGATCGGGCAGCTTTCTGGTGGTCAGCAACAGAGGGTCTTTCTTGCGCGCGCATTGGCACAGGATGCCGACATGTATTTGTTGGACGAACCTTTTGCAGGCGTGGACGCCGCGACTGAAAAGGCGATCATCGCCGTGCTGAAATCGTTGAAAGAGGCTGGCAAGACCGTTGTTGTAGTGCATCACGATCTGGCCACGGTCACCGACTATTTCGACCATGTGTTCCTGATCAACACCCGCAAAGTGGCCGAAGGTCCGGTTGCACAGGCCTTTACCGCTGAAACGCTGCAGGCCGCTTATGGCGGGCGTCTCGCAACGGCCCAGATCGATCAGATTTCGCGCGCGCTGGGGTAGTCATGCTTTGGGAGGCTTTGACGTTACAGCTTGGCTATAACGCCACGCTGGTTGCTATTGGTGCGACGTTACTGGGCGTTTCAGCAGGTGTGACGGGCACGTTCTTATTCCTGCGTAAACGCGCGCTGGTTAGCGATGCCATCAGCCACGCGACCCTACCGGGCGTTTGCCTTGCCTTCATGGTGCTGGTGGCCCTCGGTGGTGATGGGCGTAACTTGATCGGACTGCTTGCAGGTTCGGCAATATCCGCATGGGTTGGTTTGCTCTGTATGAACTGGCTGACCAGTCGCACACGTTTGGCAGAAGATGCAGCGATCGGCGCAGTGTTATCGGTGTTCTTCGGTTTTGGTGTCGTACTGCTGACGGTTATTCAAACCATGGGGGTTGGACGCCAGGCAGGATTGGAAGGATTCTTGCTGGGTTCTACTGCGGGGATGCTGTGGGCGGATGCTCTGGTCATCGCGATCGGGGGCGCGGCAACTTTGGTGCTGGTGATGATCATCCGCCGCCCGATGACGATGGTCGCCTTCGATCCTGAATATGCCGCCGCGCGCGGGTTGCCCGTGCATCGGATTGATCTGGCGATGATGGGGCTCGTGATGGCGGTGACCGTGGTCGGGTTAAAGATCGTTGGTCTGATCCTGATTGTTGCTCTGCTGATCATCCCGCCTGGGACAGCGCGGTTCTGGACGGAGCGATCCGACCGCGTGGTCGTTCTGGCCGGTTTGGCCGGAGGTCTTGCAGGGTTTCTGGGGGCAGGTATTTCGGCCTCGGCTCCGAACCTGCCGACCGGACCGATCATCGTTCTGGTCAGTTTTGGGTTCTTTGCCCTGTCGCTCCTGTTCGCGCCGGTTCGGGGCGTGTTGGCAGCTATTCTCAGCCACCTTCGGTTCCAGCGTCGAGTGCACATTCGGCAGGGACTGCTTGCACTGGCGCAGGGGCAGCAAATCTATGAACCCCTAACCATTCGCCTGTTACGCCGCACCGGCCTTGTGCGCGCCGATGGAGTTGCAACGGAGGAAGGGAGGGCGCGTGCGGCCAAGGCCCTACGAGACGAAAAGCGGTGGGAGATCGTCCGCGCGGATCAGGCGCATGAGGCCTCTGCGGCGCTGTACGATGGGCTGCGCGATATCGAGACCGTGCTGACTCGCGATCAGATCGCCGAGATTGATCGTCGTATCGGCGGCCCGCAGGAGGTCACGCCATGAGCGGAGAAGAGTTCGTACCCCTGTCGCTGACGCCTTTGTTGATTGGGACATTCGCGGCCATCGCATGCGCTCTGCCCGGTAACTTTCTGGTGCTGCGCAAGCAAGCGCTGATTGGCGACGCGATCAGCCATGTGGTGTTGCCCGGTATTGTCGTCGCGTTTCTGCTGACAGGCGCAATTTCAACCTGGCCGATGATGCTTGGCGCAGCAGGGGCTGCTGTGGTCGCCGTGGTTATGATCGAAGCGATCCGGCGATTGGGTCAGATCGAGCCGGGGGCAGCGATGGGTGTCGTATTCACGACCATGTTCGCCGGTGGTGTCCTACTGCTTGAGCAGACTGACACTTCGACCGTCCATTTGGACGTTGAACATGCGCTTTACGGCAATCTGGAAAGCTTGATCTGGCTGGATGCAACGGACTGGTCGTCGCTGCTGGATCTACAGGCATTGGCAGGGTTGCCACCTGAATTGCCGCGCATTGCGCTGACACTGACGGGGGTCTTGCTGTTCACGTGGTTGTTCTGGCGACCGCTCAAGATATCGACCTTCGATGAAGGCTTTGCGCGCACAATTGGTATCCGCACTGGTGCGTTAGGGATGGCTCTGGTGATCATAGCTGCGATTGCTGCTGTCGCGGCATTTGATGCAGTGGGGTCGATCATCGTGATTGCAATGTTCATCTGCCCGCCAGCTGCGGCACGGATGATGACCAACCGGTTGGAAGTCCAGATCGTCTGGAGTGTCCTGTTCGCAACCCTTTCCGCCGTGTCCGGTTATGTTTTGGCAGGCTATGGCCCATTGTGGTTGGGGGCTGCGGATGCTGTCAGCGCCGCAGGAATGATCGCCACGATATCAGGCCTGATTCTGGCGCTGACCGCTGCTTTTGGCCCATGCCGAACCCGCAGCGGAGCGCCCAGTCAGGCTTGACTTGGCGTATTCACGCCAACGCCCATCACGCAGTTTCGGCTGAACTTCGCCAAGTGGAAACAATCACGAATTCTTAACAAGATTTATTCCATTTTCGGTGATACCAAACTTTCAATTGGAAACCACAAGACCACCACTCACTCTGGTATATCCGGCCAGTTCTGACCTTAGTCGCTACCCCCTTAACGGCGCGGTCAAACTGGCCGGATACCTTGTTTAAAGCCCGCTCTTCACAATTCAAACCGGTGGTCGAATCGCGTGCGCCTATGCTAGGTCTAGCGGTATGGTGTATGCGAACCCCAATATCAGCGACAATCAACCGGTCATCCGGCAGCTTGATGACGCAGCGATCAACCGGATTGCAGCGGGTGAAGTCGTGGAACGGCCTGCTTCTGCCGTCAAGGAATTGGTCGAAAACGCCATCGATGCCGGGGCCACACGCATCGCTATTGAGGTCGCGGATGGCGGCAAGACCCTGATTCGTGTCACCGATGATGGGTGTGGGATCGCAGCGGGGGATTTGCCTCTGGCGCTGTCGCGCCATGCGACATCGAAGATCGACGGGTCAGATCTGTTGAATATCCACACATTTGGATTTCGCGGTGAAGCACTGCCCTCGCTGGGGGCTGTCGGGCGTTTGACCATCACCAGCCGTGTCTCGGGTGCTGATGCGGCCTCGATCCAGGTGTCCGGTGGCAAAATGGATGCAGTGAAGCCAGCAGCCTTGCGCGCTGGGACTGTGGTTGAGTTGCGAGACCTGTTTTACGCCACCCCGGCACGGCTGAAGTTCATGCGCACGGACCGGGCCGAGGCGCAGGCGATTTCAGACATTGTGAAACGTTTGGCGATGGCCGAGCCTTCGGTCGCGTTCACCCTGCGCGATGTCTCGGGCGGGGGAGAGGCGCGCGTGACCTTCCGCGCCGACCGCGAGAATGGCGATCTGTTTGATGCGCTGCATGCCCGATTGGCGCGCGTTCTTGGCCGTGAGTTCGCTGAAAATGCTTTGCAGATCGATGCCACACGCGAAGGGCTCAGGCTTTATGGCTATGCCGCGCTGCCGACCTATTCGCGCGGGGCTGCAGTGGCGCAGTATCTGTTCGTCAATGGGCGACCCGTGCGGGACAAGATGCTGACCGGTGCGCTGCGCGCGGCCTATTTCGATTTCCTCAGCCGCGACCGGCATCCGGCGGCGGCGCTGTTCATAGACTGTGATCCGACGCTGGTGGATGTGAATGTACATCCGGCAAAATCCGAGGTTCGGTTCCGCGATCCCGGCCTCGCGCGTGGCTTGATCGTGTCCAGCCTGCGTCACGCGTTGGCCGAGGCCGGGCACCGGGCATCTTCGACCGTGGCCAACGCAACCTTGGGTGCGATGCGGCCCGAGCCGGCACCTGCAACCCCGGCGCGGGTGTATCAAATGGATCGCCCGTCACCCGCGGCGCGTCAGGCGGCCTATCGGGCGCAATCTCCGGGTTTTGCGGAACTGTCGCAGGACTATAGCGGACGCATCGTGGAACCGGTGCCCGAAACTGCACCGGTGGATAAGCCGCAAGACCTGCCCTTGGGGGCGGCGCGCGGGCAGGTGCACGAGAATTACATCATCGCCCAAACGGCAGACGGCATGGTGATCGTGGATCAACACGCCGCACATGAACGGCTGGTTTACGAAAAGCTCAAGTCCCAGATGGCCGAAAATGGCGTTGCCGCACAAGCGTTGTTGATCCCCGAAATCGTCGAACTGACAGACGGTGACTGCACACGTCTGATGGCCGTTGCAGAGGACCTGTCGCGCTTTGGATTGACCATCGAACCCTTTGGTGGCGGGGCAATCGCCGTGCGCGAAACTCCGGCCATTCTTGGCGAGGTCGATGCCCGCGCGATGATCCTCGATATCCTTGATGAGCTCTCCGATCAGGGCGAAAGCCAGATGGTGCAAGCGCGGATCGAGGCGATCCTGAGCCGCGTGGCCTGCCATGGCTCGGTTCGGTCTGGCCGTCGGATGCGGGCCGAAGAGATGAATGCCCTGCTGCGTGAGATGGAGGCGACGCCCCATTCCGGGCAGTGCAACCACGGGCGGCCAACTTATGTGGAACTGAAGCTGAGCGATATCGAACGCCTGTTCGGCCGCAGTTGATCCGCTGGCCCGCTCGGGCTATGAAGAATAAAACAAGAACATCTGAGGCGATATGATCGAGATTGCTGGCACCCAATATGCGTTGAATGACCCTATCATCCTGATTGCAGGCGGGGTGGTGGTGTTGATTCTGCTGCTTCTGTTTCTGTCACTTCGAGCGTCACAGCGTTCAGCTCGGATGGCGGAGCCGCTGGCCCGGCAGATGGCGCACCTTGGGCAGCATGTGCAGCAACTGGGCCAGGGGCAGGAACAACTGCGGGGTGGCCTACAGCATGTCTCGGACACGCAGGCCAACGCGCAGGTGCAGGTGATCCAGACCGTTGAATCCCGCCTGTCATCGGTGCAACAGCAGATGAATGACCGGCTGGCCGATAACGCGATGAAATCGGCGCGCGCTCTGGCTGAGATGCAGGAGCGGATGAAGGAATCGCTGCATGGTTCGTCGAAACAGACGGCGACCTCGCTGACGCAATTGCAGGAACGTCTGGCAGCCATCGACAAGGCGCAGGACAATATCACCAAGCTTTCAGGCGACGTGCTGTCATTGCAGGATATTCTGTCGAACAAGCAGACGCGCGGGGCTTTCGGGGAAATTCAGCTGAACGATATCGTTTCGAAGGCGCTGCCATCAGATAGTTTTCTGCTGCAGGCCACGTTATCGAACGGACGGCGCGCTGATTGCCTGATCAACCTGCCGAACCCTCCCGGACCGATCGTGATCGACAGTAAGTTCCCGCTGGAAGCCTATGAGGCACTGATCGGATCGACCAATGATATGGAGCTGAAAGCAGCGGTACAAATGTTCCGCAGTACCGTGCGTAAGCACATCAACGATATTGCCGAGAAGTACATTCTGGACGGTGAAACTGCAGATGGGGCGCTGATGTTTCTGCCCTCTGAGGCAGTCTATGCCGAGCTGCACGCCAAGTTCCCTGAATTGGTGCAAGAGAGTTTCTCGAAACGCGTTTGGATCGTTTCACCCACAACTTGCATGGCGACGCTGAACACCATGCGGGCGATCCTTAAAGATGCGCGTATGCGCGAACAGGCCGGTGCGATCCGCAAGGAATTGGGGCTGCTGCATAAGGATGTGGAACGTTTAGGCGACCGGGTGTCGAACCTCGACCGTCATTTCGGGCAGGCTGCAAAGGATATCTCGGAAATCAAGATCAGCGCGGAAAAGGCGGGTCGCCGGGCGCAACGGTTGGATAATTTCGATTTCGAAGAGCTTGCGCCGGATGACCAAACAAACGTCGTGCCGCTGGGCAAAACCGAAGGGTAAGCGTTATTGGATCGACAGGTCCAAATTGTAACCAACCGTCTTGCCTGTGTCGCGATCGTTACCCATCAGATAAACACGTATGGTGTAGTCGCCATCATCGGGAAGCTCGATCCGGGCGGTATTTCCATCGATTGAGCCGTTGTAAATTGCGACGCCGTCGCTATCCGGCGGCAAGATGTTGAAATAGATCACGCCGTTGCCATTGGTGTCACTGACCTTAAGGTCGGCGAACATCTCCTGCCCAGCCTTGGCTCCGAGTTTATAGTCGAAATATTCGTCGCCGGTGACAGTCCCATTCACCATCGTGCCGAAATTGCCCGGTTGGAATTTAACGTCTGCGGACATCTGTGCGGAAACGCTGGCTCCAAAAGTCAGCAAAAGCGCTGTGACTGCCATCCTTAAGAACATTTATAACCCCGATTTAGTTAGCGTCGATAAACAACCCTACCACAACGGATCAGATTCGAAGGAATGGTTGGAACAGGCGCGGCATCAGCTTGCTGAACTTCAGTGGAGCATCAGTGACGGCCAGGCAAATGCAGTCTTCAGAAATATCTGCCGTAGGGGTATGATGGATAGACTGGTCAGCGATTTCGACATCGCCGCGGTCGAAGCGGTCGATCTCGTCAGAGAATGCACCCTGCAGGACCATCGTCAGTTCTATGCCTTTATGGCTGTGATCCGGCACCGCTGCCCCGGCGGGGATAAACAACAACCGGGCGGTGGCTTCGCTGGTCGTGGGCAGGATTGCCTGTTTGACACCCATGCCGACGGGCTTCCATTTGATCGCGTTCACGTCGCCGCCGACATAGTCCTGCAGCGGTGTCGGAAGAACTGCACAAGACGGGTGCGCGGGTTTCACCTTTGGTGCGCCCTGAGCAATCAATGCCATTGTTGCCGCCAGTGAACCGTCACTCATGCTTGCTGACGCATCTTGTTCCTGCAAAACGCATCCGCCAACTGCGTCAAAGCTTTCAGCGCGGGCGCGGCAGTGGTCGCACAGAGACAGATGCGTTGCGACCATCAGGTCAAACGCTTCGGGCAGATTGCCTGCGGCATAGGCCATCAGCAGGTCGTCTGTCAGGTGATGTTTAATCTCGTTTTTCATGCTCGTCATCTCAGTTCATCGCGTGGCGCAAGCGGTCCAGCGCCAGCCGTATCCGTGATTTGATCGTTCCCAAGGGCAACCCGGTCTGAGATGCGATTTCTCGATGGCTCAGATCTCCGAAGTAGGCCTTCTCGATCAGCTGTCTTTGCGCCTCAGGTAATGCCGCCATGGCATCACGCAGCTGCGCGGTTTCCTGTTGCAGCGCTAGAACGTCTTCCTGTTCCGGCTCCGCCTCCGGCCCCCACCCGAGGTCTTCGGGTTCGGGGCGGCGTTGCTTGCGCAATACGTCAATGCGCTTGTTCCTTGCGATCGTGAACACCCAGGTCGCAACCGTTGCCCTTGTCGGGTCAAACAGATGCGCCTTGTGCCACAAGGTCGCCATGACCTCCTGCGCGCATTCTTCAGCCAGGGCGGCATCCGAACCGGACTTGATCAGGAACGCCTTGATACGAGGCGCGAAATGCTGAAACAGTTCGGCGAAGGACGCCTGATCCTGAGCGTCTCGGATTCGACGGACGTGTTCCACCCAATCCTTTCTGGCGCCACAAGTATTATTCTGTCCGTTCACCGAGTTGCCCTTAAAACGCTTAGGTCCGCGCCAAACAATTCTTCCAGCAGCTTCTGCCGTCGGTTCGTCCATTGTCGCGGTGTCAGTCTCGGTAAACATAACCACAATACGTGGGGACACCCAAGGTGGATCAGTCGGTTGGATAAATTTCATCCAAAACCGGCTGAATATCGTATTGTGAGATACCAGATATGCGGAAATGCATGTCAATTGAATGATTTGCGGGCAGGACGGAAAATCTGTTTTATGAACAGAATTGATTATATCGCGGGCCATACCTTTCACGGGCGCAAAGGTGCGGTCGAGAATGCGTTTCGCTATTCCGTCGATTACATCTTGTTAGACCCCGAGGCCCACCCCAAGACCCCATACCTGTTTTCGATCAATGGCGCGAACCTGACAAGCTGGCGAGATTGCGATCATGGGGGTGAACCTGGTCAGGGTCGCGGGGGGATCTGGCTGCGTGAGTGCTTTGAGGCGCAAGATATTCCACAACCGGACAGGATGACCTTGCTGACACAACCCCGTGTGTTAGGGCATGTGTTCAATCCGGTCAGTTTCTGGTTCTGTTTTGATAAAGATAACCAGCTTTATGCTGTGGTGGCCGAGGTGACCAACACTTATGGCACACGCCATAGCTACTTGTGCCACAAACCCGATCTTTCACCGATTGCACCTACCGATCGGATACTTGCGGACAAGCTGATGCATGTCTCTCCGTTTCAGAAGATCGAGGGCACCTATACCTTCCGCTTTGACTATCAGGACGAACGTGTTGGTGTCTGGATCGATTATGGGCGTGCCCGAGGCGGTTTGATTGCCACGCTGACCGGTCCGCGCCAGCCGTACAGCAACCGGATCATTCTAAAGTCTCTCTGGCGGCGTCCGTTCGGCGCGCGCCGGGCGGTGTTTCTGATTCACTGGCAGGCTGTGAAGCTGTGGTTCAAACGGGCGCGGTTCAGCCCGTTTCGTACCGCGCCGGTTCCCGATCAGCCTGTATCCCGGTCGCGGCACTAAAGCCCTCCGCTTTGCGCAAGATCAAAGACGGTCACCTGTGGGATCGTGCAGAAATGCCTGGACCGCGAACACGAGGAGTTGAGACAGATGTTGGAAATCTCGGCAAGAAAGATCGCCCAGGTCGCCATGATGGGGCGTGAACTGGACCGGGCCGAGGGCGAATTGCGCGCATTCATCGACCGTATGGGTGAGGATGAGCAAGCAGAGCTGGTGGCCGTCATGTGGATCGGTCGAGAAAGCTTTTTTGCCGAGGATTTGGCCGAAGCGATTGCGACGGCTAAGTCCGAAGCCTCGACGCCTTGCGCGGATTATCTGATCGGAACACCGCATTTGTCGGACCATCTGGAAAACGGTTTGGATGCGCTGGGAATTTCAGCCGAGGACGTTGAAAACGATCTGATGTAGTCGGTGATCTGGCGACGGGTCAGCTTATCCTAGCGTATGAAGCAAAATTAATGAGGCCTTCCGTCGGGGTTAATGTCGAGTTCTTTGATCAGGTTCATCAAACACAGCGATGAATCTAGGAGGAACCGTCATGGCACATGTCAATGCAACCGGAGCAGATCATCGGGATCTGCTTTTTGGCCAACTTGTGAACCAAACAGTGCCAAAGTCAGGATGGCAGCGCCGCAAGGTCTACAAGAACACGATCCGGGCGCTTGAAGAACTCAGCGATCGTCAGCTTTTTGATATCGGCATTCCGCGTGGTGAGATCAGGCGGCGCGTATATCGAAACGTCTATCAGAACATACCCTATCTGAACGGCGTTTAAGCCTTTCCGGCGCTGTACGGATATCGGTCCATTGTAAATTTTGCTGAGGTAACGAGTATGCTGGATGCCAACCCAATCCCGAAACAAACCCCTTCAAAAAGCGCATTGATGCTGTTTGACCGGGCGATGAGAATTCACGCGATCAGGGCGGATATCGTTTGTGCCGCCCAGGAACTGAATCGGCTTTCTGATTCCGATCTGTCAGAACTGGGCATCAACCGCTGCGATGTGGAAGCGGTGATTGCGCAATACATCTGACGATAGCGGGTTAAGCCGCATTAAGAACGCAGCCGCTCCGAAGGTTCCGGAGCGGCTGTTTGTGATTTAGGCCGTGTGGTCCACGATCTGCAGGTGCTGCGCCAGCGTGTCGATCTCGCGCATCCAGTCCTGCACCAGCTTCGGGTCGCTGGGTGCAGCGTGAACTCCTGCGGGAATAGCGCGGTTCAGCACGGCCTCGACGGCCAGTGAAACCGGGATCGAAACCAACCGCGCCATCGCCGTCCCGCGCGCGTCGCCCCAGGCATCCATGACATAGGTTTTGTGCCAAACTTCAACGCCGTCCTTTTCCGCCTTTAGGCCCACACATAAAACCACGCGGTCAGGCTCGCCCTCGTCATAGGCGTTCTCGGCCCAGAACTGATCCGACATCTCTTTCAAGCGCGCATCGCCTTCGGGGCCGGACAGCGTTTCGATTTCGGTGAACACATCCGACCAAGCCTCAGCCCAGCCGTTCAGGCGCAAGGTGCCACGGACAAATTCCTTGACCGGCCAGTGATCCTCGAACTGGTACTCGGCCTTGAAGGGGATCGAGTCGCGGTTCGGGTAGACTTCGAAGCTTTCCGGAGTGGGCAGCGGTGCGATGTAGCTGGTGATCGCGTCCCAAGGTCGGGCGACATCCAGCGGCGCGTAGTCCCGGATTGACTTGGAAGGAGAGCGCAGCGCTTTGAGCACACCCAGAGGTGACCAGCTGAATTTGTAGCGGAACGGGTTGGGATTCTTGGGAACGCCTCCGCAATAAGAGATAAAGCTCAGGTGGTTTTGCGGATCAAACGCGTCCGAGGCGCGGTAATCGGCAACCAGCGCATGCGCCATCAGATGGTCGATGCCCGGGTCCAACCCAACTTCATTAACCAGCGCTACTCCGGCCTCGCGGGCCTTGCTGTCCAGCGCGCGCATCTCAGGTGCGATATATGAGGAAGAGACAAAGTTGGCTTCTTTCGTGATTGCCAACTCTGCCAAAGGTACATGCCAGTCACCAGGCAGCATCGATACGATGACGTCAACTTTTCCCAGCACCTCACCCAACGCATCGATGTCGAAGGCGCGGATGTCGTCGGTGAGGTCACCAACCTCTGTCTTGGCCTTCTCAATGGTCCGGTTCCAGACAGTGACTTTGTGCCCGCCTTCAATAAGACGGCGCAGGCCGGGGATGGCCGACAGGCCGGTGCCGCACCAGTGAATCGTCATCGCTCAGATCCCTTCAATATGAGTTTTGTAAGTTGCTTCTGCCCGGCCCCAGACGCCGCTATCCAGATCGGTGAGGGTCAACAACGACGGAAGTAGTTGCGACGCGTAGTCCTCGGAACTTTCGACAGGCAGCATCGACGGCAGGTTGTCGATCGCCATAACATCCATCACCGGATCGGTGGCCACGCGCAAGGCGGGGGCATCCCATGTGGTCGCGCGGTCATAGACCGGCACCGGGTTGTAATCGCTATCCGGGTCGCAGGCCACATCGCCGATAGCTGTAAGGTTCCGCGAGGTGGTCAGCGCTGACCGTGGGACAAAGACCGGTGTGCCGGGACGAGCGAAGATACAGTTCAGGAACAGGTCGTGATCGAGGATTTCTGGGAATGGTCCGCCGCGGGCGGTTTCGGCCATGTCCCACTTGGTAACGCTGACGCCCATTGCCTCGCAGAGATCAGCCGCGCCTGTGCCAACACGGCCCAACGCACCGATGACGATGGCGCGGGGACGGTCGGCGCCGGTGGAGTCCAGCTCGGCCAGCAATTCGGCGTTCAACGTGTCTTTGTTCTTATAAACACCAACCGGCGGGCATTCTTCATTTCGTTGCTGGGCCGCCCATGTCTTGAGCGTCACGGCAGCCCCCGCGTACCCAGCCCAATAGCCGAAAGCGGCAACCCGGCGGCCGTTTTCCTCGACCAGATACTCCAGATCATAAAGTGTGCCGCCGCCAGCCTTGAACCGCTGCAAAAGCGCGCGTCCTGAATGTTGCCCCTTATAGGCATGGCCGAACATGATATGGCGGTGGGGCAGGGGCGTGCCGTCCTCGGGCAGCTCCTTGAGGCCAAAGATGATCGCGTCCAGCGGGGCATTGGGCCAGGAATTCTCAGCCGCGATTTCACAGCCCGCGTCCTTGTAGCCATCAATTGCGATGGCGCGGACGAAACTTTCCTCGACTGTCACGCGGATGCCTGCCGCGATCAACGCGGCAGTGCCTTCGGGGGTCAGCCCGACCCGTTCCTCGTTCGGGCGCTGTTCTGCCCGGACCCAGAGATGTGTCATTCCAATTCCTTTTGTCAGAGCATACCGGCAGTGCGTACCGCCTGTACCGAGGGACGCGCCTCCATCGCTTCGCGGAAGGCGATGATCTTTGGAAAGGCCGAGACGTCAACACCGTCGCCCTCCAGCCAGCTGCAAACCACGTACAGGTACGCGTCGGCCAGCGAGAACGCCTCGCCCAAAACAAACGGCCCACGCAACCCGTTCGACGAGATATATGCGCAGGACTCAGTCATGTTTTGCGCGACTTTGTCCTTCATGTCTTTCCAGCTGGATTTCTTGTCTGCCCAACGGGGCCCGCGCATCTTGTGGGCATGGTTCACATGCATGGTCGAGGCGAGATAAAACATCACCTCTCGCATCCGCGCCGCCATAACCGAATCTGATGGCACCAATCCCGCCTCGGGCGCTTTAGCGGCAATGTATTCCAACAACGCTCCGGTTTCGGTCAGAATGCCGCCATCCACAACCAGTGCCGGGACCCGACCTTTTGGATTTATCTGCTTATAGGCGGGTTTGGTTTGCTCACCTCCGGCAAAGTCCAGTTGGATGGCCTCATACTCAAGCCCGGCCTCTTCCAGCGCAATTGCCACGGCGACCGAGATTGTGCGGGGGGCATAATAAAGTTGCATTGTAGCCTCCTTACAGATGGGTCTGCGCGAACTGACGGTCTGGCGCTTCCAGATGGGGCACTGCGTTGAACAGAACCGGACTTAGCTGCGCGCCAATCGGGTGCAGACGATGCATCGACGTGTTCATGATGGCAAGCGCCACCCGCGCCATCGATGGGATATCCAAGCCCATCGCCTGCCGCACCACCATCGAGATCAGCCCGCCCGAGGTCACGACAATTGCCGGACCGCCTTCGGTGCCTATCTCACGCAGAGCGTCGCGAACGCGAGTCTCGAACTCTTCAAAGGTTTCCGGCGTATCTTCGATCTCGCCCCGGGACCAGGCGGCAAAGGTGCGGGGCAAGTGCTCGACAAAGCCTTCGCGGTCGGTTGGTATTTCAACCCCGTGCTGCTGTTGGAATAACTGGGCGAGGGTGAAATACTCGATCTCATTCAGCCGCGCATCCCGAGTTGGCTGCGGCAGCCCCATGCTGGCCGCAGTTTCCACGTGCCGGTTGAGTGTGCCGCTATAAACTCGAGGGTAATGCAGGCGGGTATCGCGCAAATGCGCGCCCAACCAACGGGCCTGTTGGTGACCCAGTTCGCTCAGCCGGTCATAACTCAGCTCATCCCGTGCGGTTGTGTTGGCCTGCCCGTGGCGCACAAGTGTGATATGTGACATGATGATCCCTCTTGCGTTGACGTCTTAGGGCAGGTTCGGGGCCGGGACCAGAGGGCTTTCACGCGGGCCCGAAAAAACTCCTATATCAGGCGAAGTTTACCGCTATGGTCACCCCGACAAGGAGGACCCATGGCTGTCGATCACACACGGTTTCTGACCGATCTACACACGCTGCGTTCATTCGGGGCTTCGGGCGTCGGCAAGGGCGTCGTCCGCCCCGCCTATTCCAAAGCTGATATCGCCGCGCGCCAGTGGCTCGCCGCGCGCATGACCGAGGCTGGCCTGACTCCGCATGTCGACCCGGTTGGAAACCTGTTCGGGCTGGCTGATGGACCCTCGCTGCTGATGGGCTCGCATTCCGACAGCCAGCCCGAGGGCGGTTGGCTGGACGGAGCCCTGGGCGTCATTGCGGCACTGGAAATCGCGCGTTCCAGTGATCGACCCATCTCGGTCGTCAGTTTTCAGGACGAAGAAGGGCGGTTCGGCGTCACCACCGGATCGGCGGTCTGGTCAGGTGGATTATCTTTGGAACAGGCGGACGTGCTGATTGATGGCTCAGGCGTCACCTTTGGCAGCGCGCGGGCTAAAATGGCAAAGAAGTCGCAAGGCTTTGTTGATCCTGTCCGGTTCAGCGGCTTCATCGAAATGCACATCGAACAGGGCCCGGCACTGGATGCAGCCGGTGAACAGATCGGCGTTGTCACCGATATCGTCGGCATCCGCGATATGGTCATCACCTTCCAAGGCCAGCAAAACCATGCTGGAACCACGCCAATGCATTTGCGACGTGACGCGTTTCAGGCCCTGTCGCTGTTCAACACGCGCCTCAATGACCGGTTCCGTAATGTGGTCATGCCGCAAACCGTCTGGACCATCGGGCGTGTTGATGTTCACCCCAATGCGTCCTCTATCGTGCCGGGACGGGTGCGGTTTTCGATGCAATGGCGCGACGGCGATCCTGAGCGTCTGGTGCGTATGGAAGACATCATTCGCGCGACCGCACAGCAGATTGCCGAAGAGCAGGGCGTAACACTAACCTACGGCCCGATGCTGGGGTTAGAGCCCGTCAGCATGGACCCGGTTTTGCGCGGTGCGCTGGAAAGCGGCGCGCAGGCCATTGCGCCTGGGCGTTGGCGCAATATGCCATCCGGAGCGCTCCACGATGCCACCAATGTCTCGCGCCTGATGCCGGTTGCGATGCTCTTTGTCCCGTCGATTGACGGAATCAGCCACGATTTTGCCGAAGACACAGCCGAAGAGGATTTGGTTGCAGGTCTCAGGGTGCTTGATCGCGCAGTCCATTCCCTTGAGGAATGAAGGTAAGTTGAAGACCATTTCACGATTTTCCACGCTAAACCAAGTTACTATCGGGGATGTCCACCAGCTATGGGTGGGTGCTCGGCACAGGTTTACTGACTCCGAACAAGGAGTGTTGCCTAACGGAAAAAAGTTTCCTATAGGAACATTATTGATGCATGCACCCGTATACTGTTCTGCCGTGATCGAGGCGATCTGCTGAAATCCTGGGCTGAATCGTTGCAATCTGTGCAGCTTGGGTCAGACTGACAGGAACGTTTCTGGGTAACTGATACAAAGCAGGTGGCCACCATGACTTCATCCTTAAAACGCACGCCTCTTCACGCTTTGCATGTTGAGTTGGGGGGTAAGTTGGTTGATTTTGCGGGTTGGGAGATGCCTGTTCAGTATCCGTTGGGGATTATGGGGGAGCATAAGCAGTGTCGTGAGAAGGCGGCGGTGTTTGATGTGAGCCATATGGGTCAGGTGATTTTGCGGGGTGAGAATGTGGGTGAGAAGCTGGAAGCGCTTTGCCCGCAGGCTTATGCGACGCTGAAGGAAGGCAAGGCGCGGTACGGGTTTTTCACCAATGCCGAAGGCGGGATCATGGATGACCTGATCGTGTCGAATGCGGGCGATCATTACTTTGTGGTGGTGAACGCGGCGCTGCGGCATCAGGACATTCCGCATATGCGTGAGCACCTCGAAGGCGTTGAAGTGATCGAGATTTTCGACCGCGCGCTGGTGGCGGTTCAGGGCCCTGCGGCGGAAAACGTTGTGGGCGAACTGTGCCCCGCCGCGCGGGATCTGAAGTTCATGGAAACCACGGTGGCCGAGATCAACGGCGTCGAATGCCGCATCTCGCGGTTGGGGTACACGGGCGAGGACGGGTACGAGATCTCGATCCCCGAAGACAAGGCGATCGAGATCACCAAGGCGTTTCTGGCGCATGAGGATTGCGAAGCGGCCGGTCTGGGCGCGCGCGACAGCCTGCGGCTGGAGGCAGGTCTGTGCCTTTATGGCAATGACATCGACCAAGGCACCTCACCGATTGAGGCCTCGCTGGCTTGGGCGATCCAGAAACGCCGCAAGGAAGAGGGCGGCTTTCCGGGGGCGGACCGCGTGCAGAAGGAACTGGCCGAAGGTCCCGCGCGCAAGCTGGTGGGCATCAAGCCCGAAGGCCGTGCGCCAGCGCGTCAGGGCGTTGAGATCCAGTGCCTTGAGGGCAACAGCATCGGTCAGATCACCTCGGGCGTGTTTGGCCCCACGGTGGGTGGACCGGTGGCGATGGGCTATTTGAGCAAAGGCCATGGCGAGCCGGGCGAGAAGGTGAACCTGATCATCCGGGGCAAGCCGCAACCGGCTGAGATCGTGGCGCTGCCCTTCGTCAAACAGAATTACAAGCGTTGAAGTCAGGAGAGAGAGACATGGCAACCTATTATTCCGAAGAGCATGAATGGCTGAGCGTTGACGGCGACACCGCCACGCTGGGCATCACCAAACACGCCGCCGAGCAATTGGGTGACGTGGTGTTCGTGGAACAGCAGGAAGCAGGCGACGAGTTCGAAAAAGGCGGCGAGATCGGCGTGATTGAATCCGTCAAGGCGGCGTCCGAGCTTTACGCACCGGTCGACGGCGAGATCACCGAGGTGAACGAGGCACTGGCCGACAATCCCGGCGCGCTGAACGAAGACCCCGAAGGCGAGGCCTGGATCTACAAGATCAAGATCGCGGACGCCTCGCAGCTCGAAGACCTGATGGACGAGGCCGGCTACAAGGCCTTCATCGGTTAACTCAGGCGGCGGGTCCGTGCGCGGCCCCGCCCCTTCATCTGTTTCCAAATACTTCCGCCGGAGGCTCCTGCCGTCTCCGCCGGGCCTGACCTATCCTTGAGGAGCGCACACATGGCCTTCAAACTGACCGATTACGAAGCCTATGACTTCGCCAACCGCCGCCATATCGGGCCCAGCCCGACCGAGATGCGCGACATGCTCAAGGTGATCGGCTTCAAGACGCTGGACGAGCTGATCGACGCCACCGTCCCGCCCGCGATCCGGCAGAAAGAGCCGCTGGACTGGGGTCCGGCGATGACCGAGCGCGATGCGCTCTTTCACATGAAAGAGGTGGCGAGCAAGAACAAGGTTCTGACTTCGCTGATCGGTCAGGGCTATTATGGCACCACCACGCCGGCGCCGATCCTGCGCAACATTCTGGAAAACCCGGCCTGGTACACGGCTTACACGCCCTACCAGCCCGAGATCAGCCAGGGCCGACTTGAGGCGCTCTTGAACTTCCAGACCATGGTCAGCGACCTGACCGGGCTGGACGTGGCCAACGCGTCCTTGCTGGACGAAGCGACTGCGGCGGCGGAAGCCATGGCCATGGCCAAGCGCGGTGGCCGGTCCAAGGCCAACAACGCGGCCTTCTTTGTCGACAAGAACTGCCACCCGCAGACCATCGCGGTGATTAAAACGCGCGCCGAGCCTCTGGGCATCGAGGTGCAGGTGGCTGATCCGGACACGCTGGATGCGGGCGCGGTCTTTGGCGCCATCTTCCAGTACCCCGGCACCCATGGCCATGTGCGCGACTTCACCGCCGAGATTGCGGCCCTGCATGAACACAAGGCGATTGCCATCGTCGCCGCCGATATCCTGTCGCTGGCGCTGCTGAAGTCGCCCGGTGAGATGGGCGCGGATATCGCCATCGGCTCGACCCAGCGCTTTGGTGTGCCGATGGGCTATGGTGGCCCGCACGCCGCGTATATGGCGACCACCGACAAGCTGAAGCGCTCGATGCCGGGCCGGATCATCGGTGTCAGCATCGACAGCCGGGGCAACAAGGCTTACCGCCTGGCGCTGCAGACCCGCGAACAGCACATCCGGCGTGAGAAAGCCAACTCGAATGTCTGCACCGCGCAGGCGCTGCTGGCGGTGATTGCCTCGATGTATGCCGTGTATCACGGCCCCGACGGCATCAAGGCCATCGCGCAATCGGTGCACCGCAAGACCTCGCGTATGGCTGCCGGTCTGGAAGAGGCAGGCTTTGCTGTGGAGCCGGAAGTGTTCTTCGACACGATCACGGTTGAGGTTGGCCATCTGCAGAAAACGGTCATGGAGGCCGCTGTGGCCCGGGGCGTCAACCTGCGTAAGGTCGGCGACACGAAAGTGGGCATCAGCCTGGACGAACAGACCCGGCCCGAGACCATCGAGGCGGTCTGGGGGGCCTTCGGCATCGACCGCAAGGATGACAGCTCGAACGTGGCCTATCGCCTGCCGGATTACGCGCTGCGCGAAAGCGAGTACCTGACCCACCCGATCTTCCACAAGAACCGGGCCGAGGCCGAGATCACCCGCTACATGCGCCGTCTGGCCGACCGCGACCTGGCGCTGGACCGGGCGATGATCCCGCTGGGCTCGTGCACCATGAAGCTGAACGCCACGATCGAGATGATCCCGGTCACCTGGCCCGAGTTCGGCAACCTGCACCCGTTCTGCCCCGAAGATCAGGCGCAGGGCTATCACGAGATGATCGATGATCTGAACGACAAGCTGTGCCAGATCACCGGCTATGACGCGATCAGCCAGCAGCCCAACTCGGGGGCGCAGGGCGAATATGCGGGCCTGCTGACCATCCGTAACTACCACTTCGCCCGCGGCGAAGGGCAGCGGAACGTCTGCCTGATCCCGACCTCGGCGCATGGGACCAACCCGGCCTCGGCCCAGATGGTGGGCTGGCAGGTCGTGCCGGTGCAGGCAGATGAGAACGGCAATATCGACCTCGCGGACTTCCGCGCCAAGGCCGAAAAGCACTCGGACCATCTGGCCGCCTGCATGATCACCTACCCCTCGACCCATGGCGTGTTCGAGACCACCGTGCAGGAGGTCTGCCAGATCACCCATGATCACGGCGGTCAGGTCTATATCGACGGCGCCAACATGAACGCCATGGTGGGTCTGTCGCGTCCCGGAGACATCGGCGGTGACGTCAGCCACCTGAACCTGCACAAGACCTTCTGCATCCCCCATGGCGGCGGCGGCCCCGGCATGGGTCCGATCGGCGTCAAAGCGCATCTGACCGAGCACCTGCCCGGCCACCCGGAATACGGCACCGCCGTGGGTCCGGTCTCGGCGGCGCCCTTTGGGTCGCCCTCGATCCTGCCGGTTAGCTGGGCCTATGTGCTGCTGATGGGCGGCGCGGGTCTGACCCAGGCGACCAAGGTGGCGATCCTGAACGCCAACTACATCGCGGCGCGGCTCAAGGATGCCTACCCGATCCTCTACACCTCGGAAACGGGTCGCGTGGCGCATGAATGCATCCTCGACACCCGCCCGCTGGACGAGGCGGCCCATGTCAGCGTCGATGACATTGCCAAACGTCTGGTGGACAGCGGCTTCCACGCACCCACCATGTCCTGGCCGGTGGCCGGCACCCTGATGGTCGAGCCCACGGAATCGGAACCCATGGACGAGCTGGACCGCTTCTGCGACGCCATGCTGTCCATCCGCTCCGAGGCACAGGACATCATCGACGGCAAGATCGATGCGGAAAACAACCCGCTGAAAAACGCTCCCCACACGGTGCGCGATCTGGTCGGCGACTGGGACCGTCCCTACACCCGTGAACAGGCCTGCTTCCCCCCGGGCTCCATGGGCGTCGACAAATACTGGTCCCCCGTCAACCGCGTCGACAACGCATACGGAGACCGAAACCTAATCTGCACATGCCCGCCAATGACCGAATACATGGACGCAGCTGAATAAACCTCAATCAATAAACCCTCGCCAACTGGCGGGGGTTTCAATCCAAGTTCGGGAACGATTGCTCGCGGCCGAAGCGCTAAAGAAGGTGGAGGAGAAATGAAGCATTATGTCCCTGCAAATGACCATGCGCATTTGACCGAAACCACGTTGGCACGACCCAAACGAGACCATCAGATCGAGATCATTCTTTGCGAGGGCGGAGCGGAAGCATCGGCAGATATGCTGGTTGATTTCTATCGTGCCCTGAATGAACTGAACGAAGGCCATACATACATTACAAATATCCGCACCATTGCCGACGGTGCTGCGGGCGGACCCTTGCACTGGACCGGGCGAACCGCGATTTTCTGGGGGGATATCTACAAAAGCTGGCCTCTGACACCGTCGGACAAAACCTGGATCGCCCAAGTATTGAACCTGTCCTACCGATCAATTCTCGTTGGCGGTGCAGTGTTTCTTCTCGCCCAGACTAGTCGCGCAACCAAGCGGATTGCATCGGTTCACCCCAACTTTTCTGCCGCAGCGCAAGAGGTTGGACTGATCGACGTCGGTTCGGGTACATACTGGTCCTCAGATAGCCGCACCCATAGCGCATCAACCAGATTGGGCACGTTGCGTTTGTTGTCCGATTTTGTTGCCTTTGATCACGGCGAGCATCTTGCCGAGTCAGTACGCAGCTATATCGGGTTGGCCGACAGGCAAACTACATGCGCAAGCCAACTGGCAGCTCGATTGATCAGACGTTCAAAAGCCGACCCAATGGTGCGACAGGTTGTTGAAAAGATGCAGAACAATCTGGAGGATCCGCTTAGGATACCGGAACTTGCGATGGCGCTTGGTACATCAACGCGCCAGTTACAGCGGCGGTTTCTGGACAGAACGGGTGTAAAACTGCTGACAACGTATCGGGAACTTCGCCTAGAACGGGCCTATGGCCTGCTTCAATTTACCGAGATGACCTATCTTGAAGTGGCGACTGCTACGGGCTTTTCTTCCACAAGTGCATTGATGCGTGCGTTCCGAGATCACTATGATGCATCGCCCGAAAGTGTACGAAATCGGCGATTTGCAGGCAAAACTCAGGCTGTTTAGCTTGATCGTGTGAATCGACAGCGCAGTCGAATGCGGTTGATACCACACTGGGCCTGAACTTTTGGCATTCACCATTCATGAGGTCGACGACAGATACGATTGTTAGTCCAGTTAACAATGCTTTGCCACCGGCTCAATTATTGACCCGGCCACATCCTCAATTGCCGTCTTACAGACAAGCTCGCAGCTACGCGCTGGCCAATTGTTGTCGTAGGACCTCTCGCTTGTGATCTGCGAAGTTGATACGCTGGTGTTTCGATCGATACGATATTGTACGGGTCGGTTTACCATCCAGGTCCGCACTAGGAAAAGAGAGCATGAAACCTAGGAATTTCGTTCCGAAAGGGGCCGCGACGTTCGACATCGATTATGACGGACCATCCAACGAGATCTATTTTCTGTTGCTGCCGAAACTCACCATGCTTGCCTTTAGCGCAGCGGTTGAACCGCTGAGGATCGCCAATCAGGTCACCAACAAAGAGCTCTACAAGTGGTTTCTGATCTCCGAGGATGGGAACCCTGTTCGATGCTCCAATGGAGTCGAAATAGCAGCTGACTTGGCTCTGCATAATTTACCGCGATCATCCAGATTGTTTGTGTGTTCAGGGATCGAACCATCGGAAAGCATTAATTCAACGATCCTTTCGTGGATCAGCCGTCAGAAAGCGTTTGGCTGCAAGCTTGGTGGAATTTGTACCGGCGCATTTACGCTGGCCAAGGCAGGTATGCTGACCGGCAAGAAGTTCACACTGCATTGGGAAAACCAACCCGCCTTTGTTGAACACTTCGAACACCTGACACCATCGGCTAACCTGTATGAGATTGACAATGATCTGATGACCTGCGGTGGAGGTAACGCGGCAACCGATATGGTACTGGACATGATTGAAACCGACTTCGGAAAGGATCTGGCCATCATCGTCTCGGACATGTGCATCCACTCACGATCCAACAATCAAAAAACGCTCCAGAAATCCGCGTTTTCTGTCGCGTTGGGCAGTCGGAACCAATACCTGATCAACGCCATCCAGATCATGCATGAGAATCTGGAAGAGCCTCTGGATATCTCTGAGATCGCCAAGATCGTTCAGATTTCTCGCCGACAGTTGGAGCGGCTGTTTCAAAAGTATGTCGAGGTTTCCCCGGTACAATTCTACATCGAATTGCGTGTGGCGCGCGCCTACGCGTTGCTAAGCGAAACAGAAATGACCGTTGCTGAAATTGCGGCCGCTACGGGTTTTGGCAGCGCGACCCAACTGACAGTTCGGTTCAAGAAACGATACGGCGCAGCGCCGACCTCATTCAGGCGAGGCTGGTCGGGACAGAACGATTGAGAGATGCCGTGCCGGTGGACCCGGCTGCGATCGTACTCTACCAATCAGGGCTAGAGTCCGAGTTCGCCCCGCTCGGATAGCACCTGTAATCTGGGAACATTAACCGCCATGGAATTGAACCAACCCGAACTGCGCCAACTTAGGCGGTCATTCCACAGACACCCCGAATTGGGCTTCAATGAAACGAAAACCAAAGCCAAAGTTGCGGCGCTGCTGCGTCAATACGGGCTTGAAGTTCATGAAGGCGTGGGCGTGGTGGGTATCCTCAGGGCCGGTCAAGGCAACCGCGCGATCGGATTACGCGCAGATATGGACGCGCTACCCATTCAGGAAGCCAGCGATCATGATTACGTGTCACAAAATCCCGGCATTATGCACGCCTGTGGCCATGATGGTCACATGACGATGCTGTTGGGCGCAGCAAAGACTTTGTCCTCGGATCCCGGTTTCAGCGGCACGGTGGTGTTCCTGTTTCAACCGAATGAAGAGCTTGGACTGGGGGCCAAAGCGATGCTGGACGAGAATGTCTTGACGCGATTTCCAATCGAAGAAGTCTACGCCATACATAACCTGCCTGGGGCACCCGTCGGGCAGATGTCGACCCGAACCGGTTTAATATGCACATCGGAAAGCCTTTTCGAAATTACGATCAATGGGCAAGGCGGCCATGCGTCCATGCCGCAGTCTGGACGTGATGCGCTAACCGTGGGGGCAGAAATCGTTCTGGCGCTTCAGACAATTGTCGCACGCAAGCTGGCCCCGGGCGCCGGGGCGGTTGTGTCAGTGACCGAATTTCTGACCGACGGGCAGCGCAACGTTCTACCTGGAACGGCAACGCTAAAGGGTGATGCGCGGGCTCGCAGCCCTGAAGATCGAAATATGATTGAAGAACACATGCGCAAGATTGCGCATGGCATCGCATCCGCGCATGGCGTCGAAGTCCAAGTGGATTTCAAAACTGAGTTCATCGAAACGATCAACGCACCGATCCCGACCGAAGCTGCCATCCGCGTCGCGCAGCAATCCGGGCTGGACACACTTCCCAATCGTCAACCGATGAGCTTTTCAGAGGATTTCGCGCATTTCTGCGAAGCCGTACCCGGCTGCTTTATTCTACTGGGCAACGGTGAAACTGGCCCGAATGGGCAACCGCTGCATTCGAATGACTACGACTTCAACGATGCGTTACTGCCGATCGGCGCGGAATTCTGGGCAAATCTCGTGCGCGATAGGCTTCCGCTTCAAGACGAAGACTGAACGGGGCCCAGCAACATAGCACCTTCGAACGGCCGTCAGATGAATGATCTAAGACGGCCGCTCACACTGTAATTTGGACCTTACCCTTGCTAGAGCCTGATGCGGAATGCCGCAAACCCATCAGCGCCTTCACCGGCATCCTCGATGGTGACGCCTTTGACTTCGCCCATGTAGTCGCGCGCCTTTGGACCAGTTTCAAACAACGCGGTGGTGTCAGAAAGCGGCGCAAACGACCAGTTTGCATCGGCCTTGGGATCGATTGTTCCTTGCTCGACGATATACCGCACGATCACGTCGCGGTTGGTGTCAGGGGCTTCGAACACGACGGTATCACCCATTGCGCCCGGGAAAGAACCGCCGCCCGAAGCACGATAGTTGTTGGTGGCAATGATGAACTCCATGTCATCCGTGACCGCCTCACCGTTGAAGGCCAAATCTACGATACGGGCTGCATCCGGGTTGATCTCTTCCCCCTTGGGTCCAAAGCGCGACGGTTGCGATAAGTCGATCTGGTAGGTCACACCGTCCATCACGTCGAAATTGTAGGAAGGGAAGTCCGGGTTTAGCAAAATCGCATCCTCGGATCCCGCCTCGATCTGGTTGAACATACCCGCCGAGCGTTCCAACCAACCCCGAACCTGAGCACCGTTCACGCGTACCGCGCGCACGGTATTGGGATACAGGTAAAGATCAGCTACGTTTTTGATCGCAACATCGCCCACCGGAACATCTGTGTAATAGTCCGGGCCGCCGCGACCCCCGGCCTTGAACGGCGCTGCAGCCGATAGAATGGGCAGACCTTCATGTTCGGTGCCCTTCATCATCTCTTCGACGTACCATTTCTGCGCGATCGAGACGATTTGCACCGATGGGTCATCCGCAACTAACGCGAAGTAGCTGTGCAGCGGAGCCGAAGTCTTGCCGACCGCGCGGCGTACATAGGCCAGTGTTTCGTCGTGATCTTTCGCCACCGAGTCCAGCACTTTCTGATCGTCGCCAACAAGTGCGGTGATCGAACGGTCTTCGTTTCGCTTTGAAATCGGGCGCGCCTCGGACGTTGTCGTCACAACCCGCCATTCGTTTCCGTCGCGCTCAAGCAGCAGGTCCAGCAGGCCAAGATGTGACCCCCAAAATCCGCCCATCACCGCCGGTTTGCCCATCAAGGTCCCCTTGTCGACATCAATGCCGGGACGATCAGCAAAGGTAGCGGACGGGAATACGAGGTGATTGTGCCCGGTCACCAGCGCGTCGATGCCATCGACCCCTGCCAAAACGACTGAAGCATTTTCCATTCCATCAGCGTGATCCGCATCCCCAATGCCGGAATGCGACAAGGCGATGATCAGGTCGCACCCTTGTTCTTGCATCTCGGGTACGTAAGCCTGCGCCGTTTCGACTATGTCACGCGCCTGCACGTTGCCTTCCAGATGCTTGCGATCCCAGTTCATGATCTGCGGTGGCGTGAAACCGATGACACCAATCTTGATCGGATGCTTGCTGCCATCCCCCATTTCAACCTCACGCTCAAGGATGGCATAGGGCTTTACCAGAGTCGTATCATCGCGGGGGGACGCCCCAGTCTCTTTTGCAACATTGGCCAGAACAACAGGGAATTCTGCACCAGCAAGCGCCTTTTCAAGGAAATCTAGACCATAGTTGAACTCGTGATTGCCCAAAGTGGCAGCGTCATAACCAACAGTATTGAAGGCAGTGATGATCGGATGGCTGTCGCCTTCTTTCATGCCACGCTCATAGGCGATGTAATCGCCCATCGGATTGCCTTGCAGAAAATCTCCATTATCGACGAGCAGCGAATTTGTCGCCTCGGAACGAATCTCATTGATGATCGAAGCGGTCCGCGACAGTCCGACAGTATCGCGCGGTTTGTCCGCATAGTAATCGTATGGGAACACGTGAACATGGATGTCAGTGGTTTCCATGATCCTCAGATGCGCCTGATTGTTGGCCGCCGCCGCCGAAAAGGGATGCAAGGTGATGGCAGCTGCGCTGGCGGTCGTAGTGGCGAGAAACTGACGGCGCGAAATCAAACTACGATTGGAATAGGACATAAGGCACCTCTCAGGTTTGTGGATCGACGCGTGTTCTGGATGCTTTTCACAACAAGGGTATGACAGTGAAGATCTTTGCATCAAACATGTCGAACTTGGGGGTAGGATCCTAAAAGCCTATTGTATTGAATTGCACAGTCCAAGTCACTTTACGCACCAAAGGCGATTGCAGCGAACTGCCCCCATCGTCAGGCCTTCCAACCGATGGATGGCGGTTTCCGCGAGAGCGATGGCTGAGTGACAGACAGCGGTCAAAGCGCGTCGCAACGCGCATTAGACCCTTGAGCCTATCGGATATGATCTCGATGCGGTTTTGCCGTCTGTACCGACGCTTGTCATATTTGACCGGGGTCTTGCACGGACCACAATCGGCAGGAGCGGCACGTCAGCGCATATCATTGTGAATGAAAAAGACTATTTCTCTCAGTACACACCTATCGTCGAACCGGGGCTTTCTAGGCGACTTCGGGATGAAGGGTCTAGGCGTGCTATCTGCGCGTCAGCCAGCCGATGAACTCAATCATGATTTCAGTTCAATTTTCCAATCGGGAAAAAAGTGAAAGCTGCAAGTCAATGGCTTCCGAACTTGACGAAGTTACAATGGCCAAAACTGTTTGCAAAGCAAATACCCATTGCCTTTTCCACCAAAGCAACTAGTAGAGACGCGACTTCGTATTCGGGCCCCCTCTGACTTTCCTGCGCAGACTTAGATAATGAGCGATTTTGTCATGACACAGACATCACTGGACAACCTGCTACACAAACTTAATGCGAAGCAGGCTGTGATCGGGATTGTTGGACTGGGATATGTCGGACAGCCCCTGGCCCTCAGATATACCGAAATTGGATACCGGGTCATTGGCTTCGACCTGGATGCCACAAAGGTGCAGGACTTAAACTCCGGTCACAGTTCGATTGAGCATATCGACGATGCCCGCATCACAGCGGCACGGGAAAATGGGTTCGAGGCTACCACGGATTTTTCGCGTATCGCTGAGGCGGATGGCATTATGCTTTGCGTGCCAACGCCACTCAACAAATATCGCGAGCCAGATCTGAGCTTTGTCACCGATACGTGTGACCAAATATCAGATCATTTGCGTCCGGGTCAGGTTATTGCGCTGGAAAGCACGACTTATCCAGGCACAACCAAAGAAGAAGTTTTGCCTCGGCTTGAGAAAAATGGACTTGAGGTTGGTGAGGATCTTTTTGCTGTCTACTCACCCGAACGCGAAGACCCCGCCAACCCTGATTTTACGACTAATACAATCCCAAAAGTGGTCGGCGGACATACAGAGGCTTGCCTGAGGGCGGGCATCGCGCTTTATGAGCACGCGATTGATAAGCTCGTACCGGTAAGCTCGACCGAGACTGCCGAGATGACAAAGCTTCTGGAAAATATCCACCGGGCGGTAAACATTGGCCTCGTGAACGAGATGAAAATCGTTGCTGACCGCATGGGGATCGATATTTTTGAGGTTATCGACGCGGCCGCGACCAAACCCTTCGGGTTTACGCCTTACTATCCGGGTCCGGGACTTGGAGGGCACTGCATCCCTATCGATCCATTTTACCTGACCTGGAAAGCACGTGAATACGGCATCAACACACGCTTCATCGAATTGGCCGGTGAAGTGAACACGGCGATGCCGGAATATGTGTTTGGCAAACTCGCCAATGCGCTGAATGATCGCAGCAAAGCGATTCGTGGCAGTAAAATCATGGTTTTGGGCATCGCGTACAAAAAAAATGTCGACGACATGCGAGAGAGCCCTTCTGTCACCTTGATGGAGCTGATCCGAGACAATGGAGGAGATCTCAGCTACTCGGACCCCCATGTGCCCGAATTTCCCACGATGCGGGAACACTTCTTTGAATTGTCATCTGAAACCCTTACCCCTGAGGTTCTGTCGGAGCAGGATGCAGTTATTCTGGCGACCAATCACGATGCCTTTGATTATGAGTTGATCAAAAATCACGCGAAGCTCCTCATCGACACCCGCGGTAAATACCGTACCTCTGAGCAAAATATTGTTCGTGCTTAAATGAAACTGCGACCGGCTTTGCCGAGCAGGGCCGGAACACCTGGCGGATGGTACTTAGGAACGGCTGTCGCTCGTATGACCGCTTACGCGGGACCAAAACTCTGAATGGTTTGACGGTGTCCTAAGCGCTGGATGAATGCGCTTAGAATTGGACCCGCAAGGCAAAAATGTCGGCACTTTCCTGCCATTCCAATCAATTCATCGGTACGAACACCGCCTAAACAATTGGCGGCGCATGAAACGCGCGTTGTTCCGGTGCAGGTAGGCAGATATAGTTGCGGGAAATGTCAGGCCGCCTTCGGGTACAGGAAGATTGGCTGTTGACGAGTTCCAATTGTGAGCAATCAAGGGCCAAAACGCGTGAGCTTGAAAAACCGCAACACCCCGCCTCAGCGCCATGAGCTGCGAAAGGTGCGTAATCAGGGGAACAGTTTCCTGGCGCTTGCCTTCATTTTCAGCGTTTTTGTCAATCTGCTTATGCTGACCGGACCGCTGTTCATGCTGCAAGTGTATGATCGGGTCCTTGGGTCACGCTCGGTCGAGACTTTATCAGCGCTATTTCTGCTTGTCGCGCTGCTTTATGCGCTGATGGCGATGTTGGACTATGCGCGCGGCCGAATTGTGGCTCGGTTCGGAGCGCGATTTCAATCAGCACTCGATGAACGCGTGTTTGAAGGGACCATGCGACGCGCATTGTTCCCACAGGTTCGATCAGCGCCTGCGACTGCATTGCGAGATCTGGAATCGATCCGTGCATTATGTGCCTCGCCCGTTTTGTTGGCGGTAATGGACATCCCTTGGACTCCAATCTTTGTGGCTGCAATTTTCCTGTTCCACCCGTTGCTAGGCTGGTTGGCCGTCGCAGGCGGAACGCTTCTGGTTGTTATCGCCCTACTGAACCAAGCGTTGACCCATCGCAAAGTGGCAGATGCTCAAATCGCCTCTGCCAAAGCAAATGCATTTTCTGAACACGCCAGACAAGCTGCCGAGGTCGTCAGATCTCAGGGCATGCAAGAAGATGTCTCAAAACGCTGGTTGAACCAACGCACCGAGGCGCTTTCTCAATCCATATCCGCAAGCGACTGGACCGGCAGCTTTACTTCGTTGACTAAGTCTCTGCGGCTGTTTTTGCAGTCCGCCATGCTGGCGCTTGGCGCGTTGCTAGTTCTGCGCAACGAAATGACGCCCGGTGCTATGATTGCTGGCACGATCCTTCTAGGTCGCGCTTTGGCTCCGGTCGAAATGGCGGTGGGTCAATGGTCGATGATCGAACGCGCGCGCACGGCATGGATTAACCTGAACACATTTCTTGATTCAACGCCTCCTGAAGCGTCTCGTACCAAACTGCCCGTTCCCAAATCACATCTTGTCGCAAAGGGCCTGACGGTGATCCCTCCGGGCGCGAAGACACCGACACTACGGAATGCGGCACTTGAGTTGCGCCCCGGCACAGCTCTGGGTGTGATTGGTAAAAGTGGGTCTGGCAAAACGACCCTAGCCAAAGCGTTGTTGGGCCTTTGGCAACCGGCGGCAGGGGAAATCCGTTTGGCCGGCGCTACACTTGATCAATACGACCCTGATGATCTTGGGCAACATATTGGCTATTTGCCCCAGCAAGTGACCCTCTTTAACGGAACGGTTGCTGAAAACATCGCCCGGATGTCACAAACCCCTGATCCCGAAGCTGTAGTTGCCGCAGCGAAAACAGCCAATGCGCATGAGCTGATTCTGGGGCTTGAGAAAGGATACGATACCTTCCTTGAGGGCAATGACAGCCAGCTTTCCGGTGGGCAGAAACAGCGGATTGCATTGGCGCGCGCTCTCTATGGTAATCCGGTATTGTTGATTCTGGATGAGCCAAACTCGGCCCTGGATGCAGACGGAACCCTTGCCCTGAACAACGCGGTCCGCGAGCTCAAGAGCGCGGGCAAATCCACGATTATCATGACGCACCGGCCTCAAGCGATCTCGGAATGCGACGATCTTGTCGTTGTCGAGAAAGGCCAGATCGTCAAATCCGGTGGGCGCGATGAAGTTTTGAACACGATGGTCCAAAACGCCAACGTTATCAAAAGGCACCTGAACAAGGTGGGTGAATAATGGCAGACAAGAGTTCACGTCCCGTTTGGAGTATTAAAGCGCCCGCTTTTGTCGGCCTTTTGGCTCTGGTAGTTTTGATCCTGGGACTGGGATTATGGAGCGTCCGCACTGAGCTGGCCGGTGCTATTATCTCGCAAGGTGTGATCGAAGTTCAGAGCAATCGTCAGGTCATCGAACACCCCGACGGTGGCGTTGTAGGCGAGATATTCGTTCGTGACGGTGACGCAGTGGCGCGTGGGGACATGATGCTGCGGCTTGACGATACGTTTTTGGCCTCGGAACAAACGATCGTGGAATCTCAGCTATTTGAGTTACTTGCCCGAAAGACCCGGCTAGAGGCTGAACGGGATGGTGCGAACGCAGATACGTTAAAGCAAAATCTGCAAGAGCTCAAAGCCCGCGAATCGATCGACGACGATCTGTTGGAAGGCCAACAACGTCTGTTCAACGCCAGGTTGGAAACGCTGACCCAGCAGATCGACCAGCTTGGGAAACAGAAGATACAGATCCAGAACGAGATTGAGGGGACGCAGGCGCAATTGGCGTCACTGAATACTCAGGTCGAATTGATCAGAACGGAGCTCGAAGATCAGCAAGGTTTGCTTGATCGCGGCCTGACACAGGCCAGCCGCGTTTCTGCATTGCAGCGGGAAGAGGCAAATCTAACAGGGCAAATCGGCAGCCTCGAATCCACAGTTGCGCGACTGACAGGCCAGATCGCCACGACCGAGATTCAAATTGTTGAATTGCAGGCCACGCGGCGCGAAGAAGCCATCACCGAGCTTCGGGATGTGCAGTCTCGCGTTGTAGAACTGGCAGAACGTCGTCTTTCCCTTTCCGAGCGTTTGTCGCGTCTAGACATCCGTGCACCCGTCGCTGGCACAGTTTACGACAGTCAGGTTTTTGCCATCCAGTCTGTGATCCAGCCGGGTGAGCCGATGATGTATGTAGTGCCGCAGGATACGCCCTTGTTGGTCGCAGCACGGGTGGATGCGTTGCATGTGGATCAGTTACATCGCGGACAGGAAGTCGCCCTGCGCTTTCCCGCATTCAATCAACGCGACACGCCCGAGCTGAATGGCCGTGTGATCAATGTCTCAGCAGATTCATTCACAGATGAGACAAGCGGCTTTACCTTCTACCGTGCTGAAGTTGTGCCTGACGAAGGACAACTGGACCGTTTGAATGGCCAGGAACTGTTGCCGGGTATGCCTGTCGAAGCCATGATCAAAACTGATGAACGCACTCCGCTTTCTTACCTGGTCAAACCATTGGCAGATTACTTCTACCGCGCGTTTCGAGAATAGCACCGGTCACGCAGTCTCATTCAAACTGCCTCGATATTGCCAAGCAGTATTGAGGTCATGTCGACCGACAGATCACTATCAACAATAGTGACCTCTGCTCCGGTTTCGTAGGTGACGTTGCTGCGTGAAATTCCGGATAGATCCGCATTTGCATCCAGAAAAACCCACTCAGCGTTGTGCGCAGAAGGCTGGCCAACCGCAACCTGAAGAATTGCCAGTGCATCCAACGCGTTTACCGATCCATCCCGGGTGATATCGGCCGCGATGTAATTTTCGGCCGTTGCCGGACCCCATGTCGGATCAAGTCCAACCGACATGCGCAAAACCTGCAATGCATCCAGCGCTGTTATCTCGCTGCTTGCCGTTGAATACGATTTAATGATGTCCAATTGGCCGGGAAACGCGCCGTCTGGTAGATCCAGATCAAATTCACCTTGTGCATTTGCCTGCGCAACAATTGCAGACCCTCCGTCTGGGGTGAACCGGATTTCAGTATTTCCCAACGCTGCGTTTGGAGTCGTCGAATTCAGCGTGAACCCACCAGCTACCCCGTCTGATGAGTTGTTATCCGGCCCGCTACCCAGATTGACAGGAATATGATCGGGACCACCAAACCCTGCGCCGAATACCTGCTCAGTTGTCAGGGAGGTGCCATTAGCTGAAACAAGTTCTATCGTTTCGTCGCGATAAGCGATTTGGGCGCCTTGAGCGGTGGAAGTGAAATCCAACTGCGCTGGGGTGCGCAGAAAAGGATAATCGGTCAGATTCAAACGATCGGTGCCGGCCTGAAAGTCCGTGATCACAGTCGGGCCACTTGTTTGACGGATCACAAAGATGTCCGCGCCAGCACCACCCGTCATGGTCGTGGAACTAGTGCCCGTAATCAGCATATCGTCCCCTGCTCCGCCGTCCAGAATAGTGTCCAGTATACCGCCTTTTAGCATGTCGTCCTGCGCGGTACCGGTTACTGTTCCGAAGCCTTTGGCAACAATTCCAAGGTCGGCAATCGATACGCTCAGCTGAGTGAGCCCTGCATCCTGTTGAGATGATACAAATATCTGCAGCTCATCCCCCATAGGCGCAACGCTGATCGTTTGGACATTTTGCAATCCACTGTCCAGAGTATCTGCAAAACTATCCATATGGATGAGCTGCCCGTCCGGCGTCATTGTAAACAGCGTGATCCCATCATCCCCGCCCCCAGCCACCACGAAAACCCGACCATCAACCTCAAGGACTGAAAGATCCTGTACGGCCCCAAACCGGGTATGCAGGGTGTCCAGAATATGATCCGTCGGCTTTAACCGCCCGCTGGCGTCCAATTCCATAACGCTTAGCGAATTGCTTTGCGATCCGGCCACAACAATCCATGACTTTCCATAGGCTTGAATTGTCTCAACCGCCGTAGGAGAACTTATGCCCAGCGTCTGGATATCGTCATTACCGGCAACCTCAGAGAGCACGCCACTGCCTTGATCGATCGAATATGACGAGATTGTTCCACTGGTTGCATCTGCGCCGACAATGAAATGATTCGACCCCGATTGCAGGGTCTGAAGCGTACTGGCAGACGCGTTAATGCTATGCGCCGGGCTCAGCGATCCATCACCATTGATACTATAGGTGCCGATCTGGCCTGTGTCCTCATGCGCAAGCGCAAGCAAGTCGCCAGCCCCAATCGTTACCTGGACCGCTGCAGCGATATCCCCGCCGCCCGTCAAAGCATTGGTTTCTTGCAAGGCACCGATAGTGCCATCCGCGTTTAGTTCATAACCCACAAGCCCTGTGGCAGTATCGACGTCGAGGACCAGTTGATCATTGCCCGCCAGATGAATCGGGGTTCCGCTGTGCCCGACCTGATGGGCAATCGAGGCATCGAAATATTGTTGGTCCTGTTCTTGTGGGCCAGCCCCCTCCACAAGGCGCCAAGACACGAGCCCTCCCCCGGATCCGCTCGTGCTGTAAAGATACGTTTCCCCGTTAAACGTTTTTAAAGCCGTATCGCCGATACCTGAATCGAGCGCTGCGGTCCCCGTTGCCACCACTCTTTCGAACTGAAGCATCATCGCCCGTTACCCCCTGCCACCCCTGGCAACACATACAGGATGAAACGATGTTCGGTTCTGAACCAGAACAGAAATGTGGTGAAAACAAGGACTTCAGTTCCAGATTAACTCAAATTTTTCGCAGCGGTCGAATGGCGCAGAAGATCAAACCACAGACCAGATCGGCCGAAAACAGCATATCACGCAACGACCAGCGTCCATCTAATGAGAGGGCAAAATGACCAAAGATACCGTTTCGACCAATAAATCGACCACGGACGCCGGGCCCGATGCGCAACGTACGCGCCATATCCGCAAATGGTTCGACAAAAAACTTCAGCGATGGGTAGGACGCGGGGTTGCTGGCGGCCTTGGCTCGACACTATTCGCATTACCAGCTCTTGCGCAGGCCACCGATGAACAGCTTGCGTCACATCAGTTTGCTGAGTCAATTCCGGGCGTTCGGGTGGCAAAGCTGCTTTCGAATGGCGACGTGCAGCTGAAACTGACAGATGGGCGGACGATTGTTGTCTCTGCCGAGAACGTACAGATTCTGGAAAACGGCACCATAATGGTTGCAGATGAAGTCGTCGGCGAAATTGCACAATCAGGTCTAGCCGCAGAGGCCGCAGGTGCGACCGCAGCAACCGCAGGTGGCATAAGCGGTGCCGGGCTGGCCTTGGGCGGGTTGGGAATAGCCGGTGCTGCAGCTGCCGGTGGCGGAGGCGGCGGCGGTGGAGACAGCGACGATGAAACTGATGCCAAACCCACCGTTACCCCCTCACCTCCTCGACCGCCCAGCCTGAACCTGGCTGAGCTGCAATCAAACGCATTGAGCAATCTCAGCAGCCAAACAACAGCGCCGGAAGGAACAACGACTGTCGAAGTTACCATCGGATCGGTGACAAAATCAGTCACTCCTGCAGGCGACGGAAGCTGGAGCGTTTCACTGACGCAGGCCGAGGCAGCGGCCCTGCCTCAGGGGATCTCGGATGTTTCCGTGCGCCATCTGGATGGTAGCGGGATGGAGCTATCGGCTGAAACCGCAAGGTTCGACGTTGATACCATTCCACCGGTCCTGACCATCGATACATTCTCGGCGGGTGCGGTAATGAATGCTGCAGAACAAGGTACAAATCTCGAAATCTCTGGCACAACGGATGCCGAGAATGGGCAGACCGTAACGGTAGCGATTGGTGGGCAATCCTATAGTGGCACCGTTTCGGGCGGCGGCTGGAGCGTTTCGGTGCCCGCTTCAGATCTTACCACGCTGCCAGACGGGTCAAGCGTCACGGTGACGGCTGATGTATCGGATCGCGCTGGGAACCCAGCACCTCAGGCCAATGGAAGTTTTGACACTGATCTGACCGCGCCTGATCTGACACTAAACCCAGTGGGTGGCGGTTCAATAGATCTGGCCGATGTCGTTGGGGATCTTGTCTTGTCGGGCACGACCACAGCTGAAAACGGCCAGGTGGTCAATGTATCTTTCGACGGTCAGGATTACACGGGTTCTGTATCGGGCGGCAGTTGGTCAGTGACGATCCCGAATGCCGATTTGTCTGGTTTGGCAACCGGTGTGCCCGCATCCGTTTCAGTTGCCGTCAGCGACACAGCAGGCAATTCGGCAACACCGATATCGGTATCCGTTCCGGTCGATCTTACGGGCCCATCAATTGCAATCACTCCCTTGTCGGTCGGGGCTATCCTGAATGCGGTCGAAACCGGATCTGACCTGGTCGTAAGCGGGACAACAGGGAACGTAACCGACGGGCAGCAGGTAACAGTAGCCCTTGATGGGCAGACTTATACCGACTCGGTCTCGGGCGGCAGTTGGAGTGTGACAATCCCCAGCGCCGATCTCATTGCGCTTGCCGATGGCGGAGATTTCAATATCACAGGCGACGTGACGGACGCCGACGGCCTTGTCGCCCCGCAAGCCAGCGTCAACTTATCCAAAGATGTCACCGCCCCAACTCTGAGTATCGACAGTTTTTCGGACGGAGCGGTTTTGAATGCTGCGGAACGTGGTACGGACTTGACCATTACGGGCACTACATCCGCCGAAGATGGTCAGACAATCACCGTAAATCTGAACGGCCAATCCTACACAGGACAGGCCTCAACCGGGGGGTGGTCGGTCAGTGTCCCCTCGGCGGATTTGGCGGCGCTACCCGATGGGGCCACGATCAGCGTGACAGCAGATGTCTCGGATGCCGCCGGCAATCTGGCGATACAGGCGACCAACAGCTTTGACACGGACTTCACCGCCCCGTCGCTCGCCATATCATCACTGTCAGGTGGAGCTGTAGTCAACCTGACCGAACAAGCAACGGATCTGGTGGTCTCAGGAACTTCTGATGCGGCCAATGGTACGCAAGTTTCGGTACAGATCGTCCAGTCCGGAGGTGCGGCTCTGACCGGCGGAATCGCCATAGTAAACGGTGGCATCTGGACATTCACAGCTGCGGCTGCAGACTTGAGCGGCCTGCAGGACGGGCAAACGTATGACGTGAACGCCTCAATCACGGATGCGGCTGGCAACACGAATGCAGCGACTACCAGTTTCAGCACCGACCTCAGCGCACCAACAATTGCATTGAACCCGCTTTCGGTTGGTTCCGTTCTGGATATCGTTGAACAGGGAACGGATCTCAGCGTGTCGGGGACAACAAATGCCGAGGACGGGCAGACTGTCACTGTAAGCCTGAATGGTCAGACCTACGGCGCGGTGGTTTCGGGTGGCTTGTGGAGCACAAGCATTCCTTCGGCGGATTTGGCCAGTTTGGCCGATGGAGGCAATTTTGCGGTCACGGCATCGGTTCAAGACGCCGCAGGAAACCCGGCAACCGATGCGACAACCATGTTGGCCACGGATTTCAAACCTATCCTCTACATCGATGATCTGGGTGCCAATAGTGCCGTGTCGCTGAGCGATGCACAAAACACTGGAATGACCGTATCAGGCAGTTCCGCAGGCCTGTCAGCCGGACAAGCGGTCGATGTTACACTTAACTCGGTCTCGCTTGGTTCGGCGACGGTTGCGGCCGATGGGAGCTGGACCCTGTCCGCGCCTGCCGCAAGCTTTGCCTCGATTGAAGCGGGAGACGCCCTCGATTTCGAAGCACAGGCGACAGTCGCAGGCGGCCCCGATCCTGATCCGGTGTCCGAACAGGCAATTGCTCATGTTCCGGCGGCCTACACCATCGTTGAAGCCGGTCGCAGCGGAACGACAGTGACGTTCGAGGTCTACGCAGATTCCGATCGCGATATCTCAAGCGGTCTGGCCTTTACCGCCGAGCTGGGGTTCGATCCTTCGGTGGCGACCTACGATAGCGGCTCCGAGTCAGAAAACCCTGACTTCAATCTCTTTCTGGCTAACCCGAATGGAGGTTCCGCAATCAGTTTCGCGGGCGCGGCCACGAGCTATGGGGATTTATCGCAGCCTGTGGTGACATTTACCATGACAGTTCAGGACGCGAACCAACCCATCGTCTTGACGTTGACCACTCCAGACGGAGGGCCATCACAGCTCCATCTCGGCACCGGTGGGAATGATACCATTACGGGCTCGGATGTTGATGATGTCATCCGCGGCAACCAGGGCGACGACACCATAGATGTGTCCGGGGCGGGTCGAGACGTCATCGTTTTCGAAGCTGACTCATCTTCAAATGGCATTGATACGATCAATGGTTTCACACTGGGCCCAGCAGCCAGCGTTTCTGACGCCTTGATGTTCCAGGGGTTGAATACCACATCGCTTCGCGGCGACGGGACCGGTGTGGAGACCTTGGTGGCCGGCGGCACAATTGGTGCCAACACCGGGTTCGTCGGGCTGGAGACCACGCTTTCGGACCTTGATCTGGATACAATCACTAGCGCAGCCGAAAACCTGAATGGTGCTCAATCAGGTGATGAGATGTATCTGCTGGCAACGGACGGCACTGACAGCATTCTGGTCAAGGTTGACTACTCTGGCCCAGATTCGGCGTCGGTCGAAGCGCTTGCACAGTTCGATGGCCTTTCCGATCTGAGCAGTTTGTCCGACGACAACATCCTGATCACTGACCCAACTGGCGCTTCAGCCTAAACGGCGCACGTAGCTTGGGGCGATGCACAAATGTAGCCTCGCCTCTTCAGAACAAGAGGATCACATGGCAGAGAACGGCCTTTTCCCAGTCAGCCTTGTACGGCACAGGAATCGATTCTGGCGCCGGTTCACATCATACCAATTTGTTGCAGAGATGGACGCCTGTCCCATCGTCATCTCAGAAGTTCCGCAAATTGCCACATCTTTTCCGATTGTGTTCCTGTCAAACCAAACAGGTTTTTCTCCCGTCGCACTATTCTCAGTCATCCCGGAAATGGCACCGCCCTTCGTCGACCAAAACGGTCGCTGGCTTGCGCCTTATGTGCCTTCAGCGTTGCGTTGCTTTCCATTCCAGGCAGAAGCTTTAAAAAAGGGCGACTCTCGGTCACGTCTGTTTGTCGACGAGGATTCAGGGTTGGTAACACATGACCCTAAGGACCAACCATTTTTTACAGTGGACGGACTTTTGACGCAGGATCTCTGCAGTGTGCGCCGCTTTCTGCAAAATCGCCTGGCCTCGGCAAACAAAACGGACCAAGTCTGCTCTTTGATCGCTGAAATGGGTCTGCTTGTACCACTGGACGAACAGAATGGCGTCACTTTGACCGAGTGTTACTGGGGCGTTGATCCAATTCTTCTGGAACGATTGCCCGAGTCTTATAAATTGGCCCTGCTTTCCAGCGGCGCGCTACGGTTGATTCACGCTCATCAAGTATCCCTGTCGCATTGCGTTTGGCTGTCCAGTGCACAGAGCCAATCAGGCACGAGGAGTTCAGAACAAAACGACACCTTTGGCGGATTCATGACTGCACTTGCTGAAGAGGTTCGGCACGGACAATGCAAGGAGGGCGCGATCCATGCAATGGGTTAAGCTCGGGCTTGGAATCCTTGGCATAACAGCGGGGTTACTGTCAGTTTCAGCCTGCACCTCAACGCCCAACCTAGCCGATGTCGAGACATCTTTAACGCGAGGAACGACCGGAGCAAGCGCAACAGCACGATCTAAAAAACTGTCAAAGAACGCTTTTGACCAACAAGTGCGAAAGGCTGTTCAGAGCAGTTCGATTGTGGCACGAAGTGGGTCCAAAACAAGGACAATCCAAGCTTACCAGAATGCCGCTGGCGGTGCATTTTTGGCTCAGGCTTTATTGGGGTTGATAGCACGGCCCGTTCAGACGAACTCCATTAGTAGTGAAGTGCCGTCTTACTTGCGGGTATCAAACGGTCATGAATCTAGAATGGGTGTATTAACCGCGAAATCCCGAGTGTCGGGTACGAAACGCAACTACATGCAGCTACAGGAACGGCTGATTCTGGCAGAGCAGAACTTCGCTTTGGCCAATCACGCCTCATCGAGCCTAACCGAGACCATTCTGGGTTCTCCGGGGTTCACGATGGACACGCTGGATAAGTCGCTATGAATGTTGATCGTGCAACTCTGACCGAATTGGAAGCTTGCTTGTTGAATGTCGCAGCGACACTTGAGCGGCCATTGACAGTTGCAGCACTGAACGCCTGCCAATCTGGTGATACAGGTGAGTTGACCGTGCGCGATGCGATGTACGCGGCACAACGAGCAGGCCTGCAGGTCGGGTTTGGTGCGCGAAAGCTGTCGGCATTTGATGCACCGCTGGCACCCGCGATCTTGTTGTTGGAAGGCGATCGCGCCGTTGTGTACCACGGGCGCACGCGCAATGGCGATCTATTGCTTTACGACCCCACTTTGGATGACGGTATCGGAGAGGTTCCCGAAAGCGGCGTGGACGAAGTCTACACGGGCTATGCATTGTTGTTTCGACCCTTGCACCGCGACGAGGTTAACGCAGATCAAGCGGATCAGCGGGGTCATTGGTTCTGGTCGTCCCTTTCCGCAAACCGCTGGTCTTATGTTCAGGTGGCGCTGGCTGCGGCGATGGCAAACGTTCTGGGGCTTACGACCTCAGTCTTTATCATGATCGTCTACGACCGGGTCTTGCCCAACGAGGCGACCGAGTCGCTGATTGCTTTGACGCTTGGCGTGGGGTTGGCGCTTCTTTTTGACTTCGCGCTGAAGCTCCTTCGCGCGGGGTTCATAGATCGCGCCGGCCAGAATGCTGACATGTCCATGGGACGGCGAGTATTTGACCAGGTGCTGAATATTCGCATGTCGTCCCGAACGGGCTCAACGGGTGCAATGGCCAGTACCATCCGCGAATTCGAAACTTTGCGTGAATTCTTTACTTCTGCCACACTCGTCGCTGTCGTAGACTTGCCATTCATCGCGGTATTCATATTCGCGATCTATATGGTGGGCGGCCCGCTGGCGCTTGTTCCGGCACTCGCTGTACCAGTCGTTCTTCTCAGCGGACTGGCTGTTCAACCGATCCTGTCGCGTCTTGCTGAACAAAGTTTTGCAGACGGACAATCCAAGCAATCTGTTCTGGTTGAGGCTGTATCAGGCTTGGAAACCATCAAGACAACCGCCGCCAGTCGGCAGATGCGTATGCGGTGGGAAGGTGCAATTGCACGCCAGTCAAACTACGGATCACGCAGCAGGGCCGTTACTCAATTTGCCCTGAACCTAACTGGATTTACTCAGCAGGCCGCGCAAGTACTTATCGTCTTTTATGGTGTATTTCTGATCACGGATGGCCAGACGAGCATGGGGGCACTTGTTGCGTCGGTGATGCTGACCGGCCGTGCCCTGGCACCGCTGGGACAATTGGCGCAAACCCTGACACGTGTCAATCAGGCACGCAGTGCCTACCGCAATCTGGACACGTTAATGCAGGCGAGCAATGAGCGGCCTGAAGGCAAATCTTGGATCAGCAGATCCGAGTTTTCCGGGCGGATAACGTTTAACAATGTTCATTTCGCATATCCTGATCAAACGGAAGATGCGATGAAAGGTGTTTCATTTACAATCGAACCCGGTGAAAAAGTCGCTGTCCTGGGCCAGATTGGGTCGGGCAAGAGTACGATTGCGCGACTGCTGTTGGGCCTCTACCAACCGCGTGTGGGCTCGGTGATGTTGGACGGGCTGGACATTCGCCAGATTGATCCCGGCGACTTGCGGCGAAATATTGGTTCAGTCTTGCAAGACATCTGGCTGTTTTCCGGTACCGTCCGGGAAAACATTGCCAGCGGGTCGGTGCGCCCGCGTGATGATGAACTGATCCGTGCAGGGCGCATTGCAGGTGTCGAAGATTTTATCGCGCGGCACCCACGGGGCTATGATCAGCCTGTAGCCGAACGAGGAGAAGGATTGTCAGGTGGTCAAAGGCAGGCGATTGCATTGGCCCGGGCGCTTATCGGGCATCCTCCTGTCCTGCTGCTGGATGAGCCTACGAGTGCGATGGACGTCAAATCCGAATCCGAAATTATACGCCGCCTTAAAAAGACCACGCCAGATACCACGATGATCATTGTGACGCACCGAACCAGCCTGCTGGAACTGGTTGATCGGGTCATAGTGATTGAGGATGGCAAAATTGCGATGGATGGACCCAAAAACATCCTGACGCAGACAGTTCGCAAGCCCGGGAGGCATCTGAATGTCGCGGCATCCTGATCTGGAAAGCCTCGCCCGTGAAATGCGTGGAGGGTCACCGCTGCGGGGATCATTGCTGCTGCTCCTGATACTCAGTTGTTTGATAAGCGCCGTCGCCTGGGCTCATTTAACTGAACTCGACGATGTCGTGAGGGCAGATGGGCGTATCGTGCCATCCGGCGATATTCAGGTGATCGAAGCGACCGAACCCGGTGTTTTGCGGTCCGTTCACGTGCGCGAGGGTCTGGTGGTTGAGGCTGGTACATTGCTGATGGAGCTGAATACTACTCAGATCGAACGAGAGTTGAGCCAAGAGCAACAGCGTGCCTTTGGTTTGATGGCCCGCGCACAACGACTACGTGCCGAAATCGATGGGGCTGAGCTTGAGTTCGACGACGATCTTCTGACTGGCGCGCCAGATGTCGTGCGGTCGGAGACTGCGCTGTACCACGGTCGGCAAGCAGAACTTGAAGCTGAGATTGCAATTCTCTCTCGACAGCGCGAACAGCGGCAACGCGAGTACGAAGAGGGATTGGTTGACCAGGTCACGTCAACCGAGACCCTGAATGTGTTGGCCGATGAGCGCGCTATGATGGTGCCATTGGTCGAACAGAAGATGGAACCGGCAACAACCCTTTTGGCCCTGCGCCGTAGCGAGGCGGAATGGAAAGGCCGCAAGGTCAGAGCAGAGGCGATGATCAACCGGTTGAAGGCCGGGCTGGATGAAGTGGATGACAAGGTCCGCGCGACGCGTAGTCGGTTTCGTAGTGCCGCACTAACTGATCTGGCTTTGGTTTCGGCAGAGCTTGCCGCCTTGCAACCTGCCCTACCCTCTTTGCGTGACCGTGCGTCTCGCGCGCTGATCCGGGCCCCCGTACGGGGTGTCGTAAACCGGATTCACCGGACGACGATCGGCGGGATGGCCCGAAGCGGTGAGGAACTGATTGAGATTGTTCCGTTGGACGACCGATTGTTGGTGGAAGCCTATGTTCGACCCAAGGACATCGCCTTCCTGCACCCAGAGCAAAAGGTCAAAATCAAGATCACGGCCTACGATTTTTCGCGGTACGGCAGTCTGGATGGTGAGATCGTTCGAATCGGTGCCGACACCATCACTCGCTCGGAACGAAGTGAAGAAGAGGTTTTCGTCGTCGAAATTCAGACTTCAGACACGATGTTGGATGCGGGTGGTACAGCGGTTGAAATCATCCCAGGAATGATCGCTCAAGTCGATATTCTGTCAGGCCAAAAGTCAGTTCTTGATTATCTGATCCAACCTGTTCTGAAGATAAAAGACGAGGCGCTGCGCGATTGAAGAGAACGACAGATGGGCAGCAGATAGCAAAGCGCCAGCCGATAGACATCTTAGGCGTCGGGGGGGACCGACGACTAAGACCAGGTCACGTCACCAAGAAAGATATATCCCGCACCATATATCGTTTTAATAAGGCGCGGGTTTTTGGGATCTTCGCCCAGCTTCGTTCGCAAGCGGGAAATCCGAACATCCATAGCGCGGTCAAAGCTGTCACCTGCCCCGCCACCCAACATGTCCTGCATGCGCGCGCGGCTGATCAGGCGTTTGGGACTTTCAAGAAACAATCGCAGAACCTCACCTTCGGCGTGGCTGAAAGGTGTCTCGACGCCATCGGCATTGATCAAGACATATCGATCAAACTGTGCGGTCCAACCATTGAATTCGGCTATGTCTGAATTCGGCGTTGCTGGTCCAGTAGAGCGTAGCCGGGCGCGGACCCGAGCAATTACTTCGGCTGGATCAAATGGTTTGGTGATGTAATCATCTGCGCCAAGCTCCAATCCCGTTACCCGGTCCTGTACCTGAGCGCGGCCTGAAATGATGATGACGGCAGCACCTTGCTCAAGCGCAAGTTTGTGCACAAGTGTAAGACCGTCGGTATCCGGTAATGATAAATCCACCAAACACAGATCCGGAGTGACCCTTTTCAGCGAAGCTTCAAATTCACGGGCACGTGAAAAGCTCTGAGTTTGAAACCCGGCATCTTCCAGCGCTTCCGTTAGGATACGGCGGATTTCAGGTTCGTCATCGAGAATGGTCACCAAAGGTTGTGTCATTCAGGCGGCCTCGGTTCGGATCAACGCCGACAATTGCGACGATGTGAATGGTTTGCTTAGGACGGGTGCACGGGTCAATGCCTGATGATGTAGCGGGTCATTTAGCGGCAGCGACGTCATCAGTATACAGGGCAACGCACCATTCAGGCGGTCGACAATGTCGATCCCAGTGCCTTCGCCCTCCAGCTTAATATCTGATAGAACCAGCGCGATATCACCGATTTCCGACGTCAAGGTCAAAGCTTCATCGACCGAGCTTGCCTCGATCACCGAACACCCCAAATCGACCAGCATGTCCCGGAACTGACTGCGCAGGTCATCGCTGTCTTCAACCAACAATACGAGACCCGCTTGCGCGGACGGGGCAGGACGGTAGGGCAAACGTATCACGACCGAAGCACCAGAAGGCGTGTTGCGCAAATTAAGGTCACCGCCCGCCAGCTTTACCGTGTCGTAGACCATTGGAAGTCCCAACCCCGAGCCATCGCTGCCTTTGGTGGAAAAGAATGGGTTTAACGCTTTCTTTAATGCTTCCCCGGTAAACCCCGGGCCAGTGTCCGACACCGTGATCTCAACCCATATTGTCCCGATTGCATGCGCAGTGATCGTGATCTGGCCCGATGTGCCGCAAGCATCCCGCGCATTCAGAACCAGGTTCAGCAGTGCATCCTGAACCATGCCGGGATCGAGCATCAGCGCCTTGTCGGGTAGAGTATTGACCACCGACAACCCCATGCCCCGCGGCAAGGACGGGGTGGCAAGGATTCGCAAATCCTCAAGTAAACCGCGCATATCCGTCGCCTGAGGTTGAGGCGTGCGATTGCCGGTCATGTCCGCGATGCGATTCAGCAATTGCCCCCCGCGACGGGCGGTCTGTTGCGTGGCCGTGACAAGCTGTCCGGCTTCCTCGGGCAAATCCATCTTCTCCAATCGCGCCTGCATGCCCAGAATGATGGTCAGCAAGTTTGAAAAGTCATGGGCGAGTCCGCTGGTCATTTGCGCTGCCATAGCTCGGCGCCGCGTTTGCTGAAGGGCGACACGGGCCTGAGTTTCCTCGGTGATATCCACCGACATGACATAAACACCACCTGCCTTGTCGGGTGTGAATGATACCCGAATGCGGCGCGAATCCTGATCCTCGGTAAATTCAAAAACCGAAGGTTGGCCGCCATAGGCCTGTTCCAGATGCGGTTTTACCCGATCATAGGCCGCCGGCCCCAAAGCCTTTGATATATGAAGACCCAGAATGTCAGACGGGCGGCCGGGCATAACCGAACTGAGGCGGCGGTTTGAGTAATCGTATCGTCCATCGGTATCCAGATGCGCGATATGGGCTGGCATCATCTCGGTCGTCATCCGAGTGCGGGCCTCGATCTCAGTCAGCTGACGCTTGGCTTCTTCCAGCGCGGTAATGGTCGCTGCCAATTTGCGGTTGGTTGCGGAAAGCTCTTCGGCATGGCTCAGAAGTTGGCCTGACAGTTCTTCTGAACGGGCACGCAGCAAATCTTCCACCCGCTTCGTGCGAGTTATGTCGGTATAGACGGCCACCCAGCCCCCATTGGGCAAAGGTGCACCTTCGACCGAGATCACCTGACCATTAGGCCGGGTCCGCTCCATGTAATGCGGCTCGAACGCGAGGGCCTGTGAAACACGGAGCTCGACCATCTCATCAACATCGCCAACCGTGCCGTATTCCCCTCGGCTGGCGAGAAAATGGATTGTATCGCGAAACAAGGCCCCCGGCTCGACAAGTTCACTTGGCAGATCGAACATTTCCTGAAACCGCAGGTTGCTGACCACGAGACGCAATTGGCTGTCATAGATCGACAACGCCTGACCGATCAGGTTCAGGCCAGCCGTGGTCATCGCCTTGATGCGCTGTTCGGAAATGTCCAAATTCATCCTCCCCTGCGCCCATGGGTATCACCAGTTCAGACGCAGGTGTAGGGAGATTTATCTATCCATGCAGCGGCAAATTGTTCGCGGCGCGGTAGGCTTGCACATAGCCACGTGCCACCGATCGAACGGCTGTTCCGATCTGCGAATAAGCCTCGTCCGGCAGGTTGGCAAAGGACACGCGAGCGGACCATCCGGGTGCATCAAATCCGCTGCCGTTCAGCAAAACGATGCCATAGTCTTCGGCCAGCTTGAACGCGATATCCAATGGGTGAACGTTCTGCTTGATCCAAGCCACGACATCTTCACCGACATATTTTCGCAACCAGTATTCGAAATCGATGATACCGTAATAGGCGTCGTAATGCTCACCTGCCTGCACCTCGATCCCCATTGCTTCGGTCAGGAGTTTGAAGCGGCGATGAACCAACTCCATACAGGCGGTCTGATAGATTTTCTTGCTGTCGACCAACTCACTAAGTGAAAACAGCGTCATCATCACCTGCTGCGGCAGCGACAGGCCCGCCGTGTGGTTCAGGGCCACATCCCGGCTATCGGCCACAAGCCGGTCGATAAAGCGAATGTCGCGCGGCGTCAGGCTAAGCGTGCCATAGCGCTTGTCCAGGGCCTGTTTGATCTCATCCGGGTGATCCGCCAGCTTGAGATCGAAGATGTTGTCTTGCGCGACAGCAATCACGCCAAGACGCCAGCCGGTGCAGCCAAAGTACTTGGAATAGGAATACACCCCGATCGTGTTGCGTGGCAGATGGCCCATGACCGAGGTAAAATCATGCACAAAGGTGCCGTAGACATCATCCGTTAGCACGATCAGATCAGGCCGGTGATTTTCAACCAGATCCGCTAGTTTGCGAAGTGACGCGGTACTGAGCGCGACCGAAGACGGATTGCCGGGATTGACTAGGAAGAACGCCTTTACCTTGGGATCTTTCAGCTTTTCCACTGCGGCATCCGTCAGTTGGAAGCCGTCTTCCTCGTCGGTTTCCACATGGACGGATTCAAGGCTGTAATCCTCAAGCTCTGGCATTTCCAGATAGGGGGTGAAGATCGGTGTACACAACGCGATCGTATCACCCGGGTTCAGCAGCCGATTGGCTTTGAGAGACTTGAAGATATAACACATCGCCGCCGTGCCGCCTTCGACTGCGAACAAATCGAACTGAGCGTCAGGCCGGTGACCTCGGCACATGGACCACATCAGGTATTCATGGGCAATGGTGGCATTGTGTTTCAGGATGCGGTCAGGCACCGGATAGTTATCACCGATGATCGAATCCGTCAGTTCATGCACAAACTCGTCCGCATCGAAATCAAATGCGGATATGGCATGCGCCACGACCTCAAGCAGCGTATCGACGCCCGGCGTGTCGGAATGATCAGACGCCCAGCTCTGCAGCCGTCCATGGCAACCTTTCTGCGCCGGCATTCCGCCTAAACCAGCGGGGTGGTCCATCACACGTTTGGATTCAGTTATGGCAAATTGACCAAGGGCAAAGAACGCCTCACGCGGACGGGTGGCAACCCAGTTAGGATTGCCGCGCCCCGCGTTCAGGAAAGCACTATTGGCCTTACGCGCCTCGGCCGAGGCCAGTTTGATCAGCTCATCCTTGATCTGAAACGGGCTGAGTGCTTCGTAATCGTGCAGCGTTACTCTATCCATAACGTGAACCTCTCCAAATCAGCTTAGGATCAAAACAACGACCATCCCGAAGATGGTCAATAATGTATTTCCGATCGCATACGGCATTCCGTAGCCAAGCGCCGGGATGCGACTTTGCGCGGCTTCCTGGATCATACCCAACGCCGCCGTCGTGGTGCGCGCACCTGCGCAGGCACCAAACAGAATGGCCGGGTGGAATTTGAACACGTAATGCCCGACGTAAACTGCAAAGATCATTGGTAGCGAAGTCGCGACGATTCCCCATAGCAGCAGCGCAATACCGGCCTGTTGCAGTCCCGCGACAAATCCCGGCCCTGCGGTGATCCCTATCACCGCGATAAACACGTTCAGACCCAGAGTGTTCATCAACCAAAGCGCCGGACCCGGGATGCGCCCAAAGGTCGGGTGCACCGTACGCAGCCAACCCAGCACCAGCCCAGCCAGCAGCGCGCCTCCGGTAGTGGAAAGGCTGATCGGGAAACCACCCATCATGACTGACAGTGTTCCAATGATGCCGCCGATGAAAATCCCCCAGCCTACAAAGGCCAGATCTGTGGTGTCTACCGGGCGGTCGGCATAGCCAATCTGGGCAACTGCGGCCTCGACATGACGCTTGCTGCCCTGAATTGTGACGATGTCACCACGATGCACGACTGTCCCGGGTAGCAGCGGCAAATCCTGCATGTTTCGCATCAGTTTCGAGACATAAATGCCCCGCGCGATCGACAGTTTGCTTAGCTCTTCAAGCGTCTTGTTATGAACCTCTTTGCTGGTGATCAGCACATCCAGTTTTTCCGACGGTATGCTCAGCAGATCAGGCGCGTCAGCTTCTGTAAGATTGGTCTCAAGCAAACCCACCAGATCAGCGCGGCGGCCTGAGAACATCACAACATCTCCGGCCCGCAATACGGTGTTATCATCTACCTCTATGATCTTCCCGTCACGTCTCAGGCGTTCGGCATAGATGCGGATACCGGGCATCAGATCTTTGACCGGTTGCCCCAGCAGATCGCTACCTTCTGGGATCTCAAAGGCCCGCGCCTCGATCGCGCGATATGCCGAGACGATGCCATCACCGGTTTCAACCGACGTCGTGCCACCCAGCTTAGCCTCATATTCCTTGCAGGCCGCGACCAGATCGACGCCAATCAGACGCGGGCCGATCTTGGCCAGAATGATGGCCGACCCGATTGTGCCGTAAATATAGGTCACCGCATAGGCAATCGGAATCTGGTTAGCATAGGTTTTGGCCTGTTCCGCCGACAGGCCCAGCTGGCCAATTTGGTCGGTGGCAACACCGATCGCCGCTGAAATCGTCTGCGATCCGGCATAAAGCCCCGCGGCATAGCCAAGTTCCAGACCCGCGACCTTGGCTGCGATGATCGGGATTACAAGGCAAAGTGCGAGCACGCTGAGCGCAAAGAACACCTCGCGCGCGCCGTCTGCTTTCAGGCCGCGGATGAACTGAGGTCCGACACCGTAGCCCACAGCAAAGATGAACAAGATGAAGAAAGTCGATTTGACCGCCGAGTCGATTTCAATCTGGGCCTGCCCGATCACCACCGCCGCCAACAACGTTGCCGTGACCGTGCCCAGACTGAATCCCATCAGTTTCCAGGGACCAACGAGAAAGCCGATACCGATGGACAGGAACACCGCCAATTCAGGGTAGTTTTGAAGAATATGCACCAGCCAATCGACCATCAATCACCTCTCAATCCGCGCCTGACAGGCATTTGAGGCAAAAGCCGGAGACAAGGTGAAGAAGCGCCCAATTGGCCCACTTGCTGCCCGACCAAGCCGCCTGTTCGAACACACAACCGCAACAGGAAAACTTCGGCCTCACGATACCTTACAAAGGACATTTGTCTATAATTATCTGAATATTAATAGTTCTGCTTGTCCGCCCTCATTCAGAACATCCTGACTGAGCCTGCCCCACAATGCAAACACGCGAAACGCATGGCTCGCCCGCTCTGCCTGCTCCAGAGCCGGAACCATGGGCTTCACTGTCGCTCTACCGCAATGCGCGGGCGCAAAATCCTGAGGGGTTCGAACAAATCCATTGCAGCGACCCGGTGTTTGCCATCACATACCGCTATGACACGGCCGACGATTATTTCCGAGACCAGCGCAACCGGCGTTTGTATCCGCCTTGCCGGAGATCTGCGCACTCAATCGTTGGATCGTGTCGAAGCGGGTTTTGCCGCCCAAAAGCCCAACGGCCAAGATGTCATTGTGGACATGTCGCAAGTTGAATCGCTGGATACCGGAGGGGCCTGGCTAGTCGCCAATCTGGTGCAGCGGATGGGAAGTGAGGGCGCTCAGGTCCAACTCGAAGGGTTGGCCCCTGCACATTCGTCATTGATCGAAACAGTATCGCACAACATACCCGAGGTTACAGGAGAAGAACTGCCGCCGCATGGCTTTGTGAATTGGGTTGCCCGGATTGGGCAAAAAACTTTTGGCGCCTGGAAGGACACATTATCAATCATCGGCTTTCTTGGCCTTACTCTGCATCGATTGGTCCGGACTCTGATCATGCCATGGCGACTGCGTCGTGCTGCGTTGGTGTCACAGATGGAGCAAGTCGGCTTCAAGGCGCTGCCGATTGTGTCCTTGATGGGTTTCCTGATCGGCGTCGTTCTGGCCTTTCAGGGCGCGACGCAGTTGAAACAGTTCGGGGCTGAGATCTTTGTTGTCGAATTGATCTCCATCTCGATCCTGCGTGAGCTTGGTATCCTGCTGACAGCAATCATCGTCGCAGGTCGCTCCGGGTCGGCTTTTACGGCTTCGATTGGCTCGATGAAGGTGCAGGAAGAGATTGATGCGATGCGCACCCTGGGGTTGGATCCGATTGAAGTTCTGGTCATTCCCCGTGTTCTGGCGCTGTTGATCATGTTGCCCATTCTTGGCTTTGTTGCCGATATGGCTGGCCTGATCGGCGGAGCGTTGATGAGTTGGATCGACCTCGGTGTCAGCCCCGGCATGTTCCTGACCCGGTTGAAGGAAAATACCGGCGTCGCACAACTTGCCGTCGGGATGATCAAGGCACCGTTCTTTGCACTGGTGATCGGTGTCATTGCCTGCTGGCAGGCTATGCAGGTCAAAGGTTCATCCGAAAGCGTTGGTCAGCGGACGACAGCCTCGGTCGTGCAATCGATCTTTATGGTCATCGCCATCGACGCCCTGTTTTCGATCTTCTTCTCAGAGTTGGGGATCTGACATGGATGGAGCCGCGCTTCAGGACAAGCCCCGATCCGACACGAAACGCGAGGCCGTTATTCGTGTGCGCAATTTAACCAACCAGTTCGGCGAGCAAGTGGTCCACGATAACCTCAACCTCGATGTCTGGCGCGGTGAAGTGCTGGGTGTTGTCGGTGGATCGGGCACTGGGAAGTCCGTGCTTTTGCGTACGATCGTCGGGCTGAACAAGCCCAAGTCGGGAAGTATTGAGGTTCTTGGCGTCGATGTTCTTAATGGCCCCGAAGAAGAACGTCAGCGGATCGAAAGAAGCTGGGGCGTGGCATTTCAGGACGGTGCGCTGTTTTCCTCACTGACTGTATTGCAGAACGTGATGGCGCCTCTGCGCGAGCACACGGGTATCAGTGAAAAATTGATGGCCGCACTAGGTGGGCTGAAGATCAGTCTCGTTGGCTTGCCTCAACTAAGTTGCAGCAAGTTCCCCTCGGAACTGTCCGGTGGAATGCGCAAACGCGCTGCGTTGGCCCGCGCCCTGTCGCTGGACCCGGAAATCGTTTTTCTGGACGAACCAACTGCCGGGTTGGACCCGATCGGGGCCGCCGCATATGATGACCTGATCGGGGAACTTCAGCACACGTTGGGGCTGACCGTGTTCATGGTAACGCATGATCTGGACAGCCTTTATGCCATATGTGATCGCGTCGCGGTACTTGCGGAAAAACGCGTGCTGGTTGAAGGTCCGATAGAAGAGATGACCAAGGTCGACCATCCTTGGGTTCAGGAATATTTCACAGGCCCCCGCGCCCGTGCGGCACAACAGAAGGGGCAGGACAGGTAGAGGCGATGGAGACCCGAGCGAATTACATCCTGATCGGTGCGTTCACCCTGGCGGGCATCCTTGGTGCCTTCGGGTTCTTTCTGTGGCTCGCCAAATTCGAAGTGACTCGGCAATACGCCTATTATGATGTGTTGTTCGACAATGTCTCGGGCCTGTCGGCTGCAGGTGGCGTAAATTACAACGGCTTGCCCGTGGGTCAGGTGGTTTCCTTGGACTTGGACAAAGATGACCCGTCAAAGGTGCGAGTGCGGCTTGAGGTTGATGCCGACATCCCTGTTACCAAAGAAACCATCGCACAATTGCAATCTCTGGGTGTGACAGGGGTTGCTTATGTTGAGCTTTCCGGAGGGTCTCCAACCGCAGAAAGGCTGGCCCAGAACAGTGTCATCCCAAGCAAGCGCAGTTCGATTCAATCCTTGCTTGAGGGTGCGCCAGAGGTTCTCGAAAAGGCGGTCACCCTGTTGGAGAACCTCAATTCGGTTGTTGATGACAAAAACCGAAAGGCGGTGTCGGATATCCTGAACAATCTGGCAGAAGCGTCGGGCAAGCTCGATAAAACTCTGACGGATTTCCAGTCGCTCTCGTCCGATTTGGGCGGTGCGGCCAAAGACGTTGGAGAATTTACCAAGAGACTGGATACGTTGGCGAACACGGCCGAAACGACGTTGAGCACAGGAACGGACACGCTGAAGAGTATCAAAGAGACCTCAGAATCCGCCAAAACAACGCTAGAGACTGCAAATAACGCCATTGCCAGTGCTGAAAGCGTGATTCAGGAAGATATCCGGCCCTTTATCGAACGCGGGTCAATCCTGGCCGAAAGGCTGACTCGGCTGTCAGATGAAGGCAGCGTTACGCTTGAGGTAATCAGCGAGACTGTTCTGAATGCAAACACCACCCTTGAATCGGTTACATCGACTATGGATTCAGCCAAAGGGGCGCTCAATTCAGCAGAGAGGGCGTTTGACTCGGCAAACCGCGTGATGGACGAGGATATCTCACCTGTCGCTGAAGATGTGAGTAAGGCGGCCAATCAGGTTGCGGAAACCGTCTCGAATATCACCGAAAAGATTGACAAGATTTCCGACGATGTTCTCAGCGCCTCCCAATCGGCGTCGGATCTGCTGGGAACCATCGACGGGATCGTTCAGGACAACCGCCGTCAGGTTTCGGACTTCTTGCGCGTTGGGTTGCCTCAGTTCATCCGGTTCATCGAGGAATCACAGCGTCTGGTCATCAGTCTGGATAGATTGGTCGACAAGGTCGAACGCGACCCGGCCCGCTTTTTGTTAGGCACCCAAGCATCGGAGTTTCGTCAATGATACGGCCCTTAATATTGACTCTGGTTTTGGCCGCTTTGACGGGCTGCACGGGCTTGGGCACGCTGCGGCAGGCTTCTAAGCCCAATGATTTGTATTTGCTGACACCCAAAAGCACGTTCTCGTCATCGCTGCCGCGTATCCAAAAACAGATCGTTGTCGAAGAGCCCACAGCGACGGCGGCCGTGAACACCGATCAGATCGCCGTGCAGCCCACCTTGCTTCAGGTTCAGTATCTACCGCGGGCCCGATGGGTGGATCGCGCTCCGTTAATTGTGCAGGCGCTGATGGTCGAAAGCTATGAAAATTCCGGCAAGGTCGCGGCCGTAGGACGTTCGACCGTAGGCCTGAGAGCGGACTATGTGATCGCGCCTGATCTGCGCGAATTTCAGGGCATCGTCATCAGCGAAACCGAAGACACGAAAACGGTCCGCGTAGAAGTGCGCATCAATATCAAGATCATCGATGAGTATGAGGACAAGATCATCGCTTCAAGCTCATTCCAGGAAGCAGTGCTGGCGACCAGCGATAAAACACCCGAACTGGTTGAGGCCTTTGATATCGCCTTGGGCAAGACAATGCGGGATGCCGTAGAATGGAGCATCCGCAAAATCCATACGCATACGCTCAATAACCCGCGATCAAGACCTAGCTAGTGGTCGCTAGAACTGGCTCGCTGAGGCGACTTGCCAGTCAGCGGCGAACTCTTCAGGGATGGTCTTGCCCAACAGAGAGCCGTCATCCAGAAAGCTGTATAGCTCGGCATAAGACCGCTCTCGTTCATCCGCATTTCGGCGCCGGATGTCAGCAGGGCGCAGGTCGGAAACTTTTGCTTTGCCCATAGCCCCTAATATCTCGCGGAAGCTTTCAAGCGTCGCGTCATGAAACCGATGCACGCGCTGTCGTTTCTGTGGCACATTCACCGCCCGCCCACGGATCGGATCTTGCGTCGCTACCCCCGAGGGGCACCTGTTGGTGTTGCAATGCAGCGCCTGAATGCACCCCACCGCAAACATCATCGCCCGCGCCGCGTTACACATATCCGCACCCAAAGCAAATTTCTCGACCATATCAAATCCGGTGGCCACTTTGCCCGAACAGATCACCCGAACCTTGTCGCGGACTCCAATACCGCGCAGGCAGTTGTTCACAAAGATCAGCGCCTCGTTAAGCGGCATCCCCAATCGGTTGGTAAACTCGACCGGGGCAGCGCCAGTGCCCCCTTCCGCGCCGTCCACCGTGATGAAGTCAGGCAGAATCTCAGTTTCCAACATCGCTTTGCAAATCGCCATAAACTCGGATCGACGACCGATGCACAGTTTGAAGCCTACGGGCTTGCCACCTGACATCTCTCGCAGATGCTGAACGAAATGCATCAATCCAGTCGGTCCATCAAAAGCCGAATGAATAGGTGGGGAAATCACATCCTGATGTACTGGAACCCCACGAATCTCGGCGATTTCTTCATCCACCTTTGCCGCCGGTAGGACCCCGCCATGAGACGGCTTCGCCCCTTGCGATAGTTTGATCTCGATCGCCTTGACGACGTCTTTCTTGGCCTTTTCGGCAAACAGGTCCTTATCGAACCCACCTTCAGGCGTGCGGCATCCAAAATATCCTGTTCCGATTTGCCAGATGATGTCTCCACCTTCTGCCAGATGGTGGGGGGACAGTCCGCCTTCGCCCGTGTTATGCGCAAAACCCCCATCTTTTGCACCGCCATTCAAAGCACGGATTGCGTTGGCGCTGAGTGCACCGAAACTCATTGCTGATACGTTCAGACGCGACGCATTGTAGGGTTTGTCGCACTGAGGGCCGCCCAGTATCACCCGTTCTTCGCTCTCTTCAACGTGCTTGGGGGATAGCGAGTGATCAGCGCGGTGATAACCTACCGTCATGATATCGTACTGAGTGCCAAACGCCTGAGTATCCACCTGCCCCTTGGCGCGGGAATAGACCAGACTGCGGATAATCCGATTATAGGGCCGCCCGCTCTCATTGGTTTCAACGAAATACTGCCGGATTTCAGGGCTGACAAACTCCAACATATATCGGAAGTGACCCAGTACCGGGTAGTTGTTCAGCACATTATGCTTTGTTGTCAGCATATCGTAGAGACCGACAACCGCATAGGGGATCAGTATGATCAGCAACCAGTGGGCGGGTGGCCAGAAAAAACCCCAAAGCAAAGTCAAAGGCAAGCAGACATAGCTGAGGAAATAGTAAAGCCTGCGAACAATCATTTCCTATCTCCCTGAGTAGCGCTGTGACAGCGTGACCTTGAATGGACATTGGGTCCATGACCCTGCTCTTCATCCAGAACGTGGAACAAATTGACCTGTTTGCGCAAGCCCTTGCTAATCAAACAAAGATAACGGTTGGGTTAGCGAGGCCGGTTGAACCAAGCAAAAGCAGTCTGTATGCAAAATGAAACGCTGGTCAGAGCAGGATCAACCGCAGTGTCGAAAACAGCGCCTGCATTCGGGCATCGCGCCCTGATGTATACAGCCGTCTTTGTGGGGGGTGCTGCAGGCTCGTTGCTGCGCGAGCTATTTTCGCTGGAGATCCCCGGCGCTCCGTTCCTGACCGCGACTTTCGGCATCAATGTTGCGGCCTGTTTCGTTCTAGGTTGGCTCTATGCCATTCGAAATCGTGTCCACGCCCACGTCCTGCATCTAGGGGCCGTCGGATTTTGCGGTGGGCTATCGACGTTTTCCTCATTCGTTGCCGAGCTGGAAAGACTGGCAGAAACCGGGAATTGGTTTGTGGTTATCGCCGTATGCGCGGAGATCGCATTTGGTCTTACGGCGGCGGTTCTTGGGGAAGCGCTGGGTCGGCGGCATCATTCCCGGGAAACATCGGAATGACGACCTTGTATCTGCATGCCATGTTCGCATTGGGCGGAGGATTGGGGGCTGTACTGCGGCATTGGCTGGCACTTCGGGTGACGCATGATCTGCCGTACTCGACCCTGATCGTGAATGTTCTGGGCAGCCTTCTGCTGGGTCTATGGATTGGTTATCTGGGTGGCTCTGCAGAAATGGGCGAAGAGGAAAAACGCCTTGTATTCGGGTTTTGCGGCGGCTTCACCACATTCTCAAGCTTCGCCTATCAATCGCTGCAATTGCACCGTGAACAGACGATCGTATTTGCCGCCGGTAACATCGCTCTCAGCCTCGTCTTGTGCTGGTTCGCGCTATGGCTGGGCCTTGTTCTGACGCGCTAGTGAACGGGTGCTGCAGCCCTTTGGTCGGGCCTGGGCGCGCGGCAGAAGAACAACAGTGGGATCGTGGCCAACGCCAGCAGTCCAAGATTGTTGAATACTGTAAGGTACGAGATCATCTCGGCCTGCCGTGCGATCTCTTGCCCCAGAATGGCGGCGCCCTGAGCGCTATCGGGTGTTAGCCCCAGCGGCGCAAGATAAGCCTGTGCAGCAGGATTGTAGGGTGTCACATTCTGGCTGAGCACTGCCGTATTGGTTTGCAGGCCTCGCACGACCCAAGTCCCCACCAATGAAATACCTACCGAAGAGCCAAGCTGCCTGGTGACGTTGAATAAGCCCGAGGCCTCATCCTGCCTTGATTTACTGATGCTCTCGAATGCCAGAATAGACATCGGCACAAACACCAGCCCCATCCCCAGACCACTGACAAAGCCCGGCCAAGCCAGTTGCCAGAAACCGGCGTCGAGGTTGAGCGTGCCCAACATGAAATTCCCCAGTGCTGTCAACAGCATCCCCAACCCGGCTAAAACTCGTGGATCAAACCGGGTGACCAGTACGGCCCCGGTCAGCACCATCGATGCACCTGCGGCGATCCCGCGCGGTATGAACAAATGACCGGATTCGATCACGGGGTAATCGAGCAGGCTTTGCACAAAGGTTGGCAGTATGGCGATCCCGCCAAACAATGAGATCGCGAACCCCGCTATCACTAGGTTGCACAGGGCAAAGTTGCGATCCGCAAAAAGGCGCAAATCAACGACAGAATGCCGGGATGTCAGAGAATGGACGATGAACCCCATTGCCCCAAGAACCGAAGCGATCAACGCCAGCTGTATCATCCTCGATGACAGCCAGTCCTTGGTCTCACCTTGGTCAAGAATGAATTGAAGGCATCCGATGCCAAGTGCCAGCAGCGCCAGACCTTTCCAGTCGATGCGCACCTCTTCGGTTTTGTCGTCCGGCAACTCGCCCGCTAAAAGCAGCAGGGCCATGGCAGCGACCGGAAGGTTGACGAAAAACACCATTCGCCACGAAAAATACTCAGTCAGGACTGCGCCTACAGTTGGGCCCAACACAGGTGCGACCACCACGCCCAAGCCAAAGACCGCCATGGCCTGCCCCCGTTTTTCACGCGGAAAGGCGTCAAACAGGATGGACTGCGACAACGGGATCAGGAACGCGCCGAACATCCCCTGCGCCAGGCGGAACGCGACGATAGTCTGAAGACTCCATGACAGGCCGCACATGACAGACATTGTGGCAAAACCCGTGACCGCAGTCAGGATCAGCCTGCGCCGCCCGACCCGACGCGCGACAAACCCGGTCAGCGGCATGACCACAACGGCGGAGACGATATAGCTGGTTAAGATCCATGTCGCCTGATCGGTTGTGGCCCCAAAAGCCGCCTGAATATGCGGCAACGCAACATTGACGATGGTACTGTCCAGAACTTCGAGAATTGCACTGAGCACGACGGCCACGACAATCACGCGATTGATGTGGCCGGCATCAGTCATTGGCTGGTTCCGGTTGTATCCACCGTAACTTTGCTGCTGCCTCCTACACGTAGCGGAGCATCAGTTGGATCAAGCTCAATCCGCACCGGGAAACGTCGAGTGACCTTGACCCAGTTGCCGCTGGAGTTTTCGGACGGCAACAACGAAAACGTATCGCCCGAGCCTCGACCGATCGACGCAACCTTGCCGGTCAGGGTCGTGTCTGGAAGCATATCCACCTGCACTGTGACCGGCTGACCGGGTCGGATGCGTGGCAGTGATGTTTCCTTGAAATTTGCATCGACCCACCAGTCAGACGACTCGACAATGGAAAATTGCGGCGCATTGGCCGAGACAGACGACCCTGGCCGCAGCGTCAGATTTGCGATCCAGCCATCGGCCGCGGCATAGACCTTGGTCCAGACAAGATCGGCCTGCGCGATTTCCAACGCAGCCTGCGAGGACAACACATTGTCCTGCCGGGCCGCGAGGCCACTTTGCAACGCAGAAAGCTCGGACCGGCTGGTGGTCAACCGGGCCGAAGCCTGTGCGAATTCGGACGTAGTTTGGTCCAGCGAGGCCTGCGCGAGGTCCCCGTCCGAAAACAAAGCTCGGGCGCGTTCAAGATTGCTCTGCGCGGTTTCGTAGAAAGAGTTGGCGCTTTCGACAGCGGCCTGTGCAGCGGTGATCTGGTTCGAGAAGGAGTCAGCCTGCTGAATGGCACTGTCCAGATTAGCTTTGGCCTGATCGACCGAGGCTTGGAACTGTGTCGGATCAATCGAGAACAGCAAATCGCCTGCATTGACCGGCTGGTTTTCGACCACCGCAACGTCTGAAACCTGCCCGGTCACCTGTGCGGCCACGTAGATGATATTCGCGCCGATATAGGCGTCTTTTGTTGACGGATACCGCTCTTCATGCCGCCAGAAAAGGAACAATCCAATAGCAATCGTGACCAGTATCCCTGCGGCGGCAATTGCCTTGAATGACTTCATAAGCAGCTTCCTTTTCGGTGCCTAATCGAGCGACCTCACATCACCTGCATATGCATGCGCATGGCCAGATTGCCCAGAATCCAAACTGTCCCGCCGATGATAATCAGCAGAACAAGTGTCGAGAACAGAACCAGGTCCAGATCCTCTCGGCTGCTGCGGCGGCGGTCGATGTGTAGAAAATAGATTAGTTGAACAACCAGTTGTGCCAACCCCAGAAGGCCGATGGTCATATAGACGCCTGGTGTTTCAATACCGAAATGATAGGCGATCACAAATACCACCAGCGTGAGCAGCAGTGACCCACCATAGCCAATCACGTAACGCCGCCGTTCGCGGTGATGCATCTCGGATCGTTTATCCATAGGCCAGCCCTCCGAAATACACGATGGTTATTATGCCGATCCAGATCAGGTCGAGGAAATGCCAGAATAGCGCCAACCGCACCATACGCGACATCAGCAGATCGGTCAGCCCGAACACACGCAGCTGAATACCCAGCACGATTAGCCACAGACACCCGGCTGCAACATGCAAGCCGTGGAGCGGTACGAGACCATAGAAGGCCGACAAAAACCCGCTACGCTGTGGGATACCGCCTTGGGCTGCCATGTTCATGAAATCACGGATTTCCAAAACCAGAAAACTGAGCCCCAGCAGCAGTGTCACTCCGAACCACAGCACGATCCGTGCCCGAGGCAGGTTGTATTTCAGCGCCAACATCGCCAGCCCGACGGTCAAACTGCTGGTCAGCAGAATGAGAGTCTGGGCAAAGATGCTTTTCAGGTCGAACAGCTCATGCGGGCCCGGACCGCCGGCCTGCGCGTCTATCATGGTGATATAGATCGCGAACATCAGGCCGAAATAGACCAGATCGCTCATCAGGAAGACCCAGAAGCCGAAAGTGACGACCTCGGTCGCCTTGTGAGCGCTGGCGTGGTCCTCACCGAGGTTTATCCCCGGATAGCTGTGCTTGGGTGCGCGCCTCATATCACGGCCTCCATATCCGGGCGGGCGAGGCCGCGATTCTCCGGTGTACTTTCATGATCGCGATCCACAGCGGCGGTGCTGTGGACCAGCGCCAACCACGCCTCGTGTTCTTTGCGGACCTCTTCGGCGGGGATGATGACCTCGGTGCTGGTGTCGAAACTCCAGATGATAATGGCGAGGATCATCGCGATGGTCATCAGTGCTGCCAGCCACCAGATCCACCAGACCAGAGAGAACATCCAGATGCCACTGAGCACGCAGAGGATAAACCCGATGCCGGTGTTGCGCGGCATCTCGATATCTTCGTAGGCCGCGGGTGCAGGATAGGCTTGTCCGCGCTCCTTAGCTGCAGCAAAGTCATCGCGCTCGCCAACCTGCGGAATAATAGCGAAGTTGTAGGGTGGCGGTGGAGACGGGATCGACCATTCCAGCGTGCGCCCATCCCAAGGATCACCGACCGGTGCGCGGGTCTGTTCTCGGTCGCGTATACTGACCCACAATTGGACCAGGATCGAAAGCAACCCGCAAGTAATCACCAGCGATCCTATGACGGCGGTGATCATGTAGGGGTGAAAGCTGGGATCCTCCCAACTGAACGACCGGCGGGGCATGCCCATCAGACCAACGAAGTAGAGCGGCATGAAGGTCAGCAGAAACCCAACCGTCCAGCAGAAAACCGAAACGCGGCCCCAGAACTCGTTTAGACGGAACCCAAAGGCCTTGGGGAACCAGTAGTTATAGCCGGCGAGCAACCCGAACAGCACACCGGGTAGCAACGCGTTGTGGAAATGAGCAACCAGAAACAGCGTATTATGGACCTGATAGTCGACGGTTGGATTGGCAAGAACCACCCCGCTGAGGCCGCCGATGACGAACAACATCAAGAACGCTAGGCCATAAAGCATCGGAACCGAGAATCGAATGCGCCCACGGTACAGAGTCGCCATCCAGTCATAGACCTTTACCCCGGTCGGAATGGCGATCAGCATCGTGGCAATCCCGAACACCGCGTTGATCAGAGCGCTTTGCCCCATGGTGAAGAAATGATGCAACCAAACCGTGAAGGACATGACCGCAATCGACATTGTTGCGATGACCAGTGAGTTGTAACCATAGAGACGCTTGGCCGAAAAGGTGGCAAAGACCTCGGAATAGATACCATATGCAGGCAGGACCAACAGGTAGACCTCGGGGTGGCCAAACAGCCAGAACAGGTTGGCATAGTTCATCATGTTGCCGCCAAGGTCATTGGTGAAGAAGTGGAAATCGAGATATCGGTCAGCGGCCAGCAACAATGCAGCTACGCCAAGGGGGGGCATGGCAAAGATGATCAGAATCGAGCTGCAGATTATCGTCCAGCAATACATGGGCAACCGCATGAACTTCATCCCCGGCGCACGCAGCTTGTAGATCGTGACGGCAAAGTTGATGCCAGTCAGTGTTGTGCCCACGCCAGAGACCACGATGGCCCAAATCCAGTAATCCGGCCCAACGCCGGGATTAAAAGCTGCTCCGGTATAGGGTGGATACGCGGTCCAGCCACCGGTCGAGAACTCTCCGACCACCAGCGAGACCATCAGCATCAGACCGGCCGAGACGGTTAAGCCAAGCCCGATCTGGTTCATCACCGGGAAGGCCACGTCGCGCGCGCCTATCATGAGTGGAATTATGTAATTAGCGACGCCAAAGACAAAAGGTACCGCGACGAAGAACACCATTATGGTGCCATGAGTGCTGAACAGTTCCGCGAAATGCTCGGGTTCCAGGAATCCGTCCCCCGGTCCCGCCGCCTGTTGGGCCCGCATCACCACGCCTTCCAGGACGCCCCGCGCTAGCATGACGATGGCGAAGACGATGTACATGACGCCGATCTTCTTGTGATCAGCGCTGGTCAGCCAATCGCGCCAGAGCGGACCCCACAACCGGAACCACGTCAGGATGCCAATCACTACCACTACGCCCACGATCACAATAGCAGCAGCAGCGTTTGCAATGATCTCATTTGCGCCAGGATTCTGGATCAGTCCAGCGATGGGAAATGCATCCCAGCTCAGGCGACCGAAGAAACCGGTCTCGGCATTTGTCATTGGCTTGCCTCCTGCCCGTATTCAGCCGTTCCGGGTTGCTGATCCAACTGCAGAGGCTCTCCGCTGTGATAACGACGCAGGATCGAATGGAACAGGTCGCCCTCTTCCAGCGTGAAATAAAGCGCATTCAGCGGCATGAGTTCGGTGCCCAATGCTGCCTGCACCTCATCCCGATCCGTACGCATCGCCAACGTTCGATAAGTGCTTTCGGTCAACGGTATGCCATGCGCTTTTACGCTGGCGACCCATGCCTGAAAATCCTCGGGCTGCATGGCTTGCGCCAGGAATTTCTGCTTTGTGAATCCTCGGCCATTATACTGTGTGTTCTCGCCTTGCATCGTTTCAGGCGAGTCTGCCACCAGGTGTAGCCGAGTCGTCATCCCCGGCATGGCATAGATTTGCCCCGCCAGCGCCGGGATCATGAACGACTGCATCACCGTGTCTGTGGTCAGCGTCATCGCAACTTGCTGTTTGATCGGTATGCCCAGTTCTCCCACCGTTGCGATGCCATGATCTGGATAGATGAACAGCCATTTCCAATCGAGGCCAACCACCTGCACATTTAGGGCAGGCTCCTCTCCAAAAGGGGCGGAATAAGGGTCAAGACGATGTGTCGCTTTCCAGAGATAGAAAGACAGGATCATCACGATCACGACCGGGACGCCCCACATCAGAAATTCAAGCTTCGCCGAAAAATCCCAATGCGGCGTGTATGCAGCGTTTCCACCCTTACGTCGGCGATAACGCAGGGCAATCAGCGGCACCAGAGCCAGAACCGGTATCACAGCGATCAAGATAAGAGCCGTCGCGCGCAAAAGGTGTGTCTTTTGCACCGCTGCAATCGGGCCTTGGGGGTCCATGAAGCTATCACTCGCCCCGGCAGACTCAGCCGTCAACAACAGAGCAACAAAGATCACCAAGGCTGGCACAGCGACTGAATGTATCCGAGACAAGGTCACACCTGATGATCCTCTTGCGGCGGGGTTTCCCGGCAACTATCGGCAGAGTCACGGATTTTCTCAAGAACTTTTCCAAAATCACCCTGCGCCGCCGCTGTTGACATGAGGTCAAGCGCGCGCGAGACCAATCATATGCGTTTGGTTCTTGCTATAGTCTCTCTGGTTTGTCTTGCCGCCCCCTCGGTAGCGCAAGATCGCGCTGAGGTTGAACGTCAGTTCCAGAACTGGCTACAACAAGCCATATGGCCTCAGGCAAAAGCCAAGGGCGTTTCGAAACGCACGTTCCAAACCGCCTTTGACGGGGTAACGCTAAACTGGGACCTTCCTGACCTGGTTCCGCCGGGAAGCCCCCAAAAGACACCCAAGCAACAACGGCAGGCCGAGTTCGGCTCACCTGGTCGATATTTCAATGCCGGATCAGTCCAGGGTGCCACCTCCGTCGGTCGCAAGATGGCTAGGCGCTACGCGGACACGCTATCACGTGTCGAGACAGAAACCGGCGTACCCGCCCGTATCATACTGGCCATCTGGGGCCGCGAAAGCGGATACGGACAAGTCCCTATCCGCCATAATGCGTTTCAGGTGCTGGGCACCAAAGGGTTCATGAGCACACGGGCAGAGTATTTCACGGCTGAACTAATTGCTGCGCTACAGATCGCAGAATCCGGTCACGGCCAAGGCAACGCACTGAAAAGCAGTTGGGCGGGTGCCTTGGGGCAGCCTCAGTTCATGCCCACAAATTTTCTGACTTACGCGCGCGATGGCGATGGCGATGGCCGAACTGATATCTGGGGCTCAGCCTCGGACACGATTGCATCAATCGGCGCGTATCTTGACGAGCACGGATGGGTGACAGGCCGCGACTGGGGGTTCGAAGTTATCCTACCCACGACCGTTTCTTGCGCGTTGGAGGGCCCTGATCAGGGGCGGTTGATCCGCGATTGGGTCGCCATGGGCGTAAATCGCGTTTCCGGCAAACCTTTTCCGGCACATGAACTTGATGCCGAGGGCTATCTTATGATGCCTGCCGGTCGTAGCGGTCCGGCCTTTATCGTAACGCCCAATTTCTATGTCCTCAAAGACTATAACACCAGCGACCTTTATGCGCTGTTTGTGGGACATGTCGGTGATCGCATCCAATACGGAGTTGGCGATTTTCGGGGTCGTTGGGGCGATGTCGGCAATCTCTATCGTTCAGATGTCGCCAGCATGCAGCAGGTGCTTGTTCAACAGGGTCATGACGTCGGTGGCGTCGATGGCCTGCCCGGATACAAAACCCGACGCTCGATCGGGCGCTGGCAAGAGGCTTCTGGAAGCACACCAACCTGCTTCCCCGATGCCTCATTGAAGGCCGTTCTGAAGCCGTAGCAGCGTACTGATTCGCCATTTACGAGCATCAATGCGAACACATTCACCCACGGTGATATGTTGAGCTTCACGAAAATGTCACTGCCACGAAGTGTTTCAAAATAAAATTTTAACACCTCCGCCGGCTGCGGTTCTAATCAGCCTTTGTGGTCTTCACCCACCGCAAAACCCTTTACCTTTGCTTCAAAACTGACAGGTTCATGGGCAGTGAAAGATAGCTTTCGCATTCGGATCTCCGACATTGCCTGATGCATGAATGCCGAAATTATCGATCTTGGCACGATCTAGATCAAGGTAAAGTCCAGACAATTGCCGGAGACAAAATGGCAGACAAGCGCCCACCGCGAATGCGGTTTGGACGTTCGAAACCATACAAAATGGGAGTAAACACATGAACAAAATAATCAGAACCTCTTTGGCAGGACTGTTGTCCTCGACCATCATTACCGGTGCTGCAATTGCTGCCGGTACACATCCCGAAACCGGAGAAGCCCTGGCCGACGATCAGACCTTCACCTATCGGATTCTCGATGAACACAGCTCGGTCGACCCGCAAGTCGTAGAAGATGTGTCGGGTGCAGAAATTGTTCGCGATCTGTTTGAAGGCCTGATGAATCAGGATGAGGACGGTAACCTGGTTCCTGGTGTCGCCACCGAATTCTCGGTCAACGATACCAAGGACGTTTACACCTTTACCCTGCGCGATGAAGCGAAGTGGTCGAATGGTGATCCGGTGACCGCAGGTGACTTTGTGTATGCCTGGAAGCGCGCCGTCGATCCCGAACTGTCGTCGCCCTATGCGTGGTTCATGGAACTGATGTCGATCGAAAACGCTGCCGAGATCATCGCGGGCGAAAAACCGGTAGATGAGTTGGGTGTCAAAGCCATCGACGACAAAACGCTGGAAGTCCGCCTGAGCGCCCCCCTTCCCTATTTCCCGCAGATGACCACACATTCGACAACCTTCCCGGCACCGCAGAAAGTGATCGAAGAATTTGGTGACGCCTGGACCAAACCGGAAAACATCGTCTCGAACGGCGCTTATGTTCTGACCGAGCACCTGCCGCAGGAACGCTCGGTACGTGAACGCAACACCGCCTATTGGGACAACGATAACACCATCATCGACAAGGTCGTGGCGCTGGTCATCAATGATGAAAACGTCGCCCTGACCCGCTATTTGGCTGGCGAACTGGACCGCACCGAAATTCCAGCCGGCCAGTACCCACGTCTGAAGGAAGAGCACCCTGTAGAAGCCATCAGCTTCCCACGCCTGTGCAACTATTATTACACCTTCAACCTATCTGATGGTGGCCCCGAGGCTTTCAAGGACCCGAACGTCCGCCAAGCCCTGTCACTGGCCGTTGATCGTGCGATTATCACCGAAAAAGTGATGGCAGGCGGTCAGCCCGAAGCCTACACTTTCGCCCCCGAAGCAACCGCAGGCTTCACCGTACCGGCCGTTGAAATGGCATCCATGTCCCAAGCCGAACGCGACGAGTTGGCGAAGGAGCTTCTAGCAGAAGCAGGTTATGGGCCTGACAACCCTCTGAGCTTCCAGATGGTTTATAACACCGCGGAAAACCACAAGAAGGTCGCCGTTGCGCTGAGCCAGATGTGGAAGCAGAAGCTTGGCGTGAACGCCGAACTGGCAAATATGGAGTGGAAAGTCTTCCTCGAGGAGCGCGGCAACCAAAACTTTGAGCTGGCACGTGGTGCTTGGTGCGGAGACTACAACGAGGCGTCAACCTTCCTGGACCTACTGCAGTCGGACTCGGGCTATAATGACGGCAAATATGCCAACGCGCGCGTTGATGAGCTGCTGGCCGAGGCCAAAACCTCGGACGATCCGGCTCCGCTTTACACCGAAGTTGAACGCATCATCGCCCAAGAAACGCCTGTGATCCCGATCTATCACTACGCAGGCGTCTATATGATGGACAGCGATGTAGGCAACTGGCCGGTGAACAACGTCGAGCAGAACTGGTACTCGAAAAACCTCTACAAGCTCGCTGAATAGTCGTCTTTGAACCACGCCCTGCCCCGGAGACATCCGGGGCAGGGCCAATAAACACGGGGGCATGAAATGCTTGCCTACAGTTTAAAGCGGCTGCTGGTCGCTATTCCGACGATCCTGTTACTGATCGTCGCCTGCTTTTTCCTCATGCACATCGCGCCTGGCGGGCCATTCACCTCGGAACGGCCATTGCCGCCGCAGGTTCTGGCCAATATCGAGGCGCGTTATGGATTGGACCAACCGCTGTGGAAACAGCTTTGGGACTATCTGTATAACATCGTGGTGCATTTCGATTTCGGACCGTCCTTCAAATTCAAGGATCGGGATGTGAACGACATCATCGCGCAGGGTTTCCCGATTTCGCTGACCTATGGTTCGTTGTCTTTCCTGGTGGCAACTTCCGTTGGCGTCGCGCTGGGAATTGCCGCTGCAATCAAACACAATAGCTGGATTGACTACTTTGCGGTGGGTCTGGGTATCGCCGCTCAGGCGCTTCCTAACTTCATCATGGGGCCGATCCTGATCCTGACCTTTACCCTGTGGCTGGGGTGGCTGCCGGGTGGCGGCTGGCATGGCGGTCAATGGCAGTATCTGGTGATGCCGGTGATTGCGTTGGCGACCTCCTACATGGGCTCAATCGCAAGGATTACGCGGTCATCGATGCTGGAGGTTCTGAACTCGAACTTCATTCGAACTGCACGGGCCAAGGGATTGCCGACAAGAACCGTGATCTGGCGCCATGCGCTTAAGCCGACATTGCTTCCCGTTGTCTCGTACCTCGGGCCGGTTTTTGTCTACGTTCTGACCGGTTCGGTTTTTGTCGACATCTATTTCTCAACCGGTGGTCTGGGGCAGGCCTATGTCGGCTCGGCTTTGTCTCGCGACTATGCTGTGCTGCTAGGGGTCACCATTCTTTACGGCGCGTTGACCGTGGTTGTGAACCTTCTGACCGACCTGGCTTATGCCTGGTTCGATCCAAAAATCCGATACTGAGGGGCAGGCAATGCTTGGAAAATCACAAAAAGCCGCCCATCTGGCCGAGGAAATCACTGATTACACGGTCATTCAGGGGCGCTCGCTTTGGCAGGACGCACGGATACGTTTTGTCCGCAACAAGGCCGCTATGGCCAGCGTTTTCATTCTGGGTCTGATCGTGTTGTTCACGATTGTTGGCCCTTACTTCGCAGTCTGGAACAATGAAGAGATCGACTGGAACGTCATGGGGGACGTGCGCGGCATGGGTATGCCGTCCATGGAAACCGGACACTATTTTGGCGTCGATGATTTGGGGCGCGACCTATACAGTCGCGTCATTCAGGCCACCACCACATCGCTGCTGGTCGGTTTGATCGGGGCCGCGACCGCTCTGATCGTCGGCACCTGTTATGGCATCACCGCCGGATATATCGGCGGGCGCACCGACAGCGCCATGATGCGGTTCGTGGATATCCTTCTGGCAATTCCGGCAACACTGATCATCATTCTGCTGCTAGTCGTGGCGGGACGGTCCTTCTTTATGCTGTTCATCGCATTGGGCGCGGTCGGTTGGCTGACGATGGCGCGGATTGTTCGGGGGCAAACCCTGACCCTCAAGAACCGCGAGTTTATCGAAGCCGCGCGCGCCGCCGGTGTCAGTGAGTTCACCATCATGTACCGACACATTCTGCCCAACCTGTTGGGCGTTGTGATCGTGTACGCTTCGTTACTGGTGCCTGAGATGATCCTGACCGAAAGTTTCATCTCGTTCCTGGGCCTCGGGATCTCAGAACCCTACACATCGTTGGGCCGCCTGATCGCTGAAGGGGCTGGCACCATGGCGTATGGTACGCTATGGCAGCTGATGTTCCCTCTTACTTTTTATGTCGCCATCATCATCACCATGTTCTTCATCGGTGACGGGCTGCGCGACGCTTTGGACCCGAAGGATCGCTGATATGAGTCTGTTTTCCGTTAAGGACCTGAGCGTCCGATTTGATACGCCCGATGGCGTGGTTGAGGCTGTAAAAGGCATCAGTTTCGACATCAATCCCGGCGAATGTCTGGGCATCGTCGGCGAAAGTGGCTCGGGCAAAAGCCAGACGTTCATGGCAGCGATGGGGCTGTTGCCCTCCGCTGGCCATGCGTCTGGCTCTGCTTTGCTGAATGGTCAGGAAATCCTGAATCTACCTGTGAACAAAATCAACAAGATTCGTGGCTCAGACGTCGGCATGATTTTTCAGGATCCGCTGACCGCCCTGACCCCACATCTGCGAGTCGGCCAGCAGATGCGCGAAGTGCTACAGGTTCACGAAGGTTTGCAAGGCTCGGCTGCCCGCCAACGTTGCCTTGACTGGCTGAATCGCGTTCGCATCCCCGAAGCGAAACGGCGGCTGGATCAATATCCACATGAATTGTCTGGTGGCATGCGTCAGCGTGTGATGATCGCCATGTCGATGCTGTGTAATCCCAAACTTTTGATCGCGGATGAGCCGACTACTGCGTTGGATGTGACCGTTCAGGCCGACATTTTGGACCTGATGGTACGGTTGCAAAAGGATGAAGGTACGGCCATAGCTCTGATCACCCATGACATGGGCGTTGTTGCGCGCATGTGCGACAATATTCAAGTCATGCGTATGGGTGAGTTTGTGGAGGCCGGTGACACGCGCGAAGTCTTTCGTTCTCCTCAGCATGATTATACCCGAACGCTACTTGAGGCTATGCCGCGAATTGATGCGGGCGATGCTCCGAAAGCTCTTACGCAGACGGGAGAACCGCTACTGAAAGTAGATGACGTCAAGGTTCATTTCCCCATCCATGTCTCGGGAGGTCTTTTTGGGCACAAGGTACCGCTGAAAGCCGTTGATGGCGTGAGTTTCGACATCCGAAAGGGCGAGACCCTAGGTGTTGTTGGAGAATCCGGCTGTGGCAAATCCACGCTGGCCCGGGCTGTGCTGCAACTGATCGAACCCAGCGCGGGCAATGTCAGCTGGCTGGGGCATCCGATCGTCGGGCTGAAACGGGCCGAGTTGAACAAGTACCGCAAGGACCTGCAGATCGTGTTTCAGGACCCGCTGGCGAGCCTTGATCCACGGATGACGATCTCGGCCTCGATCGCAGAACCGTTGAAAACCTATCGCCCGGATCTGACCGAACGGGAACGCAAAGAGCTGGTCGCAGAGATGATGGAGCGTGTTGGCTTGAAGGCCAACATGATCAACCGGTATCCGCACGAGCTGTCCGGGGGGCAAAACCAGCGTGTTGGAATCGCGCGTGCCATGATCAACAAACCAAAACTGATTATCTGTGACGAGGCAGTTTCTGCGCTGGATGTGTCCATTCAAGCCCAGATCGTAGGATTGTTGCGTGAACTGCAACAAGAGTTTGGCCTATCGATGATCTTCATCAGCCACGATTTGTCTGTGGTACGCGCGGTTTCGAACCGGATCATGGTTCTATATCTGGGCCGCATCGTTGAATTGGGCGATGGTGAAGTGATCTGTTCCGAACCGAAACATCCTTACACTCAGTCCCTGATTTCGGCGGTTCCGATCCCTGATCCGGATGTCGAGCGCAGCCGCCAAAGGCTTAAACTACCGGGAGAATTGCCTTCTCCCATGGATCCGAAAGCAGCTTTGCGCTTTTTGCCCAGCAGATTGTCTATGGGTGAGACCGACTATGTACCTCAACTCAGTGAGATTGCCCCGGATCATTTCGTCGCCGAACACGATCCGCTTGAGGCGATTATGGCCAATGCATAATCTTACGCGCCCCGATCTAAGGGGCGCGTTTTAAACTTCATAGAACAAGTGATTAGTGGATTGGTTCGGTGATCCCGCTTTCGGTCGTGTTTCGTTTTGACTCTGCCCTTAAGTTAATGGCAGATTCCAGCGAACCCGTAGCAGACCAGCCGGGTGTGATTGATTGGTAGGATTTTAGATTATATGTGGGGGCTCCGGCATCACCGAGAGTCGTCGGCAATATATAGAATTAGTGAGGTAATATGGTACGCAAAGTCACCAAGGCGATATTTCCCGTAGCGGGAATGGGCACTCGGTTTCTTCCGGCGACAAAGTCGGTGCCAAAGGAAATCATGACATTGGTTGATCGTCCGCTGGTCCAATATGCCATCGACGAAGCGCGTGCGGCCGGGATCACTGAATTCATCTTCGTGACATCGCGCGGAAAATCAGCACTTGAGGACTATTTCGATCACAATCTCGTGCTGGAGCAGGACCTCAAGTCTAAGGGCAAAGACGAACTGCTTGAAGTCTTGAACGCAACCAATATGGAAAGCGGAGCAATTGCCTATATCCGTCAACACAAGGCTTTGGGATTGGGGCATGCGGTCTGGTGCGCCCGTCGACTGATCGGGGATGAACCCTTTGCCGTGATGCTGCCCGACGATGTGATTGCCGCCGACAAACCCTGCCTACAGCAGATGGTCGAAGCCTATGAGGAAACCGGCGGCAACATGGTCGCCGCGATGGAAGTTCCCAACGAAAAAACCAGCTCCTACGGTATTCTGGATACCGGCCAGAATGTTGGAACGGTTGTCCGTGCCAAAGGAATGGTTGAAAAACCGAAACCCGAGGACGCGCCATCCAATCTAGCGGTGATCGGTCGTTACATCTTGGGTCCTTCGGTTCTGTACAATCTGAACCAGAAAAAGAAGGGAAGTGGCGGCGAAATCCAACTGACCGACGCAATTGCTGAGGATATTGGCAATGGTGTTCCTGTTTTTGGCTACAAGTTTGACGGACAGCGGTTCGATTGTGGTTCAAAGGCTGGCTTTCTGCAGGCAACGGTCTCGTTCGCATTGGCTCGCGATGATCTGCGCGACGACCTAAACCAATATCTGCATGAAGTCGTGGCCTCTGATCGGGCCGCGCAGTAGGCCTAGTTGTGTCAGCTATTCCGATTTCAATTCAATAGTTTAAGATAAAAGGTTCAGAAGGGGCAGGCACCGTGAGCATGGTCTATCCTGTAATTTTATGTGGCGGATCCGGCACTCGGCTTTGGCCGTTGTCGCGTAAAAGCTACCCCAAACAGTTTGTTCCGCTGATTGGTGAAACCAGCCTGCTGCAGCAATGTGCCGAGCGGTTGAAAGGCCCGACCGACGCGCCTTACGCCAAACCTCTGATCCTGACCAACGAGGCTTTCCGCTTTGTTGTCCCTGAACAATTGATGGCCATCGGAGTCGATCCGGGTCCGATCTTGATCGAACCCGAAGGACGCAATACTGCACCTGCAGTGCTGGCCGCTGCCCTGCACCTTTCATCCATTGATCCCGACGGGATGATGCTGGTAGCCGCGTCGGATCACGTTATTCCAGACAGTGCGGCCTTTCACGAGGCCGTCACCGAAGGTGTCCGAACAATAGCCGAGCGTGGAGATCTGGTGACATTTGGGATCACACCCGACCGACCCGAAACCGGGTATGGCTACCTTAAGCTCGCCCAAGCACCGGACTCGTCAGGCGCTTCTGTGCAACTTGACCGGTTCGTTGAAAAACCCGATCTTGAAAACGCCAAGGCAATGGTGGCTGAAGGGAGTTATCTTTGGAACTCGGGCATCTTTTTGTTCGCAGTCCGAGATATTCTTGAGGCGTTCGACCAGCATGCACATGATCTAATTGCGCCCGTTCAGAAGGCGGTTGAGCATGCGCAGTGTGATCTGGGCTTCCTGCGGTTAGATCCCGAGGCCTGGGCGACGGCTCAGGACATCTCTATCGACTATGCGGTTATGGAGAAGGCCGACAATCTCAGCGTTGTCCCTTATGCCGCCGGGTGGTCAGACGTGGGCAGCTGGTCTGCCGTACAAGAGCTTAGCAACCCCGATACGGACGGCGTTGCAACTGCCGGCGAAGTGACCGCCATAGATTGTCGCAACGTGCTGGTGCGTTCTGAATCGCCCGCGCAAGAAGTTGTTGCAATGGGGTTAGAGAACGTAATCACCGTGGCTATGCCTGACGCGGTTTTGGTCGCCAGCATGGACCGGGCGCAAGACGTCAAGCAGGCCGTCGCAGCATTGAAGGCAAAAGGCGCCAAGCAGGCGGAAGCATTGCCCGTTGATCATCGCCCTTGGGGATGGTTCGAAAGCCTCGTCATCGGCGATCGGTTTCAGGTCAAACGCATTCACGTCCATCCCGGCGCTTCGCTGAGCTTGCAATCGCATCACCATCGGTCCGAGCATTGGATTGTCGTGGAAGGCACCGCCGAGGTGACTATTGACGACAAGGTACAGCTCGTGTCTGAGAATGAATCCGTCTATGTGCCGCTCGGGGCCGTGCACCGGATGGTAAACCCAGGCAAAGTGCCAATGGTTCTTATCGAGGTGCAGACCGGGACCTATTTGGGTGAAGATGACATTATTCGCTACGAAGATGTCTACGCGCGTGACTGAGATCTGATTTCAAGAACTGATCCAAGTTTGGGGCATCTGCAAGGCAGATGTCTCCATATATCCGAGACCAAATCTTAAAAATTCGAAACCTGGGAGTTCGGCTGGGTCAGGCGGGATTTACGCACATCACGGCAGTGTGGCGCGCAATCATCATCGGACCGACACCACAGGAGGATGCCCATGCCACAGAACTCTCCCCGTCTAAATCTGCCCTATCTGCAACCCGCGCAGGCCCAAAAACATGTGACCCATAACGAAGCGCTGCGTGCGCTAGATCTGGTGGTGCAGCTAAGCGTTGCGTCCGTTAACGCGACGATCCCACCAGCTGCTCCTGATCAGGGTGAAACCTATGCATTGGGCACGTCTCCGACCGGGGCATGGTCCGGACAGGGTGGAAAACTGGCGGCTTGGTTGGACAACGGGTGGCATTTCTTGACGCCCGACATGGGCTGGCGGGCTTGGGATCAAAATGCAGGGCTGTTGAAAGTCTGGGACGGGTCGGCGTGGATCGACCAGCCGGTCAATACACAGAACCTTTCCGGGATCGGCGTCGCAACCGGATCAGACAGCACAAACCGTCTGGCCGTACGTAGCCCTGCCACCTTGTTGACGCATGAGGGCGCTGGCCACCAACTCAAGATCAACAAGGCTGGTGCCGGTGATACTGCCTCGCTGCTGTTTCAATCGAACTGGACCGGCCATGCCGAAATGGGCCTATCCGGCGATACAAATTTTTCAATCAAGGTCTCGCAGGATGGCGGAAGCTGGGTCGATGCTTTGCGGTTTGACGCCACAACCGGAACAGCCAGCGGAGCGGCTGTGCAAAGCAGCGCCGATGACACCACCTCGGGTCGCCTGATGCGGGCAGATTACGGGTACGGACCGGGCAATGTGCTGGGCACCGTATCCGAAAGCAGCGGCGTACCCAGCGGAGCGGTGATCGAGAGGGGCGGCAATGCAAATGGTGACTACACGCGCTTTGCCGATGGAACCCAGATTTGCACCGCCGTTCTAAGTGCTGTGGCCTGCACGACCGCAACTGGTAGTATGTTCGCCAGCGGTACCGCCAATTGGGATTTCCCTATTGCCTTTGCTGACAGCAGTTCTCCCGCTCTCAGCGGGAACGGCGGCGGTATTGGCCGATTTATGGGGTTTGATGCACCTTCAGAAACTCAAGCGACTTATCAGGTGATGGCTCCATCCTTGGACGCTACCAGTATAGCGCCAACAGTGATCGCAGTCGGACGTTGGTACTGAATAAAGACCGTTCGGGCCATCGCCCGGACGGTTATCGTTCTTGCAAATTGGTTTCTGACCGATCCAGACAACACGCAAAGATCTATCTTATCCTGTACCCAAGATCGACACTAGGAACCCAGCTAACAACCCTATCATTTCACTCTTTGTGAAAGTGGCAGATCAAGGCCAGTTACAAGGCCGCCGTCCATACGCGATATCGACCCTGCCCGGTTACTTCGCGGATTAGCCCCCTATCGCTGAATTTGTCCAGATTTCGCTGTGCCGCTGCACGCGAGGCATGGGTCAGTTCTTCGGCCAGCGGGGCGGAAACCATCGGCCAAGCCGTTAATGCATCAATCAGCACGGGTGGGGTTCGACCGCTTAGGTCCGAAATGGCGTCGCGGGCGCGCCCTTCCCAAGCGCTGATCCGGTCCAAATGCAGCAAAGCCGCAAGTGAGGCCTGACCTGCCCCCTGAATCCAGGCCGAAAGTTTCTCGTCCAACGATCCTGCCCCCCGCAATGCACCTGGGCCCGACAGAGAAAGCGGCATGAACAATGCGCCACCTCGACCCATCGCGGAGGCATGACGGGCCGCGATGACCGCAGCCTCGGTATCCTGTCCTATGCCAGGAGACAACGCGCGCCAGGCGTGAAATCCGATGGCGGCCTGGGTAACCGGGTGCAAACCGGCGACATTTCGCATGGTTTCCGCCAGATCAATCACTGCTTCGGGTGTATCTTCGAAACCTTGGGCCTGACGGTCTAGAAAAGCGGTCAGCCCCGCATCCCAGCCGCCCTCTGATGGCGCAGCACCCGACGACAGCCGCCTCACTGCCCATCCCGCCCGATACAAAGCCTGCACATCATCACCGGTTGCTCCGATCCGCAAACCGGTCCAAAGCGCAAGGCGGTCGACGCTGATCCGATCGCCCGTCCACCAGCCCAGATCCGAGACCTCCATCAGGGCCAGACGGTGACCCCACCCCTTGGGACCCGCGCGCAAACGTTCATCCAGAGCTCCAAATGTCACGGCCAGATCGGCAAGTTCAGCTGATAACTCGGATTGGGCCGCACGCCAGTCCCTTGGGTCAAACAGCAAACGCTGGTCCGGTCTCGGTACAGAGGGCAGAAATTCTCCCGGGTCTTCGTCGCCGTCAGGCGGGAGGAACCACAAATCCTCGTCTTCCGGCGGATCGGTGTCATAGATGCTGCGCGGCCCTTCTTCCAAGGCCTCATCATCCGGGTCCGATATCTGAGGGTTCGGCTTCATGTCGGGTATTCTTCGGGCATTTACCGCGGTTCACAAGTGGTTTTGCGGATTCTTGTCGCTCAGCCTGAAAACGCCTCGGTCAAAACACTTAGTTCTCCACTCAGGTCTGTTTGCGCATCTCCACCCAACAGCATATAGCCGTAGCCATCATTCGCCCATGTCGCTGTCGCAAGACCACTGAGCACCGCAAGGTTCACATCCTTGACCGGTGCTCCCGCGCCTTGCCGGATCACACAAAACGCCACCGGATTACCCTGGGCGTCAGCAAAGACCACCTGCACCAAAGGTTTACCTTTGAACGACAGTACCTGAGCACGTTTCAGATCAAGGCCCGGCAGATTTTCCAATACGCCCCGGTTCAGTGAACGACCCAACTGAGCCTCGGCCTGAACAAACTGCGCGTCCAGCGTTTGCTGAGAATTGTCCAGATCGGCAATCGTGTCCGGTGAATAAAGCGATTGATAGATCGCAGCCTGCTCCGCCCAGCCCAATGCCGGTGGTCGCGTGGCCCAGAATGTTGCAGACGCAGCAATAACAGCAACTGAGGCTGCGACCGCCAGCAAACGGAGCGGTCCGGCATTGGACTGTTGAGCGCTTGGTATGGGCAGATCGATCGAAGGCGCCTCAGTTGGAATGCCTTCAAAAGCCTGCTGCACAACCTGGGCAAATGGGTCGAGCGCCATGAGACGGTGTTCGAGTGCAGAATCCTCGGCCACCGCGTCTTCGATGCCGCGGGCTTCGGCCTCATCGAGGCTGCCTTCCAGATAGGCCAGAAGTGTTTCGTCGGAAAACTTCATTTGCCACTCCGTTGCACGGTGTCAGCCGCATCGTGCTGCATAACGGTTTTCAGTTTCTGCCGGGCATTGGAAAGCCGGCTCATGATTGTGCCGATGGGTACGTCCAGCATATCCGCAGCTTCGCGGTAGCTGTAGCCTTCGACAAACACAAGCATCACCGTTTCACGTTGCGCCTCTGGCAGCTGCATCACTTGAGTAAACACCTGAGCGGCGAAAATATTCGTTTCTGAATCAGGCCCTGTCGCGACTAATTCCGCCTCGGGCGTGACTGAAAGCGCCTGCGCCTTTCTTACGGATCGCGCCCGTATCTCGTTCAGCCAGATTGAACGGCAGATCGTCATCAGCCAACTGTCCAGCCGTTCATACGAGGTGACCTGGTGGTGCTTCTCCAACGCACGCAATGCCGTCGCCTGCAACAGATCATCCGCAACGTCCGACGCACCCGACAAAGCCAGCCCAAACCGCCAGACCCGTTTCGAGTGGGTCTGGATCGCGCCGCGCACGGCTTGTTCGGTGCTTATCTCAACACTCATCGAATAAAACGCGACCTGTGTGTGTTTGCTTTGACATGGGACCGGGCCCGCTTGGTCAGAACTGTCATAGATCCTGGAGGAAAGAAATGAAACTTCTGTTCAAAACAATCACGATTGCGTCGGCTATTATTGCAGGCCCGGGTCTGGCCGCTGATTGGACACTAAACCCGGATGCGTCTCATCTGGCTTATGGAACGGTCAAGATCGATGATGTTGGAGAGGTCAATTCTTTCACCAACCTTTCGGGTCATGTCAGCGAAGATGGCAAGGTTAATATCGATATCGATCTGTCGTCGGTCGAAACGAATATCGACATCCGTAACGAACGGATGATCGAGTATGTGTTTCGCAAGGCCGCGACCGCGACATTGAGCGCGAATATTGATATGGACCAAGTGTCGAAACTGGATGTGGGAGCCAGTAACACGATTGAGGTGGATGCGAAGCTGGCTCTGGCGGGGACCGAGGTGGAATTCTACACCGATATGTTTGTCCTGCGTGTGGCCGAAGATACCGTCATGGTTTCAACCAACGACATGGTGTTCATCAGCACCGAGGATGCGGGCGTTTCGGCAGGCGTAGACAAGCTGATGGAGTTGGCACAACTACCCAGCATCACCCGCACCGTACCGGTGACCGCACGATTGATGTTCAGTCTTGAAGGCTGAAACCTAAGAAAAGTACGGGGTCGAATTTGGCCCCGGCTTATGCCCCCCAAGTGTCGCTTAGGCGATAGCCGCCAGGCCATGGGTCATCGGGGTCCAGCATGTGCTGGTGCGTACCCGTAATCCAGCCTCGCCCCGAGATTTCCGGGGTGATCGCCACGCGGCCGTTCAGATCATGCCGCTCTACGATACGGCAGCGAAATTCACTGTTGATGACTGAACGCGCGTGGTAGCGATCGGTCATCGTCATTTCTCCCTTGGCCAGCAAAACCGCCATCCGGGCTGAAGCACCGGTGCCACAAGGTGAACGATCCAGCTTACCCGGTTTGATGGCGACAGTATTTCGTCCGATGAGAATATCGCCCTGACGATCGAGCGGGCCTGCAATCTGGCAAAACGAAATGTGACTCCAGTCTTTAGTGGGGTGATCGAAGCCAAGCTGCTCATTGGCGGCATCGGTGATACGCGCGCCAGTCCTTGCAAGATCAGCCCCTTCATCAGGGGTAAGCTCGAAACCCAGATCGGCGGCATCGACAATTGCAAAACTGTCGCCACCAAACGCGGTATCCACGCGCAACGTCCCGATGCCCTCAACCTCGATCCGGGCATCCAGCTTGTCGACGAAACTTGGTACATTATGCACAAAGATACGTTCGGCCTTGCCATTGCGGCATTCGGCGCGGACGCGGATCAACCCTCCTGGGGCTTCCAATGTCAGATGGGTTTCAGGCTCGTGCATCGGAAGAATGCCACTGTCCAACAGAACCGTTGAGACACAAATCGAGTTGGAGCCTGACATCGGTGGCGTGTCTTCCGGTTCCATGATGATGAACGCTGCATCGGCCTCGGTTTTTTTTGGTGGAACCAGAAGATTCACATGACGAAAGACGCCGCCGCGAGGTTCATTCAGCATGAAATCCCGCAATGTCTGGTCCTCAGCGATAAAGGTCCTTTGGTCCCATATCGTCTCTCCCGGAGGCGGAGCGACACCACCGACGATAACGTCGCCCACTTCGCCTTCAGCATGGGCCGAGATTACATGGATGGTTTTGGAACTGCGCATAAAGCCTCCGAAAAGCCGATGGATAATGCGCAGTCATGCAAAACAGATCCGGTCTGGCAAGCCCTATCGCAGCCGCTGACCCGTCTCGGGATCGAACAGCATCGCACGCTCAGGACGAACCGAAAGCCCGATGCGGTCACCGGTCGTACTGCGTTGGTCTTCCCGTTCTTCCACAATCAGCTTATCGCCATTTGGCGTCAGCAGATAAGAATATGAAACACCACCGAGCGCTTCGGTCAGATCAACTGTGCAGGTGTCACCGTTTCGATCCACCTGAATATGCTCGGGGCGAATACCCAATGTTACTTTCGTCGCTCCTTTGGGAACGCTCTCGGTGACCGGGACATCATCAGTAAGTGCAGGGTGCCGCACCATGCCGTCCACGACATCGCACTCAAGGAAGTTCATTGCAGGAGACCCGATGAAACCCGCCACGAACTTATTGTCGGGGTCGCGATACAGGTCCATAGGGGCTCCCACTTGCTCAATCCGACCGTCGCGCAATACCACAATCTTGTCGGCCATGGTCATCGCCTCAACCTGATCGTGCGTAACATAGATCATCGTCGCGCCGATTTCCTGATGAAGCCGCGCAATTTCAACCCGCATTTCCACGCGAAGTTCTGCATCCAGATTCGAGAGCGGTTCGTCGAACAGGAACACCTCGGGGCCGCGCACAATGGCACGCCCGATCGCGACCCGCTGACGCTGACCGCCGGACAACGCTTTGGGTTTGCGTTTCAGATATTGGTCGAGCTTCAGAATATTTGACGCTTCCTGAACCTTCTGATCGATCTCGGCCTTGGCAACACCGTTCATCCGCAGACCAAATCCCATGTTCTCGGCCACGGTCATATGGGGATAGAGCGCATAGGTTTGAAAAACCATCGCCACTCCGCGTTTGGCAGGATCCACATGCGTGACTTCACGTGCGCCGATATGGATTTCCCCGTCCGAGGTTTCTTCCAAACCCGCGATCATCCTCAACAGCGTCGACTTACCGCAGCCCGAGGGGCCCACGAACACGCAAAACTCACCATCTTCAATCTGCAGATCAATCCCGTGAATGACCTGCGTCTGGCCATACCGTTTGATCGCGCCTTTCAGGGTTACACCTGTCATGTTGCTTGCATCCTATTCTGTTGGCCCTCGGGGAACCGCCACGCCTGTGCTTCTGTGCCGATCTGTTCAGCGACGCGCCGGACGCGCGGCACCCAAGATTGCAATTGCTCGAAATCCATTCGCCCAGTCGATCCTGTCACCGAAAGGGCCCCCAACATGCGGCCCCCGTTAGTCAGAATCGGACAGGCAATGCAGATGATGCCAGGCTCATGCTCTTCATCATCAACTGCGTAACCACGGCTGCGGATCTTAACGAGATCAGCCCGCAATGCCTTTTCCGAGGCCAAGGTCTTGTCAGTGAACCGATGAAAGCTTTGTTGCGAGATCGTCTTTTCCAACTGTGCCTCGTCCAAATAGGCCATCATCGCTTTGCCAACGCCTGTGCAATAGGCCGGGCCGACCTTGCCGGCCTCAGAATACATCTCAATTGGTCGTTGCGCGTTGCGCTTATCCACATAAAGCACCTGCCCGGAATCAAGTTGCGCCAAGTGCACGGTCTCCCCTGTCTCGGCGCTGAGAGCGTCCAGGAAAGGCCGCGCAATTGGAGCTAATGAGCTATGCGTCCATGCCGAATGCGCCAGTCGCACCAATCGCATACCTGGCGAATAAGTCTGCCGTTCCGGTTCGTAATGCAGCATGCCCTGATTGGTTAGCGACTGCAGAAAACGGTATAGCGTCGCCTTGGGAAATTCACTGCGTTCCAGCAATTCCCCGAACCGCACCGGGCGTTCGAAGGCCGCGACCTGTTCCAGCACGTCACATGCTTTTCCTATTGTTCCGTCACCTGCCACGGGTGCCTGTTCTCCTCCACTTTCCCTCGGCTTTGGGCACGAGGGTCTTGACAAGAGTAGCCGAGTCGATGTGTAGTTTTCAATATATAAAACAAGGTTTCAATATTTGAGACCAATATGGAAGCTTAAGGGAGGAAACTATGCATTCCATGTTCAAGCGCACAGCGGCTGCTTTGGCTGCCAGTGTGGCACTTGCTGCGCCCGTCGCAGCAGAGCTGACCGGCGAGCTGCGAATCTTCCTCGATACGTCCAACCCGGCGCCGCGCGCGACGATGGAAGCGATGATCGAGCGATTCGCGGCCGAGCATCCCGGTCTGGAAATCGAAACCACCGTGATCGACCGTGAGGCCTACAAGACCCAGATTCGCAACTTCCTGACGGCTGACACGCCAGACGTTGCCACCTGGTATGCAGCCAACCGGATGAAGCCTTATGTTGAAGCGGGTCTTTTCGAAGACGTCTCGGACCTGTGGGCTGAACCTGAAATCGCCGACAATCTGGCCTCGACCAAAGGTGCGATGACCATTGATGGCAAACAGTGGGGTGTTCCGTACACCTACTATCAATGGGGCGTTTATTACCGCAAAGACATCTTTGATGAGCTGGGTCTGACCGAGCCGACCACTTGGGAAGAAGAACTGGCCAACTGCCAGAAGATCGTCGATTCCGGCCGCGCCTGTTATACCATCGGCACCAAGTTCCTGTGGACAGCAGGTGGCTGGTTTGACTACCTGAACATGCGCACCAACGGATTCGACTTTCACAATCAACTCGCAAATGGCGAGATCAGCTGGGAAGACGACCGGGTTAAGCAGACCTTCGCCAACTGGAAACAGCTGATCGACATGGGCGCATTCATTGACAACCACCAGACCTATAGCTGGCAAGAAGCCCTGCCCTTTATGGTCAACGGTGAGGCCGCCGCCTATCTGATGGGTAACTTCGCTGTGGCTCCGCTGCGTGAAGCAGGCCTGACCGACGATCAGTTGGACTTCTATCAGTTTGTCGCCATCAACCCCGATGTTGAACTGGCTGAAGACGCGCCGACCGATACGTTCCATATCCCGGCCAATGCCTCGAACAAGGAAGCCGCGCGTGAGTTCCTGCGTTTCGCAGTCTCTGCGGACGAACAGACCGAAATCAACAACGGTGCAAACCTCGGCCAGTTGCCTGTGAACGCGCAATCCGCAGTGGACGACGACAAGTTCCTGCAGCAGGGCTTTGTCATGCTATCGTCTAACAGCCCCGGCGGTGTTGCACAGTTCTGGGACCGCGACGCACCAGCGGAAATGGCAAAAGTGTCGATGGAAGGCTTCCAGGAATTCATGGTCAAGCCGGACAACGCTGACAAGATTCTGGCCAAGCTGGAACGTGCGCGCGAGCGCATCTACGACAACTAAATCTTGTCCAGGGTCGGGCTGAAGCCCGGCCTACACCTTGCACAATAGTAGGGCGGGCTTCAGCCCGCCTTCACCCACCAGATCCGAGATGCCCATGACCGCTGCCGTTGACGCCCCCGAGCAAGAAAGCTGGTTCCACAGAAACCAACAGCGCATCGCGCCCTGGCTGTTTTTGGCTCCGGGTCTGTTGTTCTTCATGGTCTATGTGATCATCCCGGTCTTTCAGTCTTTCAATCTGTCTCTTTATGAATGGGACGGTTTAGGTGCAGCTGAATATGTCGGCTTTCGCAACTATGAAGATCTGTATTGGGAATGGGTGGACCGCGACGCTTTCTACATCTCGCTCAAGAACAACCTGATCTGGCTGATCCTGTATCTGGCCGCAATCCCTGCAGGCTTGTTTATTGCACTGTTCCTGAACCAGACGGTCTGGGGCATCCGCCTCTACAAGTCTTTGTTCTTCTTTCCCTTCGTCATCTCTCAGGTCGTCGTTGGGCTAGTATTCACATGGTTCTACGACCCAACCTTTGGCCTTCTAAACGAATTCCTAAGCCTCTTTGGCCTCGGTCCACTGAACGTGCTGGGGGATGAGCGCTTCGTAACCTACGGCATCATCTTCGCAGGTCTATGGCCACAAACGGCCTATTGCATGATCCTCTACCTCACCGGCCTTAACGCCGTCGACCCCGAACAGATCGAAGCCGGGCGTCTGGACGGCGCAAAAGGTGGGCGAATGCTGTGGCACATTATTCTGCCGCAGCTGCGCCCGGCAACCTTCATCGCATTCGTTGTGACAATCATCGGCGCGCTGCGCAGCTTTGACCTGATCTCGATCATGACACAGGGCGGTCCTTTTGGCTCGTCCCGCGTGCTGGCCTACTACATGTTCGAGGTCGCGCTGTCCGAATACGGCTTCCGCATGGGATATGGCGCAGCTATCGCTGTGATCCTGTTCCTGATTATGCTCTGCTTCATCGCCTACTTCCTGTGGTCGATGTACCGCGAAGAAAGGGGGCACTGAGATGTTTCCCAAACCGATCGAAAAACAACCCCGCGCAGCGCAGATCACCTATCAGGCGATGTTGCCTCTGGCACTGCTACTATGGCTGGGGCCCCTTTTGGCGGTCGCGCTTTTCTCGGTCAAACCTGCCGCAGACTTCACCAATGCGAATTACTGGGGGATGCCGTCAAGTTTTGAGGGCGCGTTCAACTATGGTCAGGTCTTTTTCAATTCGGATATGCCACGTTACTTGATGAACTCGTTCCTGATCACCGTACCAACGGTAATCGGGGCCGTTGCACTCAGTTGCATGACAGGCTTCGCGCTGGGGATCTACAAATTCAAATCGAACCTCTGGATCTTCTTCATGTTTGTGGCGGGCAATTTCGTACCCTTCCAGATCCTGATGGTCCCTGTGCGAGATCTCACGCTGGAGTTGGGCCTTTACAACACCAAAACAGGGCTTGTGTTATTCCACATCGCCTTCCAGACCGGGTTCTGCACGCTCTTCATGCGCAACTTCATCCGCGCCCTGCCATTCGAACTGATCGAGGCCGCACGGGTCGAGGGCATTAGCGAATGGCGAATCTTCTGGTACGTCGTTCTACCACTGATGAAACCGGCCATCGCCGCACTCAGTGTCCTGATTTTCACCTTCATCTGGAACGACTATTTCTGGGCTGTTGTCCTGACCCAAGGGGCCGAAAGCCAGCCCGTGACAGCCGGGATCACCAGCTTTAACGCGCAATTTCGCGCTGCTTATCAGTTGATGAGTGCCGGTTCTATAGTGGCAGCCCTGCCGCCGGTTGCCATGTTCTTCCTGATGCAGAAACACTTCATCGCGGGCCTGACCCTCGGTGCCGTAAAATAACGTCAAACCAGAGGTTTACCTCATGACCAAGATCACCTTTGTAGGTGCAGGTTCCACGATCTTCATGCAGAACATCGTGGGCGACGCCCTGCTCACCCCTGCCCTTGCAGACAGCCACTTTGCGCTGATGGATATCGATCCGGTGCGCTTGGCCGAAAGCGAAGCTGTGGCCAAGGCCATGATCCGCTCAGTCGGCACGGGTGCAACCGTCTCAACCCACACGGATCGTCGCGCGGCGCTGGACGGCGCAGATTTCGTGATCACTGCCTTTCAGGTTGGCGGGTATGAGCCTTGCACGGTGACAGATTTTGAAATCCCAAAACAATATGGCCTGCGTCAGACTATCGCCGATACGCTGGGTGTTGGTGGCATTATGCGCGGCCTGCGCACTGTGCCCGTTCTGTGGGGCGTCGCGCAGGACATGATGCAGTTGTGCCCCAACGCAACGCTGCTGCAATACGTGAATCCGATGGCCATCAACACCTGGTCTCTGGCTGAGCGCTTCCCTAATCTGAAACATGTCGGCCTGTGCCATTCTGTCCAGAACACGGTCGAAGAACTGGCGCATGATCTAGACCTGCCCAAGGCGGACTTTCGCTACAAAGTTGCCGGTATCAATCACGTCGCGTTCTTCCTCAAGCTCGAGCATGAAGGCCGCGATCTGTATCCGGCTTTGCGTCAGGGCTATCGCGCCGGGCATTTACCCAAGCCTCCCCTGCTAATGCCGCGCTGTCCAAACAAAGTCCGGTACGAAGTGATGGACCATCTTGGATACTTCTGCACCGAAAGTTCCGAGCATTTTGCAGAATACGTTCCTTGGTTCATCAAAGACGGTCGCAATGACCTGATCGAACAGTTCAGCATACCGCTGGACGAATACCCGACCCGCTGTGTCGAGCAGGTGGCCAATTGGAAGGAACAGGCCAAGACCCTGACAGATGGTCGGAACATCGAAGTAACCCGAAGCCATGAATTCGCCGCCGACCTTATGAACGCAATCGTGACAGACACGCCGTACACAGCCTACGGCAACCTGCCAAATACGGGTCAGATTCCGCAATTACCCCTAGGTGCAGCGGTTGAAACGCCGTGTCTGGTTGACTCGAATGGCGTCCAGCCTTCCGTGGTCACGGATATCCCACCACAACTGATCGCGTTGATGCGGACCCAGATCAACGTACAAGAGCTAACGGTTCGCGCGCTGACCGAAGAAAACCCCGAATACATCTATCACGCCGCAATGATGGATCCCCATACTGCGGCCGAGCTGGATCTGCGCCAAATTCGCGGCCTCGTCACCGATCTGCTTTCTGCCCATGGCGATTGGCTGCCAGATTGGTGCCGCCCCGCCCGCGCAGCTTAATCTTCGTCTTCTCAAAAAACACTCAATTCCAACGCCAGACAGACAGAGCCAATAATGACCAAGAAACGCCGTTCACAGCATTGGTACGGAAAACTCGATAAGGACGGGTTCATTCACCGGTCCTGGATGAAAAACCAGGGCTTTCCGGATCACGCTTTTGACGGGCGCCCCATCATCGGCATCTGCAACACATGGTCGGAACTGACGCCCTGCAATTCGGGCCTTCGTGATCTAGCCGAAGGCGTGAAACGGGGCGTGTGGGAGGCGGGCGGCTTTCCAGTGGAATTCCCCGTTATGTCGCTGGGCGAGACCCAGATGAAACCCACCGCCATGCTGTTTCGCAACCTGCTGGCGATGGATGTGGAGGAATCGATCCGCGCCTATGGTATCGACGGCGTTGTCCTGCTGGGTGGATGCGACAAGACCACCCCGGGGCAGCTGATGGGTGCAGCCTCGGTCGATTTACCGTCCATCGTGGTTAGCTCTGGCCCGATGCTGAACGGCAAATACCGGGGTCAGGATATCGGCTCGGGCACAGATGTCTGGAAGTTTTCCGAGGCTGTTCGTGCCGGAGAAATGACACTTCAGGATTTCATGAACGCTGAATCAGGCATGTCGCGTAGCGCGGGTGTGTGCATGACTATGGGCACCGCTAGTACTATGGCCTCATTGGTTGAGGCGATGGGCATGTCGCTGCCCACCAACGCTGCCCTGCCCGCCGTTGATGCCCGCCGCACGGCGCTGGCGCATCTGACCGGCAAGCGCATTGTCGAGATGGTGGACGAGGACCTCAAGCCATCAGATATCCTGACCAGGGAGGCGTTTGAGAATGCCATCCTCGCCAATGCGGCCGTCGGAGGATCGACAAACGCAGTGGTCCACCTGTTGGCACTTGCAGGTCGCGTGGGTGTCGACTTGACGTTGAAAGATTTTGAAATCGGATCGGAAATCCCCCTGCTGGTCAATTGCATGCCTTCTGGCAAATACCTGATGGAGGATTTCTGTTATGCAGGCGGTGTGCCAGTGGTTCTGAGCGAACTCAAACCTTTCCTGCGCCCGGCAAGAACAGTTCTGAACAAGGACATCTCGGCCCACTGTGAAGGGGCTGAGTGTTTCAACACAGACGTCATCCGCCCATTTGACGATCCGATAAAACCCGCCGCAGGCCTGCGGGTTCTGCGCGGCAATCTTGCGCCCAACGGGGCAATCGTGAAGCCTTCGGCGGCCACAGATGCACTGCTGGAAACCGAGGCCGAAGCATACGTTTTTGAGAGCATCGAAGATCTGAAAGCCAATATCGACCGCGACGACTTACCAGTAACACCTGAGACCATTCTGGTTCTCAAAGGTTGTGGTCCCAAGGGCTATCCCGGGATGCCTGAGGTTGGGAACATGCCAATTCCGGCCAAGCTGGTAAAAGACGGCGTGCGCGACATGATCCGTATCTCGGACGCGCGTATGTCTGGTACCGCATTCGGGACAGTTATCCTGCATGTCAGCCCTGAGGCTCAGGCTGGTGGTACGTTGGCGTTTGTCAAAACCGGTGACCGTATTCGCGTGTCCGCCAGCAAGGGCGAGCTGCAGCTGCTGGTCGACGAAAAGGAACTGGACGCCCGCCGCGCCCTGTGGCAACCGGACGATCCGCATTACTCGCGCGGGTATGCGAAGCTTTATATCGACCACGTGTTGCAGGCTGATCGCGGCGCGGACCTTGATTTCCTTGTGGGCAAAGACACGCGCCTAGTGACGAGAGAGAGCCACTGATGGATCAACCTGCTACATTTCAAGACCTCAACGGAGCCTCTGTTTATATCACCGGCGGCGGTTCGGGCGTTGGTGCAGCGTTGACTGACGGGTTCATGGCCCAAGGGGCTAAAGTTGCCTTTATCGGTCGGTCAGATGCCGGTGAATTTGTCGAACAGATGCGTGACAAGCACGGCCGCGCCCCCTTGTTCCTGCAGGGTGACATGACTGATACCGAGCTGTTGCACGCCACCATGGCCAAAGCAGCTGAAGCCCATGGCCCGATTAAAGTGCTGGTCAACAACGCCGCGAATGACAAGCGGCACTCACTTGAAGAATCTACAACCGAGTTCTGGGACTGGATGATCGAAGTCAACCTAAAGGCCTACTATTTTGCCTGTCAGGAAGCCGCGCGACAGATGAAGGACAAAGGCGGTTCGATCATCAATTTCAGTTCGATCAGTTACCTGATGGGGAACGCAGGTTATCCAATCTATACCAGTTCAAATGCGGCGATCACCGGCATGACACGCTCGTTGGCGCGTGAACTTGGTCCACATAAAATTCGCGTCAACGCGCTGGCACCGGGATGGGTTCTGACACAGAAACAGCTGGACATGTGGGCCACACCCGAAGATCTGGCTGCGCATATGGATCGCCAGAGCCTGAAAGAGCATCTGACGCCCGAAGACATGATAGCACCAACCCTGTTTCTGGCTTCAAGCGCAAGCCGTGCAATGACCGGGCAGTGCATGGTGGTTGACGGCGGCGTGGTAGGAACGGGGTGATGCTATGAATGTCGAGTGGATCGCTGTTGACTGGGGAACATCTCATCTGCGGGCATGGGCCATGCAAGGTGATAGCGTTTTGGCACAGGCCGCGTCGTCAGATGGTATGTCCCGCACAACCGGCGGAGGTTTTCAGGCAGCCTTGCTGGCTTTGATCGAAGATTGGCTGCCCGGGCAACCGGTAGATGTGATCGCCTGCGGAATGGTTGGGGCACGGCAAGGTTGGGTCGAGGCCCCGTATTCAGCTGTTCCGTCCGAACCAATCCCGGTCGTACCATTCCGTGTTCCAAACACCGATCCGCGCATTCGGGCCTTCGTTGTCCCTGGGCTGAAACAGCCCAGCCCTCCCGATGTGATGCGCGGCGAAGAGACTCAGATCGCGGGGTTCCTCAGCACGCATCAGAATTGGGACGGTGTGATTTGCCTGCCCGGCACGCATACAAAATGGGCCCAGATCAGTGCGGGTGAGGTCGTTAGTTTCCGAACCTTCATGACCGGTGAGTTGTTTGATCTGCTGCGCGGGCAATCCGTTCTGCAGCATTCAATTGACGAGGGCTGGGACGACGCGAGTTTTTCTGAAGCGGTTGCCGACATGCTGTCGAAACCCGAGCAGCTGGCAGCGCGCCTATTCGGGCTACGGGCTGCTGATTTGCTGCACGGTCAAAACAAGAGCGTTGCACGCGCCCGTCTTTCAGGGTTCCTGATTGGCGCCGAGCTTGCCGCATCGCGACCCTATTGGCTGGGCCAGCAATTGGCGATCATCGGCTCGGAAAGCTTATCCAACGCCTACGCAACTGCCCTGCAGCAACAAGGTGCCATGGTCGAAACCGCAGACGCCACAATCGCAACACTTGCGGGTCTGTCGCAGGCCCGAACATTAACGAGGCAAACCGCATGAGCCGCCCCATCATTGCCATCCTGCGTGGGCTGACCCCTGACGAGGCAATACCCGTCGGTCACGCCCTGTTGGAAGCGGGCATAGACCGGATTGAGGTTCCGTTGAATTCTCCCGATCCGCTGGAAAGTATCCGAGTTCTCGCCTCGGAGATCGGGGACCGCGCGCTTATCGGAGCGGGCACTGTATTAACCCCCGATCAAGTTGACGCGATTGCTGATGTCGGAGGTAGATTGATCGTTTCGCCGAATTGCGATGTGTCCGTAATCCAACGCTCTGTCGCGCTTGGGCTGCAAAGCTGGCCGGGTGTGTTCACCCCGACCGAGGCCTTCGCTGCGCTCCAGGCCGGGGCTACGGGGTTAAAACTTTTCCCCGGTTCGCTTGCCGGTCTTGCAGGGTTGGCTGCGCTGCGCCCTGTTTTGCCGCCGGCTGCTCAGGTCTTTGCGGTGGGCGGTGCGGGCCCCGAGAACTTTGGAGCCTGGATCGAGGCCAGCGCCGACGGCTTCGGAATTGGATCTGCACTCTATAAGCCCGGAATGGCAGTTGGAGAAATAGCAAACCGTGCCCGGCAAATCGTTGCTGCCTATGATGAGGCCGTTGGATGAGTCAGGTCTATGACGACCGCCCCTGCGAATTGGGCGAGGGGCCATTGTGGCACCCTAAACGGCAACAGCTTTTCTGGTTCGATATCATCGGCAAGCGATTGATGACGCGAGAAAATGAACAAGCGCATAGCTGGGCGTTCGATGAACATGTCTCAGCCGCAGGATGGGTAGACCGAGACACTTTGCTGATCGCGTCGGAAACCGGCCTGTGGCGATTTGGGCTTGAGAGTCGAGCCAAAGATTTGATCGCCCCGCTTGAGGTCGACAATCCGGTGACTCGATCCAATGATGGGCGCGCCGATCCTTGGGGCGGGTTCTGGATTGGCACCATGGGCAAACAGGCAGAAGTAGGCGCAGGTTCGATCTATCGCTATTGGAATGGCGAGCTACGGCCATTGGTCCGAGATATCACCATCTCAAATGCAATCTGCTTTGCGCCGGACCGATCCTGCGCCTATTACAGCGATACCGCCACCAAGCTGGTCATGCGTTGGGAACTGGACGCGCAGACAGGCTGGCCCATAGGCAAAGCGGCGGTCTTCCTTGACCTGCGCAGCGAAGATCTGAACCCGGACGGCGCTGTGGTTGATCGCTCCGGAAACATCTGGATCGCCCAATGGGGTGCCAGCCGGGTCGCAGCCTATACGCCCAGCGGTCAGTTCCTGAAAGCTGTCGTCTTCGATGCCAAACACACTTCGTGCCCGAGTTTTGGTGGTGATGACCTGACTACACTGTTCTGCACCACCGCCCGCCAAGGGCTGGACGCGGACACCCTTGCAAGAACGCAGACGAATGGCATGACACTCACCGCGCCAAATGTGGCGCAAGGTCAAGCTGAACACAGAGTTATACTATGAAGCCGGAACTTGGCGTTTGCTATTACCCTGAACACTGGCCCGAAGAGAACTGGGCTCAGGACGCCGCGCGCATGGTCGAGACTGGCTTGAAATGGGTCAGGATCGGCGAATTCGCCTGGAGCCGAATGGAACCCACTGCTGGAGACCTGCAATTCGACTGGTTGGATCGCGCGATTGAAACCTTGGGTGCGGCTGGGCTGAAGATTGTGCTGGGCACCCCGACGGCAACACCTCCGCGATGGATGCTGGACAAGCATCCCGGCATGCTGGCTGTGGATGCTGATGGCAATCTACGCAAGTTCGGCTCACGCAGACATTATTGCTTTAGTCACACCGGCTATATCGACGAATGCAAGCGGATCACGAAGATCATGGGTCAGCGCTATGGCCGCAACCCGCATATCGCTGCTTGGCAAATCGATAACGAATATGGCTGTCACGATACGACGCTCAGCTATAGTGCTGCGGCGCTGTATGCTTTTCACCGCTGGCTGGCGAACCGATACAACTCGGTCGACGCGTTGAACGATGCCTGGGGAAATGTGTTCTGGTCGATGGAATATAACAGCTTTGATCAGATCGAGCTGCCGAACCAGACCGTGACCGAGCCCAACCCGGCACACGTCTTGGCGTTTCGCAGGTTCAGTTCGGATCAAGTGATGGCGTTCAACAAGGCCCAGGTCGATGCGCTGCGGCCGCTAACGGATCAACCATTGCTGCACAATTACATGGGGCGTGTGCTGGAATTCGATCATTTCGATGTAGGCAGGGATTTGGACATCGCGACGTGGGACAGCTATCCTATTGGCTTCCTGTCGGATCGGTTGGAAGTGGACGAGCCGCACAAGACTGCATTTCTGCAGCAGGGTGATCCGGACATGCAGGCCTTTCACCACGACCTATACCGCGCCGTCGGTCGAGGCCGTTGGTGGATCATGGAACAGCAACCCGGTCCAGTGAACTGGGCCCCCTACAACCCGGCACCCCTGCCCGGCATGGTGCGTCTCTGGTCGCTTGAGGCGGTGGCCCATGGGGCCGAAGTGGTCAGCTATTTCCGCTGGCGGCAAGCACCGTTCGGGCAGGAACAGATGCATGCCGGTCTACTTACCCCGCATGGCGACGAAGCACCCGGTTTGGCCGAGGCGCGTCAGACCGCCGATGATCTGGCCGCGATAGGCACGGTTCAGCCTATCCATGCGCAGGTTGCTATCGTCTTCGATTATGCATCTGACTGGGCCTGGACAACGCAGCCTCAGGGCGCGGGGTTCGATTATTTCCGGCTCGTATTCTCTGCCTACCGCGCGTTGCGGCGCGCTGGGTTGTCGGTGGATTTCGTGCCTCAGAACGAGGTCGGCAAGGAGCACTATAATCTGATCCTAGCACCGGGCCTGGCTGCCCTAGGCGATCTTGAACAAAGGCTACTACAAGGATGTAATCTTGCCGTTCTGGGACCGCGCAGCGGGGCAATCACCGAAGATTTTCAGATCCCTGATTCGGGGCGCCCAGGTCTTGATGGCCTCAGCAGCCATGTCGATCTGATCGAGACTTTGCCACCCGGCGTAACCCGCATTGTCGAAGGGGGCGGTGCTGCGGAACATTGGGTTGAGCGCTTGTCAGGCTCCGCGCAAAAGTTGCTTTCTTTCGCAGATGGCACTGCGGCGTTGCATGGCGGTGCCGGTCTTTGGTATTTGGCGGGGTTCCCCGATGAGGCCCTTTGGGATCGCGTCATAGCCATGGCGGCCCAGAAAACGGATCTGGCGCTCCATCCGATGCCCAAAGGGCTGCGGCGGCGCGAGACGCAGTCGCACGAAGTGCTGATCAACTATAATGCGCATTCAGTGACATGGGACGGCCAGCAGATCGAGGGATGTGATGTCCTGTTCAGGACGCGCGGTTCATATAAACGTTAATCTAGATACCGCTAACATAACCTGTTAGATGGCGTGACGCTGGTCATGGCTCCAACAGGTTGCGACAATGAAATATACCCGTTCTGACTTTCCCAATGGCTTTCTGTTTGGTGCGGCTGCCCCTGCAGAACCGGCAACTGGGCTAGACATGCACCGCTTTACAGTTCGTTGGCAGCACATCATGCCAGACGGTCGCATTCCTGATGCAAGCGCATTGGATCAGTGCGAGCAGCGGATTGACCAGCTTTTGGCACACAGCATTCGGCCATGCATCGTGCTGGATCACAACGATATCCCCCCAGCGCTGGAGGATATCGGCGGGTGGTGCAATCGAGTAATGGCCGACTATTTTGCAGCGTTTTCTGAGGTAATCGTCGCTCGGATGGGTGATCGGATATTCAACATCTCTACCTTGAACCCGTCCGTCGGAATCGAACGCGACCCTCGCACCAATGCCCGCAGCCTGCACCATCAATTGCTTGCACAGGGCGCGGCGCGTCAGGAAATGCGGAGCTATGGGATGGCCAATCTAGGTGTAGAGGTCGATCCGCTCATCCTTGATACGATAACCAACGGGCAATACCCGCAGTCTTTGCTGGATCGATTGGCCCGCCACTTTCCCGAAAATTGGCGGGATGATTTTTCCATCATCGCCGAGCCGATTGATTGGTGCAGCGTAGTCGTGAAAGAGGGCGCTGACATAGACATACTCATGCGCACAACACATGAGCAATCGCTGCCCTCATTCGTGACCGTAGCCGCCGATGCGGGTCATAACTTGGTGCATTCGCTGGCGCGCGTGCATGACGCGCTTGAATCCGACACCTTGGTACACGGCATTTTCGTTCAGTCCGGGACCGACGTCGAGGCGTTGCAGACAATCCAAACAAGTGACGCCCAGCCGGCCCCATGGGTTAGACCCAAGGGAGGGTTACACGCACATTGGAATCTGGTGGCCGATATCGGCGGCACCAATACTAGATTGGGCGTCGTAACCGAGGGAGAGCTGACCGATCTTCGCAAACACCCCACGGGCACTGTGAGCGACCTGCAAGACGCATTACACAGTTTATGCGACGAGGTCGGGACACAGCCGCGCGCTGTGGTCGCGGCCGGGGCGGGGCCGGTTCAGGACGGCACCATTCGCCTGACCAATGCCAATCTTGATCTTTCCGAAGACGCTCTGGCCCGAGCAACCGGCGCGCACCATACCTATGTCATCAATGATTTCACGGCTGCCGCATGGTCAGTCGCCGAGATTACCGAGAATGATGTTGAGGTATTGCAGGGCTCACCCGCTCCACCACTGGGGACACGGCTAGTTGTCGGGCCGGGAACCGGGCTGGGTGTGGGCGCCCTGCTCTACTCTGAAGGACATTTTCACACCGTTTCCGGCGAAGGCGGCCATGTTGGATTGTCCCCGCGCCATCTTGACGAGGTCGAGGTTTTCCGCGCAGCGCGCAAGATCATACCCGAGTGCTTTTTTGACGATACACTCACCATCGAGGCCGAGATGTTCCTGAGCGGAACTGGCCTACCGGTTCTCTATCAGGCGATCGGAATGGCCGAAGGTCAGCCCAACGGCATGATACGTTCGGCAAAAGACATTCTGCAGGATGCTCAGGACGGCTCGGATACCTGCGCTGTCAAAGCGGCGCGAATGTTTACCGAGCATCTGGGCGCCATAATGGGCGATCTTGCTGTTGCTCTTATCCCATCCGGAGGTGTGTTTCTGGTTGGCGGGGTGGCCGAAAAGAACCGCTGGTTGTTTGGTCAGGATTTTCTGCGTGCCTTCAACGCGGGTGGGCGGTTCGATGAATTGCGGCAATCGATGAACCTGTATGTGTCGGAGCAGAATGAGTTTGGCATTGTTGGCGCTAACAATTTCTGTAAGAATGCCTTGGCGCGGTAATTTGGCCGCGCATTTTCAAGCAGGCTGAGGGATAGCAGAATGATCCTGTGCTGTGGAGAAGCTCTGATCGATATGATTGCCGAACCAACGGTTTCTGGCAGCAAAGGGTTTGTGCCACATTCCGGCGGCGCGATCTTCAATACAGCAATTGCATTGGGTCGTTTGGGCATTCAAACGGGGCTTCTGTCAGGGCTATCTACGGACATGTTCGGAGAACAGTTGATCGCCGCCTTGCAGATCAGCCATGTCGCGACCTCGCACGTTATCCGCTCGGACCGTCCTACGACACTTGCATTCGTGCAGTTGCGGGATGGGCACGCCACATACAGTTTTGTCGATGAGAATACGGCGGGCCGGATGCTGCGGCCCGAAGACATGCCGGATCAACTGCCGGGCGTTTCCGCACTGTATTTCGGAGGGATCAGCCTGGCTTGCGAACCATGCGCTGATGCGTACGCGGCCGCACTTGATCGTCATGGCGCGGATCATGCAGTGATGTTGGATCCCAATATTCGACCCAGCTTTATCAAGGATCAGACGCGATACCGGACCCGCTTGAACCGTATGATCGCAAAGACCGACATCATTAAAGTTTCTGATGAAGACCTTGATTGGATTATACCGGGCCCCGAAAGCCATGCCGAGAAAATTCCACTGCTGCTTCGTGCAGGACCAGCGATTGCAATCGTGACCAAAGGGGGGGATGGCGCGACAGGCTATCTTTCTGATGGAACGGACGTATCCGTACCCGTCCAGAGAGTTAAGGTCGTGGATACTGTTGGTGCTGGCGATACGTTCAACGCAGGTGTGCTGGCTGCGCTAAGCCAAACCGGTCATCTCAACAAGCCCGCCTTGCGCACTTTGCCCACAAGCAGTCTTCGCGACGCGCTTGAATACGGTGCAAAGGTCGCTGCCGTCACCGTATCCCGAGCGGGGGCAAACCCGCCTTGGGCACAGGAGCTCTGAAGGTATACAGACCGATGCCGTGTTCAAGCTAAGACAGCAGCAAGGTCCAACGCCGCGTTCTTAATCGCAGCTGAAACAAAAAACCCCCGAGATTGCTCGGGGGCCGCTTTGTTACCACAGTATCGGAAAGACCGATCAGCTGCGGCCTTTCCATGGCACCAGCCAGTTCTCGGCCTTGCGCATCAGGATATCGATTCCATATCCGATCACCCCGATAAGGACGATCCCCATGATGACAATGTCGGTCAGCTGGAATTTGGATGCGGCGATGATCATCATGCCGGCGCCCTTTTGTGCGGCAACCAGTTCAGCCGCAACAACAGTTCCCCAACAGACACCCATAGCCACACGTGCACCGGTGAAAATCTCGGGCAGCGAGTTGGGCACGATCACATGGCGCATGATCTGCCATTTCGACGCCCCCAGAGAATACGCTGCGTGGATTTTCGAGATGTTCACACCGGACACACCAGCCCGCGCGGCGATGGTCATGATCCAAAGGGCCGCAAGGAACAGCAGAACGATCTTGCCGGTCTCCCAGATGCCGAACCAGATGATCACCAGTGGGATCAGCGCAAGTGGCGGCACAGGTCGCATGAACTCGACAATCGGATCGAACCAGCCGCGGAACCAACCGGATAGGCCCATTGCATAACCCAGCGGAATCCCCACAAGCGCACCTGCGATAAACCCAGCAATCACGCGCAACAGCGACCAGCCCAGATGCTCCCAAAGCGAGAAGTTCTGGTAGCCCTCATTCGCAATCTCAAAGAACCGGGCCACAACGGTTTCAGGGGCTGGAAGCCAGATGGGGTTCATCTGCAAGCCCTGTTTGGGGGTGAAACTGATCGCCCCTTTCCCGGTCAGCGTTACGGTACCATCGCCTGTATCAACCTTTTGGCCTTCACCTATAGGTGTGCCGTTGATCGCGACGATCTTTGCACCCTCATTACGTTTGGCATCATCGTTCTTGTCGAACAGGATCGTCGATGAGCGGCCCGCAGCAGCTGCAACCGCATCGTCTTTGGCAAATCCGCTGCCGGGCTCGACCTCGAATTTTTCTGCTTCCTCACCGAAGGCTGGAACGCGAACAAAAATCGTGGCTTCATCCGTGCTGCCATCCGCGTTTTCGAGCGTATAGGTGAATTGCGTATCACCCACAAATGGGCCCGGCACATGGATCGGAAACAACTTCGAGCCGGTGAAAGCCGCCCAGATTACAAAGATCACGAGAACCGAGATTATCGATGCAGCCCTATCCGCTCGTACGGCACTTTCGTCGCCGAAAGTCACAGTTTTCAAGCTTGTGAAATCCTGACGCGATTGCAAACCGCGGCGTAACGCGTAGACGATAAAAAACGCGCCACCGAACAGGCCGATATAGAAGAGAAGTACAATCATGATGCCTGCTCCGTCCGACCCATAATTTCTTCTTCCATCTCCCAGATCATCGAGAGGATCTCATCGCGCTTTTCCGCAAAACCTTCGGATTTCTTCACATCACGGAGATCGGCATTCACACCGCGTTCAGCAAAAGGCAGATTGTATTCGCGGTGAATGCGCCCCGGTCTGGGGGCCATGACAATCAGACGCTCGCCCAGCAACAAGGCCTCTTCGACCGAGTGGGTGATCAGGATGATCGTCTTGCCTGTTTCTTTCCAAAGCTTCAGGACAAGGCCCTGCATTTTCTCACGGGTCAGCGCATCCAAAGCACCCAGCGGTTCGTCCATCAGGATGACGTCCGGCTCATTCGCCAGGCACCGCGCCAACGCAACACGCTGCTGCATCCCGCCCGATAGTTCATAAACCGCCTTGTCCTTGAAATCCTGAAGCCCGACGACCTCAAGCAGATGGTCGGAAATCTGGTCACGCTCGGCTTTGGGCATGCCTTTCATGCGCGGGCCAAACTCGACATTTTCCCGCACGTTCATCCATTCGAACAACGCGCCCTTCTGAAACACCATCCCGCGTTCAGCATCAGGGCCTTTGACCAGATGGCCGTTCAGTTCAATCTTGCCAGATGTCGGCGCCAGAAATCCTGCAACGATGTTCAGCAACGTCGTTTTACCACAGCCCGACGGGCCAAGGACAGACATCAGCTCACCCTCTTTAAGGCTGAGTGAAACATCTTGTAGGGCCTGTACTGAGGAGCCGTTGGGTAAGTCAAAGCGCATGGACAATTCTACGATGTCCAGTTCAGGCATCCTGCCTCCTTCCTGCTTTCATAGCTGTCGACCGGCCCGAAACCGGGGCCGGTCGCATGAAATGTCCTGCGTGATTAGTTATTCGCAGCTGTCAGCGGGCCTGCATTAACGGCACCATCATACGAATCCAGAGCGGATTCGATGCTGCCTGCCGACACGAACACGTTTGCAACACCCTGCATGAAGTCTTGCGCGCCACCGCCCAGCCACTTCTCGGACAGCTGGTCTTCAACTGACGGGAAGGTGAAAGTCGCGATTGTGGCTTCAGCGTCTGCAGGATCCATACCAGCATCCTTTGCAATCACCGGCAGCATTTCATCTTTGCTGTCGCCTGCGTTCCACTTGGCGTTGGCATCTGCGGTAACCTTAAGGAACTTCGACAGAAGCTCAGGCTCTTCTTCGATGAAGCTTGCCGGAGCGCTAGTGACGTCGAACACCAGGATACCGATCTCTTCTTTTTCAGCACCGGTTAGCAGAATGTTGCCATGCTCGGTCATACGACGAAGCGCGCCACCCCAGCCGCAAACCATGTCGAGGTTGCCCTGGGCAAACGCCGCGGCGCCATCGGCCGGAGCCATGTCAACAATTTCCATTGAACCGATGTCGACACCAAAGTGAGACATTTGCGACAGGAAACCGTAATGCGCAGCTGTGCCGATCGGAACACCGACCTTCTTGCCGTTCAGTTCACCCGCATTGCCCTTGTCGATTTCAAGCGCTTCGGCAACAACGCAGTTGTCGTTGTCTGAATAGCTGACCGCCACATCGACGATCTGGATGTCCTGACCGGCCGAAGTGGTTACCACAAACGGTGGTACCCCTTGGCTGACCGCGATCTGTACATCACCCGAGGCCATCGCAGCTGACATGGCGGTACCGGTGTCGAAAGACACCCAGTTGATCTTGACGCCCAGTTCTTCTTCGTAGGTTCCGTTTGCTTTCGCATACTGGAACGGCATCGGCCATTCGAGGAAATATGCAACCGTCAGTTCATCAAGCGCGGCGGCTTGTGAAGCGGTGACGGCCGCAATCCCGGCATATGCTGTTGTGAGCAGATATTTCTTGATCATTTTGACTATTTTCTCCCTGCTGGTTCCACTTGTCGGCTCTTGAAACGTCCGAACTCTGGAACAGTAGAAAAACCATAGTCCTTACGCGTTGAATTAGTAAATCAAAATACTGGTTGCGTAAAAAGCGAAACTTTGTTTCGCTTTTGACTGATAGTTCGCTGGTTTGGGAGCATCCGATGACAAAGAAAGCACTCAGTCTCAGGTGGCTGGAGGTCTTCCAACTTATTTCCAAGTTGGGTTCAATCCAAAAGGTGTCAGCTGAAACCGGTTTGTCAATCAGTACGGTCTCCAATCATTTGCGCAGTCTTGAAAAGGCGCTGGATGTGGATTTGGTGGACCACAGCCGCAGACCCATGGGTCTGACACCCGCAGGCACGGTGTTCTCACGACATGTGCATGACGGCCTGATCGCCTTGAAACGGGGCGAGGCCGAGCTTCGCTCGGGCAGTTGGCAACATGCAACAGATTTGCGTCTGGGCCTGATTGACGATTTTGACAGCCGGGTCGCGCCAGAACTGTTCCGTCATCTCTCTGCAAGCCTGCCGCGGTGCAATTTTCGCCACTTTACCCGCCCCAGCCATGAGATTCTTGACAAACTGCAGTCTCAAAAGCTGGATGCCGGCGTTGCGACCCGACCTCCTGAGCACTTTGAGGGGTTAATCGAATTCCCGCTACTTCGAGATCCGTTTATCGTCATTCTTCCGCCCGCATATGACGGACCGGTCGAGGAACTGACCAAATCAGACAGTCCGCTTCCGCTTTTACGATATTCGCGTGATCACACCATCGGCAGACTCATCGAAATTCAGCTAACCCGTAGCAAGATCAACCTGCCCAACCGGTTCGAACTTGAATGTAATCAGTCAATTATCGGACTTGTCGCCGGGGGCAGTGGTTGGACGATCACGACTGCTGCCAGCTACTATCGCGCACGACGATTCCACAAAGATACACGCGCATTACCTTTCCCGGGCAAAAGCTTTGCGCGCACCGTATCGTTGTTCACGACCAATATCTATCCGTCGACAACCACACGACTGATCCACAACACACTGCAAAACCTGATCCGTCGTCATGTGACCGAGCCTATGAATTCGCGGTTTCCGTGGTTGAATGACGACTTTCGAACCATTCCCGCACCCCCCGAATGAGCAACCAGGTAATCTGAGCGCAATATCGAAGTTATTTTCCGGCTTTTTCGAAACCGGGTACAGTGCGCTTGACCGACGCGCCCCATCCGCTGTGATTAGGCCTGACCTTGCGGCTTGACTACAGGCGGCATTCTAAACCCAGAAACCTACCCAGCGGCCCATGTTGGCAAGACCTACCGGTCTTGAACCATGTGCCGGGCCCAGATCAGGACAGCTTGATGCATCTTTCCCGTTTTCCCCGTGTTTTTCTTGCCCATCTGCCAACTCCGCTTGAACGGATGGATCGTATGTCCGAGGCTCTGGGAATCGATCTTTGGATCAAGCGAGACGACTGCACCGGCATGTCGACGGGTGGCAACAAGACCCGCAAACTAGAGTTTCTGTTCGGCGAAGCGCTCGCACAAGGCGCAGACATGGTGATGACACAAGGGGCAACGCAATCGAACCATGCGCGTCAAACCGCTGCATTCGCTGCCCGGCTGGGTTTGAAATGTCATATCCTACTGGAAGACCGCACCAGCTATAACAACGCCAACTACAACAACAATGGCAATGTCCTGCTGGATCATCTGCATGGCGCAACCACCGAGAAGTTTCCCGGCGGCCACGACATGCCCGCCGAGATGGAGCGTTCGGCCGCGAAGAAGCGTGAAGAAGGTCACAACGTCTATGTCATTCCGGGCGGAGGTTCGAACCCGACCGGAGCGCTTGGCTATGTAAACTGCGCGCTAGAGCTTGTGAGCCAGGCCAATAACGCCGGTCTCAAAATCGATCGCGTGGTGCATGCGACGGGCTCCTCGGGCACGCAAGCCGGGCTGGTCACCGGGCTTTGCGCCATGAATACGGGCATTCCGGTTCTTGGCATTGGCACCCGCGCACCGCAGCTCAAGCAAGAGCAGATGGTCTATGATCTAGCCTGCAACACGGCTGAGAAATTGGGTTGCCCAGACGTGGTGCGGCGCGAGGATGTGATGGCCAATACCGACTATGTAGGCGACGGCTACGGCTTGCCGACCGAAAGCGGCATTGAGGCGATCCGCATGTTTGCCGAACTGGAAGGCATTCTGCTCGACCCGGTCTATTCCGCCAAAGGGGCCGCCGGTCTGATCGATCTGGCGCGCAAGGGCTCGTTCAAGGATGAGCGTGTGGTGTTCTTGCATACCGGAGGCTCGGTTGGCCTGTTCGGTTATGATTTCGCTTTCGATCACACCGACCGCTGGGTCAATCTGTAAATCACGGTGATAAGTTCCAGCAAGCAGGTCTTCGCATGAAACCCCGCGTCACCGGCATATTGGGCGGAATGGGCCCCGAGGCGACAATTCTGTTGCAGCAGCGCGTGTTATCCACGGTACAGGCGGCGGATGATGCCGATCACCTGCCACTACTGATTGACATGAACCCACAGGTGCCTTCCCGCATCGCGCACCTGATCGAGGGCAACGGGTCTGATCCCGGGCCGGTTCTGGCCGATATGGCGAGAGGATTGGAGCAATCAGGGGCAACCGCGCTTGCGATGCCTTGTAACACCGCACACCACTATGCGGCGCAGATAGAGGACGCCGTCTCGATCCCCTTTCTGAACATGGTAGACCTGTCCGTGGATCAAGCGGCGCAGCTCCTGCCTTCTGGCAGCCAGGTCGGAATTCTTGCCTCCCCAGCGCTGCGAAAGGTCGGAATTTTTGACGCCCCCATGAACCGCGCCGGATTTACCGCAATCTGGCCCGAGGATGAAGATAGGATGCTCGGCACGATCCGCCACATCAAATCTGAAGGGCCAACCGGCGCTGCACTCAGCACACTTTCCGACGCTGCTAACGCCCTTTCAGGCCGGGGTGCCGCGCTTTTGTTTGTGGCCTGCTCCGAATTCTCTCTGCTCACCCGCGACTTGCCCAAAAGCGTTCCGATCATCGACACCGTCGATATTCTGGCGGGCGCTATCCACTCCCACTCTCTGACGCGTTGAGGTTTCCCATGGCCGTCTCTTATCTGAAAACCGCCCTGCCCCGCCCCGATGCAGAAAATTCGGATATCCGCGATATCGTCGCGATCATGCTCTCCAATATCGAGCGCGAGGGCGAAGAGGCCGTTCGGCGCTATGCCGGAACGCTCGATGGCTGGACGGGAGAGTTCGTTTTGACTGATGAAGCGCGCAAAGCCGCATGTGACCGCGTGCCTGAACAGGTCAAAGACGACATCCGCTTTGCCCATGCCAATATCCGTCGATTTGCCGAAGCGCAGATGACCACGGTGAGCGAATGCGAGATCGAGGTGATGCCCGGCCTGATCGCAGGTCAGAAACAGATCCCGATCTCGAGCGCGGGATGTTACGTTCCTGGTGGTCGGTATAGCCATATCGCAAGTGCGTTGATGACGATTACCACGGCAAAGGTGGCTGGGGTGTCCCACATCACGGCGGTCTCGCCACCGCGTCCCGGTGCGGGCATCCCTGATGCAATAGTTTATGCGATGGACCTTAGCGGTGCAGATCTGATCCTGAATCTGGGCGGAGTTCAGGGGATTGCTGCGATGGCCCATGGCTTTTTTGGTGCGCGGCCAGCTGATATTCTTGTCGGTCCGGGAAACTCCTATGTCGCCGAGGCGAAACGGATGCTGTTTGGTAAGGTTGGCATCGACATGTTTGCAGGTCCAACCGATACCTTGGTCATTGCCGATCACACAGCATCGATCGAGACCGTCGCCTGGGATTTGGTGAGCCAAGCCGAGCACGGCGTCGATAGCCCTGTCTGGCTGGTCAGCACTGATAAAGCTCTGGCCCAGGGCGTTATCGCACGCGCCGATGCCCTGATCGAAAGTCTTCCCGAGCCGAACGCTAGTGCAGCGCGCACGGCATGGCGCGACCGGGCCGAGATCATTCTTTGCGACAGCCGCGACGAGGCTGCCAGGGTCGCCAACAACTACGCGCCCGAACATCTGCAGGTGATCGCCGAGGACCTGGATTGGTGGCTGGACCAACTGACCACCTATGGATCGCTGTTTCTGGGTGCCGAAACAACAGTGCCCTTCGGCGACAAGACGTCCGGGCCAAATCATGTTTTGCCAACAAGCGGAGCGGCCCGATATACCGGCGGTCTGTCAGTGCATAAATTCACCAAAACGGTGACTTGGCAGCGCTGCACAGCGCAAGCCTCGCACGAGCTTGCTGAACGCACTGCCAGGATCAGTCGGATGGAAGGCATGGAAGGCCACGCACGCGCGGCAGAGATGCGATTGTCTAAAGTGTGCTAAATCTGGCCCAAGGATCCTGTTGATTGGTCAGATTCACCGCATCACGAACGGATCGGGGATCGGATCGTCGCTTGTGCGCAACCAGACCGATTTGACCCGTGTGTAATCAAGCGCCGCCTGCAGGCCCCCTTCGCGCCCGTGGCCCGACAGTCCATGACCTCCGAATGGAGCAATCGGGCTGACCGCGCGATATGTGTTAACCCAGACAATGCCAGCCCGAATTCTGCGGATCATTCGATGTGCGCGGGTCAAGTCTTTGGTAAAGACACCCGACGCCAGCCCAAACGCGGTGTTGTTGGCTATTTGTACCGCCTCCGCTTCGGTCCCGAAACTGACGACCGAGAGGATCGGACCAAAGGCTTCGCGCGTCAGACAGGGCGCATCGGGCGCGTCCGTACAATCAATGATTGTCGGTGGAAAATAGTGCCCCTCACGGTCCAAAGGTTGCCCACCCGCTATCACGGTAGCCCCTGCCGAGACGGAATCAGCAACCAGATCTGCAGCAGTCACAAGCTGAGCCTGAGTGCACAGCGGGCCAACCTCGGTCTTTAGGTCATCGGGCGCCCCGATCACGATCTCACCCGCTTTTTCGGTGAGCCGGGCCAGAAACTCATCTTTGATCTTGTCAGAGATTACCAATCGCGATCCCGCCACGCAGCTTTGCCCGGTCGCAGCAAAGATCCCCGAGACCTGCGCGTTCAAAGCACTTTCGATATCGGCATCTTCGAACACGATGAACGGGGATTTTCCGCCCAGTTCCAACGAAGTCGAAGCGAGGTTTTCAGCCGAGTTGCGCACGATATGGCGCGCGGTTTCCGGGCCGCCTGTAAAGGCAACATGATCGACATCCGGGTGACTGGTCAGAACGGCGCCGCATTCCGGCCCGAAGCCGGTGATGACGTTCAGAACTCCGGGCGGGAAGCCTGCCTGATCGAAAATACGCGCGAATTCCAGCATCGGGGCCGGACCATCTTCGGATGCTTTCAGAACGACTGTGCAACCGGCGGCAAGCGCCGGGCCAATCTTGACCGCAGACAGGAACAGTTGCGAATTCCACGGCACTATGGCGGCCACCACACCAACTGGTTCGCGGTGCAGCCAAACCTCCATGTCGGGCTTGTCGATCGGCAGGTGCGCCCCTTCGATTTTGTCCGCCAATCCGGCATAGTAACGGTAGTAGTCCGCGACATAGGCGATCTGAGCAGAGGTTTCGCGAATGATCTTGCCGGTATCGCGCGTTTCAAGCTCGGCTAAGGTCTGAGCATTTTCGGCGACCAGATCGGCCAGCCGGTACAACAGTTTACCACGAGCCGTTGCTGTCATGGTCGCCCATTCGGGGGCATTCAGCGCTGAACACGCAGCCTCAACCGCGGCGTTCACATCATGTGTTCGGGCCTCAGGCATTTTCGCCCAAACGGTGCCCGTCGCGGGATCAAGGCTGTCGAACTGCGCGGTCCCATCCGAAAACGTGCCGCCGATATAGTGCTGAAACTGCCGCATTTTCTCTCCTTAGGCGAAGGCGGGCATGACGTCCGCGATGAACCGCTCTAGCGAGGCTTTCTTGCGCTCAAAGCTCATCCCACTGTCGATCCAGAAAGAATACTCATCATATCCAAGATCGCTATAGCCCTTGATGCGTTCGATTGCTTTGTCGGGCGTGGCGATCACGTTGTCCCGGATCATCGCCTCGGGCGAATAGAAGGGATGGTTAGCGATGTCGTCATCGCTCAGCGCCTGGATCAGTCCCTGCGACACTGGGCGTTCGTTTTTGAACCACGCGCCGAAATAGCAATAAAAGCGATTGATCTCTTCCGCCGCGCGACGGGCATCCGCCTCGTCCGAGGCGATGTAGGTGTGGTTCAACAGCATGATTTCGGGGCGCGGGACGTCATGGAATTTGGCGCAGGCTGCGTTGAACGTATCTATCAGCCGGGTGATCTCTTCGTCGCCCTGCCACAAAGGGGTGACCTGCACGTGACAACCGTTCGATACCGCAAACTCATGACTGTTGGGATCGCGCGCGGCAACCCAGATCGGTGGACCGTTTTGTTGCAGAGGCTTGGGCGAAGATGTGGTTGCCGGGAAAGAATGAAACTCTCCGTCCAGCGCATGATCGCCTTCCCAAAGACCCCGCACTGCCGGAACAAGCTCGCGCATACGCTGGCCTGCCTCCCAGGCGTCCAGCCCCGGCACCATCCGCTCGTATTCATAGCTGTAGGCGCCACGCGCGATGCCCAGATCCAAACGGCCATTCGTGATCATGTCCGTCATTGCGGCCTCTCCGGCCAGCCGGATCGGATGCCAGAACGGAGCGATAACGGTTCCGGTTCCCAGACGCACATTGTTGGTCTGGCGTGCCAGATCGACGATATTCAGGAACGGGTTCGGCGAGATGGTGAAATCCATCCCGTGATGTTCGCCGGTCCAGACCGCATGCATACCACCCGCATCAGCGATCTTGGCCAGTTCTATGAAGTTTTCATACAGCTCCTGCTGGTCCTGATCGGGAGAGGTGCGTTCCATATGAACGAAAAGCGAAAACCGCATGTCAGTGACCTCCTCGTGTAATCGGGCGAACCTCGCCGCTGTTCTTGTTTCCGTAGTAAATGCCAAAATCTCCCAGCCGGGATTCCTCGGACAATCGTTCCAGCATGGTTCGGGTCGCCGTGTCGGTTACAGTGCCAAAGGATACGACATCCAGTGGGACGAAATTACCTTTCTTCGGCTCACCATCTGCGGCCTGACACAGAAACGCGATATGTTGACGCTTTTTCTCTGCATCCTCGTAAACCGAATAAACAAAGCCCGGCTCTGCGGTCAGCCCGGTGGCCTCAATCAATTGTTCCAATGCCGCTGAAACACCTTCTGACCCAACCACTGCCTCGGGCGGTGCAAGCGCGCCGTCACCGGCATCGATCAACAGAACCTCACCTGCGCGTTCGATCAAGGCTGAGACGATCAGGCCGGTGTCCTGCATCAAGGCACCAGCAGCTGTTGATGGTGTTACATAGGCCCCCCTGACATATCCGAGACCGGGTGCCGGAGTATTGTCGAAGGCTTTGACCTCGCCGATCAGGATCACATGATCCCCCGCTTCGACGGTTTTGTGCATAGAGCAGTCAAACCAAGCCGACGACCCATCGATCAACGGCGATCCCGCAGGTCCACGCCGCCACTCGACGCTGGCAAACCGGTCTTCGACGGGCCGGGCAAAGGTATTAGATACCTCGATCTGTGTCTCTGACAGGATATTGACGGCAAACCCGTCAGCGGCAATCAATGCGTCATAGTTCTTTGAACTGTTGGCGAGACAAACCAGCACAAGCGGCGGGTCTAGTGAGACGGATGTGAACGAGTTCGCGGTAAACCCGATCGGGTTACCTTGGGTATCATGCGACGTAACCACGGTGACGCCCGTCATGAACGCTCCAAATGCATTTCGCAGCGTGCGGGGATCAAGCGAGGTCATTGCGCAATCCTTTCTTCGGCGGGCTGGCCGAGCCATTCAACCAGATGCGCTGTTACTTCATCGGGTGCTGTCAAGTTCACCATATGTCGGTGGCCTTGGATCACAACGGCCCGACCGTTTTGAACTGCTGCGGCCATAGCTTGTGACATAGCCGGGGTTGAGTTCGAGTCTCCGTCGCCGGTGAGCGCCAGAAACGGGCACGAAATCAGATTCATCTTGCTGGCGTAAGTGGCATCGCCCCGCGCAAAAGCGGAATAGGCGATGGCGTAGCCTCGTTGATCCACAGACCCAAGCCACGACGCCACCTGCGCACGGGCAGCCAGATCACCCGGACTATCACCAAACCAGCGCGACAACGGCGTTTCCAGATCAACTCGACCCGCGCTGATGTCAGCGGCCCGTTGGATGACTGCGGCGCGGGCTGAGGCATCGCGACTGAAGACGCCGTTCAACATAGCAACACGGCTAGTGATATCGGGGTACTCTGCCGCAAAGCCGGCGGCAATCAGTGCCCCCATTGAATGCCCGATGATTGCGACCGGAGCCAGATTCAATGCGTCGACAACATCATGCATCCAGCCAACAAAATCCGGCAATTGGCTTCCAGATGGCAGACGGTCACTGCCTCCATGCCCCGGCAGATCAACCGCAATTATACGGCAATGCTGGCTCAGCGTGTCAAACTGAGGGCCCCAGGCCGCAGATTGCATGCCAACGCCATGGATCATAAAGACCGGTTGCCCTTCGCCCGCCTCTCTGAACGCGACTGATCGGCCCGAGTTAGACAGCTGCAGGGTTGTCAACGTCATGACCAAGTTCCTCGATGTCCTGATAGCGATCCCCGATCCGGTGGTGCGGCCGCCCTCCAATCGATGCACCCAGTGCAATCAGAATCTCATCTGCCGCAGGTGCATCTGCGACCGAAGTCTGGATCGTAAGGTAGTGAGAGCGACGACCGCCATCATGTTTGTCCATCAAGGGGATCAGCAGCGGCGCATTGGCCGGGCCGCGCGTATTGCAGAAGGAAAGGTAGGATTTCGCTCCAACTGCTTTGCGATAATGATTGCCAAAATGCAGCGTGTGGATCAGGGCCGACGCATGCTCGACCTCTCCGTTCAAGCCCACAATCGCGGATTTTCCATAGGCTTCGACCCGGTCGCCGCCACCTGAAGCATCCAAAATCATTTTGGTCAGCAACTCCCCCAATCCGGGGGCGCAATCGCGGATCGCGGGGCCAAGATCTTCGACGAAACCCTGACCAGCCCAAGGGTTCCGAATGACAGCTATTGCGGCAATTAGCTTCAGCGGAGTGTCCGCCAACTTACCACCCTCGATCAGAGTGTCTTCGACATGCAGAAGCGTTTTTCGAATTTCGGCGGACATGGTGATTCCTTTGGCAAGCCTTTGGTCGAGAATATGGTATACCATAATACGATATGTCAATCATACTTGTTCCGGATCCGTACCACAGATATGAAAGCATCGATGATGAACACCGACTCCACCCTGCAAAAGATCGAAAAAGCACCGCAAACCTTGCGGGATATCGTGCAAGCGCGCCTGCGCGAAGCGATCATCGCCGGGCATTTTGCCCCCGGTGAGCGGCTTGTTGAACGCCCGCTTTGCGATCAGCTTGGTGTCAGCCGCACCGTCATCCGCGAGACGATCCGGTTTCTGGAAGCCGAAGGTTTGGTTGAGATTATCCCCAACCGCGGGCCAATCGTCTCGACCCTCAGCTGGGACCAAGCGCGGCAAATCTATGACATCCGATTACAGCTAGAAGGCTCAGCCGCCGCCGCCTGTGCACAAGCGCATGAGACAGGTTTCGCAAAGGATCTGGGCAAGGCATTGAAAGCAGTGGGCGCGGCGCAGAATGACACCGAATGGTCAAATCTGCTACAGGCCACAACTCGCTTCTATGAACTGATTTTTCTACAGGCTGGGCACAGCATCGCCTGGGATGTTGTGCAACGTCTGAACGGCCGGATCAGCCGCCTGCGGGCCTTGACCCTCGCAGCGCGGAATCGAGAGCGTTCTGGGATGAGCCACATGACTGCCATCCATGATGCCATCCTCAGTGGTGATCCTGCCAAAGCCCGAAAAGCAGTCGAAAGCCATATCGCGGATGCTGCACAGACCGCGCGCGGCTTTTTGGAAAGCTCTGAAACCTGATTGCTCGGCAATTGAGCCAGAATTCCAAGATTCTGATATCAAAGCTTTCAAAATCTGCGTATTTTCGTCAGGACCGCCCTGATCTCACGAAAGAACCGGAATGCCGCGTCAGTCTGCTCCCAAAGACCTCAGTCTCAAATGGCTGGAACTGTTTCAGATATGTGCGCAAAAGGGCTCGCTACAGGCGGCCGCCAAGGAAACAGGGCTGACGATCAGCACCGTTTCCCATCACCTGCGCAATCTCGAAGACCATCTGGGCGTTGAGCTGTTCAACCACACCCGCAGACCCATGGTTCTGACCCCAAAGGGCCGGGTCTTCCTGCGCAATATCGACGATGCGCTGCACCTGATCCGAAAGGCCAAGGCAGAGGCATCTGCGGGCAGTATTACCGAGGCCAGTTATCTGCGTTTCGGCACGATCGAGGATTTCGACAGCGACATCATTCCGGAACTGGCAGTCTACTTGTTTACGAACATGCCTGCCTGCGATTTCATGTACCATACAGATTCCAGCCACGCGATTATCGACATGCTGCGCGACAGGCAGTTGGATCTGGGGATTTCCACTACTCCTAGCGAACGTATGCGCGATCTGCAGGATCGCCCCCTTCTGCGCGATCCATTCGTGATCGTTTTGCCTGCGGTGAATGACAGGTCTTTGCAAGACATTGTAGAGGGTCGAACCAAATTGCCGTTTCTACGATATTCCAGCAATCTGATCATCGCGCGCCAGATCGAATCCCAATTACGCCGGATGGGGATTTCGTCCTCTCAAAGGTTTGAATGCAGCAACAATCAGACGCTGATGTCGATGGTGTCCTCCGGTGCGGGTTGGACCATCACGACGCCGCTGCTGTATTCTCGGGCAAAACGGTTCCAATCAAGGCTGTGCATGCACCCATTTCCGGGCAAGAGCTTTGCACGCACACTGGCACTGGTCGCGACGCCAGATTGTTCAAGATCAGTGATTGAGCTTGTGGATGCCAAAACCCGATCACTGATCAATGACCGCATCATTTCCCCACTGCGCGATGATATCCCGTGGCTGACGGATAGTTTCAAACTTATCGAATAGCACTGGATCAGCCTTCAAAGAATGTTGAAGCGATCTCGGATTTGCCGATCCTGTTCGTCTGACAGGTATCTTGGCGTATGGGTCTGCAAAATTTCTTGCGCCCGATGTCGCGCGCGGCTCCAGGCATCTTGCGCTCCGTTTTCTGCCCAGGTTCGCGGCTCGTCCCTGTCTGCAAGTGAGGGATAAAAGTAATCCCGTTCCATGGCCGCAAAAGTATGCTGACCACCCAGAAAATGGCCCTCGCCCAGAACTGCTTCGCAGATCGCGTCAAAGCCCAGATTCTCGTGTGTCACCTCTATGCCCCTCAAAGCGCGGTAGGTGTACGAGTGCATCTCATCATCCAGCACGAACGCCTCAAAACTTGCACCCAGCAACGAGGCCGTCATGCCCGAGCTTTCATAGATCAGATTACCACCTGCCAGCGCTGCCGCCATTGAGGTCAGTCCCTTTTCCATCCCGTATTGAGCGTCGATCGCCTTGGCATCAGACATCGAACAGGCCACGCCTGACGGCAGCCCAAGCCAATTTGATAATTGTGCTGATGCTGCATTCAGGACAGCCGTCTCTCCGCTGCCACCTGAGAACGCGCCGGTCCGAAGGTCAATCACCAGTGGCCAATTTGAAAAGACCATAGGAAACCCGGGCTGGATCGCATGGACCATTACCAGACTCGCAAGAGTTTCTGCCAATGACTGCGCCAGAAAACCAGCCAAGGTCGCTGGTGCAGTCGCGCCGGCCTGAGCAGCGGTGATGCAAGAAATCGGAATATTGTGTTCGATGCAGGCGTAGACCACATCCACTGCGTCTTCGCCGTAGCGCATCGGCGAGATCACCGGGCTTATATGTGCTTTCATGAACGGGCGTTTTGCGAATTCACCGGGTCCCCCGGCTGCGATATCCAATATCTCAACAATTGGCGCAACGTGCTGCGCCAATGTAAAAGACGTCGCGGTGGGCTTGGAGGTATTCTTCAACAGCGCGTAGACGGTGTTCACATCCAGATCGAAGGTTTCCTCCAGATCGGTTGCAACGCAACAGCGGGTGAACCAGCTGACATTTGGCAAGACATCCTGAAGACGCGTGAAATCATGCAAGTCCTGCAAGGTCGAAGGCCGATAGTGACCACTGCGCAGATCAAGCGTCTGAACCGCCGCCCCTCCGGTTCCGAAATAGACGCGATTACCGCCAACTTCGATGGATCGGGCTGGATCACGCCCGTGCAGAACGAAGGTCTTGGCGGCCTGATCAATCGCCTGTTCCACAAGTTGAGGCGAAAAAAGTATCCTCCCCTCCCCGCTATCTTGCGCCCCAACCGCCAACAAATCAGAACGCAAACGATCCGGCACCTCGCCGATCCCCAGCTTCTCAAGAAGATCCAGAGCTGTGTTGTAAATCCGCTCAAGCTCAACCCCAGTCAAGGGTTTGTAAGCGCCTCCCGGTTGACCTGGTGGACAGGGGTCGAGCGCAGGCTTTTCAGCCCGCTGTGCGATAAGTCCTTTTCGACCGGACCTTTTCGCCTGCGGCGCAGCCATTTGTGATCCTCCAACCGCATCAGGTTGATCAATTCAACTAAACGTCTAAAGCCAATTTCAACCGCATTCGAATTACTACGAGTTAATGAGCTTTTATTTTCGATTTTTTACGTAACAATATCCAGCCGCTTGTGAACCAACTGACAGAACAGGCTAATCCCCAAAAACTACGTACCGGAGGGTCCTTGATGAAATCGCGCACTAAAGTGGTCGTCATTGGCGGCGGTATCGCCGGCTGCTCGACTCTGTATCACTTGACCCGTGAAGGTTGGTCCGATGTGGTGCTGGTCGAGCGCGATGAGTTGACCAGCGGCACAACTTGGCATTCGGCCGCGCAGGTGACCAATTTTGGCATGAACCAGACCATGGTTGGTCTGAAGACCCACTCGATCAACCTGTACAAGGAACTGGCCGAGGATCCGGACTATCCTATCAACTACCATCACGGTGACGGCGGCATCCGGCTTGCAAATACGCCTGAGCAGATGCAGGGGTACCATCATTTTGCGTCTATGGCGCGCGGAATGGATGTGCATTTCGAGGTCATAGATGCAGAGGAATGCGCCCGCCGGCACCCGTTGATTTCCACCGACAACCTTCTCGGTGGGCTATGGGATCCGCTAGATGGCGACATCGATCCGGCTCAACTGTGCCAAGCTCTGGCACGCCGTGCGCGCAAAGCCGGGGCCGAGGTATATCGCAATACTCCGGTCACAGGACTGACACAGCACAAGGACGATACCTGGACGGTTCACACGGAACACGGCAATATTGACTGCGATATCGTAGTTAACGCTTGTGGTTATCGGGTCAACGAAGTGGGCGCGATGATGGGCGTGCACCACCCTGTCGCTTCGATGGAGCATCAGTATTTTCTGACAGAAGAAATCGAAGCGATCCGCGACGCAGGCCATCGGATGCCCCTGCTGCGCTGTCCGATCAGCGACTATTATTGTCGGCAGGAGAAGAACGGCTTGCTGGTCGGCTTCTACGAGCAGGATTGCAAAACCTGGGGCATGGACGGGATCGATCCGAATTTTGTGAACGCGCTGTGCCCTGACGATCTGGACCGCGTGACGGATGTGCTGGAAGGTGCCTTCGCACGCATGCCTGCACTGATGGATGTCGGCATTCATACAGTGGTGAATGGTCCGATCACCTACACAATTGACGGCGCACCTTTGGTCGGGCCAATCCCCGGAAAGCGCAATGCTTTCTGCATCATCGGTCTGCGCGCGGGTTTGGGCGAAGGGGGTGGCCATGGCTGGCTGCTGGCCCAACAGATCGTTCATGGCGAAGCCTGCTATGACACCTGGTGCCTTGATCCGCGTCGGTTTACCGGCCACACAAATGTGGAGCTGACCGCGCTGAAAGCCATCGAAGATTACCAGAATGAATTCCGCTTTCATTTCCCGCACGAACACCGGCCTGCCGGTCGCCCCGCCAAAACCACACCACTGACCCCGATCCTCGCAGCAGAAGGGGCTGAATTTACAGTGGTCAACGGTTGGGAGCGGGTCGACTACATCAAGCCTGCGCCTGATTTTCACCCAACGCTGAGTTTCAGTTTTGATGAGGCCTTTGACGTCGTCGCGGCGGAAATCAGAAACCTTCAGAAAAATGTCGGACTGGCCGAAGTGAGCGGCTTCAACCGGCTGGAAATCACCGGAACCGATCGGCATCGGTTTCTGGATCGGATGATGTGCGGCGCGGTGACAAAACGCGACGGGCGGGTCGGCCTTGGTTATCTGCTGAACCACCACGGGATGGTCAAAGCCGAGGCCACCATCGCCAACCTTCCCGCGAGTGATCGCGGCCCGGCACGGGTCTGGTACGGGTCCGCCGCCGCCAGCGAATACCATGATATGGACTGGCTAAAGGCGCATCTGCATGATGGCGAAGATGTGCAAATCCGCTCACTCACCAATGATCAGACAATATTAGTGCTGGCCGGACCCAAATCGCGCGACGTGCTGTCCGCTTGTGCTCGAGGAGACTGGTCGCGAGAAGCTTTTCCCTGGCTGTCAGTTCGCGAGTGCTTTGTCGGGTTCGCGCCAGCAACTGTATTGAATATCAGCTTCTCAGGGGAACTGGCCTACGAGATACATGTCCCGAACGCCTCACTATACGCGGCCTATCTGGCGCTCAGAAAAGCTGGCGAGACGCATGACTTGAAATTATTTGGTGCTCGCGCCGTCGAGTCCATGCGGATGGAGAAAGGGTTCTTGCACTGGAAAGCCGATCTGCTCACAGAGTTCGACCCGTTTGAGACCGGTTTGGATCGGTTCGTGAAACTGACCAAAGGCGATTTCATTGGCCGAAACACGTTGCAGAGACGCCTTGAGAACGGGCCTCAAAAGAAACTGGTAAGCCTGAAAATCGATGCAACCAAAGCACCGGCGCATGGTGGAGCCTCCCTGATGTTGGACGACATGGTTATTGGCACAATCACGTCAGGTGACTGGGGCCACAGAACAGGGCTAAACCTTGCTTACGGCTTTGTGAATCCGGAATTTTCCGAACCCGGCAGCCGAATGCAACTTGACCTGTGCGGAGAAATGATCGCGGCCGAGGTGATTGCGCCGTCCCCGTATGACCCGGACCTCTCACGCGTGCGAGGCTAATCCCAAAGTTACTCCCCGTTTCGATAGGCTGTTGGTGTCTGCCCGAATTGCATCCGGAAAGCCCGCGTCATTGCGCTTGGGTTCTCATACCCGCAGCGGCTGGCGATCTCGGCCACGGACTGCTGGGTCTCGACCGCAAGTTTACGCGCCAAATTCAGACGCAGGCGACGATAGAGCGCCTGCGGTGTTACACCCAGCTCGGACAAAACCCGGGTCTCAATCTTCTTTTGAGAGCACCCGAGCTGACGAGCGATATCCTTTATCATTACTGGCGCATCTAACGTGCCCTGCATGACGCCCAGCACCCGGTTCACCAGCCTGTCTTCGGATTTCATCTGTGTTGAAGCAGCACTTGGTTCACCACGGTTCATCAGAAGATGCGCCACCTCCATCGACAACAGCGGCCCGTGATCCGCAAGAATCAGAGCAGTCGCCAGATCATAAGCAGCCATCGCGCCTGAACAGGTGATCCGGTCCCGGTCGATCACAAAACGTTCCTGCACGACCTCGACATCGGTAAAAGTTTCTTCGAACCGGGAAAGTTCATCCCAGTGAATGGTCGCGCGATGCCCTTCCAACAGTCCCGCACGCGCGAGCAACCAACTCCCTGTGTCCAGACCAGCCAGTTTGCGATGACGGGTTGCGGCCCTGCGCAAAGCGCGATGAGTATCGGCAACCGAGTGTTCCAGATACCCATAAGACGGCATGACAACCAAAGCATCACCCGCCTCAATGCCCATCGCTCCATGCGGCGCGACCTGCAACCCGCTGGAGCTTTGGACTGGCGCACCATGGGGTGAATAAAACTGCCAGGCATAGAGATCCTGCCCCGCCAAAGTGTTCGCCGCGCGCAATGGCTCAACCATGTTGGCGAGGCAAAGGTTCGAGAACCCGTCGAACAGCAAAAAGTTATAGATCTGGGTCAAATTTTTCTAACTCGGCATGATATCGTACGATTACTGCATGTCATCGTGTCAGGCAATTACGTTTCATTGCCAATCAGACATCAGGGGAACGCGTCATGCAATTTGGCTTAACCGAAGAACAGGAAATGATCGTCTCAACAGTGCGGAGCTTTGTTGAGAACGAGATTTACCCCCACGAAGCTGAGGTCGAACGCACCGGACAGGTGCCGCAAGAGCTGGGCGACGAAATCAAGCGGAAATGCATTGAACTGGGATTTTATGCCTGTAACTTCCCCGAAGAAGTTGGTGGCGCGGGTCTCTCGCATCTTGATTTCACTCTTGTCGAACGCGAGCTCGGCCGAGGTTCGATGGCATTGACCCACTTCTTCGGTCGCCCGCAGAATATCCTGATGGCCTGCAACGCCGACCAGCGTGAACGCTATTTGTTGCCTGCCGTGCGTGGCGAAAAGATGGATGCTCTAGCTATGACCGAACCTGACGCGGGGTCAGATGTTCGGGGCATGAAATGTCAGGCCGTTCGCGATGGCGGTGACTGGGTCGTCAACGGTTCGAAACACTTCATCTCGGGCGCGGAGCACGCGGATTTCTTCATCGTGTTCATCGCAACAGGTGTGGATGAAACTCCGAAAGGCCCCAAAAAACGGATCACTACCTTCCTCGTAGATCGTGGTACGCCGGGTTTTGAAGTGCGCGAGGGGTACAACTCAGTCAGCCACAAAGGCTACAAGAACTATATCCTGTATTTTGACAATTGCCGTTTGCCCGACGAACAGGTTTTGGGCGAGGTCGATGGCGGTTTCGCCGTGATGAACGAGTGGCTCTATGCAACGCGCCTGACGGTTGCTGCTTTTTCGGTCGGGCGCGCGCGGCGCTGTTTTGATTATGCGCTGAACTACGCGGCTGAACGCAAGCAATTCGGCCAGCCGATCGGTAAGTTTCAGGGTGTCGGCTTTCAGATCGCCGACATGATCACAGAGATCGACGCTGCTGACTGGCTGACGCTCGCGGCCGCATGGCGACTGGATCAGGACTTGCCCTCAAATCGCGAGATTGCCTCGGCCAAGCTTTATGCTTCGGAAATGCTGGCAAAGGTCACGGATACGACGCTGCAAATCTATGGTGGCATGGGTCTGATGGACGACTTCCCGATCGAACGGTTCTGGCGGGATGCGCGCGTAGAACGTATCTGGGATGGTACGAGTGAAATCCAGCGGCATATCATCAGTCGTGATCTGCTGCGGCCTCTGGGTGCCTGAGGCCCGAATGAGCAAGGATATCTCCCGTCTTCTACGCCCGGAATCCATCGCGGTGATCGGCGGCGGTGCGTGGTGCCAGCAGGTTATCCTGCAGTCGGAACGCATGGGCTACGCAGGGAAAATCTGGCCTGTCCATCCCAAGGCGGATGAAATTGCCGGGCACAAGGCCTACGCACGGATTGAGGACCTGCCATCGTCCCCGGACGCGGCCTTTGTTGGCATCAACCGTCACGCCACCGTTGAGGCCGTTCAGGTTCTGTCAGACATGGGCAGCGGCGGCGCAGTTTGCTTTGCCTCTGGCTTCTCGGAAGCTGCAGCCGAGGATCAGGCAGGAGGAGATCTGCAATCAGAGTTGATCAATGCAGCAGGCAGCATGCCTATTCTTGGGCCAAACTGCTATGGCTTTATCAATGCGCTTGATGGTGCGCTATTGTGGCCCGATCAGCATGGAGCCGCTCGGGTAGATCGAGGCGTTGCCATTCTGACCCAGAGCTCCAACATCTCGATCAACCTGACTATGCAGAAACGAGCTCTGCCGATTGCCTATATGGTGACTTGCGGGAACATGGCGCAGACCAGTCAGGCTGAGATCGCCATGTCGCTGATCGATGATCCACGGGTCACTGCCGTCGGTTTACATATCGAGGGTTTCAAGGATATCCGCGAATGGGAGGCCCTTGCTGCCAAGGCACATCGGAAAGGCGTGCCTCTGATCGCACTTAAGGTGGGCGCATCCGAACAGGCGCAGGCAGCAACAGTTTCTCATACCGCCTCACTGGCTGGGAGCGATGCGGGTGCGCAGGCTTTGCTAAACCGGCTGGGCATCCCGCGCCTGTCCTCGCTGCCCGAGTTTCTGGAAACCCTGAAATTGTTGCATTGTTATGGGCCTTTGCCGGGGGGCAACATTGCTTCGATCAGCTGCTCGGGCGGCGAGGCCAGCCTGATCGCAGATATGGCGATCGGCACTGGCCTCAGATTTCCAGAACTGTCCAGAGATAAGCAAACTCGATTGCGCGATGCGCTTGGTCCGATGGTCGCACTAAGCAATCCACTCGATTACCACACCTATATCTGGCGCGATGAAGAGGCGATGGCGAACGCTTGGGCCGGAATGACTGGCGACGACATAGATCTGACATTCACGATCGTTGATTACCCGACCACCGACCCGACGGATTGGGCCGCCGCCACGCGTACAGCACAAAAAGTGCGGGCAGATACGGGTGCGTGTTTTGCCGTGGTTTCTACCCTGCCCGAATTGCTACCTGAAGATGTAGCACAAACCCTAATGGAGGCCGGTGTGGTACCCTTCATGGGTCTCCGCGAAGCCCTTTCTGCCACGCGCGCGGCGGGTCAGGTCGCCGCACCTGCAAGCGCGCCAGTCTGCTTGCCGGGTACGTCTGATGTCACGCATACGCTGTTCGAAGCCGAGGCCAAGCAAGCTCTGGCTGCCCATGGTTTGCGCATCCCTCGGAACAGGTCCGTTCGTGGCGCAAAGGAAGCCCTCAGCGCGGCGCAAGAAATGGAAGCGCCATTTGCTGTCAAAGGCGTCGGCCTTGCCCACAAGTCCGAACATTCCGCTGTACGATTGAGGGTTCAGGCTGCCGATGTGACAGGTGTGGCAGCGGATATTGGAACTGATGAGATTCTGATCGAAGAGATGATCACAGGTGCGGTGGCTGAAATCCTCGTCGGTGTGGTGCGGGACCCTGCCCATGGCTTTGTGCTGACAATAGGGGCCGGTGGTGTCTTGACCGAAATATTGCGCGATACCACCTCTCTTCTGGTCCCGGCAACATCCGACAGTATTCGCGCTGCTCTCGGCGAACTAAAGATCGCGTCATTGCTGGCAGGCTATCGCGGCCAACCAGCGGCTGATATGGATGAAATCGTTGCCGCCATTCAGGCCGTTCAAGACTATGTAATGCAAAATGCCGAAACGCTCGGCGAGGTCGAAATCAACCCGCTTCTCTGCACGCCCACCCGGGCGGTGGCGGTGGATGCGCTTATCAGAAAGGCCTGAGAAATGGACCCGATCAAGACCCGCCGTGACGGCGCAATTCTCGAAGTGACGCTGGATCGGCCAAAAGCCAATGCGATCGATCTGGCAACCAGCCGCATCATGGGGCAGGTATTTGCCGAGTTTCGCGATGATCCCGAACTGCGCGTCGCGATCTTGACCGGAGCAGGTGACAAATTCTTTTGCCCTGGCTGGGACCTGAAGGCAGCCGCCGAAGGCGATGCCGTAGATGGAGATTATGGTGTCGGTGGCTTTGGCGGTTTGCAGGAGTTACGCGATCTGAACAAACCGGTCATCGCGGCCATCAATGGTATTGCCTGTGGTGGCGGGCTCGAGCTTGCGATTTCAGCCGATATGATCCTGGCCGCTGAACACGCAACTTTTGCCCTGCCTGAGATTCGATCCGGAACCGTTGCAGATGCGGCGAGCGTCAAGCTACCCAAACGCATTCCCTACCACATCGCGATGGAGCTATTGCTGACTGGACGCTGGTTCGATGCCGAAGAAGGTCAGCGTTGGGGCTTGGTCAATGAAGTCCTGCCTGCCGATCAACTGATGGATCGTGCCTGGGAATTGGCGCGTCTGCTCGCCTCGGGTCCTCCGCTGGTTTATGCTGCGATCAAAGAGGTCGTGCGCGAAGCTGAAGACAGCAAATTTCAGGACGCCATGAACCGCATCACCAAGCGCCAGCTGCGCACCGTCGATATCCTCTATTCCAGCGAGGATCAGCTTGAAGGCGCAAAAGCCTTCGCTGAAAAGCGTGATCCGGTCTGGAAAGGAAAATAAGTTCAAAACACCGCTGCCTTCATCGCATTGGCGCAGTTTTGCGCCAATCGCTCAGCTAAGCTTGTTTTTTGTCAGAACACACTTTTACTATCCTGCAATTCAGGCCACAGCTACTTTAACTGGAAGAAGGAATGTCAAAGCGGCCCGATGCAGGACAAGAAAACAGAACCAGAACTTGAGATCGGGCGCACCCTGCAGCGTTTGCGACAGGAACGTCAGCTCACGGTGACCGAACTTGCTGCGCAGTCAAAGGTTTCCGCGCCCATGATCAGCCGAATCGAAAATGGTCATGTTTCGCCGTCCCTTAGTACCTTACACGCGTTGGCAGATGCACTATCTGTCTCTCTGATGGCGATGTTCAGCCATACCGACACGACCTCGGATGTGCATCACGTTCATGCGGGAACCGGGTTGCCGTCGCGGCGTATCACACCAGACCATGCCCATGACTATCTACTGCTCGGCAAACACAGCGGGCCTAGCGGGTCATTCCAATCCGCACGCATCCGCATCTCAAAACAAGACCAACGCAAGTTGCCTAACTATCAGCACGAAGGCTACGTCTTCATCTACATGATTGAAGGCAGCGCCATCTATGGCTGTGGGACCGAAGAGTTCCAGATGTCAGAAGGTGATACGCTCAGCTTCGACGCCAAGCTCCCACATGGGGTACGGGTCATCCTGTCAGACGAAATTGAATTCGTGACCGTGTCGACGCGACCGCATTGATCTTTGCAGATGCCCTAGGCTCCACGCCGCGTTTGGCATCCGATCAGACTGAAACACGCGAACACTACTGCAGCAACACAAACAATGGATGGCCCTGCAGGCGTATCAAACATGTAAGCAGCCCGTAGCCCGGCGATTGCGGAGAATGCGCCAATCGCCGCCGCAATCAATGCCATCGCTTCCGGAGATCTGGCCAGGCTGCGCGCAGCCGCCGCCGGGATGATCAGCATTGCAGCAATCAGTAGAACACCTACGACCTTTATCGCTACGGCCACTGTAACTGCCAGAGACAGCGTCAGGATCAACTGCTCTCGCTTGGGGTCAAAGCCGCTAGCATAAGCCAACTCTTCATTCATGGTCGCCGTCAAAAGCTGCGACCAGCGCCATACGATGAGGGCCACTACAAGCGCTGCGCCACCCCAGATCACAACCAGATCGGTGCGTGACACCGCCAGAATATCACCGAAGAGATAGGCCATCAGGTCGATGCGAACACCGGACAGGAACGATACGGCGACTAGACCGAAGGCAAGTGCAGAATGTGCTAGAACACCCAGCAGTGTATCCATCGCGTAGCCACGTCCGGACAACAGTGTCACGGTAAGTGCCATTGCAAGCGCAACAGCTAGCGCCCCAGTAAAGACGGACAACTGAAACGTCAGCGACAAAGCGACACCCAGGATTGCCGCATGGGCGGTGGCATCCCCGAAATAGGCCATTCGACGCCAGACAACAAAACACCCCAGTGGTGCCGCAGCAAAAGCAACGCCAACACCTGCAAGCGTCGCGCGCGTCATGAAATCATCCAGCATTATTCTGCGGCTTCCTGAGAGGTTTCACAGTGACCGTGATCGTGATCATGGTCGTGATCATGGCGATAAAGGGCCAGTGCGCCTCCGGTACCCGTTCCGAACAGGGCCCGATATTCCGGGGCCGAGGCTACGACTGCGGGGGACCCTTGGCAGCACACATGACCATTGAGGCAGATCACCCTGTCAGACGCGCTCATGACCACGTGCAATTCATGGCTGATCATCAGTATGGCGCATCCGGTTTCACGCCGGACCTCTTCGATCTGACGATAAAACGCCGCCGACCCCGGTTGGTCGAGACCCTGAGTGGCTTCGTCCAAAAGCAGAACGTCGGGCCGATTGATCAACGCTCGCGCCAGCAAAACGCGCTGAAACTGTCCGCCTGACAATTGCGACATTTGGCGCTTTAGCAGATCCGGCACCCCAGCAGTTTCAAGCGCTTCTGTACATTGAAGCCTAGAGACACGATCCGTCAGACGCATGAATCTTTCGACTGATATCGGCAGGGTCGGATCAATGTGCAGTTTTTGGGGGACATACCCGATTTTTAGCCCAGGCTTCAGTGTAACCTTACCTTCCGCAGGCTTGGTCGCGCCAATGACGGCACGCAACAGGCTGGTCTTTCCCGATCCGTTTGGACCAACGATCGTCACGATTTCACCAGCCTCAATCGTCATGCCGACATGGCGCAGAACGGTATTCGCGCCATAACGCACGCTGAGATTTTCAACGGTGATCAGGGTCATGTCTACGCCTTCTCGGTGCAGTCTGGGCAGAGTCCCTCGGCTTCTACAACGGTTCGCTCGATTTCGAAACCCGCCGCGCGCGCGGCTGCGCCGAGGACGCCATTGGACGGTGCCGACTGAGCTTCGGCGACAGCGTCGCATTTTCTGCAGATCATGAAGGCCGGGGAATGGACCTCTCCGGGATGAGAGCAGGCCACAAAGGCGTTCAAACGTTCAATCTTATGGACGAACCCGTACTGGACCAGAAAATCCAGCGCGCGATAAGCCACCGGCGGCTGCGAGCCAAAACCGGCTTCGCGCAAACGATCAAGTATAGCGTAAGCCCCAAGCGACTTGTGATCTTGCAACAGCATTTCAAGAACTTTTCGCCGCACAGGGGTTAGCCGCAACCCTTCTTCCCTGCACCGAGCATCCGCTGTGGCCAACGCCGTTTCGACGCAATTCTTGTGATCATGCTCCTGAAATCCTACCAGCGCATCTTCACCAACCGAAATGGAGTGCATCTCACTTGTCATGTTATACCATATCATATATGCCGCCCGTAACGTTATAAAATCACACAGAGGGTCTGATGTCCAGAAAGCTGCTCCCACTATCGATTACCGCTGCATTGATGGGCGGAACCGCCATGGCGGATGCACCCAAGGTTGCGGTTGACATCGCACCCGTTCACTCACTCGTGGCCCGGGTGATGGAGGGGGTAGGAACGCCTGAATTGATAGTGCAGCCCGGTGCCTCGCCACACGAATACAAACTTCGTCCGTCAGAAGCAGCCGCACTGCAAGAGGCAGATCTGGTATTCTGGATTGGCGAGGACCTGACCCCGTGGATGGAAGGCGCTGTCGAGACGCTCAGCGACGGGGCGACTGTTACGGTGTTGCTTGAGTCGGACGGAACGGTTCTGCTCGATTTCCGTGAAAGTGCTTTGTTCGAAGCGCATGACCATGGCGACGACGAAGATCATGGGGATGACAATCATGACGATCACGACCATGCTGAGGATGATGGTCATGATCACGACGACCACGACGATCATGCAAAAGACGATGACCACGATCACGAGGATCATGCCGAGGACAAAGAGCATGATGATCATAATCATGACGAAGAGCATGCGGATGAGCATGACCACGATGATCATGAGGACCACGCCGGACATGACGACCATGAGGGCCACGCGCATGGCGAACATGATCCGCACGCCTGGCTCTCTCCGGTCAACGCAGAAATCTGGCTGAAAACGATCGCGGCGCAGCTTTCTTCGGCTGACCCAGACAACGCAGGTGCTTATTTTGCAAATGCGGCAGCTGCGCGTGAAGAAATGGCTGCTTTGTCTGCGGAAGTGGCCGAAACGCTGGCGCCGGTCAAAGGTGGCAGCTTCATCGTGTTCCACGATGCCTATCAATATTTCGAAGATGCCTTTGGCTTCCCGGCCTCGGGTGCAATTTCCCTCAGCGATGCGACCGATCCAAGCCCGGCAAGGATCGCCGAAATTCAGGGGCGTATCCGCGACGAAGGTGTGGATTGTGTCATGGCTGAACCCCAGTTCAACCCCGGAATTGTCGCAACCGTTCTCGACGGCACCGAAGCTAAAACCGGCATCATGGACCCGCTGGGATCTGATCTGGAACCCGGAGTAAATCTGTTCCCGCAACTCATCCGCAATCTGGCCAAAACACTGTCTGAGTGCCTTTGACTCAATCAACAGCCTGGTTGGGAGTTGGTTCTGGCCAGGCTGAAATCAGACAGAGTTCTCCGCTCATCGTTCCAACAAAGTCATCAGTATTCGGCTACCGGCCTCTCTAAGCTGTCCAATTTGGCGGCTAAGCTGCCGGCGCAAGTCAATCATCGCCAGCGGACTTTCGATGCCGCGCTCGACCAGAGGTTGGATCACGCCAATCTATTCCTCCAGAAACGCCGCCTCCACACCTGTACGGTCGGGAAGATCAAATTCTTGTCCGGATATCTGAGCCTCAAGTCTCGCGCGCGACGCGATCGCAATCGCCTGTCGCGGCCTGCCAATCGACTAGATCACGCCACGAATACGAACGGGAAGGGCAGATCGACCAAAGCAACCAGCGAGGCAGACGTAAAGAAATCCCGGACGACCTCAAAATCCCGAAGGATCCAGGCCATGCGTCCATTCTGCCCGCCCCGGGCTTTCATTATAAGCGCCATCAACTGATTGAACAGCCGCTCGGTGATCTTCAGGTCCGCCCGTTTTCCCGCTGTATCGATGAACCGTGTCCGCAGGTTCTTGATCAGGAAATCGAACAACAGTGCAAGGCCAACGCCGACGACCATAGCCAACAAGCTATCAACCACTTCGTTTGGCAGAATGGGGTCATGAACGACCATGGTGAACCGCGACGTCACCAGCCCAAGCACGCTTGTCACCATCGCGGCCAATAGGATCTGAATGTAGACCCCGCGCAGATCGCTGAACGCGGACCAAAACCGATGACCTTGCGGCCTAAACGATTCTCGTTCCAGCGGCGCGAGCATTATGCGCGCAATATCCAGCGCGTCTTGCGCAGTCGTGTTTCCTGTCGCCGCCAGATCTGAGGTTCGCTGAATCCGCTGCTGGCATCGATCACAAGAAAGCGTCGGTGTATTCTCGATCCAGAACCACTAAAGGTTGAACATCTGGGGCAAACGCCAGGACCAGAAACAAGTTCAGGTCCAGTTTCAGTAACCGCGCTTTCCCAAAACCTGACTGTAGCCCACCGCTTCCACTGCGCTGACCGCCTAGGCGACTTCATTGCCCTAGAACACCCGAAAGATATCCACCTCGGACAAACCGGAACCCAAATGCTCGGTCAGAAGTCGGAGGTGCGTATTCAGCGGGTTAGTCGCAGTCGGGTTCACGACGGATATCACAAGGTTGGATCGGTCGGCTGTGCAACCCCCAACGCGTCCAGGATATCGCCCGTGACCGCCAGCACGGCATATTCTGCACGACGTGCCTGAGCCTCAAGCTGGATCACCCGAACCTGCGCAAGATTCAACTCGCGCAACGCATCCAATATCTGTACCAGCGTGCTGCGCCCGATATCAAACTGTCCACGAGCTGCATCCAGCGCTTGCTCATTGATCTCGACAGCGCGCCGGGCTGTGGCGAGCCGTCGCTTGATTGAATTGGTCTCTTCCAAGGCCTGGGAGAGATTACGTTGCAACTCGCGCCGCAATTCTTCTTCATCAGCCCGGCTTTGTTGAAGATTCGCCCTTGCGGTTTCGACATTGGCGCGCGCGGATCCCCCTTGGTAAATCGGGACCGTTACACCCAATCGGGCCTGCACACCGTCGTCGATACTGCCCTGGTCGAAATCTGTCTCAAGAATCGCAGAGAGTGTTGGGCGGGTCGCTCGTTCGGCAACCACGACCTCTTGTTCACGCACTTGACTGAAGGCGACCTGAGTACGCAGACGCGGGCTGCGTGCAACCATTTGCTGCGAGGTGGCCGCTGCCAGAATGGGTGCGGGGGGGATGGTCGGAATTATATCGGGTCGCGTTCCGAAGACTTCGACCCATGTTGCCGTCGCCAGTTCCACATCCGTCTGAGCCTGCGCTAATTCTGTCTCGGCGTTAGACTTCCGCCCCTGCCCCGCCAGCAAATCTGCCACCGATCCGGCCCCGGCATCAAAACGGGACTGGAGGTCGCTGACCAAAACGTCCGTACGATCCAGATTCTGCTGGGCTTGTTCTTCGAGGCGGCGATTTCGATCCAGATCAATTATGGTCTCGATGGCCTCGAAGCTCAGCGCGCTCAGCTCTGACAATTCGTTTAACCAGGTCTGCCGGGCTTCAATCTGACGCAAACCCACACGACCCGAGACTTTGCCACCATCATAGATGATCTGGCTAAGCCGCAGGATCGGTACTGTATCCCCATCGGATGTCAGGGATGTCTCGGCCTCGATCTGCGGCAGGAACGCGCCTTGCTCGGAATCAATGCGGGATTTCGAAGCCAGAACGCTGGCGGCTCCGGCTGCGGTGGTGGGCGATGTCGCGACAGACCTTCGCACCAACTCAGCGAATTCAGTGCGTGCGACATTTCCCTTCAGATTATTCCCCCCCGATAAGGGAGCGGGGGCTGGTGTCGCCCCGGGATCAAAGGACTTGGTTCCCTGTAAATCCTGACTGCAGCCCGCCAAAATAATAGTGGCTATCACAACCGACAACCATGCCCTCATCCCGCCAAAGCTCCTGATTTCAACTCTGAGATAAGCAACAAATTTCCAGTCAGTTAATCGTGGAACTTGCTGCCCGCATTTTGCGTTACAGGAGAAAGTGCGGTAAAAAAGTAACCATATTCTTTACGAGTTTAATGTTCTGGCACGACATCGGTTTATCAAGATGCGGGTCCAAAAAAATCAAGCGGAGCAAGGGCGCAGATCCCATCTGGTAATCCGCGAGCTTTCGGCCGCCAGCCATGTTCTGTTTGGCAAGTGCGATTCAACCAATCACAACTCATCCAACCTTGTTGCCCTGGCTCCAGACACCGCGCAAAACTGGTGTTTGACCCATGCGACGCACACGCAGAACGTCACCGCGCAGGCCAGCATTCAGGATGCCACGGTCATCAAGACCAACAGCCGTCGCAGGATTACGTGTAACCGTGGCCACAGCACGAGGCAGGTCGTCCCAAACATTGGCAAGATGAAAAGCCGACAGCAGTAGCGCAGAGGGCACGTAGTCGGAAGACACAATTTCCAGAAGATCGGCCTTTGCAAGATCTTCAGCCGCGACATTGCCGGAATGCGAGCCGCCACGGATCAGATTCGGGGCACCCATCATGACGGCGATGTTGCGGGTACGGCAGGCCTCGGCCGCCTCGAACGTGGTTGGGAACTCGGCGAAAGCCACACCATTTTCGGACGATTTTTCGACATGCTGCGCCGTGGTATCGTCATGGCTGGCCAGCGCGGCGCCAAGACGGGCGGCCTCGATCACTGCACCGGCTTCGTGCTTTTCTCCGAAACGCTGCTGCAGACCACGCAGGTTCTCGACATGTGCAACGAAATCGGCGTCGGTCATACCGCGCTTTTTGGCGACATAGGTCTTCAATGCACTCAGATCGCTGAATTGACGTTGACCCGGCGTGTGGTCCATCAGGCTGACAATACCAACCCTGTCTTCCGGCCCGAAGGTCGCCAATTCCTCAAGCAATGTCTCCGAGCAGATCTCGGCTCGCAGGTGAAGGAAATGGCTGATCTTGAAATAGCCTGCGGCGCGCGCCGACAACAGTTCGTCCGCCAGTTTGCGGGCATAATCGATGTAACGGCCCTTGCCGCTGTGAATGGAACCTACTCGCATGGCGTCGAACACGGTTGTGATTCCGGTCGAGGCCAGCTCGCTATCATGCGCGATCAGGGCCGGAAGATGAGGCCAGTCCACTTCCGGGCGAGGCTCGATATGACGTTCGATATTGTCGGTGTGCAGCTCGACCAGTCCCGGAAGGATGTAATCACCTGCACAATCGACTGCGCCGGTCGGAACATGATCCCCTTCGGTGATCTCGGAAATGACGCCCTGTTCGATTGTCACCCAACCGGTTACTACCCGATCGGGCATCACAAGCTGGGCATTCGCAAGGCACAGATTATCTGACATATCGCTGTCACAAGCCTTTGCCAAAGAGGGCGCGGGAAAAGGGGAATTCATGTCATACTCTCGATTTGCAATCTACTACGTGCCGCCCGAAGGACCATTGGAACAGTTCGGCGCGCGCTGGCTGGGATGGGATGTCGTGCAGGGCTGCGAAGTGCCTCAGCCCGATCTGCCCGATTTGCATGACGTTACGATGACACCGCGCAAATACGGCTTTCACGGAACGCTGAAACCACCCTTTCAACTGGCCGGAGGTTATTCGCTTGAAGCCCTGAAAGCGGCGGCGTCTGAGATGGCCGCTGGCCTGGCGCCTTCGAGCTGTGAAGGGCTGAGTCTGACGAGGCTGGGCCGGTTTCTCGCCTTGACCCCACAGGGCGATGTTAGCGGCTTGCAGAGAATTGCTGCGGCCTGTGTACGTGAGCTTGACCCGTTTCGCGCCCCAACCAACGAGGCTGAACTTGAGCGGCGGCGCGGTGCAAGGCTGAGCCAACGTCAGGACGCACTGTTGATCGAGTGGGGTTATCCCTATGTGATGGACGAGTTTCGGTTTCACATGACGCTGACAGGTCGGCTGCCGAATGGTGATATTCCTGTATGGACCGAGGCGCTGCGCCGCCATTTGCCAGCCTTGCCCGAGCCCTTCGTCATCGACCAAATTGCCTTGTGCGGCGAGCGCATTGATGGGCGTTTCGAGCTTATTCATCGGTACGCGCTCGCTGGTTGAAGGACCCCTGCGGCGCGCGCAACCGTCTCGGCCAGTGGGCCATCGTTGGAAATGGTGATAACGTCCAACCCATCGGGCAAGGGTTTTTCTGCCTGAGCAAGCCGATTTGCAATCTCACTATCGCTTTCTCGGCCGCGAGTCGCCAAACGCCGAGCAAGAGTTTCCGGCTTCGCGGTGATATTCAGGACAATGAAGCGTGGGAATTTTTCTGCGGCCTCGAGCAGAGCTTTACGGGAGAAATTTGCCAGACAATCTGCGCCATCACTCAGCCGATCTTTGACGGCAACCGGTATCCCGTAGCAAAGCCCATGAGCAACCCAATGCACCGCAAAGGCACCATTCACCGCCATTTCTTCAAATTCGGCGAGTTCGACGGCGTCATAGTCTTCCCCGCCCAACTCTGGTGCACGGGTGATGACGCGGCGCACCAAATGCAAATCGGGCAACAAGTCACAAAGCCCTAGCATCACACTGTCTTTGCCAGCCCCCGACGGGCCAACCACAGCGATGAGGCGACCCCGGGTCATGCCGCGACCTCGGGCGAAAACTGACTGGCGTCGATTTCGCGATCACAAACGCGCGCCCTAGCCGCTTCGTCGTGAAAGATGCCGATGATTGCAGTACCACGCGCCTTTGCCTCTTCGATGAGCCTTAGAACAACCTCGCGATTGGCCGCATCCAGACTGGCAGTCGGCTCATCCAACAGCATCGCGGGATAAGAATGGGCGAACCCGCGTGCGATGTTGACACGCTGCTGTTCACCACCCGAGAAGGTAGTCGGTGAAAGGGTCCAGAGCCGCTCGGGAATGTTCAGTTGCCGCAACAGAGCTTCAGCCCGCGCCTTCGCGTCAGCAGCGGAAATGCCCACAGCCCGCAAGGGCTCGGCCACGACATCGACGGTGGGCACGCGAGGAACCACGCGGAGAAACTGGCTGACATAACCCAGAACCTCGCGGCGCAGGGCGATAACTGTCCGAGGCTCTGCTTGCACGATATCCAAATCCCCGATGCGAATTTCTCCGCTTCGGGCCAGATAGTTGCCATAGATCATACGCATGAGGGTGGACTTGCCCGCTCCAGACGCGCCCGTCAGCGCTACGCATTCGCCCGGAGAGACCGAGAAGGATACATCATTCAAAACCTCAATCACGGCCGCGCCTTGATTATGGAGGGTGAAAGTCTTTGAGACGTTGTTAAGCTCAATCATTGCTCACACCTGCAAAACGGAACTGACAAGAAGTTGGCTATAGGCGTGTTGCGGGTCATCCAGCACTTGATCGGTGAGGCCTGCCTCGACCACGCGGCCCGATTTCATCACCATCAACCGATCTGCCAGCAGGCGCACCACGGCCAGATCATGCGTGACGATGATCGCCGACAAGCCCATGTCGCGAACTAACCCACGCAACAAGTCGAGCAACCGCGCCTGAACGGACACGTCCAGACCGCCCGTTGGCTCATCCATGAACACCAGTCGAGGACCGGTCACGAGGTTTCGTGCAATCTGCAGGCGCTGCTGCATCCCACCCGAAAAGGTCGTCGGGCGATCATCCACACGGGAGGCATCGATCTCCACTCGTTGAAGCCAATCCGTGGCCTTGTCACGTATGTCGCCATAGTGACGCTCTCCAACGGCCATCAGCCGTTCACCTACATTCCCACCGGCACTGACGCCCATGCGCAACCCGTCGCGTGCATGTTGGTGGACAAAGGCCCAATCGGTGCGGCTCAGCATCCGGCGCTCGGGCTCGGACATCGTTACCGTGTCCTGCGGACCTTTTGCGCGGGTGTCGAACACAACCTCTCCGGCATCCGGGGTCAGATGCCCGGCCATGCAATTCAGCAGTGTCGACTTACCTGACCCGCTTTCGCCAACGATCCCCATGACCTCACCGGGATAGAGGTCGAATGACACATCGGCACAGCCAATATTTGGGCCATAGCGCTTTGTGATGTCCCGAACAGACAGCAAAGGTGTCATGCGGCGTCCTTTCCTTTGTGACCCGCCGCCTGGCGCGCCTCGCAATAATCGGTATCCGAGCAGACGAACATCCGCCCACCCGCGTCATCGATGATTACCTCGTCCAGATAGCTGTCCTCGGCACCGCACAAGCCGCAGGCTTGGTCGGCCTTGGACGCCTCAAACGGATGATCCTCAAAATCCAGTGAGACAACCTGCGTGTAGGGTGGCAGCGCGTAGATCCGTTGTTCACGCCCAGCTCCGAACAGCTGGATCGCAGCCATATCACCAAGCTTTGGGTTATCGAATTTCGGGATTGGCGACGGGTCCATTACATAGCGGCCTTCGACCTTCACCGGGTAAGCATACGACGTCGCGATATGTCCGTGACGACTGATATCTTCGTACAGCTTCACATGCATCAGCCCGTATTCCTCAAGGCTGTGCATCTTGCGGGTTTCGCTCTCTCGCGGTTCCAGAAAGCGCAACGGCTCAGGTATAGGCACCTGATAGACAAGAATCTGACCCTCTTGCAGCGGCTCCTCGGGAATCCGGTGGCGAGTCTGAATCACGGAGGCGTCGCTTGTCGTTGTGGTTGTTTCAACCCCTGCAGTGCGTTCAAAGAAGGTGCGGATCGAGACCGCGTTTGTGGTATCGTCCGAGCCCTGATCGATCACCTTGAACGTGTCATCCGGGGTCAACACAGCGGCCGAGACCTGCACACCGCCCGTACCCCAGCCATACGGCATAGGCATTTCGCGCGAGGCAAACGGCACCTGATAGCCCGGGATCGCCAGACTTTTCAGAATTGCACGGCGGATCATCCGCTTGGTCTGCTCGTCCAGATAAGCAAAGTTATAGGCGTTCATTCCGCAGCCTCCTGCACCTGATCAGCACATGCTTCGCGGCGTAGTTTGCGCACCAGTTCCAGTTCAGACTGGAAATCGACGTAGTGCGGAAGCTTGATATGCTCTAGAAACCCCGTCGCTTGAATGTTGTCCGCGTGATAAAGGACAAACTCGGCATCCTGAGCAGGTGCGCCAACATTATCCTCACCCAGTTCTTCCCACCGCAGCGCACGGTCGACCAAAGCCATCGAGATCGCCTTGCGTTCCGTCTGACCAAACACAAGCCCATAACCTCGGGTGAATTGCGGCGGCTCGGTTTTGGAGCCCTTGAACTGGTTAACCGTTTCACATTCGGTCAGAACGACCTCACCGATTTCGATGGCAAAGCCGAGTTCAGGGATCTCCATTTCAACCGGCACGGACCCGATCCGAAGCTCTCCAACAAAGGCGTGATTGCGCGCGTATCCGCGCTGTGTGGAATACGCCAGACCGAGGGTGAAACCTTCATCCGCGCGGGTCAGCGCCTGAAGGCGCAGGGCGCGATCGGCGGGCATTTCAAGCGGCTCGCGGGTCAGATCAGGTGGCGGCGTATCGTCATGCGGCGCTTCCTCGATCAGGCCTTCGCGATTGAGGAAATCCGTGACATGCGGCACTTCACCCAGTTCAGCTTCGCGCGCTGGGGCTTTGGGCACCTCACCTTCAGCAGCCAGTTTGAAATCCAGTAAGCGATGAGTGTAGTCGAAGGTCGGCCCAAGCACCTGCCCGCCCGGCAAATCCTTGAAGGTTGCCGAAATGCGCCGGTCGCAAGCCATTGCCCCGGTATCAACAGGCTCGGATGCGCCAAAGCGTGGCAACGTGGTTCGATAGGCGCGGATTAAGAAGATGGCCTCAATCAGATCGCCTCGTGCTTGCTTGATCGAAAGTGCGGCCAGATCAGGATCGAACAACGAGCCTTCGCCCATGACACGATTGACCGCCAGGCTAAGCTGTTCGCGGATTTGCGCGATGCTCAGTTCCGCCACATCGGTATCACCACGGCGTTCTTCGGCAAGCCAGGCGTGGGCATTTTCAATCGCACGCTCGCCACCTTTTACTGCGACATACATCAAGACACCTCGGTCGTTCTTGGCAAAGCCGCCAGGCGGCTGCTATTCGTGAAGATGAAGTCGAGCCCCAGGGGAAATAGCGTCTGATTATGCCGAAACGCCTCAAGCTCGGGCAGGGAAAGCGCGGATTTATCCTTGATTCCCGGACCTGTCAGTGTCGCCCCTGAAGCGATGAGTTCGGGACATTCCACGATCAACGTGGCAGAACGATCCGGATATTCAGACGTCCCGATCGGGTATGCGTTCAATGGTCCCAGATCCGACCACGCACCAATGGCAAACATACAATGCGACGGGCCGGTCAGCGGTGCTCCGGTGTGGAATGCAAGCCAGCTGCGTACGGCGTCGCAATCCAGCGCACCTGCCAGATAAACGGGCGTCTCAGTGTCGCAAAGCGTCAACAACACCGCACCCGCTGCTGGTGACATTGGGGCCGGAGGAACTGCGCCAGAAATCTCTTGCACGGTACCGGGACGCGCCATTGCTTCCATCACGCTGCGAAAGGCGTGAGCAGATTGGATCGCGGGATCCTTGAAACCGCCGATCAGGGCTTCTGACTGCATCAATCCTCTCCTCGTACCATGGTGAAGAAATCAACCTTAGTGGCTGCGGCTTTGGCGGCACGCGCGGCCTTTGCATTGGTCAGCTCATCTCGCAAAGGGGTCAGCACTTTTGTGCGCAACAGATCAGACACATCTGTCTGCATCAGTGCATCAACCAGCGCGGCGACTTCGGCATCTTCTTTCCGACGGCCTTGTATATAGGCATGCCCGACTTCGCCCGTGCCCAGAGTCAGCGCACAGCGTGTTACCGTCATTTCGCCCAGATTGAACGGCGCACCGGTCCCACCTGCGCGAGCCCGAACCATGGTGCTGCCAATCTCAGGAGCACGCAGCCATGTGAAGCCGGGGCGAGGCATCGCTGCATCCAACAGGGCGGCCACGCGTCCCTCCGGCGCTTTGGCCAGCAGGCTCATCCAAGCCTTCCGGTCCGCGTTTTCATCAAAAGTGTCTTTCATCTCGACAACTTTTCCATATACTATACAACTATACACATCCTATCATATTTGCCGCCGTCAGACAGAGGAATTTTGTGAAACTTGCGTGACACTCCCACCAAAACCCCGATCTGGAAGGCCATTGCCGACGCACTTCGCAGCGATATGGCCGAAGGGCGCTATGGCCCGGGTGATAAGTTGCCAACCGAAGCGGCACTGGCAGAGCGGTTCGGTGTTAACCGCCATACAGTGCGCCATGGTATCTCAGCCCTTGTGGATGAGGGCCTAATCCGAACGCGCCGGGGCGCGGGCGCTTTTGTGGCAGCCACGCCCACCGATTACCCCATCGGCTCGCGGGTGCGATTCCATGAAAACCTCATCGCTGCTGGTCGCAGACCAGAAAAGAGAGTGCTTCATGTTGAAGAACGGGCAGCGACCGAGGGCGAGGCCACCGCACTGACCGTTTCACCCGGTGGTCAGATCTGTGCGTATCACGGCCTCTCATTGGCGGACGGGCACCCGATTGCCGTGTTTGAAAGCATGTTTTCCCTTGAGCGCCTGCCTGGCATCACTGCTGCGCTGCAAGCGACCAGCAGCGTTACCGAGGCATTAAACAGGTCGGGCGTCACTGACTATACTCGGGCCTCAACCCGGCTGACGGCCACGCGCGCGACGGCCACCCAAGCGCTACATCTGCAGGTCTCTGAAGGGGACCCGCTTCTCAGATCATCCGGGGTGAATGTGGACGAAAAGGGACAACCGGTTGAATTTGGCCGAACCTGGTTTGTTGGAGATCGGGTGACACTGACCCTTGAGAGTTAAGGCTCGTATTTCTCCAGAAACGCATCAGCCGTCAGAGCACGGAAATCGTCGAGCGCCAACCGCAACTTGTCATGAGACCAATTCCACCAGGCCAATGCGATTAACCGATCGGCGATGTGTCGTGGCTGACGCAGTCGCAAGGGTCTTGCAGGTGTACCGGCAACAATTGTGTAGGGGTCTACATCCTTCGTCACCAAGGCACCCGCAGCCACAACAGCCCCGTCACCCAGTGTGACCTCGGGCTTTATCATCGCGCCTGCGCCAATCCATGTATCGTTCCCGATATGGACAATTCGGGATTTGCGGTGACTAAAAAACACTTCGTCCCGATCCGCATCGTCCCAATAATCGTTCGAGCGATACAGGAAATGGTGACAGGACGCCGTGTGCAGCGGGTGATCAGTCGCGCCGATCCGCGAAAACGCGGCGATGTTGGCGAACTTACCGACCTTCGCGTTGGCGATGTCGGCATAACGATCGCAATAGCTGTAATCGCCCATCTTTGTATGTACGACGCGGCTGCCCTTGCCGATTTCAACATAGGCCCCGAACGTGCTTTCGGTAGTCTCACATTCGGGGTGAATGCAGGGTTGTTCTGCTGAAAGCCGCGTCATCAGTCTTTCCGCCCGATCAGCTTACCGCGCAACCAGCCCGATGCCCAATCCATGAACATCACCATGATGATGATCAGGACAATGTAATAGGCGACCTCTTCCCAATCTTGCTGCGTCTGGATGGCTTGCGTCAGCATCAGTCCGATGCCGCCACCGGTGATCGCACCGATGATCGTTGCCGAACGTGTATTGGATTCGAGGAAATATAGAATCTGGGCCAGCAGCACGGGAACAACCTGAGGGATCACCCCGAACCGGTATCGCTGGAGCGGTTTGGCCCCGGTCGAGGACACCCCCTCGATCTGTTTCTGATCAACGTTTTCCAACGCCTCCGAGAAGATCTTGCCAAACGTGCCCGTGTCGGTAATCAGAATCGCCAACGCGCCGGTCAATGGTCCGGGGCCAAAGGCCCGAGCCAGAACCACAGTCCAGATCAATGCGTCCACACCGCGCACAAAGTCGAAAAGACGGCGCGTTGCGGCGCGAAGCAACATGATCGGCGAAAACCGTTTGGCCGCGAGAAAGGCCAATGGCAGCGCGATCATCGCGGCACCCATCGTACCCAGAAATGCCATCAGGATCGTTTCTCCGATGGCCCAGGCCACATCCTTATGCCGCCACATCGCGTTGTTCCACCAGTCAGAGATTGCGCCTGCGATATTCGAACGGCTTGGATCGATCTGCGCGCCAAACAGGATCTCTCCAATCCCATGGCCGTGGTAGGGACTGTCAAGCGTGAACCAGAACAGCTCCCAACCCGGGAAATAGTTGAACACTTCAGTCCGAGCGCCCGTCATGGTGATCCGGCCCTCAGGCGTTGTGACGCCAACACGCCGTTCAGATGCGGAAATCCAGTCGGGCAGTTCAGAGGGCAGATTTGTCGTCAGGCGGCGTCCCTTGGCCTGCACTTCGATCAGCTGGAAGCCGGGTATTTCAATCTCGGTCCGGTTGTCAGGCAGGAACCGCACGATATGATTGCGGCCCAGATCGATCGTCGTCACCTCTTCACCCGATACCCAGTCGGGATGTTTACCCTCGGGATAAGTGCCCTTACGCTCGCCCTCAACCGCATAGGTCACCTCACCGCTCCGATTATTGCGTGTGACATGCACTTTGTGTGACCAGCTATCAGAAGCCAGTGTAACGGCGTTGTCCAGATTGGTACGTTGCGCAAGGCCCGGCAGGTCGAAGGCGAAGAAGATGTAGGTGAGATAAACGAGGATCACGACGGGGATGCTAAAGCCGATCAATCGTTTACGCTGAAATAGCTTTTCGGCGTCAAGCTTGGCCTCGTCCAGCCCGAAGTTCCAATCAATTGTGGTCATTGGCCCTGCCCTTCGGTCAGACGGTTGCGGTAGCGGCTGGACACCTGATCGAAGAATACGATGGTGCTGAATAGCAGGATGAAAATCGCGCCGGCCTCGTCAAAACGACCCGGACCCCAAGCCATGGCATTGCGCAGTTCGTAACCCAACCCTCCCGCGCCGACGAAGCCCAGGATGGCAGAAGCGCGAATATTGATCTCAAATCGCAGCAACGTGTAGCTGATATAGTTTGGCGCGACCTGTGGCAGGATACCCAGCATCATCTGTTTCGACCAAGTCGCCCCGGTCGAAGCCAACCCCTCAACCGGTTTCAGGTCAGCGTTTTCGGATACTTCCGAGAACATTTTACCAAGCGCCCCTGCGGTGTGGATTGAGATAGCGATCATCGCCGGCACCGGACCGCCCCCAAGGACGAAGATCAGCACAAGCGCGATAACGATTTCCGGCACTGCGCGCATAACATCCGAGATACGCCGGAAGACCGGGATTAAACCCGGCCATTTCGCCAGCCCGCGTGTGCCAAGAAGCGACAGGATCAGACCACCGATGGCCCCGATCAACGTGGAAACTGCTGCAATGTTCACCGTCTCAACCAGTGCAGGGAAGTACTTCACGATCAGGCCAGGCAGATCGGCCCGCTTTTCCCAAGCTTCAGACAGCACATCCGCCGGGTAATCACCGATCTGATGCAATCCGTCCCAGAACCCACCCGCGTTTCGGGAATCCGCAATGTTGAAACCTGATACCATCAGGACCACAAAGATCAGCAGCGTCAGCCCGCCATAAAGCCTGCGCTTGTGAACTTGTGCCATATAGCTGGATTGAATGGTCTCAACGCCGCCTGGCGCCGCACCGATTGATAAATCTGCCATCCCGAGCCCCGAATGAATAAAGACCGGCAACCCCAATGGGTTGCCGGAAATGTCATGTGCGCGCGTTAGCCACCGATTTTGGCTTTGCGGGCCTCAACAATCGAGATGTAGGTGTCATGCGATACCGGCTGGAAACCCAGCGTCTCGCCTGCCGCCACACCATAAGCGCAATCGGGGTCACGCTCGTGCAGGCCATCGACAAGATCTGTCATGGTCGCACGGACATCGGCAGGCAACGCCTTGCGCAGAACCACAGGGCCTTCGGGGATAACGTTCGATTTCCAGATCTGGACCATGTCGTTCATGTCGACAAGACCTGCGTCAACCGCTTTGCGCAGGGCACCAGAATTGTATCCATCTTCCCAGTTGCCCTGACCATCGGCCCAGGTCACACCACCATCAATGTCGCCATTATTCACAGCGACGATCGTCTGCTCGTGGCCACCAGTGAATTTGACCTCACCGAAATACTCACCCGACTCCATGGTGATACCTTCTTTGTATTGCGGGATTTCGATCGACGGGATCAGATAACCTGAGGTCGAGTTCGGATCACCAAACCCAAACACTTTGCCTTTCATGTCGTCCAGTGAGGTGACGCCACTATCCTTACGGGCGAACCCGATCGAGTGATACCCGATTGAACCATCCACATTGACCTTGATCAGAACGGGCTCAACTGCTTCGGGGTCTTGCAGATAGGTGGCCGCGTAAGAAGAGGCACCCAGCCATGCCATGTCGAGTGTACCGCCCAACAGGCCCTGTATCACACCGTTGTAGTCCGCCGGGGCGAATAGCTTGGTCTCAACGCCTAACGCCTCAGAGGTATAGTCTGCAAGACACTGGTACGAGTTCATGCGGTCCTGGGCATTTTCGCCACCGAGGATGCCAATGCGAAACTCGGTGATTTCTACGGCAAGAGCAGCAGTGCTCAATACAGTCGTGGCGGCAAACGCCAGTGCGAGGGTCTTTTTCATCATTTTCTCCGTTCGGTTAGATGAAGGTGGCCCGCGACGGACGCGGGGGGAAACTGGCTCAGACGTAGGCTTCCGCTTCGCGGACCTCGGGCCTGTCCAGTGTTTCGATCTCGGTCGAGGTTGCGGCCTCGGAAAAGTCTGCGCCTGCACCGTAGATGTCGCGCGCTACGCCCGTGGTCAGCTGCGCAGGGGTGCCGTCGAACACAATCCGACCATCACGCATTCCGATGACCCGGTCGCAGTAGCGACGCGCGGTATCCAACGTGTGCAGATTAGCAATGACCATTCGGCCGTCTTCTTCGTGAATGGCCCGCAGCGACTGCATCACAACCTGTGCATTCATTGGGTCCAGCGAGGCAATCGGCTCATCCGCCAGAATGATCTTCGGGTCCTGCATCAGCGCGCGGGCGATGGCGACGCGTTGCTGCTGGCCGCCTGATAAGGCTTCGGCTCGTTTGGGTGCTTGCTCGGCAATGCCTAGCCGATCCAGAATTTCAATCGCCTTATGAATATCCGACCGCGGGTACAGGTTGAACATCGTCGAAAAGGTCGATTGCCTGTTCAGCGTGCCATGCAAAACGTTCGAGACGACATCCATGCGCGGTACAAGATTGAACTGCTGGAAGATCATCGCACAGCGCGATTGCCATTCGCGTTTGGCAGCACCGCGAAGCGCAGAGATCTCTTCGCCTTCAAAAGTAATTGTGCCGGTCGTTGCATCGCTCAGACGGTTGACCATGCGCAAAAGCGTGGATTTTCCAGCCCCGGAGCTGCCTATAATCCCGATCATAGTTGGCTTGTCGACAACGATATTCGCCGAATCCACGGCCCGTTTGTCACCAAACTTTTTGGTCAGCTTTTCAATTCTCAGCATATCGCCCCCATCGTTGCGAGGCGGATAGAACGTCAAAACAAAAGCTTCGTGACGCTTTTGAATCGTTTCGTTTACATCTACGCGAAAGATTTGTGACAGGCGCAATGATTGCCTGGTTCTGCAGTGTGTGGCGTTTCTCGCAGGACTCTGCGCGAGTTTTATCCACAGGGCGTCATAAAACTGTTACGCTTGAGCGCAGAAAGAACTAACCTTCACCTATGACCCGTCTTCATGCCAGCCTTCTTCTTCTATGCCTTGCGGTGCCTTCTACTGCGCAGTCTAAAATGGCGGATGTCAGCTGTGATGACAGCGCGCGGATGGCACAGACACTGAAACAGGTTCTGGGGGCCGAACGTCAGGGCATGGGTTTGCGCGATCCCGAAACGATGCTGGAGGTTTGGGTCAAACGTACAAGCGGAGACTGGATGATCGTTCAGAACTACGCCAACGGTACTTCATGCATCGTCGCGATGGGGGACCATTGGCAAGGTGAGGTGCCAGACCCGGCTTAGGCAGGTGTCAGCAGACCGCGCGAACTGCAGACGCGCAATCTCGCTGATTGTGTTGTTCCTTCTAAAGATCTCGCGAAGGGATCAGGTCAGTCCAGCAGCCCACGTTCGGTCAGGACTTTGCGAGCGACACGGAAGCATTCAAGAGACTGCGGGACGCCACAATAAATGCCGATCACATGAATGATTGATCGGATTTCCTCTTTGGTGACACCATTGTTCAACGCGCCGTTACAGTGGATTTCCCATTCATGCATCTTGCCGAGTGCCCCAATCATAGCGAGGTTCATCATCGAACGGGTCTTGTGATCGATCGTGTCATCCCCCCAGCCGAAGCCCCAGCACCAAGCAGTCATGTTCTCTTGGAATGAGCGGGTAAAATCATCCGCCGCTGCCAGGTTCTTCTCAACATACTCGGCGCCCAGCGTCGACTTGCGCTGCTTCAGGCCATGTTCAAACAGGTTGTCGTCCATCATTCTCTCCTCAGGTGAAACGACCGATCTGCAACTTAGTCGGTCCTAGCTCGATATTCCGCTAAAGCCGCCGCCCCTGTCTTACAACCAACCCCACCACCGAAGGCAAGGGGCTCGATCGCGTCGTTCTGGTCGGGTGTGCCCTTTGGCACAGCGTTGGCTTCGGTGATGTCTTATCTGGCCCATCCACAGCACGTAACGTTATTCAATCGCCTCGCGCATCCATTGTTGAAGCTTCGCAACGGAATGCTCGCTCATGACGCCACAGGCCGGATCAAGCACCAGCGGTCCCGGTTTGTACCCTTTGGATTTCAGGCCGCGGTGAACGGATTCCACTAACCGAATATCCTCGGCCACAGTCGTTTCGCGATCCTGAGTGGCAAGGCCACGGATCACGTCGCTTTCATGACCGCCTTCTGTGTACCACCCGCGCCAGACGGTACAGCTGTCCACTGTATTTGCCCGCCAATGATAGGTGTTCAGAACATTTCCTGGATAGCATTGGAACGAGAACATCGGCCACAGGAACCAGCTTTGATAGTCGCCCGCATGCTTGTTGCTTTCCAGATCAATCGGATAGGTCATCTTTTCGAGGCTTTGGCACTCGGTCGTGTGACGCAGCACGTAACCTCCCGACACATCGGGCTGAATGTCATAGGTTTCCGGTTTGATCACGCCTTCGGCAAAGGTCGGGTGATTAGTTGGGCAGTGATAGCATTCCGAGTAATTCTCGATCGAAACCTTCCAATTGCAGTTCTCGGGAATTTCGACCCACTCTAAGGGGGCCAGAGCGTTAGTGTTAGGCACGAACTCAGACAACTCGTCCCGGACACCGGGATACCATTCGTCCATCGTTGCCGCGTTATCGTCCAAATTGACAAAGATGAACCCGAGGAAGTCTTCGGTCCGTACTTCGGTCAGACAGATTTTCGCGCGATCAAAACCGGGAACTTTCTTGATGTTCGGTCCAGACCGCAGGCCGCCGGTAAGCTCATAGGTCCACTGATGATAGGGACAAACCACTACACGGGTATTCCCAGTTCCGGTCACCATTTCATGCGCACGATGCTGGCACACGTTGTAGAAAGTCCTGACAAGATTGTCGCGTCCGCGAATGGCAAAAAGGTTCTGACCAGCGATTTCGAACGCAAAGTAATCGCCTACATTTGGGATATCTGCCGCATGACCAGCGTATTGCCAAGTTCTGCACAGCAGGCCGTTCATCTCTTTGTCGAATATGTCAGGATCCGTATAGTACCGGGCCTCGAGCGAGTGGGTTGGCAGGACAGTCATATTTTTTCTCCTGATACAAGCCGAGCTGGTGTTTCAGTCAAAAAGATCGCGTCAGGATTCGTAACATCCGTACGCGTCAGAATACCACTTGAAACATCTGTACCGCACATTGCTTACCTCGGTATGTACATTTGTGCCATTTTTAATTGACAGTGGTACATATGTAGCAATAGGAAGTCCACAGAATTCCATGTCTCGGAAACAGGAAGTTGCGATGTCTAAAAAGGAACTGCCTGCACGCGCAAAGGTCGTCATTGTCGGCGGTGGCGTCATGGGTTGCGGACTGGCCTATCACCTGGGCCATGAAGGTTGGGGCGAAGACACGGTGCTGTTGGAAAAGGCCGAGTTAACTTCGGGCTCCACCTGGCATGCCGCTGGTCAGATTACTCACTCCACCAGTTCCTACGGGCTGGGCAAGATGGTCGACTATAACATTGGCCTCTATTCCAAGACACTTGAGGAAGAAACCGGTCAAGCGGTCACGTGGCACGGCTGCGGTTCATTCCGTCTGGCCTATACCGAGGATGAGATGGACTGGCTGCGCCACACATTATCAGTTGGCCGAGCGCTGGGGTTCAACATCGAGTTGGTAGGGCCTGACTTCATAGCTGAAATGCACCCCTACTATAACCTCGACGGTGTCATTGGCGCGCTTTACACGCCAGATGACGGTCACGTTGATCCTTCGAACGTGACTATGGCCATGGCCGCTGGCGCCCGTCAGAAAGGTGTGAAGATTTTCCGCCACTGTCGCGCGACCAACATTACCCAGAACGATGCAGGTGAATGGGTGGTGGAAACCGAACAAGGCACCATCACCTGCGAACACGTCGTTAATGCAGGCGGCACCTATGCCCGTCAGATGGGCGAATGGTCGAACCTGCAATTACCCATGACCTCGATGACCCATCATTATTTTGTCACTGAAGATGTGCCTGAATTCAAAGACCTGATAACTGAGCTGCCGGTGATCCGCGATGACAAGATGGTTTCGGGCTATATCCGCATGGAACAGAAAAAGGGCCTGATCGGGATCTATGAAAAGGAGAACTCGAACTCTGTCTGGCATGATGAATGCCCATGGGAGTACGAAAACTGGCTGTTCGAGGCGGATTATGACCGTGTCATGCCTTGGCTGGAAAACTCATTGGAACGGATGCCGATCTTTTCTGAACTGGGCATCACCCGCGAAGTCCATGGTGCAATCAGCCACCCGCCAGATGGCAACCCGATGGTCGGCCCCGCACCCGGCGTCAAGAATTACTGGTGCTGCTGTGGCACGCAGATCGGCATCGGTTGGGGGCCTGGTCTGACCCGTGAACTGGCCAAATGGATGGTACACGGTGCTGCCGATATCAACATGCGTGACTATGATCCGCGCCGCTTTGGCAGCTATGCCAAGAAAGACTGGCAGGTCATCAAGGCGCATGAGGATTACAAGCTGCGGCACGAGATCCCCTTTCCGCATTTCAATCGTCTTGAAGGGCGTCCGATCAAACCCTCGCCGCTGTATGAAATCCTCAAGGAAAAGGGCGCGGTCTATGAAGAGGTTTTCGGCCACGAACGCCCCCGCTGGTTCGCGCGCAATGGTGTTGAACAGCGTGACCACTATTCGTTCCGCCGTAACGAGGTTTTCGACATGGTGGCGCTGGAATGCCAAGCCGTGCGTGAGCGTGTTGGTATCATGGACGTGACCGCGTTCACCAAAGTCGAAGTTTCAGGCCCCGATGCCTATGCCTATCTTGACCGTCTGACGGCCAACAAGATGCCGCAAAAAGACGGCTCGATCACGCTGACCCACTTTTTGAATCGCCGAGGCCGGATCGAGCTTGAGACGACCATCGTTCGCATGGCTGAAGATCGGTTCTACCTTGTATGTGCCGCCTTCTTCGAACAACGCCTTGTCGATCACCTGAACCAGAACCTCACGGGAGAGACAGTCTTTGTCAAAACGCTCTCCGAAGATTGGTCGGCTTTGTCCCTGAACGGGCCAAATTCCCGCGAGGTGCTGGCCAGATGCACCGACGCGGACCTGTCCAACGCCGGGTTCCGCTGGCTGTCGGCTCAGGAAATCACCATCGCGGGGCACAAGGTCTGGGCCTTTCGCATGTCCTATGCGGGCGAGTTGGGTTGGGAATTCCACATGCCGGATGAGGCCTGCGTTGACGTCTACAACGCACTGTGGGCAGCCGGCGAGGAATTTGGCATCGAAAACTACGGCTCGTTTGCGATGAACAGCCTGCGCATGGAAAAAGCATTCCCCGGTGCTGGAGAACTGACCAACGAGGTCACGCTGCCAGAGGCCAATGTCAGCCGGTTCTTCAAGCTGGACAAAGAGTATCTGGGTGTCGAAGCAACGCGCGCCAGTGCCGCTCAGTCTGAGGCGGGCGAGATGCCATGGATTTGCGCCTATTTGGAGATCGAACCGGATGGGGTCGAAGATGGTCATGGGGGCGAGGCTATTCGGATCAACGGCGAGGTTGTCGGTGCAACAGCCTCGGTCGCCTATGGCCACAGCGTCGGCAAAATCCTCGCCTTTGCTTACGTCAAGCCACACGTGAATGTTCCGGGCACAGAGATCGAAGTAGTTATCGCTGGTGTACCCCGCAAAGGGCGTGTCCTCGGCGAAGCAGCCTATGATCCGAAATCTGAGCGCCCACGTACGGATGCGGTTCGTGAATTGGCGTGATCTGAATGTCAGTGCGCCGGGGATTGCTCCTCAGCGCATGGCGGCCATCGCAGGAGCCCTGTGGTGAAACCATGAAGATTACGCGCATCCGAGTTTTCAAGACCCCCCTGCCATATATCGGCGGCTCATACGGCTGGGGGGCGGGCAACGCGATCACAACGTCGATGTCTTCGGTAGTGGTGATCGACACGGATGCAGGGCTGCAGGGCTGCGGCGAGTTTGCCCCTTGCGGCGAGAACTACATGATCGCCCATTCCGAAGGGGTCGAGGCCTTTGCCCGCCTTGCCGCCCCGCATTTGCTGGGTGAGGACCCCCGCCAGCTGTCCAAGATCGAACGGCTGATGGATAACATGGTACAAGGCCACGGCTATGCCAAAGCGCCCTTTGATGCAGCGTGTTGGGATATTCTGGGGCAGTCCACCGGACAATCTGTCTGGATGCTGATGGGTGGCAAACTCACCGATGGTGCACCGATGTACCGGGTTGTACCGCAGAAACCTGTCTTGGCAGAGACCATTGCCGAGATGGAGCAGCACCGGGCAGCGGGATACCGGCAGTTCCAGATCAAGGTAGGTGGCGACTGGGTGACCGATATCGACCGTATCCGCGAAGGCGTGCCCCTGCTGAAACCCGGTGAAAAGGCTATGGCAGATGCCAATCAGGGTTGGCGCGTTGACAACGCCATCCGTGTGGCCCGCGCAACCCGCGATCTGGATTTTATCCTCGAACAACCCTGCCACAGTTACCACGAGTGCCAGCAGGTGCGCCGCGTAGCCGAGCAACCAATGAAACTGGATGAATGCGTCACCGGGATTGAAATGGCCCGACGCATCGTGAACGATCGGGGTGCCGAAATTTGTTGCTTGAAGATTTCTAACCTGGGCGGCCTGTCCAAAGCCCGCCGGGTGCGCGATTTCCTGATTGATCACGGTATTCCGGTTGTCTCCGAGGACACATGGGGCGGTCAGATCACCACCGCCGTAGTTGCCCATTTTGCGGCCTCAACACCCCAAGAGATGCTGATCAATTCAACCGATCTGATGAACTACAACACCCGTAACACCGGGATTGGCGGCCCCACAGTAAGGGACGGTAAACTCTATGCCACAGATACTCCGGGGCTTGGGGTGACGCCGGACTTTGACAGCCTTGGCCCACCTGTCGCAACCTACGAATCCTGCGCCTGATGGAAACCGCCTGATGAAGATTACTCGCATCACCGCCTGGGAAGTCCCGCTGACCTCGCATGACACCTATTACATGGCCGAGGGCAAGACCTGCGATACGACGGTTTCAGTGGTCGTCCGCCTGGATACCGACACCGGCGCATCGGGCTGGGGAGAGGTTTGTCCGATCCCGCATTATTTACCCGCCTATGCCAAGGGCGTGGTTCCGGCGCTTGAGGAAATGGCATCTGTTCTTATCGGCGCTAACCCCGTTGGCCCCGAAGCCCTGATGGAGCGCCTCAACAAGCATCTGATCGGGCATGGCTACGCCAAGTCAGCGATCGATACAGCGCTCTGGGATCTGACAGCGCAGACAGCCGACCTGCCGCTTTATGCTTTGCTGGGTGGGCGGGCGGTTGCGGATATACCGCTGTATCACTCAATCACCTGTATCGCGCCGGATGAAATGGCGCACATGGCGCGCGATGCCTTTGATCAGGGCATGCGACAGTTTCAGGTGAAGCTGGGCGCGGATAACAACTGGGAAGCCGACGTTGCTCGTTTGATTCAGGTGCGCGAGGCTGTAGGTGATGGCCCGTTGGTTTATGGAGACTGGAATTGCGGGTCAGATACGCTGACCGCTACACGAGTTGGCCGCGCTGTCTCGCATCTGGACATAATGCTGGAACAACCCTGCGCCACGATTGAGGAATGCGCCCAGGTCCGCGCCGCGACTGGTCTGCCGATGAAGCTGGACGAAAGCGCCTGTGACATTCATTCGGTTCTGGCAGGACACCGCGCTGGCTGCATGGATGCTGCTGCGCTGAAACTGTCGAAGATGGGCGGCCTTTCGACGATGCGTCAAATCCGCGATCTCTGCCTGTCGCTTGGCACGCAGATGTGCATCGAGGATACCTGGGGCAGCGATGTTACGACGGCCGCCTCGCTGCATCTTGCGGCCTCAACCCCAGCGCGCGGCATCATGAATACATGCGATCTGTCCCACTATGTCAAACCGCGTCTCGATCCGAATGCACCTAGCCGCCGGAACGGTCGCATCGCCCCACCCGAAGGCCCCGGCCTTGGCGTCAGGCCTGATGCAGACGCTTTGGGCCAGCCAGTAACCATCATCGATTGATCCCAACCCCGCACGCCAAGAGGCCTGTTATGGAAGACTTCAGCAACGCCTACCCCTCCCATGATCCCGAATGGGTCAAAGACATGCACGCGGACCATTACCTGCAAAGCTGGTCAAAGCAGGGCAGCCGCCCGCGCGTCATAACAGGTGCTCAGGGCAGTTGGTTCTGGGACAGCGACGGCAAACGCTACCTCGACTTCCAATCCCAACTGGTAAACGCCAATATGGGTCATCAGCACCCCAAGATCGTACAAGCGATTAAGGATCAGGCGGACAAGCTTTGTTATATCGGCCCGGCCATGGGCTCGGATGTTCGATCAGAACTCGCGGCAATCATGACCGAGATCACACCTGCCAACATCTCATCAACCTTTTTTACAACAGGAGGGTCCGCCGCCAATGAAACCGCGATCCGTTTGGCGCGGCATTACACCGGTCGGACAAAGATCATTGCCCGCTACCGTTCCTACCACGGGGCAACCGGTGGCACGCTATCGCTGACCGGCGACCCGCGCCACCATCTGACCCGCGCCGATATGCCGGGCATCGTGCGGATGCTTGATCCTTACGTCTATCGGTTACCAACAGGCCACAAAGACCCGGCCCAGTGCCCGGTCGCCCAAGGCGGGCCGCATCTGGAAGAAATCCTGATGTATGAAAACCCCAACACCGTGGCCGCTGTCATTCTGGAACCTATTGTCGGCACAAACGGGATCATCGTGCCACCCGACGGATATCTGCAATCTATTAAGGCAACCTGCGAAAAATACGGCATCCTACTGATCGCGGATGAGGTCATGGCCGGGTTTGGCCGGACCGGAAAATGGTTCGCCGTCGATCACTGGGGTGTTCAGCCGGACATCATTTGTTCGGCCAAGGGCATCAACTCGGGTTACGTGCCGCTTGGCACCATGTCCGTCAGTACCGAGCTGCATGACTGGCTGCGCGATTACCCATTGCCCGGAGGCCTGACTTATGCCGGCCATCCGCTGGCATGCGCATCTGGCATTGCCGCGATCCGAGCCATGCAGGAAGAAGGCACGCTGGCCCACGCCACCGCGGTGGGGGAAAAGATGCGCGCAGAGCTGCACAAGCTGGCAAAGAAACACCCCTCGATCGGGGATATTCGCGGCAAGGGCATGTTCAACGGCATCGAACTGGTCAAGAACCGCGACACCCGCGAACCGCTGGTGCCATTTGCCGCCAAAGGCGAAGACGCCAGACCCATGAGCGAGATGATGAGCTTTGCGATGAACGAAGGCCTCTACCTGTCCTTCTTCTCGAACGTGATCCGCCTGACCCCACCGCTCAACATCAGTGAAGACGACCTGATGACAGGGCTGGCGATTCTGGACCGCACCCTCGACATCGCCGACCGGGAGTGTCTCTGAGAACTAGTCGGCGCGAACGCTCGCATCTCGGAAATCCAAAGCCATCACATAGCCCTACGCCGCAGCCTCCGCTCGTTGCGAGCGCAATCACAAAATGAACGCTATGGTCAGACCCATCTACGCGTTGCTAACCAAGAAGGCCTGCGCGGCCTTCTGGAAGGAAGGCCAGGCAATCACGGCAGCATATCGGATATTCTGCTAAATCCCGCCAGATCGAAACCAAAGGAAATCGGATCGCCGACCCGGTTTACGCTTTCAATACTCAACAGATTGCCAGCGCGCATCTTTGACATCCAGTCCTGAGAAACAGGAGAACGGGCAAAACAACCCTGTGCTTCGCAGGTTAGAAAATCCAGCCGCGCGATCTCGGCATCATCCACTTTAGCAATCAGCCCTTCAGAGAACAGCAGGCCAAATGGCAGTGTCAGCACCGCTTCGATCTCTTCTCTGCCGGCAGGTTTGACGAACGCAATCGAGGCAAGCCTTTGATTGTTCTCGGTTAAGATAATGGTCTGGGTCATTTCACAAATCAATTCAGTTCCGTTGACCTGATTGCTGCAGTTGACCGACCACAATGGCGCTTCGTTTTCCTGTGCGCCAAGTTGAGTTGTCAAACCGAACGACGCCACCAAAGCGTAGATCCAAGTTTTCATACTGCTGTTCCTCATAAACTAGAATTGTATCCCAAGGCCAATGCCAACCTGCAGGGCTTCGGTTGAGTCTCCAAACATATGGTCCAGGCTCAGGTTGATAAAGCTGCTGTCATCCAAAGCAAACAATCCCAACCGCGCGGACACGACGCCGTGGGCGTCACCGATATAGCTGGTATTCACGAACCCTCCATCGGCGGCGCTGGCCCCACTGAAGCCAGCGGTTACCGACACCGTGTCGTCAGACGAGAGGATGGCACCGGCGCGCAGGCTCGCACGCAGTTTCTGCGAGGCACTAAGTATCTGCTCGGTCCCGATCTCAATCGACGGCGTCAGCGAATAGATCATCTCGTTGTCGTCCTGCAAGACGATACCTGACAAAGTGGCATCGCCATTGCTTTCCGTCGCCAACCGCGTCGCATCGACGGCCAGTTCGGGGCGCAGGTACGCTCCACCAGCGCCAAGTCTTTGATCATACGCCAGGCTGAGCCGCAGGTTCTGGTGGTTCATCTTGTGCTTGATCTCGCTGACACCAACGGTGTCCACAATTGTGCCATTGGGCAAAACGCCCCGGATCCCACCTGCACGGCTTGTATCGTAGTTTGACCAACCTGCCGACAGCATGGCCGCAAACTCCCACGCGCCTGTGTATTTGGTCAGCGATGCACCCAGATTGAACCGATCGCCGGATGCATTGTATTGCGATCCGTTCTGCAGGCTGATCTGGTCGTAGCCCAGGGCAAACCCTGCATACAACTCATCCCCCACCGGTAGACGGACACCCGCCGACCAATTGGTGTTATTGACGTTCAGATCGTTGTAAATCCCGGTCTGCTCGCGGTCGAAGAAATAGCGGCCGCCGGTAAACCAGATACAGTTACGCGGATCATCCCCGGCTTGATAATTGGTGTAGCGTTCGCAGTTTTGCAGCGTATCCGCGAATACCCGCGTGCCAAAATACGCATCCACCGCATCTGCGGCGTAGTCCGCTGTCGACAAGCTCTCAATGGCCGCGATCACATCGGCCTCGGATTGCATGTTCCCGATCAGCGCCAAAAGCTCGCCCTGTTCGGACGTTCCCCGCCCGTTCAGGACATCATTGATATAGTCACCGATCGCGGTCTGGTTGGAGTTCATCCTGGGCGTCGAATAGTCTGGTGTGATCACCAGATCGATCGAACTGCCGTCCGACGTCGCCCCGTTCAAACCAATGGAGTAATCAAGAACCACAGTGTCCTGGATGGTCGTGCCAGCATCTGCGGCCGTTCCATCGGGATTGATGATGACAAGCGGCAATGCACGTTCGAGCGTGTTCAACCGCGGCACCAATGTACCACCAATGGTGGCATCCCCGGTGACATTGATCAGATCGCTGTCTCCACCCGATATGCCAGTGGTTCGGAAATACACGTCGAACGTTGAAGTCGCAGTGCCGCCAAAGGCCAGACTTCCGGTCACGTTCGTGGTCTGGCTGACATTTTCGGTGAAGGAAAAATCATCCGCTTGAACAGCAGCCGTCAGGCCTCCGTCGACGCCCCAATTTGCGCCCAGAACCAAGTTGCCATCCACCTGCATGAGCCCGGCGTCGCCCAGATTCACGGTATCCAATGCATAGAAGGTTGCACCATCTTCCACGGTCAGGCCATTCGTCCCGTCACCAAGGTTCAGGTTCCCAAGCGCGCGTCCGGACAGCGTGATTTGTTCATTGCCATCGCCGCCGTTCACCAGTTGGTTATTGCCCGCGATCAGCACCGTGTCTTCTGATAGGGTCAGCGTGTTGTCGGTACCTCCTTCGACAATGATCGAGGCAACCGAGTTCGCTTGCCCGGTGCCGCCCATGACAACACCATCGAACCCAAGCATAATGGCGTCTGCACCGTCACGGCCTTCGGATTGTGCAAAGACACCAATGCCACCGTCGCCGACCGACATCACATTGCCGGTCAGGGTCATGTCGATAGCACCGCCCGACCCGGCGCCACCTGCGGCACCCCGGAATATGGAGTCGACGATGCCGCCACCGCCACCCAGCGATTGCGCTGCAACACCGATCGCGTTCTCTCCGCTGGTGACCGTGTTACCAGTTTGCGAGAACAGAATGTCCCCGCCGTCCCCGCCATTTGCAGCTGACAGATTTACGGTCACCTGGCTGGGGTCCAGGTCTGTCGTGACAAGACCACCGCCGCCGCCGATGCTCTGGATCACGAACGCATGCGATCCGGTACCACTTGTGTTTACGTCACCGGTATTGGTGAAATCGACGTTGCCGCCATCTCCAGTTGAATCGTCCTGCGCCCCGAGGGTCACATCGACGCCTCCAAGACCAGCAACGACAGCTTCACCACCGCCCGCGCCGATGCTTTGAACGCTTTGGCCAAAGGACCGGTCACCGCTGGTGAAGACATCTCCATTCAGATCAAGATCGATATCACCGCCGCTGTTGCGGAAGCTTGGATCGGACCCCAGGATTACCGAAGCAAACCTGTTGGTATCAGCCGTGCCCGTGCTGTTGAGCACCAGCTTACCGCCGCCGCCGCCAATAGATTGCGCCGTACCTGCCGAGGAAAACGCACCATCTGTGCCGACATCGCCCGTCCGGCTGCCGAACACATCGCCACCTGCTGCATCATTCGTATCAATCGCGCCCAGGCGCGCATCAATCTCGATACCGTCGCCATCCTGAAGGCTGATGTTGTTGGCCGATGTGCCACCACCGCCGCCAACACTCTGCAGCATCAGACCTGTCGAGCGGTCGCTGGTGGTCGCTATGTTACCGACGTGCGACTGGGCAACCTGGCTGCCCGCCGTGCCCGAAACATCATCACCGCCCAACGAGATGTCACTGATATAAACAGTGCCGGTTCCACCCGCGCTTGCCGTCGCAGTCATAAAGTCGACCGATGTTTCGGAGTTGCCGCCGCCACCATTGACGGATTGGGCGAAGATGGCCTCGCTGCCTGCACCATTCACCAGAATGTCTCCGGTTGAATTGACAGTCGCAGTTCCCACCGAGCCGGTGGTCCCTTCTCGCGCGCCCAACACATGAGAGATCGTGTAGTCCAGCGCCGAGACCAAGGGCGACGATACCGAATATCCCGCATTACCGCCGCCGCCACCTACGGATTGGGCATAGATACCGAACCCGTTTTCAGCGTTCACGACAATCGTACCGGTATGGTTGACCGTGACATCTCCACCATCCGCCCCGTCACCACCAGAACCGCCAATGGCGATCTTCGAGTATGACTTGCCGGTCATTGTGTTTTTGAGGTCGTTCACATGCATCGCAACGGCCAATCCACCATTGCCACCACCGCCACCAACGGATTGCGCGAAGATACCGTAGGCCCCTTCGCCATCAACGCGGATGTCGCCGGTATTGGTGACAACCGCGTTTCCGGCAGCATTCCCACTGCCACCCGAACCACCGATGTTCAACTGCGCGGTCGGAGAGCTATTGTCCCCAGTCTTAAGCCGCATCGTCCCAGTAATCGAACTCCCACCATTGCCGCCGCCGCCACCAACGGATTGAGCAAAGATGCCATGCGCACCTGCACCAATGGTGAGGATCGTACCCGCATTTGTGACGGCCACGTTGCCTCCGGTTCCACCGGAACCACCCGAGCCACCCAGGCCAAACTGCAACGCCCGCCGAGTGCTCGCCTCGGCCCCGCCATAGCGACCATCAACCGAGATTGTCGATCCGCCATTGCCGCCGCCACCGCCGACAGACTGCGCGAAGATACCGTGGCTTTCGGCTCCGCTGGTCACGATCGTACCATCGGCTTCGTTCACAACAGTGGTTGTACTGCCAGAACCACCGGTGCCGCCGGTGCCACCAATAAGGATCGCGTTTGTCGTAGACCCCTCCGAGGACCGGCCCAGAATAATGTTTCGAACTTGCTGTGCATCACCACCGCCACCGCCGACCGATTGCGCGTAGATACCCACCGACTTGTCGCCCGTGGTTAGGATCACGTCCCGGTTGGTCACAGATACCGCCGCCGACATCGCACCCGAGCCGCCGTTGCCGCCGATGGACAAGGTCGCGGTGTTTCCAATCTCTTTACGAAGGCTGATGATGCGGTTTTCCACGACACCACCCATGCCGCCGCCGCCTCCGACGGACTGCGCAAAGATACCATGGGCCATGGTGCCTGCTGTGCTGATTATTCCGTCGCTCACAACGGTCACGATGTCCGAGGTCATACCGTCCCCACCTGTACCGCCTATGTTGATCGATGCTGTGGTGCCGACTGTGGACGGGTTGACCACAGCTTTGATGGTATCGAGGTTCGATTGTCCGGCCTGTACCATGCCGCCAGTTCCGCCTGCGCCACCGATGGATTGCGCCATCAGCCCAATCGAACGATCTCCGAACGTTGCGATCTGGGCAGTGTTGGTCACGTCCACCGTGCCACCAACGCCTCCGGTGCCACCAGTGCCACCGATGGACAAGGCAATTGAAGTGCCCTTGCCAGCCGAGTTGCTGGCCTTGCCACCATTGCCGCCGCCGCCGCCAACTGACTGCGCAAATACGCCATGTGCGTCATCGCCCTGCGTGACAACAGTGCCCGCCACCACAGAAGTCACATCGCCTGCTGCGCCACCCGTACCGCCTTCAAGCCCGACTGACAGGCTGGCTTTGTTGCCTTTGCTGTCGCCGGATTTCGGGGTGCCGATGCTGACCGAAGTTGATGACGAGTTACCCCCGCCATTGCCGATGGACTGTGCAAAGAAGCCATAAGACCGGTTGCCCGTCGTGCTGATCGCGCCGTTCGAGCTGGCATAGACGTCCCCGCCGCTGCCCCCGGTTCCACCCGTGCGGCCGATCTGGATGTTTACATTGCCGCCATCAACCGAAGTCGATGCCGAATTGTAGCCAGCATTGCCGCCGCCGCCGCCAACGGACTGCGCAAACAGACCATGGGAATCTGCGCCCGAGGTCGCGATGTCGCCTGTATTGCGCACATCCACCGAACCACCGATGCCGCCCTCACCCGTGCCGCCGCCAATAGCCAAGCCAAAGCCTTTGTTGGTCGCGTCGGAGGCAAGCTCATAGGTCATGCCGAGGTTCAAGGCGGCGTTGCCGCCGCCACCGCCGATGGATTGCCCAAACACACCGTGGCTGCCATCTTGCAAGGTGACGATATCACCATAGTGATCAACATCGACCTCGCCACCGTCCCCTGCCGTACCTGCATCGCCACCGATGGCAACCACCGCTGACACACCGGTTTTATTGCCAGAGGAATCTGCAGGGTTCACCTTGCCTTCAAGCTCATCCAAAACCGCGTTGTAGTTGGCGATGACCGAGTCATCGACGCCGGTATTGGTCGGTGTCTTACGATCGGATGAATCGCCTGTGCCGCCGTTGCTTTGGTTGCCGGTGGTCTTGCTGATACCCACAACTGCGTTGATCCCCGCATCGCCGCCGCCGCCGCCAATGCTCGACGCCTCGATACCGTGCGATCCAACGCCATCGGTCGTGATTGTCCCCGCAGCAAGGGCCGCTGTGCCACGCGCGACGGTCACGTCACCCGCATCGCCGCCACCGCCGCCAAAGCCGCCGATCCCCATCGCGATAGGTGAGCTGTCCTTGGTACCAACAAAGGTCGCATTAATGCCGCCGGTACCACCGCCGCCGCCGATGCTCTGGGCAAAGATTCCACGCGCGTGATAGCCATTTGTTGCGATGTTGCCGGTCTGAGTGACCGACACGTCACCCGCATCCGCACCAGTACCTCCGTGGCCGCCAAGGCCGCCCACAATGCTCAGATCCGTTTTGCCGTCCGAGTTGTTGGAGTCGCCATAGTTCAGCTGCCCGGTCACATTCAATGCACCGTTGCCACCGCCGCCTGCGATCGACTGGGCCAAAACTCCATGTTTCCAGTTGCCGGCGACTGACACAGTTCCCGCGTGATTGACGCCCACATTGCCCGAGACATTGCCGTCACCGCCAAAGCCTCCGACGCCAAACGTAACCGAAGGGATCTTGCCATCTTTGCTGAGCGCGATTCCACCCGAGACATTCAGACCGCCATTGCCGCCGCCGCCGCCGATGGACTGCGCCAGTAGACCCGCCGAACCGTCAGTATCCGGCTTTTCTTCGTTGAAGACACCCATGTCGATGAACAGGCGTTCCAACCCGAAGTTCGACGCCAATTCCTCGGTCTCATCTACGATCGAGTCGCCCAGGAAATCACGCAGTTTGTCTTCGAACGTCGTTGTGTTGGGGATCGATATATCGTCCGGGTTCGTTGTAACCGTAATATCCGCTTGCGAGGTGACCGTGACGTCTCCGGCCTGACCGCCATCGCCTGCGAAACCACCGACGCCCACGATCAGAGAGCTGTCGGATACGATCCCGCCTGACACGTTCAGACCACCGTTGCCACCGCCGCCGCCAACGGATTGGGCCAGCAGGCCGGATTGGCCAGTGCCGTGAGCTGTGATCGTACTGCCTGCGCCAATGTTCACATCGACATTTCCGGCGTCTCCACCGCCGCCACCAAAGCCCCCGACGCCCACGACAACCGCGTAGGATTTGCTGCTATCTGTCTGGCCTGCGCCGGGTTTGCCGCTGATCGCGAGGCCGCCCGAGACGTTCGTACCACCGTCACCGCCGCCGCCGCCAAGCGACTGAGCAATGATGCCACTGGCCCCTTTGCTTTCATCAACAGCGAAAGTGCCATCCGATTGCTCGACCATCGGAACGGCCTGCACATTGCCGGTATAGTCCAGATCGACGTCACTTGCGTCACCGCCAGCCCCGCCAAAGCCGCCAACACCCGCTGAAACCGAAAAGATCGTGTCCGACCCCGATGGTTTGGTCAGCGCCAGAGTGCCCGAAATATTCACGCCCCCGGTGCCGCCACCGCCACCAAGGCTTTGCGCAAACAGACCATGCGATCCGTCACCCGCCGTCACTACATCGCTTTGAACATCCAACGTGACCGCATCGGCATTGCCACCACCGCCACCAAAGCCACCAAGTCCCAGGGCAACCGCTGCACCGGATTTGCCGGTGAGATTGACAGCGCCAGAAACGTTCAGACCGCCGTTACCGCCGCCGCCGCCGACCGACTGGGCCATGACACCAATACTGTCTACGCCAGTGGTTACCACCGAAGTTGTGCCACTGCTGTCCGTTCTTGAGCGCAATGTGCTGTTCACTTCACCAGCGTTACCCGCCCCGCCACCGAAGCCGCCAACGCCCAGACTGACCGAGCCGCCATTTTCCTGGCTGATACCCAACGAGGCCGAGATATTAGTGCCGCCGTTGCCACCACCGCCGCCAAGGCTCTGTGTCAGGATCCCGGTGCTGCGATCACCTGTTGTGGTTACTCCACCGGTGATTGTCGATTGCACCAACGCTCCGGCATCAGCGCCGCCGCCGCCAAAACCGCCCACACCGATGCCGACCGCCGCATTGGCTGATCGGGACAGAGACAGCGCTGCCGAGATGTTGGTGCCGCCGTTGCCACCACCGCCGCCGAGGCTTTGCGTCAGAATGCCGACCGAGTCATCACCGGTTGTCATGACATCTCCGGTGACCCGCTGCGTGACGTTATCTGCCGCACCACCGTCCCCGCCAAAGCCGCCGACGCCGATCCCCAAACCGCCGGAATAGTTGCTGGCTAAAGAAATGGCCCCGGAAATGTTTGTGGCGCCATTGCCGCCACCTCCGCCAAGGCTTTGTGCGATAATACCTGCCGACCGCGGACCCGAGGTGCTCACATTGCCCGAGAACGTGTTGTCGACTACCCCGCTGGTCCCGCCACTGCCGCCGAAGCCGCCCACGCCGATACCTGCCGCACCCGATCCAGTGCGTGCGATGCTCAGAGCGCCCGAGATGTTGACGCCGCCATTACCGCCGCCGCCGCCAACGGATTGGACCAGAACGCCCGTCGCGTTCTCACCACTTGTAGTGACATCGCCGGTGACCGACCCCGTCGCCGAGCTCGCAGCACCGCCATCTCCACCCGAGCCACCGATGCCAACCCCAACGGCGCCGCCTCCGGTGCCCGAGATGTTCACGGCGGCTGATACATTCAGCCCACCATTGCCACCGCCACCCGCAGCAGATTGCACCAAGACGCCGCCAGAATTGTCACCGGTAGTGGTAACATTGCCAACGATCGTGCCTTCGGCAGTATCCGCGTCGCCCCCGTCGCCACCGCTGCCACCAAGACCAACAGACGCACCACCGCTGCCGGTTCCTGCGACAGTGACTGTGGCGGAAACATTCATGCCTCCATTGCCCCCACCGCCGCCAAGGCTTTGCACGATCACCCCGCCGGATTCATCGCCTTGTGTCGAGACGTTTCCGTTCAATGTGGCTTCAACTGTGCCTCCGTTGCCGCCGGTACCGGACGCCCCACCAAGACCCACGGATGCCCCACCCGAGCCGGTGCCCGCCGCGGCCACTGCAACCGAGACGTTCATGCCACCATTACCGCCGCCACCGCCGACAGATTGTGCCAAGAGACCGCTGGAGGTTTCACCTTGCGTGATCAGATTCCCGGTTACATTCGCCGTGACCGCCGAGGCGTCACCGCCGCCAGTTCCACGACCGCCCAAGCCAACTGCCGCAGCGCCAGAACCCGTACCTGCGCCACCGACGGAAGCAGAAACGTTGAACCCGCCATTGCCGCCGCCGCCGCCGATTGATTGCGCCACAACTGCGCTGGACTGCGCACCTTCGGTTTGAACACTATTGGCAACCGTCAGGCCAACAACACCCCCCGTGCCGCCGCTGCCACCGGACCCACCCAGGCCAACGCTGATCGCGCCCGATCCGGTGCCGGCCCCAGCCAAAGCCGGTGAGACATTGAAGCCACCATTACCACCACCGCCACCAACGGACTGCGCGAGGATACCCACCGAAGCATCCCCTCGGGTTACCACGTTAGCTGTTGTGCTGGCCGCCACCAAACTGCCGTCACCCCCGGCGGACCCTGAGCCGCCCAGACCAACCGAAACTGATCCCGCACCCGTTCCAGCCCCGGACACGGTGGGCGAGACATTGAACCCGCCGTTACCACCGCCACCGCCAAGCGACTGCGCAACAAACCCACTTGAGGCGAAGCCATCCGTCAGGATGGTGCCATTCGAAGTCAGCGTGACAATGCCGCCATTGCCGCCGGTATCACCTGAACCACCCAGTCCTACACTCACCGCACCACTGGCTGTACCTGCGCCCGACAGAACCGGGGCTACGTTGAACCCACCATTTCCGCCTCCGCCACCGATGGATTGCGCTACGACGCCCGAGGACTGATCCCCCTGCGTTTCAACCGCATTATTCGATGTGGCATCGACCGTGCTGCCATCGCCGCCACCGCCGCCGTTGCCACCCAATCCGACCGAGACGCCAGCCCCTGCAGTGCCCGATCCCTGAACCGATGCGCTGACGTTAAACCCGCCGTTACCTCCGCCACCGCCGATGGACTGCGCGAGGAAGGCCGTCGCCGAGTCGCCTTGCGTCAGAATTGTCCCACTGGATCTTAGCGTAACCGACCCGCCATTACCGCCACCTGCGCCCGTTCCACCAAGCCCGACACTGACCGCACCGCTTGCAGTACCTGCACCGGCCCCAGTCCCCGAGATATTAAACCCACCATTGCCGCCACCACCGCCGATGGATTGGGCGACGACGCCTGAAGAACGGTCCCCGACAGTTACAATCGTATTTGTAGTCGTCAGATTGACTGTGCCACCCGTCGAGCCCGTACCTGCGTCGCCGCCAAGGCCAACTGAAACTGCACCGCTCGCAACCCCAGCCCCTGCAAGTGACGCGCTAACATTAAAAGCACCATTGCCACCGCCTCCGCCAACGGACTGTGCCAGAACGGCAGTAGAGTCCGCGCCACCGGTGCTTACGGTGCCTGTGACTCGACCTGTCACCGATTGACCGATTCCACCTCCTGAGCCGTCGCCACCAAGGCCTACGGTGACGGCACCGCCACCTGCCCCCGCACCAGCAACACCGGCCGTCACGTTGAAGCCACCATTGCCACCACCGCCGCCGATGGATTGGAAAACTACGCCGCCTGAGCCTTCGGACACTGTTGTGACGTTTCCAGCAACCTGGCCTTCAACCACGCCGCCATTGCCGCCTGTATCGCCGTTGCCGCCGAGCCCGACGCCAATTGACCCAGCACCGGCTCCTGCCGCTGCCACACCGGCAGTGACATTGAAACCACCATTACCACCGCCACCGCCGATGGATTGAATAACGACAGCCGTCGAGCGTGCACCTTCGGTCCGAACCTCGCCGTTGACGCGCACGCCGGTTACCGTACCGCCTATGCCGCCGCTGCCTCCGTCGCCGCCAAGTCCGACTCCAATCGTTCCGGCACCGCCACCGCCGGCCGCCAAGCCAGCAGCGACGCTGAAACCGCCATTGCCACCGCCACCGCCGATGGATTGCACCACGACCGCACCGGCATCGTCCCCACGGGTTGTGACATCCGCATCAACTTGGGCCGTCACTGTACCGCCCGCACCTCCACCGCCAGCTTTACCGCCGAGGCCTACACTGATGGACCCGGCAGCGCCGCCCGCAATATCGGCGCTGGCACCGATGGCATAACCACCATTACCACCGCCGCCGCCAACAGATTGCGCAACGACACCGCTGGAGAATGCACCGCTGGTTTCGATCGAGGTCCCACCAGCACGCAAAGTGACATTGCCACCGATACCGGCACCACCACCATCTCCGCCGACACCAACGTTGATCCCGACCGCAGCGCCTCCGCTTGCGCTGATACCGGCCGCGATGCTTCCACCACCATTACCGCCACCGCCGCCCACGGATTGCGCGATAATCGCGCTGGAGCTTGTGCCAGTCGTGGTCACGTCAGCATTGGTATAGACCTGAACAAGTCCACCATTGCCCGCACTGCCGGCCTTGCCGCCAATTCCAACTGATACGTTGCCCGAAAACAGAGCCGAGGCGCCACCGGTCGCAGCGACCGCCAAACCACCATTGCCACCACCCCCGCCGACGGACTGGAACAGCATGCCTGTCGATCGGTTTCCGGTCGTGACGACAGTGCCTTCAAACCCAGCTGCTGTTGCGACGCCACTACCATCGAACTGGCCAACCGTGACTGGACCACCCGTGCCGCCCGTACCTCCGTCACCGCCAACCCCAACAGCCAGCGAACCCGATACTGGACCTCCAGAGGCTGCGACAGATACCGCATAGCCACCATTGCCGCCGCCACCGCCAACAGATTGCAGCATCACCCCAACCGAGTCGTCGCCTCCGGTCTGCACCGAAGCTGAACCGCTGCCGCTAAGTGTGACCGTCCCACCGTTGCCACCATTGCCAGCGGACCCACCAACCGAGACCGATGCCGCGCCAAATGCGCCAACCGCAACCGAGACCGCTCCGCCACCGTTGCCACCACCGCCGCCGACAGATTGTGCAAATACACCTGCCGAGCGCGCGCCCGAAGTCCGGATAGCCGATGGCTGGCTGCCATCGGTGTTGGATAAGGTTACGTTGACATTGCCACCGGTCCCTCCGGCCCCGCCATCACCACCGATGGCTACCCCGACAAACGCACCTACCGAACCAGACGAACCACCATTGCCGCCACCGCCACCAATCGACTGGGCCAGAATACCCATCGCATCATCACCCGAAGTGGTGATGATCCCGTCATTCACGATCGTCACAGTGGACCCGCTGCCACCGCCGCTGCCATTGCCACCGACCGAGACCATTCCACCGGACGAGCCACCATCACCGCCACCGCCGCCGATGGATTGCGCAATAATCCCGCGGGCGTTGTCGTCTTCGGTTACAATACGCCCGTAGTTGCTGACGCTCACTGCAGCGCCCGTTCCGCCCCGAGATCCTGTGCCACCAATCGCAACAAGCCCATAGGAGTTTGCACCGGTTCCGCCGCTGCCGCCGATGGATTGCGCCATGACACCGTCAGCCCCAATGCCCAAAGTCAGGATGCTTCCCGAACCTTGCACAGTGACATTCACCGCGTCCCCGCTACCGCCGTTCGAGCCCACACCACCAAGAGAAAGGGATACCAGGCCGCCTGCAGTTCCGCCCGAACCACCGCCGCCGCCGATGGACTGGGCAACAATACCGCGCGCGAAATCACCTTGTGTTTCAATCGCGCCACCATGCGAGACGTTAACCCTGCCTCCATTTCCGCCATTATCGGCCCCGCCAATGAGCGAAACCAACAAGTTGCCACTTGTCCCCGCTGACCCCCCCGAACCGCCGATGGATTGGGCGTAAATCCCGTTCGCATAGTCGCCGGTCGTCAAGATGCTACCGCTTGAGGTCGTGTTTACCGTTACGGTGCCACCGCTACCACCATAGCCTCCGTTACCGGACGAGCCAACCAGCCCCCATTGTGAGCCACCATTACCGCCGTTGTTCGAAACGCTCAGCGCATAGATGCCATCAGCCGAGTCGCCGGACGTAGAAATGTCACCCCGCTGCGTAACGGTTACGTCGCCACCATCTGCCGAGTGGCCACCGGTGCCCCCACCCGGAGCCGCGAAGCCGCTGCCACCATCACCAGCCTCGCCGCTGCGGCTGAAGGCAAATATACCGTCATAGCCGTCGCCCGATGTCTGGATCGTGCTGCTGGAGGATTGTGTTGCGTTTACCGTGCCGCCTTCCCCGCCGTCGCCGCCATCGCGCCCGTCCCAAAAGCTCAGATACGAGTCGCCGCCCTGACCACCGTCACCGCCAACGCTACCCACTTGCCAACCGACATTGCTGGTTGCGTTGACATTCCCGCTCAGGGTTTGTGTCTGGGTTGGGCCATCGGCACCGTTTCCACCTGAACTTGGTGGAACAACAAGCGCACCATCGCGCCCATTGCTGCCATCTCGCCCGTAAACGACCTGGCTCACACCGTTAGGTCCGGAGACGTTCACCGGCGGGGTGACAGAGCCAGGAGTACCCGAACTGTTGAAGTTGCTGTTGTACTGAGACAGGGTCAGCTGAGTGGACAAGCTGGCCGTTCCGGTCGCACCAGAATTACTGATCTGAGCCGTTGTTCCCGTTATGGATACAATCTCAAATGCCAGTGGGGGATTGTCGGAGTTGTAAATTGTATCGCCGGCATCTTTGACGAGAAACACATAGCCATCCGCCGTCTCAACAAAAGCCGTCGTCCCGGCGGTAGGTGTTGAAGCGGGATCCACGATCAGTGCGGTGACTGTCGTATCCAGACCAGTCACAGGGTTGTTAACAGTGTCTCCAACAATTGAATCTGCAGTCGGCGCGGCAAGCAAAGGTGTTGAATTAAATAGAAAAATAGAAAGCGCGAACAGCAGGTTTGAAAACTTTGACACCTTGAGACCCTACAACCCAATTCACCAGCACAGTAGGCAAAGAAGAGCCGCACCCAAAAGCAACACATTGCTTTTGAGTATTTCCCCATCACCACCTAAAGAAAGATAGGCGCAAGTTTAAGGAGAGTGGATTTCTTAAATTTGTCTAAAACTGGATTTGGTTAAAATAGTGCTAAAATGCCACAACCTGGGTTCATCCCTAAGGCTGGATCAGTTCGGCTGAGTTGGTTTAGGTTCACACAACTTTTCGAAAAAATGAAAGAGCACACTATGAAGGCTGTCCTGTTCGAGAAGTTCCGACAAACCCCCAAGGTTGTCACAGTCGACGACCCTGCACCCGATACTCATGGCGTTGTTCTGAAGGTCGAAGCCACTGGCGTTTGTCGCAGCGATTGGCACGGGTGGATGGGGCATGACAGTGATATCGAGCTGCCTCACATACCCGGTCATGAGTTGGCTGGCGTGGTCGAAGCCGTCGGACGGGATGTAAAGAACTGGAAAGTTGGCGACAAGGTAACCGTACCTTTCGTCTGCGGCTGCGGAACGTGCAGCGAATGTCACGCAGGGCATCAGCAAGTCTGTCTGTATCAAGAGCAACCCGGCTTTACCCATTGGGGCAGTTTCGCGGAATATGTGCCAATTCATCAGGCTGACCTTAATTTGGTCGCGCTGCCTGAAACCATGGAATTTGCAACCGCCGCCAGCCTTGGCTGCAGGTTTGCCACTTCATTCCGCGCGGTCGTCGATCAGGGAAGGGTCTCGGCCGGTCAATGGGTTGCCATACATGGCTGCGGTGGGGTCGGTCTGTCAGCCGTTATGATTGCTGCCGCCGTCGGGGCCAATGTCATCGGGGTTGATCTAGACGAATCCAGACTCGAACTTGCGCAAGAACTGGGTGCAGTTGCGACCATTAACGGTACAGACGCTGATGTTCCCGAAGCGATCCGCGAAATCACCAAAGGCGGCTCCCATGTGTCAATCGACGCATTGGGTCATCCCGTCACTATGACCAACTCAATCCTCTGCCTGCGTCCGCGCGGCAAGCACATTCAGGTCGGTCTGATGCTGGGTGATCACGCTTCGCCAGCAGTACCCATGCCAAAGATCGTAGGACAAGAGATCGAACTGCTTGGTTCGCACGGGATGCAGGCACATCGCTATGACGCGATGCTCGACATGATAGAAAATGGCAAGTTGGATCCGGCCCGGTTGGTAGGGGAAAAAATCAGCTTGGAAGACGCACCCAAGGCCTTGATAGGGATGGATAAGTTTACCTCAATCGGTGCGACGGTCGTCACAAGGTTCTGAGTCACAAACAGGATCCGCCCCGTGCGAAAATGGCGCCACTAAACGGCGATTTCAAAATGCATCACTCAATTGGCAAGTTCTGTTGGTATCGCAGAAAAATGGGCATCGCCTGATCCCAAAAGGTACTTTCGGACCGCCAGGTCGATTGATTTACTCTGTTCTGAATAGACACCGCAGGCAGTGAGCGCTTCACGGGCGGTAATGCGCTCATCAAGCCGTTTCCAGATTGTTTTCGCGGCATAAGGGTGTGGAAACGGCCGCCAAGCCACACCCATTGTCATACCACGCAAGTATTTTAGCTGTTGGCGATGCGCGGAATAAAGGATGGTCTGCGCAATGCTTCCTTCCTTGCCGCATTCATGTTCGGTGGCGAAGATCCTGTTACCGCGCAGGGCAACCAGCCCTTCGTAGCGCGAAATCTGCCGAACGCTTTTGTCCGGGGACGTGGCGTTTTCGTGCGAGCGGATCGTCACCACGCCATCCACCTCCTTAAGTCGGATCAGAGAACAAAAAATGCGCCCCTGCCAAGACGGTGTGCAAAAGAAAGAATGATAGAAGCCCACATAGCGTCTGAGATTCTTCACCTGATCACTGTACGGCTTAACAAACAAGCTGGCAGGAGTTTCTTTCCGACGGACGATCGAGTCTTTCAATGTTTCTTCAAAATCCGTCCGAGGCGTAAAAAGCTGCGCCTCAGGCAGATCGAAATACCGAGCGATACGGCGCAGGTTGTGGGCTGATGGCAAGCTTTCGCCGTTGAGGTAGCGATTAAACTGCTGCCTGTTCAGGCCGATTTCTCGACAGACTTGCGAGATATTGCCTCGCTCGGCGCACAAAGACCGTAAATTTGCGGAAAAACTTTCGGACATAAGCGTCATTTCTTTCGCGTTTTGACGCTATAATGCTAAAGATTGAATAAAAGCGCGTAAAGTAGCTCAGTTCAATAATTTTCGGAATGCGGGTTGGCTGTACCAAACGCAACAACGGGACCTCGCTCCGAATGTCCACAAAAATCATCGAAAACACCTGGATCCCCCTGCCGGATGGTCGGAAACTGGCTGCACGAATTTGGTTGCCCGAAACCGGGCCGTCACCCGCCATTCTGGAATACCTCCCCTATCGCAAACGGGATGGAACTGCGCCGCGAGATGCAACCACTCATCCAGTATTTGCCGAGGCAGGATACGCCTGCATCCGCGTCGACATTGCCGGGACCGGTGATAGCGAGGGGCAGTTCGACGACGAGTATTCGGAACAGGAACTCCGCGATGGTGAAGCCGTTCTGAGTTGGATCGCCGCACAAAACTGGTGCGACGGAAACATTGGGATGATCGGTATCTCCTGGGGAGGGTTCAATGGGCTGCAGCTGGCCTTTCGCCATCCGCCCGAGCTCAAGGCGGTGGTCAGTGTCGCCTCGACCGTGGATCGGTACGCCGATGACATACACTTCATGGGCGGCTGCCTGTTAAGCGACAATATCAACTGGGGCAGTCAAATGTTCGCCTATTTGACACGGCCCGCAGACCCCGAGCTGCGATCTGATTGGCGAGAAGACTGGCTTGCCCGACTTGAGAATGTACCATTCTCAGCAGCCGATTGGCTGCGTCATCCAACGCGCAGCGCGTTCTGGAAACATGGCTCGGTCTGCGAGGATTGGTCGGCGATTCAAGCTCCGGTTCTTGCGATAACGGGTTGGTCGGATGCATATGTCAACGCTCCGCCAGCGCTGGCAGCAAATCTGGCCGTGCCGTCAAAGGCGCTGATCGGACCGTGGGAGCACCGCTATCCGCATATCTCGAAACTGGAGGCAGGGGATTTCCACTCCGAGGTGATCGGCTGGTTTGATCGCTGGCTGAAGGGGCAGCAGAATGGCGCCGAAGACCTGCCCGCCTACCGAACCTATATGCAGGATCATTTTGGCCCGAGCAAAAAGAACAAACCCAGGCAGGGCCGCTGGATCGCCGAGACAGAATGGCCGTCGCCCAATGTCAGCGATGAAGTCTGGCATTTGGGATTGGGTGGGTTTTCCGACGTCGCCATTACGGCCGAGACAACCGTATCGAATCCGGCCCATATCGGACAGGCTGGCGGGTATTTCTGCCCGGGCATGCGGATCGACAATGAGTTGGCCGAAGATCAGGCAGCCGACGACGCACTGTCGCTTTGTTTCGATACGGCACCGCTGGACAAGCCGCTTGAACTGCTTGGACGGGCGCGACTGAAACTGTCCTTCACCGTGGACAGACCGGTAGTCCAACTGATAGCGCGGTTGTGTGATGTCGCCCCGGATGGGGTTTCTCAGCGGATCACCTATCGGGCGCTGAACCTGACGCACTACAAGAGCCACGAGACCCCTGAAGCGTTGGTTCCCGGTCAGGTCTACAGTGCGGAAATCGCACTAAATGAGTGCGCGCATCGCGTGAAACCCGGTCATATCCTGCGTCTTGCGCTGTCTACCGCTTACTGGCCTATCGTTTGGCCCGCGCCAGAAGCGGCAGAGGTGACGTTACAACTGCAAGGTTCGGCGCTGTATTTGCCGGTTCGGACGATGTCTGAGGAAGCTGATCCTGCACATCCCGGACCAGCGCAGGATTATCCGACGTTGCAAAGCACCGAGCTGCGCGCGCCGTCGGGCCGATCCGAACGGCGCATCGAAGCGGACGGAACCGTCGTACTTGAGACATTCGACGACTACGGCAAAGCACAGGACCCCGGCCACGGCCTCATCGTCGGAAGCCACGTCGCCATGCGCTATGCGATCCATCCCGATGACCCAGCGACCGCGCAATTCACGGCGGGCTGGCGTTTCACGTTCGAGAGGGACGAATGGCAGGTCGAGATCAGCACCGAAAACGCGATGACCTGTGACGTCGAGAATTTCTATCTGCATCGAAAACTGCGCGCCACCGAAGGCGCGGACAAAACAGAAGTTCTGACAAAGGAATGGAACGAAACCATCCCGCGCAGGCTTCTGTAAACGATCTGACCCAAGGGAGAACATCATGAAAATCGAATGGACAAAAGCAAATGTCGGGCGCAGGGGCTTCTTGAAAGGGGCAACTGCGCTTGGGGCGGCATCCGCGCTGCCTGCAAGCTGGGCCAATCGCGCCTTCGCCGCTGATGACGGGGTGTTGCGGGTGCGCGCCTACGGTGATGCCCAGAACATGGACCCCGCACATTCCGTCGGTGTTGTCGAAGAAGAAGTGCATGCCTCGATTTACAACAAGCTGATCCAATACAAGCCCGGCGAGGAATGGGGTTGGCAGCTGGATGCGGCGGCGATGATCGAGCAGGTTGACCCGACCCATATCAAGTTCGCCCTACGCGATGATATCGGTTTCACCAATGGCTTCGGTGCGATGACCGCTGAAGACGTGAAATTCAGCATGGAGCGCATCGTGGACGATGCGACCGAAAGCCCGAACAAGCCCGATTTGGGTCCGTTCAGCCATGTCGAAGTGAGCAGCGAACGCGAAGGTACCATCGTTCTGAACGAGCCGTTTGCTCCGATTTGGTCGATCGCCCTGCCCTACATAACCGGCAACATCGTCTCGAAAGCTGCGGTCGAGGCCGCAGGGGGCCGCATCGGGGCTGATCCGGTCGCTGAATCCGGCCCTTATCTGCGGGACAGCTGGTCACCCAAAGAAAAAACCGTGCTTAAGCGCAACCCGGATTGGAAGGGTGACGCACCAACATGGGACACAATCGAAATCCTGCCGATCGACGACGAAAACACCGCCGAGATCGCCTTTGAGGCGGGCGAACTGGACATGACTCGGGTTTCGCTGGGATCGGTCGAACGCTATCGGGCCGGTGTTCCGAATGGCGGATCTTTGGTCGAGAAACCCTCACTGTTCTATGTCTGGTTGGGCATGAATCTGGATCACCCCAAGCTTCAGAACCCAAAACTGCGTCAGGCGATTCAACATGCAGTCGACGTACCAAGCATCCTAGAGGCGGCCTATTTTGGAGCCGCTGAACCCTCGACAGGCATCATCGCACCTGGCCTTGCGGGCCACCGCCCGCAATCTCTGGTCCCTCCGGCGGCAAACTTCGAGAAAGCGGCGCAATTGCTGGCGGAATCTGGCGAGACCAATGTGACGCTTACGTTGGACACGCTGAACAAGACCACTTTCACCACGACGGCTCAGATCATTCAGGCAACTCTGGCGCAGATCGGGATCACGGTCGAAGTCAACGTACTGGAATCCGGTGCATTCTGGGCAAGCGGAGACAACGAGAACCTGCAACTGGTTCTGAACCGCTTCTCGATGACCCCCGATCCATATTATGCGACGGCCTGGTTCACCACCGAACAGGTCGGCATCTGGAACTGGGAGCGGTTCAGCAACGCTGAATTTGACGAAATTCACAACTCGGCATTCAAGGAAGCGGATGTGGCCAAACGCGCTGAGATGTATCAGCGGGCGCAGGATCTGATGGAAGAAAGTGGTGCCTACCGCTTTATCACCCACGAGGCGACACCGGTGATTCATTCGGCGCGTGTCACCCCCGCGCTAAGACCCGACGGTCTGGCACTGCTGCGGTACTTCGGCAAGGCGACCTGACCTCCCCAAGGTCGGCTATGTCCGGCGGGGTTTGACGCCCGCCGGACAAAACAGCTCGCCACCCATCCAAAAGGAGCCAGCTTTTCATGTTGAAGTTTGCAACCCGCCGCTTCGGGCTAGCGCTGCTTATCCTGTTCGTGGCGGTTACCGTCATGTTCCTGATGATCCGCGCCGTCCCCGGGGACCCGGTCCAGATCATGTTGGGGCCACGCGCAACACCTGAGCTTCAGGCCCAGCTCACCGCTGCGTTGGCGCTGGATCAACCAATCTGGAAACAGCTGGTCATATTCTATGGAAACCTGGTCCGTGGCGATCTGGGAATCGACGTATTCTCGGGCCGGTCCGTGACAGATATCGTGTTTCAGCAGCTACCCTACACTCTGGAACTGATCTTTGCGTCGATCCTGTGGTCCGCCACTTTGGGAATTGCACTTGGGGCATATGCCGCCGCCCATCCGAACACTCTGATCGATCGCATTGCGGCGGCGATTTCGGTCAGTTTTGTTGCAGCACCCGCCTTTGTCGTAGCACTTCTGTCGCTATTGGTCTTTGCCGTGCATCTTCAGTGGTTTCCAGCCATCGGCGCGGGCGAAGGCTTCTGGGGCCGCATTGATCACCTCGTCTTGCCCGCCTTTGCCATCGGGCTAAGCTGGGTGGGCTACATCGCGCGGTTGGTGCGCGCCTCGATGTTGGAAGTCTTAGGCGAAAACCACGTTCGGACCGCACGAGCCTTCGGTATCGCAGAGCGCCGCGTGGTGATGGTTTATGCCTTGCGTATCGCCATTCTTCCGGTTGTCACGGTGATCGGCGTCGGCATGGGTTTCCTGCTGAGCTCGGCCGTATTCGCCGAAATAGTGTTCGCGCGCCCGGGTCTGGGCAAGCTGGTGATCGACAGCATAACCACCCGCAATTACCCGATTGTCATGGGCTCGGTTCTGATCTCAACCGGTTTGTTCGTCGTGTCGACCGCACTGGCGGACCTGATCAATGCGTGGCTCGACCCACGCGCTAGACAAGCGCATTGAGGAAAGCCGAAATGGAAAAATCTCGTTCTGAACTTGGTCAGATCATTGTCGGCGTCGCCCGCGACCCTCTGGGTCTGATTGGTTTGGTCATTGTCGGCACCATCGTCTTCTGTGCGATTTTCGCCTATTGGATTGTGCCCTATGATCCTGTGGCCATGGATATCAAAGCCCGGTTGCAAGGCCCGTCTGCCGAGCACCTTCTGGGTACGGACCAACTTGGCCGCGATACGTTTTCCCGCGTGATTGCCGGCGGTCAGGTTGCGTTGAAAGTCGCCTTGCCTGCGGTCTTTGGTGCGATGGTAATTGGCCTAACCTTGGGAATGATTGCGGGGTATGGGCCAAAATGGCTCGACAACCTGTTGATGTTGTTCTTTGACACCATCCGATCCTTCCCAACCGTGATGTTCGCGCTGGCCGTTGTGGCCCTGGTCGGTCCCAGTTTGCAAACGGTTGTGTTCGTGGTGATGGCGACTTCGATCCCAACCTATGGCCGTGTGGCGCGAACGCAGACCCTGACGTTGCGCAATTCCGAGTTCATTCTGGCCGAGCGGTCGATGGGGGCCAGCATGGCCCGCATCTTGGGTGTGCACATGCTACCAAATATCGTGGGGGTTTTGGCCGTCCTGGCTGCTATGGACATCCCGACGGTAATCGCGCTTGAGGCGGGGCTGTCCTTTCTCGGGCTTGGTGTGAAGCCCCCAACCCCCAGTTGGGGCGCACTTCTGAAGGACGGGTATTCCCTGATCCGACAGACACCTTGGCTGGTGGTGGGCGGCGGTCTGCCGATCATTCTGGCAACCCTGGGCTTTACGTTTTTAGGGGAATCCCTGCGCGACGTGGTTGATCCCAAACTGAGGAAACAGCGATGACCGAAACTCTTCTGGAAATCGAGAACCTCAGCGTCGATTATGAAACGGCACGCGGAGATCTCAAGGCATTGCGGGATATCACCTTTGACATCCGCAAAGGTGAGATCGTGGGTATTGTCGGTGAGTCTGGTTGCGGAAAATCAACCTTGATCTCGTCGATCCTGCGGCTGACCGCACCGAACACGCGGTTCCGGCAAGGCGAAATACGCTTTAAGGGGCAGGATCTGTTGCAAGTGCCTGAACGCAGGATGCGTGATCTGCGCGGGGCCGATATCTCGATCATCTTTCAGGACCCGATGCAGACCCACAATCCGGTTCTGACCATTGGCCAGCAGATGGTCGATATTCAGCACCGGTCCAAGGCTAGTAAGCCGGAAAAACTGGCCAATGCGGCAAAGATGCTGGGGGCTGTCGGTATCCCGGACCCAGAGGCGCGGTTAAAGCAGTTCCCGCATGAGTTCTCGGGCGGGATGCGGCAGCGGATCGCGATCGCCATGGCGTTGATGTCAGAACCCGGCCTGCTGATCGCGGATGAGCCGACCACCGCGCTGGACGCCACGCTTGAGGTGCAGATCATCGAACGCCTGAAAGAGCTGCAGCGCGAATTCCATTGCGCCATACTATTTATCTCACACCATCTGGGTGTGATCGCGGAACTGTGCGACCGAGTGGTTGTGATGTACGCAGGCGCCGTCGTCGAAAGCGGTGAAGTGCGCGAGATTTTTCACAATCCCAAGCACCCTTACACACGCCGTCTAATCGACTGTGACCCGGGCCATATCAAGGAACGCGCACGGGTCCTGCCAACCATTCCGGGCGAAGTACCCGATCTGGCCAACCTGCCCGGTGGATGTATCTTCCGCGACCGCTGCGACCAGGCGATGCCGCGCTGTGCAATGGACGTTCCCCCCTTGGATCTTCTGAAAGAAGGGCATCACGCCGCCTGCTGGCTGAACCATGAGGAGGCCGTGACATGAGCCTGCTGAACGTCCACGACCTGCAAACCAGCTATGGCCCTGTCAACGTGCTGGCTGGCGTCAGTTTTGAGGTCGAAGCTGGCGAAACCTATGCGCTTGTCGGCGAGAGCGGCTCGGGCAAGACAACTGTCATCCGTGCGATTGCTGGTCTGGCCCCGGCGCAAGCCGGCTCGGTCGTGTTTGACACGCAAGAGATACGAGGCGCGCCGGAACGGGTCATGCGCCCACTGCGCAAGGACATGGCGATGATGTTTCAGGACCCTGTGGGCAGCTTGTCACCACGCCTGACAATCCGAAGCTTGATCACGGAACCCTATCGCATTCAGGGCATGAAAGATCGCGATCTGGATGCCGAAGCCAAGCGTCTGCTGGAAATGGTGAACCTGCCGGTGCATTTCGCGGACCGCTATCCCTATCAATTGTCCGGTGGCCAGGCACGACGGGTTGGTGTCGCCCGCGCTTTGGCGCTGGAGCCGAAACTGATCCTGGCGGATGAACCAACGGCAGGGCTGGATGTCTCGGTACAGGGTGAGCTGCTGAACCTGCTCAATGACCTGCGGGAACGCCTGGGCCTTGCGATGGTGATCATCACCCACAACCTGAACGTGGTGCGCCACGTGGCAGACCGCATGGGCATTATGTATCTGGGTCGACTGGTCGAGGAAGGCACGACCGAGGCGATCTTCGACGATCCGCGCCACCCCTATACCCGCTGCCTGCTCAGCGCCAACCCCGAGCCGGATCCCGATGCGCGCCTTGAACGGATCGCGCTCAAAGGTGAGCCGCCCAGCCTCTTGCAACGCCCGTCGGGCTGTGAGTTCCGCGAAAGATGCCCGTTTGCCAAAGACATCTGCACACAGACACCGCAATGGGAGGTTGCGGCGGGCCACGGGCTGCGCTGTCTCGCACCCTTGTCGGGTGCGCCTGCTCCGGGTCACTAAAGGATGAGGGAAACACTCTATTTTGGCGGTCCCATCCTGACGATGGACGCCGACAATTCCCGACCCGAGGCGGTGTTGGTGCGGGACGATGTCATCATTGCGGTGGGGGACGAAGCAACGCTGCGGCGGCAGATGTCATCCGATGCGGGTGTATATGACCTAGCTGGCCAGACCCTGATCCCAGCCTTCATCGACTCGCACGGCCACTTCCCAGATCCCGGCTTCATCCAGCTGTTTCGGGTTGATCTTGCATCACCTCCGCGCGGCGCGTGTATGGATATGGCGCAAGCTTTGGAAAAGCTGCGCTGCCGGGCCGAAGAGACGCCTGAGGGCGATTGGGTGATGGGCGTTTTGTTCGACAACACCGCCATTTCAGAAGGCCGCATGCCCTCCCGGGCCGAACTGGATGATGTCTCAACGGCGCATCCAATCTGGGTTCTGCATGCTTCGGGTCACAACGGCGCGGCCAATTCGATGGCGCTGAAGCTGCATGGCGTCAATCGCGACACCCCGGACCCGGCCGGAGGGCGTTATGGCCGCGACCCCGATACCGGCGCCCTGACGGGGCTGGTCGAAGGGCTGTCGGCCATGGGCGAAATGGGCGATACTGATTTTCTGATCGGCCGGGACAGGTTCTGGCAAGGGTTCAACGCCTGCCGTGATGAGTATTTGTCCCACGGAGTAACTTATGCACAGAACGCTTGGGCATCGCAGGTTATGCTCGACCACTTTGCCAGCCTTCGTGCCGATCAGGATCCCGGCATTGATTTGGAATTATTGCCAATTGCCGATCTGGAACCGGCTCTGAGCCAGGGCTGGATCGACGATAACTGGCCCGGCAACCCACATTTTACGCTGGGTGCGCGCAAGCTGTTTACCGATGGCGCATTCCAGTTACAGACTGCCTATCTGTCTGCGCCCTACCACAAGTCGCTGGACCCCGATCACCCCTGTGGCATGATCTATGCCACGCAGGTCGACATGGATTCCGAGGTTCTCCGCCTACACGCTATGGGGTTTCAGATCCACTGCCATTGCAACGGGGATGCCGGGTCCGAGATGTTCATCGATGCGGTGGACAAGGCCTTGTTAGCGCATCCGCGAGACGATCACCGCCATACAATCATCCACGGCCAGGTTCTGCGCGACGATCAACTGGACCGCATGGCGCGGCTAGGAATAACTGTCAGCTTCTTTTCAGCACATGTGCATTTCTGGGGGGACCGACATTACGATACCTTCCTCGGACCGGAACGCGCTGAACGGATTTCGCCAGCCGCAACTGCGGAACGATACGGTGTACGCTATACGATCCACAATGACGCGTCGGTTACGCCAACGCGGCCAATCCATCTGGCGCATTGCGCGGTGAATCGACTGACTGCATCCGGCCGGCAACTGGGTGAAAAGGAAAAGGTCAGCGTACTGTCTGCGCTACGGGCACAAACCATCGATGCGGCGTGGCAAGTGTTTAAAGAAGATCAGCGCGGTTCGATTGAGCCCGGAAAACTGGCAGATTTCGCCATCCTTTCTCGCAATCCCCTAGATGATCCTGAACGGCTGCTAGACACATCGATTGTTGCAACCATCCGGCGAGGTCAGATTGTGTTTGGCATCACCAAATCCAGAAAAGAACTGGAATTTTAGAATGACAGCCAAACGCATTGCCATTGCCGGATTTCAACACGAAACCAACTGCTTCGGAGCGACCAAAGCGGGTCTGCCCGAGTTCGAGATGGCAGATTCATGGCCCGAAATGTTGCATGGCCCGCGTGTCATCGCGGACACCAAAGGTATGAACCTACCCATCGCCGGGTTTTCTTCCGCCGCGAACCAGGCAGGTTTCGAGCTTTTCCCGATCCTGTGGTGTGCGGCGGAACCTAGCGCTCATGTCACGGATCACGCGTTCGAGAAGATATGTACTATGATCTTGGATGGCCTTCGCGGCGCGGGACCGCTGGACGGAGTGTATCTCGACCTGCACGGTGCCATGGTGACTGAAAGCCTTGCCGATGGTGAGGGAGAGCTGTTGCGCCGAGTACGTGATCTGGTAGGGCGGGATGTTCCGGTCGTGGCGAGCCTTGACCTGCATGCCAATATCTCTGACCAGATGATCTCGCAGGCGGACTATCTGGCAATTTTCCGCACGTACCCGCACCTCGATATGGGCGAAACCGGTGCGCGATGCGTACCGGTTCTGCAAAGGCTACTGGCAGGAGAGAAGCTGCACAAAGCCTTCCGGCAGGTGCCCTATCTGATCCCATTACATGCGCAATACACCTGGGCTGCACCGTTTGATGAGATTTATCAGTTGCCCACCCGGTTCGAACAGGCCCATGTCTATGCAGAAATCGCACTGGGTTTTACAGCGGCAGACTATCCCGATACTGGTCCGTCCTGCGTTGCCTACGCGACCAGTGCCGCGCAAGCGACCGCCGCAGTAGATCAAATTGTCGACCTTTTTCTGGCCCGAGAACCTGATGTGGACTGCTCTATGTTGTCGTTGGACGAAGCCGTTCTGGCCTGTCGTTCGCATCGCGACAAACCGCTCGTGTTAGCGGATGTACAGGACAACGCAGGCGCAGGCGGCACATCCGATACCACCGGACTTCTGGCCGCTTTGATCGAGGGGGAAGCGCAGGAGGTTTTGATGGGTCTCTTCCACGACGCCGAAAGCGCAGAGAAAGCGCATCGTGCAGGCCAAGGCGCAAAACTGAACCTGGCCATCGGCGGAAAATCAGGTCTGCCCGGGCACCACCCCGTTGAGGCAAAGTTCGAAGTTCTGGCCATCGGAGATGGCATCTGCCGATACTCAGGTGAGATGTACGGAGGCGGCATCGCGACGCTTGGCAAAACGGCCGCTCTGAGGATGATAGAGTCTGGCGCGAAGATAGACTTGGTCGTCACCAGTGTGCGCAACCAATGCCTAGACCGCGCTCATTTCACCCATATCGGCCTGAATCCCACATCCTATTCAGTGATCTGTGTCAAAAGCACCACACATTTCCGGGCGGATTTCCAACCCATCGCAAGCGACGTGAAAGCCGTTGCCGCTCCAGGCACCTTTCTCTGCGATCTGGACCAGATCCCCTACTACAACATCGCAGGCAAACGCCGCATCGAAACAAGTGGACCCAAAACCAGGAACCATTGATTTCCCACCCGCATCGCATCTCGCAATCGACATAGCAGGCGCAGAAACTGCATCGAGATCCCGCTCGTAAACTAAGAGATTGGAAACTTCTCGCTTCACGTTTTGACAATGCTGCGTCATCATTCGCTTCAAACCTACAGAAGATAGGGCTTAAACCGCTTCTGTTCGGCAGAAACCCAAGCCCATTACGACCAAGCTTTGATAGAGCAACCCTGCGGCAAATCCCGACCCAGCAAACGGACCTTGCTAGCGCGATTCACGGTTCGAAATCGAGCGGTGAATATGTCTGACTTATATTGGTTGGCTGGCGCAAATATAGCGCGTCTTGAGCCCTTATTCCCCAAATCACACGCCAGTCATCTACGCGAGACCCGCGGAGTTACAGACCCAGATTGTGATGATCTGCTAAAACCCGCTTTTTATCGGAATAGTGAACGAAACCGCAACGCTGGGAAATACCATCACACCGGATACCTCTGCTCAAACAATCTGGTCTGAGATCCGGCCTGTTCGGCGTTGGATGTAGACGGCAAGTGTAGCTATCGATAGACAACTTCCACAGGGTCAAACCGAAAACGAGTGCCCGAGGCAACCCAGGCAACAGGAAGAAACTATGAAGCGCTGTGCAATTGTACAATTTGAACCGCGCCATGAAGAAGTCATCCCCAGCTTGGTGGCCGCCTGTAATGCCAACGGGTACCGACCACGAATCTTTCTGCATCGCCGGATCTTAAAGCTGCGCGGAGATATCATGGCCTTGGTCCCGGGATTGGAATTTGATGTTGAGTATGTGCCTTTAAGCACGCCGGATTACCGGGCTGCGGATGCACCAAAACATATCAAATCTACTATGGCTGCAATTGAAGCGGCCGAACATGACTTCGTCCTCATGGCCTCTTTGAGTCGTCCAAAAGCGGCAAGCTGGGCGCATGGAGTGAAGAAGCCATTGATCATGGTCCTGCATAATCTGGATCAGTTCAGCCAGATGGCACCCCTGCGCGAGACGCTTCAGATGCCAAATGCGCGCTACATCAGCCTGAGTGCACATGTCACGGCTGAATGGATCAGCCGGGTGGGCAAAGCCCATATGGACAGGATCGCGACGTTGGAGCCGTTTTATTGGATCGATGATCCGGAACCAAAGTTGGGCCAGCCGCGTCAGGTCGTGATCCCCGGCAACGTTAACATGCGGACACGTGATTACCCTGGCCTGCTGGAACTTCTTGGCAATCGACCGGACGCCTTTCAGAATCTGCATTTCATCCTGCCGTCAGGAGGCGGAGATCGCGCCAAGGTTGAAAGTGAGATCCAGGACCGAAAGCTTGACGCGCGTTTTACGTGCGTGCCTTTGGACAACAGCGGGCAGGTCGGGCATGCCGCGTATTTTGACGCACTGGCGGGCGCTCAGGTGATACATCCGCTCATGCCATTTGACTATGAACAATATCAACGGATCAAGATCACATCTGCCCTGTCCTCATCGGGTGGATTCTGTGTGCCGATCGTCATGGACCGCTGGTCAGAGGCCTGTTACCGACCACCAATGCTGATTGCTGACAATGGGTTGGAGGCAAGCCTGACCCGCATTTCAGAGGCGAGTGATGCAGAACTCAGCGATCTGCAGGCAGCGCTGAAGTCTTACCGCCGATCTGCACTTGCAAACGGATCTGTCGGGCTACGACGGCTAATTGAACAATAAGTGCATCTATCCGGTTCACTCTCAGCCTTTTAGATCCACCTACCACCGAGTTGGAAATCGCCCAAGTTGGCAACATGATGCCGCGCCGTACATTTTTCGTTCCTATGTGAAATTCGCAGTACAGAACATCTGCAAAACCGTTATTCTCAATGAGCACCACATCACATGCGGTCTGGCGAATGACCAGACTGAAGCGTCGGATCAAAGGAATAGAATGACACGAAAGCTAGCGATCCTGACGGTCAAAGATGAAGGCGCGTTCCTGTTGGAATGGCTCGCCCATCATCAGATGGTTGGTTTCACTGATTTTCTGATCTTCTCAAATGATTGCGCGGATGGCACCGATCTGATGTTGCACCGACTCGAAGAGATGGGGCAAATCACTCATGTCAGCCATGAAGCCAAGCCTGATAAGAGCGTACAGTGGCAGGCTATGAAACAAGCCGCCAAACATCCTCTATTGAAAGAAGCAGACTGGATACTGGCGCTCGATATTGATGAGTTTGTAAATATCCATATTGGCGACGGCTCATTAAACGCGCTCATCCATAGCCTCCCCGAGGCGGATGCGATCACGCTCACCTGGCGGCTATTCGGAAATGCAGGGATCGTTTATTTTGAAGATGCGCCGGTGACCGAACAGTTCACTTCCTGCGCCCCCAAACCCATCCTTTGGCCGTGGCGCGCCTCGATGTTCAAAACGCTTTATCGCAACAACGGGATTTACCGTAAACCAGGCATTCATCGGCCAATTTCGCCTGATCAGACCCGCGTGGATGAGGCGCGCTGGTATGATGGATCAGGCCGTTTGCTTGGTGGCGATCATCGCCGCCAGCGGGTATTTTCCAACTATACGCAAGATACGACCATGACGGTTCAGCTTAACCATTATGCTTTGGGCGCGATGGACTCCTTTCTGCTCAAACGTGCGCGTGGACGTGGGGTGCATTTCAAAGAGAAAATCGGCATGGATTATTGGGTCGATTACAACTTTAACAGCGATCAGGACGTCTCTATTTCCCGCTACCAATTGGCACGGGCTGCTCGGGTTACCGAGCTAAAATCAGATGCCACACTGAAGAAGCTACATGACAAGGCCTGCGAATGGCGGCACAAGCGATTTAAGGAACTTTTGGAGTCAGAACCTGAACGCGCGTTTTTTGCTCGCCTGATGATGGCTGGCCAAACCACACCTCTGATGGAGCATACGGCCCGTCAGCTTATTTCAGTTGCCATGCGCGCGAACCAGAAAGCCGCCGCAGAGTCCGAGTAGGAGCCTTCCTTCGTGCCGCAATCATCAAAAACCCATCCTGAATATCTGTCTACTCGTGCAGGCCGTACGCGGCGGATATTTCAGGTCGGTTTCAACAAGTGCGGCACAAGGTCGATTTCCGCCTTTCTAGATAACAACGGCATTCCGACGGTTCACTTCAAGCGTGGCAATCTGGCCCGCGCGCTCGCTAACAATCTTAAGTATGGTTATGCGCCGCTCAATGGCATTGACCGTTGGGTCGGCTACACCGACATGCAGATGGTGAGCGGCTCGCGCGTGATTGAAGGTTGCCGTTATTTTCGTCAACTCGCGGCATATTATCCCAATTCCTATTTCATATTGAACACTCGAGACAAAGACAGGTGGATCGCAAGTCGCCGAAACCATGGCAATGGGTTTTATGCCGAGCGTTATCGTAAGGGTATGAATTTCGAGTCGGTTGATCAGGTAATTGATCATTGGTCAGAAGAATGGGATCGGCATCATCAGGAGGTGCCCGAATTTTTTAAGGACCAACCGGATAAATTATTGATATATAATATAGAAACAGACAGCCCTGACCAGATGTCCAAGTTCCTTGCGCCTGATTTTGAGACTGATCCGACTTTCTTCGGCCATGAGGGTAAAACGTCCGGAGGCAATGACGCCGACGATGCGGTTTCTCCGAATTGAGATGTCATGGCCTGCTTATTTGAGCAGCATAAGAAATCGAGTGTGGGCGAGAACGAAAGGTTCGGTCGCCAACTCTCTGACGAATGAATGCGACTTAAAACTTGCCCAGCTTAGCTGGCTAACGGAGCGACAAGACTGAACAGGCAGGCTGCGCCGCCGCGCACCTTTTGATTGCCTTGATTCCTATGGTGCGCGCGATGCTCTTGCCGTTGGCAATCTTTTGGAAAGGCCGTTGATTTCGACAATTTGGGCAATGAGCGTCGTAACTGTTGGTTTACTCTTGGTGCTGTTAGAGCACAAAATCCAGACCAATATCGAGGCAGTGTGCACTATGGGTGATCCAGCCCATAGAAATCAAATTAACACCGGTGTTCGCCACAGCCCGCACATTATCTGGGGTTATCCCGCCTGAAGCTTCGGCAATGGCTTGACCATCAATCATGCCTATAGCTTCGCTTAAGGTTCTTGGATCCATGTTATCCAGAAGCACCGCATCAACACCGATTTTCAGAACTTCGGCCAGCTGCTCCAGCGTGTCGACCTCGATCTCGATCTTGACCATATGACCGACTGTCTCTTTGGCCCGAGTCAAGGCTGGGCGGACACCCCCGGCTATAGCGATGTGGTTGTCCTTGATCAGCACCGCGTCACTTAGGGAGTAGCGATGGTTCATGCCGCCGCCTGATCGCACAGCGTATTTCTCTAAAGCCCGCAAACCGGGCGTTGTTTTTCGGGTACAGACGATGGCAGCACGCGTGCCTTCGACGCGGCGAACCATATCGGCTGTCACACTTGCAATACCCGATAGATGACCCAAGAAGTTGAGCGCCGTACGTTCAGCAATCAGCAGACTGCGCGATGGTCCTTTGAAGGTAGCGATCACTGTGCCGGGCACGACTGTCCCACCATCCTCGACATGACGGATTACTTTGATCGCCGGATCTATCAGCTCACAAGCCAATTCAGCACAATCCAGACCGGAAATACATCCGGATTGACGCGCGCAAGCCACAACTTCGGAAACATGATCCGAAGGAATAACAGCCGAAGAGGTGACATCTCCGGCGAGGCCCAAATCTTCATCAAGTGCGCGGCGGATCACCGGCTCCAGCATCGTTCGGGGCAACGGGGCTAGGGGCATGATAGTCATTTCTCAAGCAGTCCTCAGAAAGGGTTCCTGACTGTTCAAACTCGCATGAGCAAGTACTTCGGTCAGAGTCATCAAAAGAGATTGCGCGTTCGCCTCAGGATTGGGGAAGTCGCTTCGGTAATGTCCGCCACGCGATTCTCGGCGCAGATCGGCAAAGACCGCGATCGAAAGCGCGACTAGTGCCGGGTCAGAAGCGCAGGCAGTGGTTTCGACCAACGGAGATAACTTTGAAATGACTTGACGCAATCCCACCTCGTCGCGGATCAAACCCAGAAATTTTGTAGCCAAAGGCCGGACAGAGCTAGGGTCAGAACGAGGCAGAGCGGTAACTGTAGGAACAAATGACAGGTTTCTCATTTCTGCCTTGGCAACATCATTTGCGGCGCGGCGTCCCATCACCACCGCCTCCAGCAGTGAATTGCTAGCAAGGCGATTGGCACCATGCAGGCCAGTGGCCGCGCATTCACCTATGGCCCAAAGGCCTGACAGAGTGCTTCTTCCATGCTCATCAACGGCGATACCGCCCATGTGGTAATGCGCAGCCGGAAGTATCGGTATGGGATCGCGCGCCGGATCAATTCCGCTTGCTGCGCACAATGCATGGATGCCAGGGAACCGCTGGACAAATTCGGCACCAAGCGCGGCACGAGCATCAAGAAACACTCGCCCACCTTCCAATATGACCTGATGCACGGCACGAGCCACCACGTCGCGCGGGGCCAGTTCAGCCCCCGGAATATGCGACATGAAGCGCTTGCCGGTTTGGTCGATCAGAATTGCGCCCTCGCCCCGGACGGCTTCACTGACCAATGCCAGAGGTGTCTGCTTGGTATCCAACGCGGTGGGATGAAACTGGACAAATTCCATATCGCGCAAGGCGGCCCCGGCGCGGGCGGCCATCATGACGCCCTGGCCGAAATTACCTGAAGGGTTGGTGCTGGCATCAAACAGACCGCCGCAACCGCCTGTCGCCATAACGACCTGAGATGTGCGCAATACCTCTGCTTGGGCATCTTTTTGCAGATGAACGCCTGTGACGTGTCCGTCTAGCGTCAACACCCGTCGGGCTTCGACTCCGGTCAAGCAAGTGATCGACTGGCATTGCAACACAGCACGCGCAAGGGCCGATGTGATTTCGGCTCCGGTGCGGTCGCCGCCTGCATGCAGTATGCGGCGGCGGGAATGCGCGGCCTCGCGCCCCAAGGCATATGTGCCGTCGGCGGTTCTATCGAAACGAACGCCATGATTCTCTAGCACAGTGATCGCCTTTTGCGCTTCGCAGAGAATGGCCGACGCCACGGTTTCGTCGCACAGCCCGTCGCCCGCCCGCAAAGTATCGGCCAAGTGTTGCGCAGGATCACCATCCGTGCCTAGTTCGGCGGCAATCCCTCCTTGAGCCCAAGCGCTGGAACATTCCTGGCCCAGCCCTGCACGGGTGATTAGTACTACGGGTTGTGGAGCTAGTTCCAGCGCAGCCGTCAGCCCGGCGATGCCGCCACCGATGATGGCAGTTCGACCATGAAGCCCTTCGAGCCAGATCATTTCACTGCCAGCATCCGTTCTACCGCGCGGCGCGCATCTTCGGCGATGGCCGGATCGACGGTGACTTCGTGATGGCCCAGTTCCAATGCGTTGCGAATGTTGCGCAGACTAATGCGCTTCATATGTGGACACAGGTTACAGGGGCGCACGAATTCCACCTCAGGATGGTTCAGCGCCACGTTGTCGCTCATCGAGCATTCGGTCAGCAGGCAAACCCTCGTCGGTTTTTTGTCACCGACGAAATCCGACATGACTGCGGTAGAGCCAGAAAAATCTGCTTCGGCAACCACTTCGGGCGGGCACTCAGGATGGGCCAGGACCGTAACACCCGGCCACGCTTCGCGCATTTCACGTATATCGGCTGGAGTAAACAGTTCGTGCACCTCGCAATGTCCATGCCATGCGATCAATTCGACATCGGTCTCTTTGGCGACGTTCTTGGCGAGATACTCGTCCGGGATCATCAACACGCGCGACACCCCGAGGGATTCCACCACCTTTACTGCGTTGCCCGACGTGCAGCAGATATCCGATGCCGCCTTCACCGCTGCCGAAGTGTTTACATATGTGATCACCGGAACGCCTGGATGGGCTTCGCGCAGAAGCGCAATATCCTCGGGTGTGATGGAATCCGCCAGTGAACACCCCGCCCCCAAATCTGGGATCAGCACTGTCTTATCCGGATTCAGCAGCTTGGCAGTTTCCGCCATAAAATGCACACCAGCCAACACAATTACATCGGCATCAACCTCGACAGCTTCGCGCGCAAGCGCAAGGCTGTCGCCCACGATATCGGCAACTCCGTGGAAGATCTCCGGCGTTTGGTAATTGTGGGCGAGGATGACCGCATTCCTCTCACGCTTGAGATCAAGGATGGCTTCCAGATCATCTTCAAACAGCATCCATTCGGGTTGCGGGATGATCTGCTTTACCCGGTCGTAGAGGTCTGGAAGGCGAAAATCTTTCATTGGCTTCTCCATTTATACTCGAATCGAGTATATTGAGGTTATGCTTATTCTCGATTCGAGATTATGTCAAGCGAGGTTCAGGAGCGGGAGAGAGGTAATCTGACGCCCGACAGCATGCGAGCCTCTAGAATGGCCGGCCGATATCGGAACAGGCGTGCCGGACGACCACCGGTGCCGCTGGACATTTCGCCGGTATCTTCAATCAATTCCTGCTGATCAATCTGGCGGCGAAAATTGGGTTTGTGCAGGTGTAGACCAGACAGCGCTTCAACTGTGCGCTGTAACTGCAGCAAGGTGAAGCTTTCGGGCATGAGCTCGAACACAACCGGAGAGTATTTTATCTTGGCCCGCAAGCGAGATATGCCGGTGGCGAGAATGCGACGGTTGTCCGCTTCCATGTGACGACCGAATTCAGTAGTGTCAACAAGCCCTGCTTCGTACATAAGCTCATAACGTTGCAAAACCAGCTCTTCGTTCCAGGTCTTCCCATTCAGACCAAACAGATAGTCCACACGCTGCAGTTTTAGCGGATCACTCCCTGCCCAAGCTGAGATACGTTTGATAATTTGTGGTAGTTCTTCGGGGCTGCGATCGCGATGATCCTCCCATGGGAAGTATTGATACCAGCTACGCCATGCCGGACGTCCAGCACCAGTAGTATCCTGCTCCCGCACCAGACCGAGATAGCTGATCGAGATACGCTGAGAGTTGTCGGCATAACCTGAGCGTGGATCGCGATCCTTGTCTGCAAAGGTGTAAAGCTGTTCAAGATATCCCACCGGATGGCCGGTCTGCGCCTCAATCCAGGCCCGCAAGCCGCTTTGCAAGCTGCGGTGTGAAGATTCGAACGGTCCCGAAGGTAGCGCGTTACCGCCACGCAAGGTCATGACACGCGGCTGATCATCAGTCACGGCGATTAGGATTGCGATCAGTTCGGCAGGGGCTAGTCCACTTGGCAAGGAATTTCCTGTTTGTAGAATGTCGCGAAGCGTTGGTTAGAATGTGCGTTCTAACCCAAATTTAGTACCTTGGCTTGAAGAAAAATACAGTGTGACGGGTGCTTCTTCAGAGAACAAGCATTTCTGGCCCAGTTAATCGTCCCACTGTTCTAACATCAGGTTACTACTTTCGGTCCAATGAACCTGAAATACAGTTTCGTCTCACGACTTGAGAAGTGTCGCAAGATATGGGTTCGGGCTGACCAAACAGCCCGTTGAGGTATTCGTTTCGCTAAAGTAGTTCTCAGAACGGTCTTACGTATGATCTTTTTGAAGGCTGCCGTTTCCGCAAAGACATTAATGATTACACTAAATACTTCGATTTGCGACACACAGTGTCTTATCGAAATTTGGAAGCGATCATAGCATTTCGCAGCTAAGGTCTGACCACTTCACATTCGACAGTTGGGTTGTGAAGCTTCCTCCAGTTCGAAGATACCCATCCGACCCGCGGCGCTAAGCAGCCAGTTCTTTGAATCGTTGTACGGGACGGGGTCCAGGAGTGAATTGAAATCTACGGATCGGGACCTCTAGGTAGTTTGATATCTTGGCTGATGTTCACAAATTGCAAGTTTCAGAACAACCCAGTTTGATTTTTGCGTCATGCGCTTTGGCTTTCTTAGGCTGAAGATTCTGATCCCGCATTGACACCACGGATGAAAGAGTCCGCGCACGGCGGTAACAATCCAGCAGTCGTTCGGGCGGGGCATTCTGCTGCTCCGATACCAGCACTACTGGTCGAAAACTTCTCCCGGTCCAATAGTCAGAAAGAGAGAGGCCCAGGGCAGCAAAACCCTGAGCCAGCTTTCAATCGGACGGTCCCGCCTCAGCCGCCACTCGAGTTTGCTAACCCGGGCTGGGCAAAATCATTGGCGGGTGGTGTCAAATCCTGCGCACCGGTGCCGGGCATCAACTCGAAACCCAAATCGAATTGATCCAGGGTCGAAGCCAGTTGCGCTACGATCTCGGCGTTGCCCTCAGACTGCGCGGTGCCATCAGCGAGCATCTCGGTCAATCTGCGCTCACCGGTCATGACCTTTTCCAGGTCCGTGCGGCTCAGACTGATCGAAAGATCGGCGTCTTCCGCCACCTGATCGACGATATGAGTCAGAGTGGCATTGCTCATCTCGACAACGATGTTCTCGTCCCGGTCGGGGATCGACAGGTTGATGGTGAACTCCATATCGGCGGCTTTGGCGCTATTGACGCGAATGGCCAGAAAGTCGAGCCACATCGTGGTCTGCATCGCCTTGATCGTATCGGGACCGGTGGTCTCGATAGTAGCGCCCTGCGGAATACCGTTGCGCAGTTCGAACGCCGCGCCAAGGAACGAGTTGCGGACCGAAGGGCTTTCCTTCTGATACCCGATCTGCTCGAACGCGTCGGCCAACAGGTCCTTGGCGGCCTGGTTCTGTGGCTCGGCGTAGACCAGTTTGTTTAGAATCTCGGTCGCTTCAAGATATTTACCGGTGTCCACCAATTCCTGCCCTTTCGACAGGATCGGTTCGGCGCCGCCCATCATCTCGACAAACAGCGGCGCGCTGTCTTCTGGCGACAGAGGTGTGAGCGTGGTGGGGTTGGCATCCCAGTAGCCCAGATAACGGTTTATCACCGCCCGGCTGTTATGCTCGACCGAGCCATGATAGCTGCGCGCGGCCCATTGCTGCTGCAGGCTTTCCGGCACGTCATAGACGTTGTGAATCTGATTGATGGTCACGCCCTTGTTGGCCAGATTCAACACCCCGTTGTTAAGATTGGCGTAAGTGTCACGCTGCGCACGCATCACTTCTTGAATGCGCTCATTTCCGTAACGGGGCCAAGAGTGAGAGGCGAACATCAACTCGGCATCCTGCCCAAACTTGTACAGAGCGTCATTGACATGCTTGGACCAGCTCAGCGCATCGCGCACCAGTGCGCCACGCAAGGTATAGATGTTGTGAATTGTGCCAGTGATGTTTTCCGCCGCCCAGAATGCCTTGAGGTCGGGGAAATAAGTATTCATCTCAGCAGGTGCTTCAGTACCCGGTGTATTCTGGAAGATCATACGCACGCCGTCTACGGTGATCTCTTCATACGCGTCCGAGACATAGCGGGTCGGTTCGATCAGGCCCGTGGTGCCAGCCGAGATGTTCTTGCCGATGGACTGATCCACATGACCGAACGGGCTGCGTGGCAGCAATACGCCGTATTGGAAAAACAGACGGCGGTTCATCACGTTGCCCGCATAGACGTTTTCGGAAACCGCATGTTCCATGAAACCTTCGGGCGCGATCACCTCCACGCCGTTTGCCACGTCCTCATCGGTGATCACTCCGCGCACACCGCCATAATGGTCGGCGTGGGAATGCGAATAGACAACCGCCTTGACAGGAAGTTCGTCCACGGTGTCGTTCAGCAGCTTCAGCGCTGCAGCGGCAGTTTCCTTGGAGGCCAGCGGGTCAAAGATGATCCAGCCGGTATCGCCACGAATAAAAGTGATGTTGGACAGATCGAAGCCACGCACCTGATAGATGCTGTCGTCGAGAATCTCGTACAGGCCGAAATTCATGTTCAGGATCGCCTGACGCTGCAACGACGGGTGGATCGAGTCGAACTCTTTGCCCTCGAGCAGATAGTCATAGCTGCCGATGTCCCAGGCGACGGTGCCATCCTCGGTTTTGATCTGGCGGTATTCTGGAACCGCAATTAGCCCCTTGCGGCTTTCTTCAAAGTCACGCTCGTCATCGAACGGCAGGTTATTGCGTTGGTTTTGCTGGAATTCGATCGTGTAATCCGAGGGCAGCTTGCCCTTCGGGTCAAAGTGCTGAGGACTATCATCCTGCGCGACGGCAAGACCTGAGGTCAGCGTCAAAAAGGTGACGGTCAAGAGTAAGGTGGTTCGGCGTGGCATATATAATCGGTTCCTATCATGAACGCTTCAAAAGAGGTCGCAGCGCAGGAGGTCTGACGGGACGAACCACGAGGTTGAAATTCGTCCCGCCGGTGCATTGACGTCCAGAAGTGCCGAGATGCGCGATCTTTTGGAAGCCGGGTGCCTGCCTGTACGACCAGCAGTGCGGCCCTCTTATCCGCAGAATTTTTCCCGAGAAGTGCAAACATGTTGCCACCTGTCGAAAAACACATGTATCAACGAGGCCAACATAATGGTTTTCCTTGGTTTTCCCGAGGCAGAGGGATATTGAAGTGGATACTACCGAGCGCGAAATTCGGGTACAGATGCAACGTATCCTGGATCATCCGGATTTCACCGCCAGCCCCAAACGCCGCGCATTTCTGAACTATATCATCCAGGAATATCTGGCCGGTCGTTCAGATCAGATCAAAGGCGTGTCGATTGCCATGTCGGTCTTTGACCGCGACGAAAGCTTCGACCAGCAGGTCGATCCGATTGTCCGACTTGAGGCGCGGCGACTACGGCAGGAGATTGACACCTATTATGCCGGGCCCGGTCGGGGCGATCCGATACGCCTCACCATGCCCAAAGGAGGATACGCGCCGCGGTTCGAAAAATCTTCACTGCCCGGCCCTGTTCCGGCACCTGCTGACGCCCGGCCCAAGGCCGGACTCAGGAGGCGACGACGCGCTCAGATTGGACTGGCTGCCGCCTTTGGCCTGGCATTGTTTGGGCTAATCTGGGGATTGACCCGTTCAGGGACGCCAGAGGAACAGGCAAATCACAGCTTGCCCAAAGGGCCCGTCGTGGCTGTACTGCCCTTTGAAACTCTGGGAGATGGCCCCGAGTACCTCGCCGATGGTCTTACCCGGCAGTTGACGACCGAGTTGATCCGGTTCCGGGACATCTGGGTCTTGCCCCTTGGCAGCACACTGCATTCTGGTGAAACCGAGATTGATACGACGAGCTTGCGTACAGAATTCAACGCTGATTTCGCGCTGGAAGGCAATGTGATGGACAGGGGCGACACCTTGCGCCTGTCCGCACGCCTCATTGATCTGAAAGACCGAAGATATATCTGGTCGCAAAGCTATGAGGTCAGCAATACCTCCGAGGAAATCTATGCGGTACAGGACAGCATTATCCGAGATGTAATGGGTAAACTGGCCGGGAAATACGGGCTACTGACGCTTGGCGCGATGCGAGATGCCGATAGAATTCCACCCAACAATCGCGATGCTTATGACTGTGTGCTTGGTTATTACAGCTATCAGGTAACCATCAATCTGGATCGCCATGCCGAAATCAAATCCTGCATCCTGAACGCGCTTGAGAAGGCTCCGGATTATGCCGAGGCCTGGGCGGTGCTGTCGAACCTGTATCTGCAACAGATACGTTTTGGGCTGGGCGGAAATCGCGAACAGATTCTGGCCGCAGCCGATGCCGCAGCACGCCGGGCGGTCGAGATCGACCCAAATCTGGCGGCGGGACATCTGATGATGGCCAATATGCGGTTCGTGCTCGGTGATTTTGCCGGGTTCCGCGAGGCCGGGCAACGGGCGATTGACCTGAATCCGAAAGACACCGACATTCTGGCCCATTACGGGATGCGTCTGGCGTTCAGTGGCGAATGGGAAAAAGGACTTGCTATTGTAGACCGGGCAATCGCTCTGAACCCTGTGCATCCTCAGTGGTATCTGTTTCCGCGGGTTTTTTACGAGTTCGACCGGGGCGACTATGAAGCGGCGCTGGCACAATTGGAACAAATCGATATGCCAGGTTTCTTCTGGACCCATCTATGGCAGGCCGCGCTACACAGCAAACTGGGAAATGGGGAACAGGCCCAGGCGGCTCTACGCAGCTTGTTGGTTCTACGCCCAGATTTTTCATCTGTTGCATCGGATATACTTGCCATTTGGCAACTTGACGCCACTTTTAAGGAGAACCTGTTGGCCAGCCTCCAGAAGGCTGGTTTGTCAGATTCTTGACCGGCTTATCCAGTTTCCGCACACCTATTCATCGGTGGGTTTCACAGTTATCTGGAATCGCATCACCCTTGTACGCAGCAATAAGTAAACCACGTCAGATGGCTGACTTTATATCATCAGATCGTCGTTCGATTTTCTAGCTTTCACGCAAGCGGGCCAACGATCGCTGCCGGTCCATATCTGGGATGGTTTGTCAGAGTTGGCGTTTTTTTGGGACGGCCTTTTACATAGTTTCGGCATTGCAAAACACTTTGCTCATCGGTGCTCAACAAGCGGAAGTTGATCACCTGTAGCCTGAAAGAAGCGCGCTTCTGGGTGGAATATGTCAATTCGATGCGCCAACATGCAAGGCAATCGAGACGCATCTTTGTAAGATCTGCGCGACACTGTTCACCCACCCAATCAGGCCGGTTTCTTTAACTTTTACAACTGAAACGTTTATTCGGCATCAGAGCACTCCTTCTCTGGTCAGAATTTGCCCCAAAATTACGAACTCTGTTCGGACCCTTTTTTGAGTCAGGGCCGAGGCCCAGTTCGATAAACCACTGAGTAATCTGCAGCCATTACTAGCCCACCACACCGTGACCACGCACCTGCATGCAGTTCACAAGCACATGACGCCGCGCCATTTCGTCATTGTACTGGCCGCGCACAGATCCGACGATGCCACCTGCGATCGCACCTCCGATGACATCTTCCTTCTCGCCAACAACCCAACCAGTAACCGCGCCATCAATAGCGCCGAACGTAGCATCCATTTTACGCTGCCCAGGATTGAAACTCGCGGCCATCAATCGGCATTCAGCCTCATCTGTGTAGAAGGTCGCATTCCTGGTTCCGTCAACCATCAGTGGCTTCTGCATCGGATACTGAGTGCATGCGGTAAGACTGATGAGAGCAACAAAAATGAACTTTTTCATCGCAGCTTTCCTTTCGGGAATCGAAGTAATTGCTTGGCGTACACGCTAAACTTGCCCGCCTAGGCAGATCTCATTTAGGAAGTTTACGATTGTCGAAAAATAGCCCAGCCATTTTACGCAGCGTAAAATTGCATTTGTTTCGCTGGCTCGGTCGCAAACTTCTCTGGCGCATGAATGTAGCGCCTTTCTTGCGCAGCTAAGTTGGCTAAATAGGCAAGTAGATTAACGCGAAAAAACCGTCGGCCGAGCATGCCGAACGCGTGACGGCACGCAGCCGCGTAGGGCTGCGGCACAAGAAAGTCGGCGGCCCGAAAGTCCTTTTTCATTTTTCATAGGGTCTTCTATTCAGCCGCGCAACGCTCCATGTCGGCAAGGCGCGTGTATCCGTCCCGCGTCTGTGGTGTTTTAATGCCTAGAATATTTCCGGCGATTTGGGTCCGGAGAATCTGTGCGGTCCCGCCGCCGATAGTGAACATGCGCACATCGCGATACATCCGCTCCAGAGGTTCACGATCGCTGTAGCCGCGCGCGCCGAACATCTGCAGCGCATCGCTGACCACCTTAATAGCCATCTCGGACGCAAAAAGCTTGGCGCGGGCGGCCATGGTCATATCGGGATACTGACTGCCGTTTGGGCCACGCGATCGTGCCGCTTCATGGAGCAGCAGCCTAGCTGCATGAACTTGCGTGTCCATATCGGCCAGCATCCATTGAAGCCCCTGGAATTCTGCAAGCGGGCGCCCGAACTGTTCACGTTGAACGAGGTAGCGTTTTGCATGTTCAAGTGCCCCTGCCGCAACACCCATAGCAACTGCTCCCGCACCGACGCGTTGCGAATTGTAAGCGTTCATCAGATCGGCAAAGCCACGCTTCAATCCTGAAGGCGGTTTGACCAGCCATTTCTCGTTGATCTCGATATTTTCGAACCGCAATTCTGCTTCGGGCATACCGCAAAGGCCCATCGTGTATTCGCGACCCACCACGGTGAACCCCTTGGGCGTATCACCTGACATCGGATCGGCAAACAGAATGAAACCGCCAATCCCCTGATCGACGCCTGCCTCATCGAGCACGCGGGCAAAGATCAGGTGCAGCTTCGAGACCCCTCCACCAGTGATCCAATGCTTGGACCCGTTGAGGATGTATGTGCGACCCTGTTTCCGCGCGGTAGTCTGCATTTCGGTCGCGGCACTTCCCGAGTCAGGTTCGGTTATGCAGATCGCAGGCTTATCTCCTGCCAGGACATGCTGAGCACAAAAAGCCTTCTGCTCATCATTGCCGTACCCCATGACCGCACTGATGCCGCCCATGTTGCCCTCGACAACGATGCGGGCGGTCAGGGTGCAGGCTTTTGCGATCTCTTCCACCACCATGGTGACATCCAGAAAACTCGCGCCCTGCCCACCATATTTCTTGGGAATGGTCATACCCATGATGCCAGCATCGGCCAATTCGCCAACATTCTGCCAGCAATACCTGCGCGATCTGTCCCAATCTGCGGCACGTTTCTCAAATTCTGGGGCCAGTTCTTTCGCAACGTTCACAAGCGGATGCGGCATGCGTATCCCTCGTCTCTGTTTTTTAACAGAATACGCTTGCAGTAATACAACACAATCGAATAAAATTGGATATCTAATCCAGTATACTTTAACTTATGCAGACACGTTCTCTCAGAACCCTCATACGGGTCTCGAATGTCGGCTCCTTTGCGAAAGCGGCCGAGCAGCAAAACATGACATTGTCTGCACTTTCAATGCAGATGAAGGCGCTTGAGGTGGAGCTTGGCGTCGACCTCTTTGACCGCACCGTACGACCACCGCGACTTACGCCAATCGGCCGGAGCGTCGTCGAGGCATCGATCCCGCTCCTGCAGCACGAAGACAGCCTTCTCAAAATCTGTCGCCCGACGGACACGCTTGTCGGGCATTTCCGAATAGGATTTGTCACAACTGCTGCCGTTCGCTTGCTGCCGAACTTCCTGAACAACGCAAAACGTCAAACACCGCAAGCGACCTTCTCATTCGAAACCGGCCTGTCCAAGGTTCTACAAGAAAAGGTTGTAAGCGGTCAGCTTGATGCCGCCCTTCTTACAGATGCAGAAGGTGTTCCAGACACGCTTGCGGAAAAGGTGCTTCGAGAGGAACCCTTTGCCTTTGCAGCCCATGAGAAATTGCTGAAAGACGGCCTCGCGGGTTTATTGAATGCACAGCCCTTCTTTCACTTTATGCCCGACACCGGGATCGGAAAACTCATTGCTGGAGAGATGCTTAAGCACAAAAGACCAAAGGGTTCCGAAACCATTGTCCTTGATAACCTTGAAGCGATTATGGAATGTGTTTCGGCAGGCCTGGGATTTACGCTTCTGCCTGTCCCCGATGTTTTGCGGTATCGGTCTGACGACGTCAAAAATATTTGTCTCCCACAATCGTCGGCTCGGAAACTTGTTCTTGCGACCGTGCGCAAGGGCGCGCTGGCTGGAAGTGAGGCGATGCTTGCCGCGCTATTCTCGACAGACGAGGCCGTCGCTGCGGGCGAATAAGAAACACCTTTCCTGCACTCGCGGCTTCGGCTTGATCGACTCAGGTCTTGAAACCCTCTTTTGGGTTCACGCAAGAACGACCGGAACCGGCCTTGGATAAACCGTTTAGATGCTGCGATGCAGCCTGTCTAACTAGCCACTCGCTACGGGAGCGATGGCCGCATTCACGGGAACTCAAAAATCGCGGAACAGATCAGGCTATTGCAATTGTAAAAGGCGTGTCCGCCTCGTGCATTTCTCCAAACTGGCGCCGTGATGTCTTAAGGCGCGCTTGACCAATATTGGGATCATGTTTCCCAAGGTGGATTTGAGCCAATCTCTGCGATCAGAAAATCCATGAATACCCGAACTTTGGGGGATAATACGTTGGACTTGGGATAGATAAGCCATAAAACATTGTCTTCCGTAGCCTCAAAGTCTGGCAGAATTTGCAACAACCGGCCCGATTTCAGGTGATCATACACGCTCCATAGTGCGTTTAGGGATATTCCGGCGCCGGCCAGAGTGGCGCAGACCTGGCTTTGGCCGTCGTCGATGATCAATTGACCCTTAGCCATCGCTGGGTCAAATCCGGCTTTCTCACCTGCCTTTCCCGTTAGCGTGCGCAATTGGCGATTTTGGAAAGCGATCAGGTGGTGGCTTTTCAGATCGGCAGGTGTTTTGGGTGTGCCGTATGTGTCAAGATAGTGCGGCGCAGCGCACAGTATGCGTCGGTCATCAGCCAATTTTCGGCCTTTCAGGCTGGTGTCGACAAGCGGCGCATTTCTTAGTGCAAGGTCGTAACTCCCCTCGATAAGATCGAACTGCACATCCGACAGGCGCAAATCGAGCGTCAGATCGGGGTGCTGTTGAAGAAATTTCGGTAGGATTGGTGCAATGTAGAGCTGAGCAAAGGTGCTGGGTGCAGCGAAGCGCAATGTACCGCGGATGGTCGCTGTTTGTTTGCCCAACGCCGTAAGTGCCGCCTCTTCCTGCGCAATAATCTCTCGGGCGAAGGGCAGGAAATCGGCACCTTCAACAGACAGCGACACTTTGCGCGTTGTGCGATGTAACAGTTCGGAACCCAGGCTTTGCTCCAACTTGGCAAGCTTTGCGCTCGAGACAGCTGGAGCCATGCCCAAAGCGCGCCCCGCCGCACTGATGTTCAGCCTTTCTGCCGCCGCCACAAACAATCTCAGCGCGTCTGTATCAAGCCCCATTATATCGCAAACCCGAATTATCAATCCATGAATGGGCAGTTTATACGCAAATAGATTAGCGTTAAATCCCCTTCATGGATGCAACTCGGCATGGGAAGGAGACGCAGATGACGCGAACAGCCACAGTCAACTACCACGTTCACAAGCCCTGGCGGCAAGCCTTTGAACTAGATGCAGGCGGGATTGCTGGTAATTTGATTTCGCCCGAACTGGCCAGCACGGCTGTTGCATTGACAGATGCCCGCACCACGAGCAACACAGTTACATTTGCGTCTGATGCTGTTGAGTTCGCGCTGCTGGAAACGCAGGTACAAGATTTTACCGGCGAGGTCTGGAAACCGACATACGATGCGGAACTAACGGCAATGCTCTCGTACAAGTTAGGTGCGCGCGAGGTTGTGGTTTTTGATCATACGGTTCGGATAGATGACCCAGGAGCGACGCGCAAACCCGCGCGCAACGTCCACAGTGACTATAGCAAGGACGGAGCCGAACAGCGGCTTGTCGATCTTTTGGGTGCCGAGGCCGCAGCGGAGTGGGCGCGCGGTCACTATGCTTTTGTTAATGTGTGGCGCCCTGTGGATCATCCTATCAACTCAGCACCCCTGGGCTTTGTTCGCCCGTCATCAGTTGAACCGTCTGATTGGATTTTGCTGGACCTGATCTATCCCGACCGCAATGGGCAAATAATGGGGCTGGTAGGAAACCCCAGGCATGAATGGATTTATCAATCGAAGATGACGCCGGATGAGGTCGCGATCTTCAACATCTATGACAATCAAGGTGCTCCGTCGATCGCGCATAGTGCGCTTGATATGGTCGAAGACTCAAACGTCAACACCATTCGCAAAAGCATCGAGAGCCGCACACTGGTGCGCTATTAAAGGAGAGCCGGACATGTTGGATAAAATGCAGCCTGCTGATTTTGCCCAAATCAACGTGGCCTATAACCGGGTATTTCGACCGGGACGGCTGAGCGTTGGCCTTGTGTTGCCGCTCGAAGCATATGCAGTCGGTGCAGAACCGACGCTTCGCGATCATCTGGAAGCGGCTCGGAAAGCGGAGAACCTCGGGTTTGCATCACTTTGGCTGCGCGACGTGCCATTCAACGTTCCAAGCTTTGGTGATGCAGGACAGATTTTCGATCCATTTGTCTATCTGGGTGCGCTTGCTGCGGTGACGGACCGAATTGCCCTTGGAACTGCGAGCGTGATCCTGCCATTGCGTCACCCCGCTCATGTAGCCAAGGCGGCGGCGAGCGCGGATGTGCTCTCGGGCGGACGGTTGCTCTTGGGTGTAGCCTCCGGGGACCGGCCTGAGGAGTATCCGGCTATGAACCAGAGCTATGATGACCGCGGGGCACGTTTCCGCGACAGCTTTGACTATATCCGCGCCGTTGGATTGGACTATCCCGAGCGTGAAAGTGCACAGGGTACGCTGTCTGGCGGGATTGACCTGCTGCCAAAGCCGCATGGGACCCGCCTGCCGATGATTATTACGGGTGGTAGCCAGCAATCCCCCGATTGGGTGGCGCAGAACGGCGATGGTTGGATGACCTATCCGCGCAATGCGACTGCCCAAAGGCAGGCTATTGCGGACTATCGGAGGCGCGGTAAGGAAGCGGGCCAGCCAGACAAGCCTGTCATGCAATCCCTGTATATCGATGTCGTTGCCGATCACGCCGCACCACCGCGCCCGATCCATCTTGGGTTTCAGTCTGGCACCGATTTCCTGCGTAGCTATCTACGTGAAATAGAAACGCTTGGGGTCAATCACGTTGCACTGAACCTACGGTTCAATCAAGCGCCCATCGATACGACCCTCGAACACTTGGCAGATACCGTACTGCCCGACTTTTCCTAAAGGATCAGATCAATGACCAAGACTATACTCATTACAGGTTCAACCGACGGCATTGGTTTGCTCACGGCAAAGAAGCTGGCCGCCGATGGACACAAAGTACTTCTGCATGGACGCAGTACCTCCAAATTGGACAGCGCTGCCACCGACGTCGGCGGCGATGTCGAAACTTATACCGCTGATCTGAGCGATCTGTCCGCAGTGCGAGAACTGGCTGAAAGCGTAAAGGCCAAACATGACAAACTGGACGTGTTGATCAACAATGCAGGTGTGCTGAAAGCTCCGCAAACCGTGCTTGCGAATGGGCAGGACATCCGCTTTGTCGTCAACACACTCGCACCCTATCTGCTCACAGAATTGCTGATGCCGATCATTCCCGCCGACGGGCGCGTCGTGAACCTGTCATCGGCAGCGCAGGCCCCGGTGAATTTAAATGCACTGGAGGGCAGTGTTCCGCTGGATGATATGGAGGCTTACGCGCAAAGCAAGCTGGCGATCACCATCTGGACCCGGGAATGGGCCAAATCTCTGTCCGATGCACCCGTCATGGTCGCGGTAAATCCGGGATCGCTGTTGGCCTCAAAGATGGTGAAAGAAGGATTCGGCCTAGCCGGGAACGATATGAACATCGGCGCTGATATCCTGATTGACGCAGCATTGGGTGATCGGTTCGCTGATGCGTCAGGTGCCTATTTTGACAATGACAGCGGTGCCTTCGCGAATCCACATGCCGCAGCACTGGACAAAGCACATGTTGCCGACGTCATGAACTCGATCAGAGGTTTGATTAACCAGACCAACTGACCCGCGCTGCGCTAAATCCAGACGCGCTTCCAACTTTAACCTCCCTTGCCCCTCGCGCGTGCCGCGTCGAGGCCCAAGAAAGGACTGTCTGATGAAATATGAGAGCTTTCAAACCTTTGACGTTGCTGTTGAAAACGGCATCGCAACAGTCACATTCAACTTTGGCACCGTAAACGTGCAAGGCCAGGAAATGCTGGCCGACCTCAACAGTCTGGCCATGCGGCTAGAGCGAGACCGCGAAACCAAGGTCGTGATCTTTCAATCCGCCAACCCGGAAATCTGGGTCTGCCACTACGATACCGAGCTGCTCAAGGATATGTCGACTGAGGCCGTATTCCGCGAGGACGCACAGCTTTTGGACCTTCAATCGGTCTGCGAGCGGATCAGCAAGGTGCCACAAGCCACCATCGCAAAGCTGGAAGGGTTCGCACGTGGTGGCGGACACGAGTTGGCGTTGGCGCTCGACATGCGATTTGCGGCGCGGGGTAAGTACAAGTTCATGCAGATGGAAGTTGGAATGGGCATCCTGCCTTGCGGCGGCGGTGCTTCGCGCATGGCACGTCAAACCGGCCTTGGAAAAGCGCTTGAGATCATCCTGAGCGCACAAGACTACGATGCGGATGATGCAGAACGTCTGGGCGCCATAAACAAGGCTTTGGAGCCAGATGAGATTGGCCCGTATGTGACGGCTCTGGCCGGGCGGATCGCAAAATTCCCGGCAGAGTCGATCAATGCCTGCAAGCAGATGGTCTATGAATCCATTGACAAACCAATTGATGAAGCGCTGAAGGCCGAAGCCTATTGGCTGTATCAGGCCACAAGCAAAACCCCGGCGGTCAAACGGTTCACCATCGCGGATGAACAGGGTCTGGAACACGACATCGAAAACCAGCGCAAGTGGGGCGATCTGGTTATGCAGGTTCAGGATATCAACTGATCCGTCCTCCAACACAATGATCACGTCAGGCGTGCGCTGTTCAAAGCCGCGCCTGACACTTCGCTAAAAAAGGAATATCCCAATGAAAGCAATGGTTCTGAACGCCTACGGACCCGATGCACCGTTCGAGCTTGTAGAAATGCCTGACCCGGTCGCAACGTCTGGGCATGTAGTCGTCAAAGTGGCCGCGGCCAGCGTCAATACCGTCGATACAATGATCCGAAGCATGGGCGCGGATCTACCTCTGTCCCCCAATTTGCCCGCGGTCCTTGGCATGGATTTTGCTGGCACAATCACCGCCGTTGGCGAAGGTGTTACAGGTTTTTCCATAGGCGATGAGGTGTATGGCTGCGCCGGTGGTTTGATGGACCTCCCTGGTTCGCTAGCCGAGTACATCAATGCGGATGCCCGCCTGATTGCACACAAACCCAAGACGCTGAGCATGCGAGAAGCCGCGGCGCTGCCTCTCGTAGGCATCACCGCCTACGAAGGATTGACGCGCGCCGGTGTCGGCGAAGGGCAAACCGTTCTGGTTCAAGGCGGTGCCGGTGGCGTTGGTCATGTTGCCGTTCAAGTTGCGCGCCACCTTGGCGCAACCGTGTCGGCAACAGGTCGCGGAGCGGATCAGCTAGCCCTGATCGAGGGTCTCGGTGCGCGCCCGTTGGATTTCACAACCCAAAAGGTCGAGGACTACGTGGCCGAACACACTGATGGCGTAGGCTTCGATGTGGTGTTTGATAGCGTGGGTGGGCCTAACATGACGAACTCGTTCGAAGCGACCAAGCTCAATGGCCAAGTCGCCTCAACCGTCGCGATGGTCGAGATTGATCTGACACCTGTGCATTTCAAAGGTCTGTCTCTGCACGTCGTCTTCATGCTGATCCCGATGATGCATGATGTCGGGCGTCAATCCCATGGTGACATCCTGAAAACTCTGGCGGAAATGGCGGACGCGGGCCAACTCAAACCAATTGTTGACGAACAGAAGTTTGGGTGGACCAATGTCGATGCAGCCTATGAGCACCTGACAAACGGAGCGGCGGTCGGGAAAGTTGTTGTAGAGCTGTGAACGGAACCGGCCGGGATTGGTGCGCAGAGATATAATTGTGCACCATTCCAGTAGGGCCTGATATTGATATCGACCATCAGTACTCAGCCAAGCTGAATGCAAGTTGCAGCTCAGATTGCTATGAACTCAAAGCACTGGTCGGAGCTGACGCAGCACATGGATCCCCTCCGCTGCTGGCGATACTAACTGGTACCGCCATTGCGGTTTCCAGTCCCAAGAACCTTTACTTCCAGCCAGTGGAAACCAAATGCGATCACGCCCGCGACGAGAATATAGAATACGGCCAACAGGATGAGCGGCTCGTAAATAATGAAAGTGTCGGAGCGCACACGTGAAGACACGGCGTAAATGTCGACGACAGTGATCGTCGCAACCAATGGAGTTGCTTTGAGTTGCAATATGGTTTCACCGCCCAATGTCGGCAGGACGTTGCGGATAGCCTGCGGCAACCAGATACGGCGAAACATGGTGAAACGTGGCATGCCAAATGCCTTGGCTGCCTCAAGCTGACCCTTGGCGACCCCTTTGAAGGCACCGCGCATCACCTCTCCTTCGTAGCCGGCATAGGACAACGTCAGCGCCAGTACTGCATAAGGCCAGGCCTGCCGCAAATAGGGCCACAACTCGGAAGAGCGTATCCAAGGGAACTGCGGAAACAAAGACCCAAGCCCATAATACAATAACCAGAGTTGCAGCAGCAGCGGTGTGCCGCGGATGATAGTGCAAAATGCCTTGGCCGGGGCGGCAAGATACCAAGGCCCAACCGCCTGTGCCAATCCAAGTGGAACGGCGAGTAGGAAACCCAAAACTACGGTGACCACCAACAGCCAGATTGTCGTCCAAATGCCCTGAAGGGCGAGCGGCGCATATTTCGGGATCCAGTCCCACTGAAGAGAGACGGCGCACCAGACAACGATTCCAGCGAATATCAGCATCATCACAATGCGATGTGGTTGCATCAACGATCTGAAATCAATCATCTGCCCCCTCCTTTAAGGGAGGGTTGGCCGCGACGCGCCCATTTCTCAATCCGAGCGAAGATGCCGCCCGAACACAGCGTTACCATGAGATAAAGAAAACCCGCTGCCAGAAAGAAAGTAAAATAGGCGCGTGTACTGCTTGCAGCCTGGCGGGTTTCCAGTGTCAGCTCGTTGAAACCCACAACAGCGAGCAACGCGGTATCTTTGGTTGCAATCAGCCACAGGTTGGCAAGACCTGGCACGGCGAAGCTCATCATGGCCGGGATTGTCACGCGGCGCATGGTCATAAAGGCGGGCATACCGTAGGATTTGGCGGCTTCGATCTGACCGGGCGGAACCGCCTGAATTGCGCCGCGCAAAATCTCGGTCGCGTAAGCACCCTGGACAACACCCAGCACCCATATGCCTGCGCCAACACCACTGACCTCAACCCGACCCCCGCCCATTGCGGCGGAGATTTTGTTTATGATGTCAGATCCCACGTAATACAGGATCAGTATCAGGACCAGCTCGGGCACAGCCCGGATCACCGTCGTGTAGATGGCGAGAAGATCGCGCGTGACCTTCCCGCCATAGAGTTTGCCATAAGCTCCGAACAATCCGATCACGAGACCGAGGGCATAAGCGCCGAAAGCGATCTGCAATGAGTGGGACAATCCGCGCAGCAGATTGGCCCCCCATCCCGGCGGCGAGAGCGACAAAAGCTCTGCGCTCTGCGCCAATCCAAGTGAATCCAACAGTCCGTTCACAGCAGCGGCTTAGTAAATGCTGGCCGAGAAATAGTTCGACGTGATCTTCTCGTGCGTGCCATCGGCAAGAATTGCGGCGATGCCTTTGTTCAGCGCCTCACGCAGGTCATCTTGCCCTTTGCGCACGCCAGCCCCAACGCCGCGTCCCAGAATAGCGGGATCATCTGCAACGGCGCCTTTAATTTCACAGCAAGCGCCCGCATCCGAGTTTACAAAGTCGGCCATGGCGATGCTGTCTGCTTGAGTTGCATCAATACGGCCTGCGAACAGGTCCTGATTGGCCTCATCCTGTGTCTGATAAACCCGCAGTTCAGCATCCTTGAAATATTCCTGCGCATAGGCCTGGTGGATGGTCGAAGCCTGAATGCCAACAACTTTACCCGCCAGCGACTCCGGTGTCGCTTCGATATCCATCGATTTGTCCGCAACGATTACAGCGGGTGTGTTGTAGTAAGGATCGCTGAAATCAATGGTTTTCAGCCGCTCCTCGGTGATCGACATAGAGGCCATGATGGCGTCGATTTGCTGCCCGGTCAGCGATGGGATGATACCGTCCCAGGCTACAGGCGTTATAACACAGTCCAGTTCGGCAGCTGCACAGACGGCATTGATAACATCGATCTCCCATCCAACCCAGTTGCCTGAGCTGTCAAGCGAAGCGAATGGTGGATAAGGTTCAGCCGCGATACCGATCTTGACCTCTTCGGCACTGGCGACACCAGCTGAAAGGATGGCGGCGGCAACTCCGGACGCAAGCAGTTTCTTAAGGTTCATTTTGTTACTCCCTTTTGGTTCATTAGTTTGTTTTGACTGGATCAGGCGACCGAGCTGAGGAACTGCTTCAACCGCTCTGATTTTGGATTACCGAAGACCTCGGCAGGTGGACCCTGCTCTTCAATACGGCCTTCGAAAAGATAGACAACGTGGCTGGCAACTTCGCGCGCAAATTTCATTTCATGGGTGACGAGCAGCATGGTGCGTCCTTCACCAGCGAGATCACGGATCACGTTCAAGACTTCGCCGACCAACTCGGGGTCCAGCGCCGATGTGGGCTCATCAAAAAGCATTACCGTAGGATCTACGGCAAGCGCTCGGGCAATGGCGGCACGCTGTTGCTGACCGCCAGATAGATAGGCCGGAAAGGTGTCGGCCTTGTCACCAAGCCCTACCCTTTTCAACAGGTCGTGCGCCCGCGAGATAGCCTCTGCCTTTGGCACCTTGAGGACATGTATCGGCACTTCGATCACGTTCTCCAAAAGCGTGCGATGCGTCCACAAGTTGAACTGCTGAAAAACCATTGCCAGCCGCGTCCGGATACGCTCGATCTGGCGGCGGTTCGCAGGACTGCCATCGGCGTGCATTTCAATCAATTCACCGCCAATGGTGATTTTTCCCGAGCTCGGCGTTTCCAAGAAGTTGATGCAGCGCAGCATGGTGGATTTGCCCGAGCCTGATCCCCCGATGATTGCGACAACGTCCCCCTTGTTGGCAGTCAGGGAGACACCCTTCAGGACCTCTAGCGCACCAAAGGATTTGTGCAGGTCCTCAATCTTTATCGCCTCAATGGACGCAGTGGCTTCGGGTGTGGGTGATGCTGCTTCGGCTGTGTCCATATCTAACAATCTTCTGATTTCAGCTTGCAGTAAGCCTCGAATCTCGCAATTATGCAAGTGTATAATAACTCCATGCCATGGATGACACTGACGTGCAGGACGACAGCCGCAAATTTAAACGTGAGTCTGCTGAGTTTCGGCGCGAGGCGCTGATATTGGCGACTTTGGACCTGATCGCCGAGATGGGCGTCCGCGGTGCCACGGTGCGTGAGATTGCAGCCCGCGCGAACGTGACCCAAGGGTTGATCCGTCATTATTTCTCTTCAAAAGAAGAGTTGGTTCAAGCGGCGTATGAGCACCACATGAATACGCTAACCGATCAGACAGCAGCTTCGTCAGGAACGGGAAGCGCAGTATCTCAGTTGACCAACTTCGTTGACGCGTCGCTACGACCACCAATCGTTGATCCAAGCGCCGTGGCGTTGTGGGCCAGCTTTCTGAACAAGGTGCAACATGATTCAAAAATGCAGCGCATTCACCAGCAGACCTATAACTATTTCCGGGGTCACCTCGAGGAACTGATCGTCGCCGCATTGCTGGAAACCGGACGTTCAGTTGCTGCAACGGAGGCAACGCAACTGGCCATTGCTTGCAACGCGGTAATCGACGGCCTTTGGTTGGAAGGCGGTGCGCTTCCGGACGCGTTTTCCGAAGGGCAACTGGCGCAGATCGGCTTAGACTCGGTAAGCGCCATCTTAGGGATTCCAATAAACAAAGAGGCGGAGCAGCCATGAAGACCACATCTGTGACTGAGCGTTTAGCGGGGTTGGGTGGTGCCAAATGGGGTGTACACCTGAAAGCACGCGATCTTATCAAAGCCGGAGCGGATATCGTCGAAATGACGATTGGAGAACCGGATGTGCCCGTGCCAGCCGCATTGGTAGAAGCCACCGTAACCTCCTTGCGGGCACAACGGACAGGGTATTCCAACGGGCGCGGTGAAGCCGGACTGCTTGACGCGCTTGCTGCTCGCTATTCAACCTCTCGTGGGCGGCCCTTCGGACCCGAGAACTTTTTGTGCTTTCCCGGGACGCAAACCGCCCTTTTCGCAGTGATGTCCGGGATTGCAGAGGCCGGAGACGAAGTTTTGGTTGGTGATCCGATGTACGCGACATACGAAGGAGTCGTGCGTGCATCCGGGGCGGATATGGTGCCTGTGCCGCTTCGGCCAGAGCACGGGTTTCGCATGCAAGCCGAAGATATTGCCGCACGCATCACTCCACGCAGCCGCGCCATTCTTCTGACAACGCCACACAACCCGACAGGTGCAATTCTGACTACCACGGAAATTGCCGAAATCGGGCAGCTCGCCATGGCGCACGATTTATGGATCATCTCGGACGAGGTCTATGAAGAACTGATCTTTGACGAGGCCGAATTTGCTTCACCATTGGCAGACCCGAAACTGGCGGATCGTGTCATAGGTGTATCATCCATCTCGAAATCACATGCTGCCCCAGGGTTTCGTAGCGGTTGGTGTGTCGGACCAGCAGCGTTTTGTGAAGCGCTGCTGCCGTATTCCGAAACAATGCTCTTTGGCAATCAGCCCTTCATCGCGGACATGACCGAATTGGCAATCCGCGACGGGTCCGAGGTTGCGCCCGGCATGGCCGCTCGTTTCTCTGGCCGCGCCACCCTGCTGGCTGATCGTCTTGAAGCAGAAACGGATCTGACGGTTCATCGCCCAGAGGCGGGAATGTTCGCCCTCATCAACGTTTCCGCCACCGGGTTTGATGGCGAAGCTTATGCGTGGGATCTGTTACAGGCCGGGGTGGCTGTCATGCCAGGGTCCGCCTTTGGCGGCGGTCTGAAAGACTGGGTCCGGGTCGCGCTGACGATTAGTGACGCCGATTTTGCCACAGCGGTTTCTCGCATCATTGATCACGCCAACAGCAAATCACGCGAGGTTGCATGAGCGGAATGACAATCGGTGAAGCTTTGGTTGCCAAGCTTCGCCAAAGAGATGTGACCTGCGTCTTCGGAATTCCGGGCGTTCACACGGTCGAACTTTACCGCGGTCTTGCTACTTCGGGCATTCGTCATATCACGCCCAGGCATGAACAGGGTGCTGGTTTCATGGCTGATGGCTACGCGCGTGTTTCGGGGAAACCGGGTGTGACCTTTGTGATCACCGGCCCCGGATTGACCAACACCTTGACACCGATGGCGCAGGCGCGCGCTGATTCAATTCCGATGTTGGTGGTCTCTGGTGTCAATAAAACCGCTTCACTTGGCAAGGGCTTGGGACATCTGCATGAATTGCCAGACCAACTGGGACTGGCCAGAACAGTTGCGTTGGTGTCAGAACAAGTTCCCGACTCCAACGCTCTGGACCCGGTCTTGGACCGTGTTTTTCACGATCTTGCCAACGGTCGCCCAGGGCCGGTGCATATAGAGATCCCGTTGGATGTAGCAGCAGAAAAATATCAAAAAACACCAGTCGAGACGCTCGATCCAGCACCCCCGTTCAATCCAGATTTAATCTCACAAGCGGCAAGGCAACTGGCTAAAGCAAATCGAGTTGTCATTCTGGCGGGCGGTGGCGCGAAAAAAGCGGAAACCGATTTACAGACATTGGCTGAAACCCTCGATGCCCCCGTCGTGCAAACCGTCAACGCACGGGGCCTGATGCACGGACATCCACTGACCGTTCCTGCCAGCCCGAGCCTCAAAGCAGTACGCGAGCTGATAGAAAGCGCTGATTGCGTTCTGGCTTTGGGAACCGAATTGGGGCCAACCGACTATGACATGTACGCCACCGAGCAAATAGCAGGAAGGTCAGGCCTGATCCGGGTGGATCGCTGCAGCGATCAACTGGCGCGACATGAGGCAGCGCTAGCCATTCAAGGTGACGTTAATTTGGTTGTACCGGCGCTGTTTGGGGCATTGTCCAATGAGGCAAAGCAAGACGACGGTGCCGAACGCGCCAGCAAAACACGCCGCGCCGCCTGGGAGGAAATTGGTCCGGACTATCGCCATCAGGTCGAAATCCTGAACGCCATTCGCTCGGCAGTTCCGAATGCATTGATGGTCGGAGACTCAACCCAACCAATTTATGCCGGCAATCTTTTCTACGACCACGACCGGGCCGGAGGTTGGTTCAACGCAGCAACGGGATATGGCGCGCTCGGCTACGGGATACCCGCTGCCATCGGCGCGTCGATCGCCGATCCGACAGCAAGGGCGATCTGCATTGTCGGCGATGGAGGTGCACAGTTTTCATTGCCTGAAATCATGGCCGCAGCAGATGAAAACCTGCCGGTCACCTTCGTGATCTGGAACAATCATGGATACCAGGAAATTGCCGCGTCGATGCGGGATGTGGGTGTGACCGTCATAGGTTGTGATCCTTCGCCCCCGAATTTTTCTGCATCAGCCAAGTCTTTTGGCATTCCATTCACCAAGGTTCCGGCCGAACCACAGGCTGTCGCGCAGGCGTTGCGCGAAACTGTCGCTTTAGATGGGCCTGCAATGATCGAAGTCATCGCTCCGAAATGTGAACCTCAGAAAGATTGAAACATGTCAGACCCGACCTTTGAATTCTCCCGCGCCATCACCCGCCGCCCGGCTGCGACCATTGCTGGCGGTTTGCGTGCAAAGGATATTGGAAACCCCGATTTCGAAGGGATGATGGCGGCACACAAGGCTTACGTGGCTGCACTGAAAAGCACCGGGGCTGAAGTGATCGAACTTGATCCCCTCGACGCGTTCCCCGACGCGCAGTTTGTCGAGGATACGGCCCTTTGCCTGCCGCAAGGCGCTGTGCTGATGCGGCCAGGCGCACCATCGCGGATGGGTGAGGTGGCAGAAATGGCGCCAAATCTTCGCGCTTGCTACGAGACGGTTCTGGAAATCAACGGCCCCGGCCATATCGAGGGCGGAGATATTCTTGTAACTGGCCGCGAAATTTTGGTGGGCAGATCAGACCGCACGGACGTTGAAGGTGTCGCCGAGCTGTCTAAAATCACCTCCGCGTGGGGCCACAAACTGCGCGAAGTGTTTACACCGGAAGGCGTTTTGCACTTCAAGACAGATTGTTCACTGATGGATGCAGAAACAATCCTGTCTACTCGAAGACTTGATGCATCAGGCTGCTTTGAGGGCTACCGAGTGCTTCATGTTGCTGATGGGGAAGAAGCTGCTGCCAACGCGATCCGCTTCAACAATCTGGTGCTGATGGCCGCAGGCTTCTCGCGCACAGCAGACATGTTGGATCGTGAAGGGTTTGAAATCGTAGAAATTGACAACACCGATTGCGCCAAGCTGGATGGCGGCATGTCATGTCTCTCGCTAAGATTTTGAAGGGTTATTCGCCAACTTTTGGTCATCGGCGGTCTTTTAGTTGGCGAATGAATATCAAGCCGCACGCTATCTGCGACAACCGGGCCGTTCTAAGAATCGGTTCATCGCGGCAGGACAAGTCAGCTATGCATATCCGCATCTATGATGGCGCGGATCCGTTGCAAATCCTCAAGTTCGATGCTCGTGATTTCGTCATAAAGGTTGCGAAACTCGGGCTCATCCATCAAAAACTCAATCTTAGCCTGGTGCCAGGCAACAGCTCTTTCGTGTAGCTGCGCAATCTGCGGAATGGCTAGCAACGCTTCCATCGCCACTGACAATCTGGCCAGGTTGCGTTGGATAGTAACGTCCTGATACTGGTTCCAATCCATCCGTATCCAATAGTTGCGCCCGACAGTGCGATCCACATGCAGGGCCCGTCCACGCTGGCGCTTGACCAAGAAAGACTGCGCAGATCTTAGTGCGTAGTGGTTTAGCTGGACCAGCTCATAGCCGATGGTCTTGATATCGGACCTCCAGCCATTCTTTGCCACTTTGTGCGTGATATCCTGACCCGATCCATTGACCCATAGCACCTTTTCGGCTTTTGCTTCTTTCAGCTTATTTGGCCGGTGACAGCTTAGTTTGCGATAGGCACGAATATTCCTGGTGGCGGTCTTGAAGCCCCAAGCGGTATGCGGTTTGGGCAGATATGACGGAGCGCATCGGTCAAATTGCGCCAGGACCGGCCTGTCTTCGTAGGTCTTTATCCCGGCCGACCCAAATTGCCGCCAGGTCATGGCAATATTGCTGACTCCCTCGGGCAGGCGCCTATAAAGTTCCGGCAGTGTCCCGTTACCAAAGCGGATGTTGATAAACTCATCCACATCAATATGGATAACCCAATCAGCACGTTTGACCACCTTGAGCTTTGCAGACTGGTTCAGAGCCCACTGTTGCGGGGAATTGCCCTTCCATTTGTTGTTGTCGACATGCGTGACCAGACCGGTTTTGGCCAGCGCATCCAGCATCAGATCCGTGCCATCCTCGCAGCCATTGGTATAGATAACAAAGTGATGCACCCCGATCGATTGGTGGTATGCAATCCATTCCAATAAGAATGGGCCTTCGTTTTTCATGCAACCGATCAGCACCGTGCCGCTGGAACCCTCTGGCGGCCTGAGGTCCACCGGCACCGTGTCACCCATGGGTCGACTTTCGTCAAAACTTGTCAGGTCATTGCGCGGCAAGAAGCGACGGGCAAATGGCAGCACTTCTTTTGGAGTGGATTCTTCTTTTGCAGAGGAGGCCAGGGTAAAGAATGCAGGAGGCTGCGCAGTCAGATCATCTGGCCATTCAATCCGGTTAACTATCGCATCGGCACCAAATTGTGTGGCCCAAATTCTGGCGCGATCAGATCCTGAATCAAGATCAGTCAAAATCAGGATGTCGGCCGCCAATTGCCCCAAAACTTCGTGGACTCGACCAACAGAGACTTCCGTGGTGAGGTTTTCTGCTAGCCCTGGCATGGCCAAAAGCATGAACCGCGGTCGCTCATTAGCAATCGCACTGGCGAGTGCGGGCAAAAATTCGGGCGGCTCGGCCTTTGCACGTCTTCGCCGCGTAATCTGCGCGAACGTAACCAGTTGCTGCTGCAAATCCGCATTATCGATACTCAAAACAGACGCAACCCCATTGGCTTGGCGCGCCTGATCCCGAGCTGTGTCGCGTATATCCAGGATTAGCTGCATTAGTCAGCGGGCTCTTGATGGATGGGAACCAGCTGGTCGCCAAGGGCTTTTTCCAGTTTTCGGATGGTTCGCCGCCGCTGCCGCCAGAACATTTCTTCCCAGGCCAGATCAGGTGAGACAAATCCTGCATCGGCAAGCATTTTATGCAATCTGGACATGTCAAGCTCTCCAAGTGAATGGCGGTTGGGCCGACCGCGCGAAGCCAATACCCAATCAGTGCGAATGGCATTGGCGACTAAAGGCTCTTGCCCGCAAAAGGCCGCTAGCTGAGCTGAGATATTGTGATGCACCGAAGAAGTGCGGCGCGGGATCATTGCAACCTGCTGATCTGGACGGCCTACCAGAGCAAAAAGATGCAGTGCCGACCCGTCTAGTGCAACGATCTGACGGGCGGCTTTGTAACGCGCGATCTGCTTTTCCATCGGGTGTTGTTCCGGATAGAAAATCTCGTACCCGTTCTGGCGCAAATTCTCTTCGAGAAACTCTTCTCCGATAACGCCACCCCGCCGTATTCCAAGACCTGCGCGCGAGATATAAAGCCGCTCCGGCCCATCAGGGGGAACGTCGGCGCCAAAATTTTGATGGATCAAGGCACGATATTCAGGCGTTCCCGCCACAATCGGACCCAGCCCAAACCCCTGACCGGGCACATGCAGATGTTCTATCTGAGTTGGCTCGGTCACCACTTTGATTGGAAGATCAATACCCAGAAGCGTAAAAAAATTATGCTGCATAGGGCGTGTTTCATCCCCATTGGCGGGTCGCTTGGGGGTAAAGAGGACCCCATCAATATCCTTCGCGATTGCCGGCAGCGGCCAAAGACGTGCGGTGCTTTCAGCCAGGAAATGACCAAAGTGTACCCATAACAGCCCGGCATAAAGCCAGCGACCCGACAATTGCGGCAAAGGGTCTGTTGGCGATACCGGTTGGGTGGTCATGGCACGCTTTCCCCGCCAAAGCGCCCCATGCGCGCAATATTCCCGGTCTTCAGTCAGAACACCGGCTTCCTGCACCGTATCGGAGACTGCGGGCGGAACCACGATAGCCCGCTCAAGTGCAACAAGTTCACGTGACCATCCTTGATCAGGCTGAGGAGGTTGGTTCAGATCATTATCGTTAAGCGTAGACATCTTTGTTCACACCCGGTCAGAGCGACCGGGTCGACAAAGACATGCTTTTAGTCGGTCTTCTGGTGTTAAAGGCCGGGATAGATGATCGGCGAATATCCTTGTGATCTGTAGCCAGCTTCTTTGACATTCGCCTATCCCATAAACTGGACCCCAGATTAATCCAAGATCTGTGTTCGGGCTTCATAACATTCGGCCCTATTCACCCCAGTATTCTGATATGGCCGTACCTGCGCCGCTGCAAGTAATCGTAGTGAAATTTCTACGCCAGAAAAAGTAAAGGCTCCATCCGCAGTAGGACAATCGAATATGTTGACAGTGTCGCAGTTTATCATCCTTGCCTGAAGCGACCGCCATTACTTTGATTGCCAAGTTGTTGCACGTTGTACTCAATACAGTGGCCGGTTGGGGAACTGTCTGCCGAACAACTTGGCACTACGGTGTTAGCAGATGACGCCTAGTGTTTTTGATTCCGATCGTCCGAAACTTGGACACATACTGGCGCTTCTGACTTGCCCAGACATTTTAATCTTGGTCAACAGACTTCAGCACATCCTGTGGCATCGCCTTAGAGGGATCGATGTCATGTTTCTTGCATAGCTTGGCGACCTGGCTGTTGGGATGCGGCAAAGGAAACCCACCATCCATATTGTATTTCTTGCGCATGCTCGAGCCGCCAATGTGATGAACCCCCAACGCGTTTTCATCGAGCGATATGCGGGAAAACCGCGGCCGGAAATAATTCAAGCGCATGGCCGTAGGTTCTTGGGAATAGAATGACTCGGGTGGCAGGGCGTGTTTAACTTCACCGTTCTTGCCCAAAAAATAAGAGATAGCCTGAGGCCCGAACGTATAAAATGGCAGCTGCGACAGGTTTTCCAACGGTACCGAGAAAGAGCCGTCTTCATTGGACTTGCCGATGGAAACATCAATATTTTTTTTCCACGGCCAGTCATTGGGGATCACGATCTCGGACCCGTTCATAAAGTCATGCATACCCTGCAATGTTGGAGAACTGTGCGGCAGCCGGAGAGCCGCATTGTTAAAATAGCGTTTCTCTTTTGCGAAAATATACGGAATGTCGGGGATCGGCTGCATACACAACATATCGCAATCCATCCAGATTTCGTCGGATTCCCGAAGCATGTTGATCCTGAAAAAATCCGACAACGGGGCATAAGCGCTGTTTCGCTTTTCGTTTCGCCATATTTTCAGGTGGTCAGGCAAGAAAATACGTGCATCCGCATTTTCAACGCCCGGTGGTGTATTCGTGATTTCATTCAAAGAGTACAACTTGACCTTATGGCCGTGATCCACAAAGCTTTTGAGGCAGAGTTGCTCGAAAAAAGTCAGACTGGATCCATGCCAAAACGATGAAATTACTGGAGAAATATCCATGCTGGATCGATGCCCGTTATGTTTTTCACTTGCTCCGCATTAGCATGGCTCCGGTATTCGATCCACTGGTTTAATGATCCCGATACAGCCGCAATTGTGATGGTGACCCAACCGTCCAATATGAACTGTCTGTAGCGCAGGTCCGTTAGTCAGAATTCTCGCACCTTTGTGTTTCGCGAAAAAGAACGAGCGGTAACGATCAAACTATAGGGGCTCGCAATAAGCAGTAATTGTTTGGTTACCTCAACTTTGGTCCAGTTTTCTCAGTCCTCCCCGACAAAGGTCGCAAGATCACCCAAACTGTCTTAAATCGGATCGTCCAATAAGACCTCAGGATGCTCTTGCTTAAGGCGGAAAATTCACCGATCAAGGTTGCCACAAATCCAGACTTACTGGGCAATAGAGGAAGCCGGTGACTCTAAAGACGTGCAATCAGCGAATTTGGCTCTTCCCAAACACAGGACTCCTTTGAAGATGGCCACCTGGGGTGTCGTTACCATGGTCAAAGAGCCGCCAGAGCTGGTGGCTATATTTGCTTCCTATTATGCGTCACTCGGCGCGCAAGAGATCTTTATCTTTCTTGATGGTGATGATCCGAAAGCGCGGCAACTTCTGGCTCAGATACCGAACTGTCGCGTTGAAGTGATGGATGACACGTTTTTTCGAAGAAACTGGGACTATGCTTATCCAGAAAACAGTTTCAGACGCCAAAGGCTGATAGCGACAAAAGCCTATCGAGAAGCAAAAGTCGATTGGATGCTTTTCCTCGATGCGGATGAGTATCTGCAAGCCGATGACTTTGCACAAGAGCTTGCTGACCTGCCCTCGGATGTCGATACGATTTCAATTCCTAATGGCGAGCGTGTGTTTTCAACCGAGGACACCACACCCGGACTTTTTGGTGGTCTTATGCTGAAGCCTAAGCACACCCGCGGCTATGTCGCCCGAAGCTTATTCGGAGAAGAACGACTCAAGTACAGCGACAGAGGATTTTGTGCGCATCGTTTCGGAAAAAGCGCCACCCGAACGGGGAAAAACATCAAGTTAGGTGTTCATGCGCCACAGCGGTGGAGAGGCAACATCAAGCGACATGTTTCTCAACAATCGGTCATTTGTCACTTTGACGGACTGACCGAAATCCACTGGATGCTCAAATTGCTGAGATATCATGATATGGGCACATATGAATCACCTAAGGGCAGCAACGATTTCCGCTATGAACAGGTCCAATTCCTGAAAAATTCATCTTCTATGAATGCTGTTCAAGAGCTTCATGACATTATCCGAAAATACGACAAGGACACCGAAGAAAGACTAAGGGGTCATGGTCTTCTCGATGATGTGCAGGTCCGCCCTTTCCGGGGTTTGGATACTTATTATCCTGAACACGAGTTTGACTTGTCGGTTGAGTGGTTCAACGATGTTCTGAAGATGAATATGTCGGACCTCTATGCGAGATTACCGACATGATGTTTGATGCAAATAGTCTGACCTTATGCAAAACATGCTCTACCGACCGCTCATCCTTGGAATGGAGCAAGTATGACCGAAACGAACCCTGATGTTGCGATCCAGTACCGTGGATTGAAGATACCTTCATCGCCATTTCTGGACGAAACGATCATGAATCTGATCGAGCAGGACAACTATGAAAGCTGGGAAATGGATGGCGCTTTGAGCGTCGTTCAACCTGAGGATCGTATTCTGGAAATGGGCGCCGGTCTGGGTATCGTGAGTGGTGTTGTCGCGCTCGAGAACAAACCAGAGGCTATTCTCAGTTTTGAAGCCAATCCAAATCTAATTCCACACATCCGTCGTTTACATGCCCTAAATGGGCTTTCAGACCGGATCGAAGTCCGGAATGCGATACTAAGCGCCAATCCAAAGGATCCCGACTCTATTCCGTTTCATATTGACGCTTCATATCTAGGGTCTTCAGTTTTTGATAATGAAGGTGAATCAACAACATCAGTGCGCGTAGCTAAAGCGGACTTCGAAGCGGTGAAACGAGAGTTCGCTCCGACGGTTCTTGTGATGGATATTGAGGGGGCGGAACTGGATTTCTTGAGGAATGCGGACCTGTCGGGCATTCGAGCCATTGTTATTGAATTCCATCGCCTCATTTATGGGCACAAAGGTGTCCGGGCCTGTAAAAGGATTCTTTCGAACGCGGGTTTTCTACGGCTGGACGATTTGTCCTGGAGGGTTGTTTGGACCTGCACACGAGATCTTGGCTGAACCGCGTCATTGAGACGAGCATTTTCGAACTATGCGAATTGGCCAAGGCAGTTGAGCGCCCTGAAATGAAACGTTTAGCCGACTTGTGACCTGAATTTGCCCATAGCAATTTATTCGTTGCAACTATGTGCATCTGCGGACGGGAACTTGTGACAAGACCTCAAAGAACTGTTTCTGCCTACAATCTCGGATCGCGGGGCTGGGTCAACGACCACGATGTCGGCGCTGGGTGTCCCTGTCTTATTGTGCCGTTTTCCGGTCATAGCATCTGGAAACACCACCATTTTGCGACACCGGCGACACCCCGAGTTAACTGCAAAGCTCAAAGCGAAGCCGCACCCATCATACGGTGTGCAACAAAACTGTTGACGAGACCTGATCTCATCAATAATCGGTAACCATCTGTTGGGGTGCCCCTCGGGGCTGAGATGCAGACATGCAAACCCATTGAACCTGACCCGGTTAGGACCGGCGGAGGAAACAGGCATACCGGGCGCCCCGTGTCACAACTCGTGTCACAACGCAGGCTACGGGTCTTTCCACGCACATCCTGACCATGACAATGAGGGATGTGCCATGGTTGCGACAGCATTGACGATTGCCGGTTCCGACAGCGGGGGCGGCGCGGGAATTCAGGCAGATCTTAAATCCTTCGGCGCAATGGGCGTGTTCGGTTGCAGCGTGGTGACCGCGATAACCGCGCAGAATACCTGTGACGTGACCGCAGTACATCCGGTACCCGACAATGTGGTCGCGGCTCAGATCAAGGCGGTCCTAGACGACATCCGCATAGACGCCATCAAGATCGGAATGCTGGGTACGCCATTATTGGTCGAAACAGTGGCCCGTGCATTGGAAGGTTTTTCCGGACCTGTCGTCCTCGACCCCGTCATGGTGGCGAAATCCGGGGTCGCCCTGCTTGAAGATCAAGCGATTGCCGCGCTGAAGCAGTATCTTCTGCCGCGCGCTGACCTGCTGACACCAAACCTGCCCGAGGCGGACAAGCTGCTGGGACAAACCCATAAGGGCGACAGTGCCGGACTGGTTGCGCCGTTGCTAGCGCTAGGTCCTAAGGCGGTTCTAATCAAGGGCGGCCACGCCGATGGCATTGAGTGCCTTGATGTGCTGGCAAAGTCAGGGTTCGTTGTCACGCTGGGGGCACCGCGGATCGCGACCCGCAACACGCATGGTACTGGCTGCAGTTATTCCGCAGCAATTGCGGGCTGCCTTGCGCGGGGCATGGATCTTGAGACTGCGGTGCGGCGGGCGCATGGCTGGCTGCACGCTGCAATAAAACGTGCCGACGGGTTGGAGATTGGACAAGGCCACGGCCCGGTGCATCATTTTCACGAGATGTGGGCATGAGCGCTGTCACCATACTGGGTGCAGGGGTTGCCGGGCTTTGCGTTGCAGCCGAGCTGGTGTCACGCGGTGTTTCCGTACGGATGATCGACCCGGCAGGTCCCGTGAATACGCATTCCTGCAGCTGGTGGGCCGGGGGCATGTTGGCACCGGAATGCGAGGGCGCTGTCGCCGAACAGCCCGTTGTGGAACACGGGCGCAAAGCAGCGGATTGGTGGCAAAAGCAGGGGGCGCAGTTCGGCCAGGATGTGATCCGGAACGGTACCATGGTTGTCGCTTTGGGTCGGGATCAGAGCGAGCTGGTGACATTTGCACGGCGCACCGAAGGTGTGGAATGGCTGGACCGTGAGGGCATCGCCCTCCATGAGCCACATCTGGCCGAGCAATTCGGCAAGGCGTTGTTCATCGCGAGTGAAGCGCATCTCAATCCCCGCCCGATGTTGACCGGGTTGCATGCGCAGCTGGTGGCCTCGGGCGTTGAGTTTCTGACCACAAGCGAAACGCTGGGTCAGGTCATCGACTGCCGTGGTCTGGCCGCGCAGGATCGGCTGAGCGATTTGCGCGGGGTAAAGGGTGAGATGCTCATCGTGCGCTGCCCGGACCTGTCGCTATCGCGTCCCGTGCGGCTGCTGCATCCTCGTTTCCCGCTCTACATCGTACCGCGCGGCGATGGCGTATTCATGTTGGGCGCAACCCAGATCGAAAGTGGGCAGCGCACCCGCGCAAACCTGCGATCCGTGATGGAACTAATGAATGCGGCCTATGCGCTGCACCCGGCATTTGGTGAGGCCGAGCTGCTGGAAATTGGCGTCGATGCCCGCCCGGCCTTCGCGGACAATCAGCCGCGCATCCGCCATTTCGAAGATCGCATCATGGTGAACGGGCTGTTCCGGCATGGCTATCTGCTTGCTCCGGCGTTGGCGGAGATGGCGGCAGATCTGGTGACCTGCGGCACGCAGCCCGCGCTTTGGTACGAGAACTGCGAAGGCACGAAAAGCGCGTATGAAACACCGGGGAGAACCACATGAAACTGATGGTGAATGGTGAGGTCACCGAGGCCAAGGGCCCCAGCCTTGCCGATCTTCTGATCGAACTTGGCAAAGGCAATGACAAACTGGCCACGGCGGTGAACGAGGTGTTCGTTCCGGCATCAACACGTGCGGCGCACATGCTTTCCGATGGGGACCGGATCGAGCTGGTTTCGCCGCAGCAGGGGGGCTGACATGCCGGAATTCTACGGCAAGGAAATAGCGTCGCGCCTGATGTTGGGCACCGCGCAGTATCCGTCGCCCGCAGTGCTCGCCGATGCGTTTCGACGTTCGGGCGCAGGCATTGCCACGGTGTCGCTGCGTCGCGAGGCGGGTGGTGAAAGGGCCGGGCAGGATTTCTGGTCTCTGATCCGTGATTTGGGTGTCGAGGTGTTGCCCAACACCGCCGGGTGCCACTCGGTACGTGAAGCTGTCACCACAGCGCAGATGGCGCGCGAGTTGTTTGAAACCAACTGGATCAAACTGGAAGTGATCGGCCATGCCGACACGCTGCAACCCGACCCGTTCGGCCTTGCAGAGGCGGCGCGCATTCTCGCCGACGAAGGGTTCGACGTCTTCCCCTATTGCACTGAAGACTTGGTGCTGTGTGAGAAACTGATCGAGGCTGGCTGTCGTGTGTTGATGCCTTGGGGGGCGCCGATCGGCACCGGACTGGGGCTGAACAACCTTTACGGCCTTCGCTCGGTACGGGCTCATTTTCCCGAGGTGCCTCTTGTGGTTGATGCAGGGCTGGGCCTGCCATCACAGGCGGCACAGGCCATCGAAATCGGCTATGATGCGGTGCTGCTGAACACGGCGGTCGCTAAGGCAGGTGATCCGGCGGCGATGGCCCAAGCGTTTGCCCGCGCGGTTGAAGCCGGTGCCTTGGCCTTCGGTGCCGATGCTATGGAACCGCGCGACATGGCCGCGCCCTCAACACCTGTTTTCGGAAAGGCCATGCTGTGACGCTGCCGTCGTTCTACCCGATATTCGATGACATCTCATGGCTGCGCCGAATGCTGCCGCTCGGAGTGCGGTTGGTGCAGCTGCGCATCAAGGAACATCCCCTGGATGCGGTGCGCGCGCAGTTGGCGGAGGCGCGGGATTTGTGCCGCGACCACGGCGCGCTGTTGGTGGTCAATGACTATTGGGAACTGGCGATTGAGCTTGGCTGCGACTGGGTGCATCTGGGGCAGGAAGATCTGGACACCGCTGATGTTGACGCGATCCGGGCCGCCGGGTTGAAACTTGGCGTCTCAACCCATGACGAAGCAGAGCTTAAGCGTGCGCTGGTTTTGCAGCCGGACTATGTGGCGCTTGGGCCGGTGTATCCGACCATCCTCAAGAAGATGAAGTGGCACCAGCAGGGTGTCGAAAAGCTGACCGACTGGAAGGCGCGGATCGGACCTATTCCGCTTGTGGCGATAGGTGGCATGTCGGTCGAGCGCGCGCCGGGTGCTTTCGCCGCCGGGGCCGACATCGTGTCCGCCGTGACCGACATCACCTTGAAGGACGACCCAGAGGCCCGTGTACGCGAATGGCTAAGGATCTGCCCATGAGCCGCTATGCCCGCCAGATTGCTGTACCTAGCTTTGGCGCGTCGGGGCAGGAAAGCCTGCGCACCGCGCATGTGCTGGTGATCGGCGCAGGAGGGCTTGCCGCACCGGTACTGCAATATCTGGCTGGGGCCGGTGTGGCCCGCATCCGCTTGGTTGATGCTGATAAGATAAGCCTGTCGAACCTGCACCGCCAAACGCTGTTCCGCGAACGCGACATTGGGCAGCCCAAAGTGCAGGTGGCAGCGCGTGAAATGATGGCGCTGAATGATGAGGTGCGGATCGAACCGGTCGAAACCCGCTTTGATCCGGCCAATGCCCAGCAACTTTGTCAGGACGTCGATCTGGTGCTGGATTGCGCCGACAGTTTTGCCGCCAGCTATGTGGCCTCGGATGTTTGCCTTGCTGCCGATTTGCCGCTGATCAGCGCCAGCGTGGTGGGCTCGGAGGGCTATGTCGGGGGCTTCTGCCACAAGGCTCCGGGTCTGCGCGCGCTGTTCCCGGATCTGCCTGCAAGGCTGGTTTCCTGTGACGCCGATGGCGTGCTTGGCCCGACGGTGGGTATGATCGGCAGTCTGCAAGCGCAGATCGCGGTTGCGGTGCTGAGCGGGGACCTTACGCCAATGGGGCGTCTGGTGACCTATGAGGCCACCAGCATGCGCTTTGGCGGTTTTCGCTTTGACGGCGCACCGGATCCTGCACCAGAGCCGGACTTCATAGCGCGCGAAATGCTTCGGGCCGACGATCTGGTAATCGACCTACGCGCCGCAGATGAAACTGGCCCGGAGCTGGCCGGGGCTCGGCGCCTCAGTGTCGATGAAATCGATCCGCGTGACCCCCTTTTGCAAAACAACAGACGCCTCATCCTTGCCTGCCGTTCCGGTCTTCGGGCCTGGCAGGCGGCGATGCGGATTTCCACGAAAAACGGGCCCGAAATCAAACTTCTGGCCCTAGGTGACAACAACTGAAACGAGGAAACCGAATTGAAACATTTTCTGACCGTAGCGGCGATGCTGATGGCTACACCGGCGCTGGCACAAGACAAGATGACTCTGCTGCTGGATTGGTTCGTGAACCCTGATCACGGTCCGATCATCGTGGCGCAGCAAAAGGGTTATTTCGCAGACCAGAATCTTGAGGTCGAGATTGTGCCGCCTGCTGATCCCTCGGCCCCACCGAAACTGGTGGCCGCTGGGCAGGGTGACATCGCCGTGAGCTACCAACCAAACCAGCACCTACAGGTAGCCGAAGGTCTGCCGCTGATGCGCGTAGGTACACTTGTGGCGACACCGCTCAGCTGTCTTCTGACACTAAAGGACGGCCCGATTCAAGAGATCAGCCAGCTAAAGGGCGGCAAGATCGGGTTCTCAGTTGCCGGCGTAGAAGAAGCGGTGCTGAGTGCCATGTTGGGCAAGCACGGCGTCGCGCTGGACGAGATCGAGATGATCAACGTCAACTTCTCGCTCAGCCCCTCGGTCATGTCCGGGCAGGTCGATGCGGTGATCGGTGCCTATCGCAATTTTGAGGTGAACCAGATGGAAATTGAAGGCGTCGAAGGCCGATGCTTCTATGTCGAAGAAGAAGGCGTGCCGACATATGACGAGCTGATCTATGTCGCCAACCCCGAGCTGATGGACAAGGACAAGGTGCGCCGCTTCCTGCGCGCCACCGAGCTGGCCACGCAATACATCGTCAACAACCCGGATGAAAGCTGGGAGGTTTTCAAAAGCTACGCGGAAGAGCTGGACGACGAGCTGAATGCAAAGGCCTGGGTCGACACCCTACCCCGCTTTGCCTTGCGTCCTGAGGCGCTGGACGAAGGCCGCTACATCCGCTTCGAGGAATTTCTGGCCAAAAGCGGCCTGGTCGAGGGCACCCGCCCGGTATCGAAAATCGCGGTCGATCTGGGGGCACAATGAACTACGGTACCTCATTTGAGGCGTGGCGAGCGGCGGCCGGGGAAACCTGGCCTGCCTATACCCGCCACGCATTCGTGCGGGGCATGGGTGATGGAACCCTCCCGCGCGCAGCGTTTCTGCACTATCTCAAGCAGGATTATGTCTTTCTGATCCATTTCGCCCGCGCTTGGGCGCTGGTGGTGACCAAGGCCGAGACCGTCGCGGATATGCGCCTCGCCGCGGGGACCGTGAATGCACTGATCAATGACGAGCTTGCCCTGCATATCGGCATCTGTGCCAAGGCTGGGATTTCCGAGGAAGAACTTATTGCAACGCAAGAGCGTCAGGCTAATCTTGCCTATACACGCTATGTGCTGGATGCCGGGCATTCAGGGGATATGCTTGATCTGCTGGCCACACTGGCCCCCTGCGTCATGGGCTATGGTGTGATCGGGGCGGAGCTTTCGGTGGCAAAGACCTCAGAAACCTATGCCGATTGGATCAACACTTATGGCGGGGAAGATTACCAGCAGGTCTGCTGCGATGTTGGCGCGCTGATCGATGGCGTAGTAGCGCGGCGCATCGGGGATGACCCGCAAAACTGCCCACGTTGGGCAAATCTTTGCGACCGCTTCCACAAGGCGACCGAGCTTGAGGTCGGCTTTTGGGGCATGGCATCGCAGCCATGAGCCCGGCCCCCGCCCTGTATCTGCGCGGATCACTGTCGATTGGCGACACATCCATCGCGCGCGGCATTGATCTGCGACTTGATGCAGGGCGTTGGACCTGTCTTCTGGGGGCCAGTGGTGTCGGCAAATCTACAGTGCTCAAGCTTCTGGCCGGACTGGGAGACCATGTTTCTTTGGACGGTGAAATCTGGGCCTCGGACTGTGGCGCGCTGGCCGGGCGGGTGGCCCTAATGGCGCAGAGTGATTTGTTGCTGCCTTGGCTATCAGCGCTCGACAATGTGGCAATAGGGGCACGATTGCGCGGCGAGACGCTTGACCGGGATCGAGCCGAGCACGTGCTGGAGCAAGTTGGGCTAGGCGCGCATCTAGACAAGAAACCGGGAGAGCTCTCCGGTGGGCAGAGACAGCGAGTGGCCTTGGCCCGAACCCTGATGGAAGACCGCCCCATTGTGCTGCTGGACGAACCTTTTTCCGCCCTTGATGCCCTGACTCGGGTGCATATGCAGGACCTCACCGCACAGCTGCTGAAGGGACGTACGGTGCTGCTTATCACCCATGACCCGGCCGAAGTGGCGCGGCTGGGGCAGAACATCATGATCATGACGCGCGACGGGCTGCACCCGGTCGAAACTCCAATGGGCAGCATCCCGCGCCCTGTTGATGATCCGGGCGTGCTGGGCATCCAGGCCGCGCTGCTTCAACAACTCAGGACGAACAGATGAGCGCAAGCGAAACTCTCAGGGCGCTGAACCAGGACGACTGGACAGCGGCCACGACACATGACTTTACCAATGCGCTGGCAACCGGAATGCTCGATCACGACAAAATGGCTGGCTATTTACAGCAGGATTACCTTTTCGTGGAAGGCTTTGTGCGGCTGCTGGCCTCAGCAGTGGCGCATGCACCCAACCTCGCCGATGCTGTGCCGGGCGCGCGCTTTCTGGGCCAGATCTGCGGGCCAGAGAACACGTACTTCCTGCGTGCATTAGACGCGCTGGACTTGCCCCAGGCAAGCGAAGCCGCACCCGAAACCCTGGCGTTTCAGGCCCTGATGGACGAAGCCCGCACATCCGGGCGCTACGAGCGGATGCTGGCGGTGTTGGTGGTCGCGGAATGGGTCTATCTGGATTGGGCCAGCCCGGTCGAAGCCCGCGCCGAAGATCTGCCGTTCTGGCTGGGGGAATGGATCACTCTGCACTCAGGCGACGGGTTCGAAAGTGTGGTCGCCTACCTACGTGGGCAATTGGACGCGATCTGGTCGACCCTTTCGGACCAGGCACAGGCCGAGGTCGCTGCAACCTTCGGCAAGGCCGTCGCCCTTGAGCGTGCCTTTTTCGATGCCGCATGGGCAGGCTTCCCGGTAGCCCGATGACAGGTTGGCGTGCGGGTATCGCCGCCACCGCAATGGCAGTAGCGCTTTGGCAACTGGTGGTTTGGGCCACCGGCTTGCCGCGTTTTATCTTGCCCCCGCCAGCGCTGGTTTCCGAAACCATTTGGAACAGCCGCAACCTTCTGCTGGAGCATGGGCTGGTCACCGCGACCGAAGTGCTGATCGGGCTGGCCCTTGGCGCAGTGCTGGGCGGGCTGTCGGCCATCGGCCTTGCCGCCTCACCGCTAGCACGCGCGCTGGTGCGACCGATTTTGGTGTTTTCCCAGACCATCCCCGTCTTTGCCCTCGCACCGATTCTGACCCTGTGGCTTGGCTTCGGGCTCGAAGCTAAGATCGCTATGGCTCTGCTGATCATTTATTTCCCGGTCACTTCGTCTTTCTTTGATGCACTAATGCGCAATAATCGAGACTGGCTGGATCTGGCTCGGGTCATGGGGGCGTCGCCCGCCCGAGTAATGTGGCACATCCGTATTCCATCTGCTCTGCCCGGATTTGCCAGCGGCCTGCGTCTGGCTGCTGTCTATGCTCCCATCGGTGCCGTCATCGGTGAATGGGTCGGAGCGTCGCGTGGGCTGGGATATCTGATGTTGTTGGCCAATGGCCGTGCCAAAACCGACCTGATGTTCGCCGCGCTGATTGTGTTGGCGGTACTTACCATCATCCTGCACGCAACGGTCAACGCCCTGTGCAATCGGTACCTGGATCAGCGTGATCAGATATGAACAAAGTACTGACCATCAGTATACGCGAACGCGGAGATCGAATTTAATCGTGCCACCAGCTGTGATGAAAGAGCTCAATGCTAGAGTACATTGATTTCCAGAGCGTCATGTTAAACAAAGCTAATTGGTCGAGCGGCGAACACAAAGTGTGCCGCAGTCACTTGTCCAAGAGTCCTACCGTAAGGATCAACTTGAATTAAGCCGAACCAGAACGCGTAGCGTCATGGTCTGAAGGTGGTTTATCATTGCCAGTGGCCACTACTTCCGCTGGTCAGGCCTCCGCAGCCAGAGAAGCCGAATGGTTTCCGTAATTTTTGCAACGCGGATCACATAGTGAACGCCCCACACACCAAAAGCCTGTTTGGTTGACAGATCCTGATTCCTCAGAAGGTTTTTCAACGTCTTGAAGGAAGGGATCAATTTCTGCAAAGGCGGGATGTAATTTACGATGCCGCGCTTGGCATTGCGGCGCAGCCTAGCACCCTCAATACGACGGGCTTTGGTGATGTGATCCCCAAGACTGTCGCGCGCCGGGTGACGGACGATGGCGTCTTCGGCAAACACAATCGCTTCGCCCGCAGATTGTGCACGATCATTCCATTCCATGTCCCCGCCGGACAACACCGTGTCGTTGAACCGACCGATGCGATCCATAAGCTCCCGCCGAACGATCAGATTGGCCGTAACCGCGCGCCCACGCTCCACCCATTTTTTTTGCTCTAATCCCAAATGAACATCATAGAGTTCGGTCGTCTTCCAATCCTGCCCGTTCGGGATCAGCACAACATTGCCACCAAAGCGATTAACCTCGGGGTGGTCTTCGGCTATTTTCAACCCGGCCTCTAGATAGAGTGGGTCAGGCTGACAATCGGAGTCGGTGAAAAACAGTAGCTCCGAGGCGGCTTCTTCGATTCCCCGGTTGCGCGCTGCGTATGAGCCGGGTTTTGCCTCACTTAGGATGCGGGCGTTGGCGGGCAGGCGAAACCCGTCTGGCATGGGGTCGGTCGGATCATTGTTGACTGCAAGTATCTCGAACTGGTTTGTGTTCAGTGTCTGAGAGGCGAGCCCATCCAGACAAAGCTGCAATTGGTCCCAGCTTTGATAGGTCGGGATGATCACTGACGCGCTCAGGGGCGAACGCGCCTGTGTAATGTCAGGCCGTTGGATCACGTCGGGATCATTCGGCATTGACGGCGTTCGAGTACTGATGGTCATACAGGGTTTTGAATGGCCCCGGTTTCTTCAGCAACTGTTGGGCGCTGCCCTGCTCAAGAACTTCACCAGCCTCAATCACGACGATCTTGTCCGCATGCATGATGGTTGAAAGCCTGTGAGCCACGATGATTGTCGTACGCCCTTCGGTCAGGCGGCCCAAGGCTTCCTGAACCAGATGTTCCGACCGCGAGTCCAGCGCACTAGTTGGTTCGTCCAACAGCAGGATCGGGCTGTCGCGCAGAAGCGCGCGCGCAATCGCAAGGCGCTGTTTTTGACCACCGGACAGGAAGGCACCATTTTCGCCAACCAGAGTGTCAAAGCCTTTCTCAAGCGACATGATGAAGTCATAGGCATTCGCGGCCTTGGCAGCCTCGATCACGTCGTCTTGCGAGGCACCCTCACGGCCAAATCGGATGTTGTCGGCGATTGAGGCCGAAAACAGAAACGTCTCTTGCCCGACGAACGACATGTTCTGGCGCAGTGATTTGAACGAGGCGTATTTGATATCCTGACCATCGATCGATACCGAGCCACTGGTCGGGTCATAGAGGCGCAGGGCCAAATTCAGAATGGTCGACTTGCCGCCGCCGGACAGACCAACGAGAGCGGTGGTTTGTCCGGCTTCGAATGTAAGCGAAAGACCCTTCAGAATCGGATCGCTGCGGCGATACCCGAATGTAACGTCGTCAAACACGACCTCTCGCGGGCCGTCGGGCAGGCTTTTGGGATTGGCCTCTTCCGGTAGGGTATCCGGCTCGTCCAACATATTGAACAGCATTTGCACCCGGCGCAGACCCAGCTCCATTTTAACCCGCACTTTGGTCAAGCGCTTCGCGGGCTCATAAGCCATCATCACAGCTGTCACGAATGACATCAGTTCACCCGGAGTGGACGCTGCAGCGCCAAACAGCTTGCCAGCGCTCAATCCGATGACCGAGGCGATTGCAAAACCGGCCAATATATCCGTCAACGGGCTCGTCGCAGCTTGCAGACGCGCAAGCTTGTTGCGGCGCTTCTCAACGCTTTTCACCGCCGAATTCATCTCGAGGGCCATGCGTTCCTCCAGCCCGAAGGACTTAACCACGCGAATACCTGCCGAGGTTTCCTGAATGACCTTCATGATCGTTCCCATCCCCTGCAGTTCCATATCAGCAATCTCTCGAACTTTGCGGAGAAGCTTCCGAACGCCTAGAATCGCCAAAGGGCCGACGATCAGGGTAAAGAGCGACAAGATTGGCTGCTGATAGAACATCACGGCGAGCAATCCGATCAGGGTGAGCATGTCACGAACAGCGGTAGTAACCATGATCTCGATCACAGTGCGCGCAGCAAGGGCCGTTTGCGTCACCTTCAACAACAGATCCGAGCTTTCGGTCAAATTGAAGAATGACACCCCTTGCCGCAAAAGCTTGTCGTAAAGCTTGATCTGCTGTTTCGAGACAATCCGGTTCCCAGCACGTGTAAGGGCCACAATCTGGACGTAGGTTGCAATGCCTTTGACCAGGAAAATCGTGAACACGGTCATCGAAACGCCAAAAATCTTGGCTGAGTTTTCACTGTCAAACAGCGAATCCACCACATCACGCATGATAAAGGCGATACCTGCTGTGGTTGCCGCAACAAATACCATCGCGATGATCGCGATCGTATAAGGGACCATTTGCTCGCGCATATTTTCGGAGAGCAGTCGCCACAGGACGGAATCACTCAATACGGCCGCAAATTTTGATTTGATCTTTTGCAATGCACATGTCCACTGTGATCAGGATCGAGCTATGTCACATCTGACGCGCTCATAAACAGTTTCCGCTAGATAGTCGCCTGTTGCCAGTTGAGCAAGCCCGCGCCCTATTCTGCCGCTTCAATGCGGATTGTTCGAACCGAAGGGTCTACACGCGAATAAGCGGCCAAAACCCTCCCCGACCATTTCTGTGCGATGTAATCCGCCATGAAACGCGTTGGTGCAATCAGAGTCGCCAGGCCCCCTGCCCTTTCGGCTTCGTTCAGATGCTTGAACCAACTGGACCAAAGTTCTGGGTCACGCTCATGTAGGATCGATTGAACCTGTGCCCAAACGTCTTCACCCTGTGGGGGCGGGATCGATGGCTTTGACTGAAATGGCACAACATTGGTATCGCGCTCTGGCTTCTGCTGCATTCGTTCTTGGAAATCCGTCCCGATGACGGGCCAGGTTTCCATTGTGTCCAGCATGATCTGCTTGAGGTCGAGTTCATAAACCGCAACCCGACCCCGAGCGGCGGGTCGTTTGACCGCAATCCAGCCTGCGCTGCGCAGCTTAGCCATCTCACGTTTAACTGTGCGTTCGTTCACGGACCACAACCGAGCGATCTCTTCCCGACCAATCGACAGTTCATTGGAGCGCCAGTTATAGCGCGTGGTAATTAATGTCATGATGCGAAGAACACTGCGATGACGATGCTTGTCACCTGATAAGGCGTGAACGGCGAGCGCCGACAAGATATCGTACTTCAGTGCAGGCGCATTTCGCCCGACCGGTTTCGCAACCTGCATCCGTTTCCTCACCGCTCTTTTTTGCCTCATGCGGGTTGATCCCGCCGTAATCGCGCCGTTTCCCAACGCTTTTCGTGATTGTTCACTGATTAGCGTCCAATACTTCGATTCTGTCAAGAGTTCGTTGAGATCACGCTATTTGGTAGCTGCTATTCGCTATCAAAAAATAATAGAAATAGGTGAATTTATGGTGATGGGGGACATACTGGGTGTCCCCTTATCGAGCAATAATGTCCCCCTATATGCCGTATTTGCTTGAGTTGTGTCCCCCTAAATCTGGTAGGATATCCGAAGTCAGGAGGATCGCAGAAAGAAGCAGCGTTCCGAATCGGTCAGCACTAGATACGGCCATATTTTCTTACCCGTGGGTAACATCACAACCTTACAATAATTTCTTTTGCCAAATATGCAAATCGGGCGTAAATAACAAAAGAGAGAAAAATAACGTCCAGAAGAATGAGAACTGAGGCATGTACACGCACGAAGACCTGAATGCATTGCGCACCCAGTCCCTGAAATTGCAGGGCTGGATTCGCCAGCAGACTTTCAGCCCTGAGATGGAGAAGACGCTAAGGCGGTTCTCAAGCTGGGAGGTGTCTGAGCTGATCTTTAAGGTGAACCAATCGACTTTCCGAGGAAAGCTGGCTGCCGATCCTTCATTGCCGGGAGGCGAGGTCGAGCCTGATGGGCGGCAGCGTTGGTTTAGTCTGGAAGAGGTAAATGAGCTCAGGCGGCGGCTTAGGGTTAATCGCAAAGCGCTCACTCCCCCACGCCCTGCGGGCAAGCGGGCGGTTCGGGCCGCTGTTGCCAATTTCAAAGGGGGGGCTGGCAAGTCGACCGTGGCGTTGCATCTTGCGCACGCCGCTGCTCTGGACGGCTACCGAGTATTAGTGGTGGATTTTGACCCTCAGGCGACGCTCAGCCATTCGATGGGTCTGACCGATGTCGCTGAAGATTTCACCGTCTGGGGTATCATGGCGCGGGATCTGATCCGTGAAACCGAGCGCATGAATAACCGCCCTGCGGCTGCGGAGTCAGGAACCGCCCTGCCCCGCCGAGAGTTACCACCTTCCATCACGGATATGGGCCTCGGCGAACTGCGCATTTCTGATTTTATCAAGCAGACCTCATGGTCAACGATTGATGCGATCCCTTCTTGCGCCAATGCTGCTTTCGTCGAATTCGCATCAGCACAATATCGGCACCTGAATCCTGAGTGGTCTTTTTTTGCAGCTGTGTCTCGCTATCTGGATCAAATACCGAATGATGCTTATGACCTGATCCTGTTCGATTGCCCGCCTGCGATAGGATACCAATCGATGAATGCGGTGTTCGCAGCAGACATGTTGTATATCCCGTCGGGGCCCGGATACTGGGAATACGATTCAACCACCTCATTCATTGGACAGTTGGCTGAAGCCCTCGAAGATCTGGCCTATGGTTTCGACAAGACCTTACCCACGGGTAAGATTGGTTTACCCAAGACATTCTGCGAAATTCGGTTTTTGCTTACACGCTACGAACCGGGGAATGCACTGCACACAGCGATGTATGACGCATTCCGCAAAGTCTTTGGTGAGCACCTTGCCGAGCACCCGGTCGAGATGACGCGTGCGGTCGAGCAATCTGGTCGGTTCCTGAGTTCAGTTTATGAGATGGATTACCGTGAGATGACGAGGGAAACTTGGCGTCGCGCGCGTTCGACATTTGATAATGTTTATGATGAATTCCGGGGCGTCATGCTATCGGCCTGGGACAAGCTGGAGGATGACGTATGAGCCGAAAACGCAGAATGTTCGATATCGATATGCCAGCGATGGAAGAAATCCCGGTTGGCAAGGTTCCGGATAAAGCGCTTGAGAAAAGGCGCGGACCAATGGCTACTGCAATCTCCGAGAACGCTAATGCGCTACGCGACCAGCAAACTACCGAAGATGCAATCAGAGTCGAAAATGACAGGTTAGCGCACGAGCTTGTACGACTACGTTCAGAAGGGTATGTTACTGAACAGATCGCATTGGCGGATGTTGTTACCGAGCGCCTGACGCGCGACCGCAAGCCTGGCCCTGATCCTGAGTTGGATGAGTTGAAGGCTTCTATTCAGGATGTGGGTCTTTCGAACCCGATCCGGGTCGAGCGTCGCAACGATGGACGCTTTGAGTTAATTCAAGGAATGCGCAGATTATCGGCATTTCGCGCATTACTTGAGGAAACTGGCGACGCGCGATTTGCGACGATTCCGGCCGGTGTTTCTGACGTTGCAGAGCTGGATGATAGCTATCGTCGCATGGTCGATGAAAACCTGATCCGAAAGGATATCTCGTTTGCGGAAATGGGCGCGCTTGCGCGTGCCTATGCGCAAGACCCCGCCAATGATTGTCCGGATGTCGACAAAGCGGTTTCAACCTTGTTTAAATCTGCAAGCTATACCAAGCGCAGCTATATACGGGCGTTTGCGAGTTTGCTGGCCATGTTGGAAAAGGTTCTTATGCACCCAAACGACATTCCACGGAATGTGGGCGTTGATCTCAAACGAAAGCTCGACTCTGATCCTGGATTGATCCGACAAGTCAGTGCGGCTTTGGTGAGTGAACCAAATCGCGACAGCGTGCGCGAAGTGGCCATTCTTCGCGATTTTCTCACAATCGAAAATGCGACCGCCGCTAAGCCAAAGGCTGAAGCCGTAGGTAAACCACGCCGCGCGAAGACAACGTTTCAGGTAAGGGGCAGGGCAGGGATTGCAAAATGTTCTGCATCCAGCGGAAGGATCGAACTTCGCTATGATCTCGACTTTACCCGTGTCGATAGGGCTAAATTAGAACGTGCTGTGGCCACTTTGATCGAGGATCTGCGAGAAGAAGACGATCTTACCCACGGGTAAGACGGGCTTAGCGAGATAGATCCGAAGCGCGGCGCTGGTTAATTTCAGCGCCGTTTTTTTTGCATAAAAAGACCAATCGTGTAATACGGTACCCTGGGAGACCATCTAAACGCTTAGCTTTTACCGCCCGGCCTCAGATTCTTGTTTTGTAGTTCGGGCAGGTACGTTCCGAGCAGAGTTGACGAATACAAGTTCAGGCCATCAGTAGAAGGTTTCTTAACGTATTGATATGGAACTAGGGCAGATAATCTACAATTTATGTAGTTAGTCGCGGCTGAACAGATACACAGTTTTCGCGGCAGGGCAGGGACGACGCCATCGCTTCTATCTTCGAGCGCCCCGGCACTACATTTCAACGGGAAGACCAACATAGCGTACCGAAACATATTCGAGGCGCGTGAGCATATAACGGATTGGCCGTGAGCACCTATCAATGATGGATATGATTGCGCTGTGGCTTGCCAAAGAAAGGGCGGCGATGGGTTGAATGATTGACTGAGTAGAAGGTCATTTGGGCGTAGTGTGCAAAATACTTTAATAAGTATTATTAAGAGCTGTATCGGTCTGCTCACCTTAATGCGAAGGCGCCCCATCTAGCCGGCTTAGGGGCCTGCTGAATCGTGATTTAAGGACAGGCTTTGTTAAAGCTTGCTAAAAAACAATGACTCTTCTCAGTATTGAAACGCCCGAAGCAAACAGAAAGATGTTCGGTAACCTGATCCGATACTACAAATACCGGATTAATCGCGCGAGAAGCGCCTATAAGAATATATACTGGCCTGATAGATAATCAGTATACGGGCGGCGTTATCTGAGACAAAACCTTCTCGCTTACTTTTGTTGCTTCAAGGCTACATATGGCATTCGCCAACAGCGCGCTCTCATCCCTGGATGACGTTCTGACGTTGCGTGCCCAGACCCTGAATACCAAGCTCCATTTTGTCGCCGGGATTCAAGTAGGTCTGCGGGTTCTGTCCCATACCAACACCCGGGGGTGTGCCTGTAGAAATTACGTCACCGGGTTGCAAAGACATAAATTGCGACAGATGCGAGATGACCGTCGCTACGCCAAAATGCATCGTTTTGGTTGATCCGTCCTGATATCGGTGCCCGTTTACCTCAAGATACATCGGAAGGTTTTGCGGGTCGGGGACTTCGTCTCGTGTTACCAGCCAGGGGCCAATTGGGCCGAACGTGTCCGCAGACTTTCCTTTGACCCATTGGCCAGAGCGATGAAGCTGAAAGTCACGTTCTGACAAATCGTTCACTACGCAGTAGCCGGCGACGTGGTCTATGGCTTCCGCCTCAGAGACATATTTGGCCTCTTTGCCGATAACGACGCCCAGCTCAACTTCCCAATCGGTTTTGACCGATCCGCGCGGGATTTCTACGGTATCGTCGGGGCCGGCGATGGCCGAGGTGGCTTTGAAGAAGATCACGGGCTCAGCAGGCAAATCCATGCCGCTTTCTGCTGCGTGATCGGCATAATTCAGGCCAATGCATATGAACTTTCCAACATTGCCAACGCAAGGACCGATGCGCGGGTTGCCGTCTACCAATGGCAGGCTGGCCAAATCTAGTGCGCGGAGCTTTTCAAGAACGACATCGCCAAGAGTATCGCCCGAGATATCATCCACCACACCGGAAAGGTCGCGAACCGAGCCGTCTGAGGCCAAAATGCCGGGTTTCTCAGCGCCCTTCGGGCCATAGCGTAGTAGTTTCATTGTCAGGTCCTTCCTGCTCAGATCGTCCAGCCGCCATCTATGGCAAAGGGCTGGCCCGAAGTGTATTTGCTGGCATCACTGGCCAAATACAGAGCCAGTTCAGCGATCTCTTCCGCTGTGCCAATACGGCCCATCGGTTGGCGGGCGATGAAATCAGTCATTGCCTGCTCATAATCCCCGGTGGTGCGAAGCCGGTCATGCAGGCTGGGGCTGTCCACCGTACCTGGACAAATCGCGTTGCACCGAATGCCCTGGGTCACAAAATCGGATGCCACAGACTTGGTCAGGCCAATCACCGCTGCTTTTGACGCGCAATACGCAAATCGGTTGGGCACGCCTTTCATGGACGATGCGACCGACGACATATTGATGATCGATCCTCCGCCTGCTTTCAGCATTCCGGGTAGAGTCAGTTGGATCAGTCTGAACATGGCCTTTACGTTGAGGTCAAAGCTGAAATCCCAATCCTTTTCAGTGCATTCAAGAATTGATCCCCCCGCTACATAACCTGCGCAGTTAAACAGAATGTCCAGTTGCGGCAGATTGACCGCTGCATCTGTAACGGCCTTATCGTCCATTACGTCCAGTTGCAGCGGTTCGATACCCGGAATACCGCCCAATTCGGCAAGCGCAGCATCGTTGATGTCGCTGGCTATCACCCGTGCGCCTTCGGCAGCGAACAATTCGGCGGTTGCACGGCCAATGCCTTGGCCAGCTGCTGTGATGAGAGCGGTCTTATCTGCAAGCCGGTTGGATGGGTTGATTGTCGACATAAACAACCTCACAATTTCTCGGGTAGAAGCTCGGATGGGATGTCCTGATAACAAACCGGCCGCAGGAAACGGCGGATCGACAGTGTTCCCACGGATGTAGCGCCAAAGTTGGTTGAGGCGGGGTAGGGGCCTCCGTGAACCATGCTGTCGCAAACTTCGACCCCGGTCGGAAAGCTGTTGGCCAACAATCGCCCAGCCTTTCGTTCAAGCAGCGGCAGCAGTGCCTGAGCGTCCGCTTTGTCACCTGCGTCCAGATGCAGTGTGCAGGTCAGTTGCCCTTCGATGGTCCGGGCAATCCGTTGCATCTGAGCGCGGTCTTTCACACGCACGATGATGCCTAATGGGCCGAAAACCTCTTCTTGCAGCTTCCGATTGGCCAGCCAGTCATCACCAGAAACAGTGAACAGGTAAGGGGCCGCATCGCGTGACTTGCAGCTTTTGCCCATAATCTTCGATACACCGGTACCAGCAGCTACACGCGAAACTCCGTTTCGGTATGCCTCCGCAATTCCATCGGTCAGCATTGTCTGCTCGGCCACCGAAGACAGGCCAGCCTCTGCCGCTACTTGAAACGCGTCAGCATCCGGACCTTCGATGATCACGGCGATACCGGGATTGGTGCAGAACTGTCCAGCGCCCATGGTTAGGGACGCGGCCCAGCCATTGCCGATTTCAGCACCGCGCGCGGCCGCCGCTTGCGGCAGTATGAACATCGGATTGACTGAACCCAGTTCGCCAAAAAACGGAATGGGTTCATCGCGTTGCGCGCATAAATCGAACAGCGCCCGTCCACCTCCGAGGCTGCCCGTAAAGCCAACCGCCCGGATCAAGGGATGTTGCACCAATCGCGTGCCCACATCCCGTTTGCCACCCTGTACCAATGAAAACACTCCGGGATGAATTCCTGTCGCTTTGATGGCGGCGTCGATTGCCTGGGCGACAATTTCGCCAGTGCCGGGATGGGCCGAATGGCCTTTGACAACGACAGGGCATCCTGCGGCTAATGCTGCGGCTGTATCACCCCCTGCGACTGAGAAGGCCAATGGGAAGTTCGAAGCGCCGAACACCGCAACAGGACCCAGCGGGCGCTGTATCATGCGCAGGTCGGGGCGGGGTAGGGGTGCACGATCCGGCATGGCCGGGTCATGGCGCATGTCCAGATAATCGCCCGCTTCGATGTGATCGGCGAATAGGCGCAGCTGGCCGACGGTACGGCCACGTTCCCCTTGCAGGCGTGCCTCGGGCAAGCCGGTTTCCTGAGTGCCGATTTCGGTGATGGCATCCTCGCGGGCATCAATCTCATCTGCGATCTTGCGCAACAGCGCGGCGCGTTCGATACGAGATGACCACCCGAAAGTGGCAAATGCCGACTCTGCTGCCTCCACTGCGTTATCAATTATCGCCGCTGTCCCCACAGAAAAGTCATGGCTTGGTCCATGCGCTGGTTCCGACGCAAAAGTGGTGTCTGCGCCGATCCATTCGCCAGCTATCAGGTGTTTTCCGGTCAACATATTCGTTCTCTCTTACAGCAGGCCGCGATGGGCGAGGTTTCGCATCAGGTGTGATGCCCCAAAGGACCATTCGGGGCATTCCGTCGACAGGCGCACGGTGTTTGTCAGCGCTCCAAGGCGCGTATTGGAGATAGTGACGACATCGCCAATTTTGTGAGTGAACCCACCGCCAGGTGTGTCACGGTCTTGGGTCGGGGCGAACAGAGTGCCAAGGAAAAGCATCAGCCCATCAGGATATTGGTGATGGCGCCCGATAGTCTGCTTCACAAGGTCTGCAGGATCGCGACTGATCTGGGACATAGATGAGCTTCCGTTCAGCACAAATCCATCCGATCCGGTCACGGTCAGCGCAAGTTCAGCCTGGCGTATATCGTCCAGTGTGAACCCATCATCGAACAACCGGATCATCGGTCCGATCGCGCAAGAGGCATTGTTGTCCTTTGCTTTGCTCAGCAATAAAGCCGAACGACCTTCAACGTCACGCAGGTTGAGGTCGTTCCCCAGCGTAGCGCCCTTAATCTCGCCCTTAGAAGTAACGGCCAGAACGACTTCGGGCTCGGGGTTGTTCCAGGTCGAAATCGGGTGAAGACCGATTTCTGAACCAAACCCGACCGAAGACAAAACTTGTGCTTTGGAGAACACCTCGGCATCGGGGCCGATCCCGACTTCAAGGTACTGACTCCAGAGGCCTTCGGCGATTAATGCTTCTTTGACATCTGCGGCGGCGTCTGATCCTGGCACGATGTTCGAAAGGCTGTCGCCGATCCGGTCTCCGATGCGCGCCCGGATCGCGTCGGCTTTAGCGGGATCACCGGCGGCTTGTTCCTCGATTACGCGTTCGACCATGGACCCGGCAAATGTGACACCACAGGCCTTGACCGCCTGCAGGTCACACGGGGCCAGCCATTGGTGGTCGGCGTCCAAAGGGCCGATATCTTCACCTTGGGCGTTGCGCACATGATCTGCTTCATCGTCGCGTTCCAGAATGTCCCTGACAGTTGGTGCCGTTTTTGACGTGATATCGATAATCCGCCCTTTGCGCAGGGTCACCACGCTGGGGCCGATTCCGCTGCGCTCAATACGGCCGAGCCACAGCCCGTTCGAATCCAATGTACCTATGGTCATTTCAATTCCTGAGGTTGTAGGCGCGGGCGGCGTTGCCACCCATTATTGCCTGTCGTTCTGCGCTGCTCAGATGTTTCAGCAACATGTCGGTGGTTTCACACCAGCGCTCATAGCTACTGGCCAAGGTGCAAACTGGCCAATCGCTACCCCAGATCAGACGCGATGGACCGAAGGTGTTCAGCAGGTGATCCACGTACGGGCGCAGATCGTCGATCGTCCAGTCTGTAGCAGCCTCGGTCACAAGGCCTGAAAGCTTGCACCATGCATTTGTATCTCGGGCCAAGGCGGTCATGTTGTCGGACCAGTCACCCAAGATTGCGTCTTTGATCAGCGGTTTCGATCCATGGTCAACGACAACACTCATATCGGAATGATGCTGAAGAAGTTGCCTGAGCGGGCCCAGGTGTTGAGGCAAGGTCAAGGCATCAAATGTCAGGCCATGCCGTTGAGCTGCCTCGAAAGCGGGCGTTAGCGCGTCGCCTAGCATCCAAAGCGGGTCGGCGATGTCCTGTATCATCGGACGTAGACCGACAAATGCCTTGTGGGTAGCCAACGCGGAAATCTTTGCGGGTGCATCAGCGGCTTCAAAGTCAACCCAGCCCACAACACCTTTGATAAACGCATTCTGATCGGCCAGAGCGAGCATGTATTCAGTCTCGGCCATTGTGGGTGCTGCCTGCACAAGGACCGTGCCATCAATCCCGGCGGCGCTGAGTAGAGGCATCAGGTCGTGCGGTGCAAAATCCCGGTAGATCTCGCTCAGATCGGGCGTCAGCCAGCCATAGTCGCCCCGCGCCAAAGCCCAGAAATGCTGATGCGCGTCGATCCTCATTCGATCACACCCTTTTTCAGGATGATGTTGCCATAAAGCCTGCGTTCGCCCGTTTGAACGATGGCAAACGCGTTGGCTGCACGCTCGTAGAATGCAAACCGTTCCAAGCCCTGAACTTTGGCCGGGTTGTCGGCGGTCGTGTCGATGATGCGTTGAAAGTCCGCGACTGCGTCGGGAACCGCCTCCGCGTCGCCGACAACCTGCATGGTCAACGCCGGATCAGGAACGAATGTGTCCAAGGGCATCACCGACAAGACCGCTTGCAACACTTCACTGGCCGAAGATCCATCCGCCCGAATGCAGTCCGGCCCGCTGCTGGAACCCGGGAAGTTCGCATCTGCAATAACGATTTCATCCCCGTGGCCCATGGCCCTGAGGGTATACAGCAGCTCCGGCGACAGGATCGGATCGATGTTACGCAGCATCTGCAGTCTCGCTTGGCAGTGGCGCATCCGGTCGGATCAGACCTTCGGATCGTAGGTCCGCCCACAGGCCCGGGGGAATGTCACGCTCCATCAATGCCACATTGGATTGGACTTCGGATGCGTTTACAGCCCCGGGTACAACTGTTTTGACGCATTGATGGCCCAGAACAAATTGCAACGCCGCCGCAATCAGCGGAGTGTTGTGGGCTGCGCACACGGCTTCGATCTTGCGGACCCGGTCCAGAATGTCTTCTGGTGCGTCTGCATAATTGTACTTGGCGCCGGGTACAGCTCCGGTGGCGAGAATGCCTGAATTGTAAGGCCCCCCGAGGATAATCCCGACATCGCGCTGCTCACAGAGTGGCAGAAAACTGTCGAGCGCTTCCTGCTCCAGCAGCGTATAGCGCCCGGCCAGCAGGAACCCGTCGAAATCCCCCAGTCCAAGCAGCCTTTCGCAAACCTGCCATTCGTTTACGCCCGCGCCGATTGCAGCGATCTCGCCTGCGTCGCGCAGTTCGGTTAGCGCTTTGTAACCCCCACCATCAAAAAGTTCGCGCACCTTGGCGTCCGACATTTCCTGACTGCCCTGGCTGAAGACACAGACATCATGGACCAGAAGAATGTCAGAATTGGCAACGCCGATCCTGTCGCGGCTGGCCTCGTAAGACCGCATGACCCCGTCATAGGTATAGTCGAACACAATCCGTTTCTGCGGCACATCGACAAAGGCTTCGGGTGTCACTTCATGCGGTTTGCAATCCAGTAATAAACGCCCGATTTTGGTCGAAAGCTGAATGTTCTTGCGACCGAACCGGTCGATCGCCTGCCCAAACCGATGCTCTGACCGGCCAAGCCCGTATTGCGGCGCGGTGTCGAAAAAACGGATGCCTGCGTCATAGGCGGCTTGCAATGCAGCCTGCGCGTCCTCGTCCGAGACTTTGCGGTACAGGTTCCCCAACGGCGCTCCGCCGAACCCCATGCGGGTCAGGGGAACGGGCCGCGTGGTCCGGTTGTTCAGTAATTCTGTTTGGGAAACGGTCATCCTGCCTCGCTATTCAGCTGTGGGGTGAGGTTGAACAGATGCGGCTTCAGTTGCTCCAACTGCTCAATGCGCGGCATCAACTGCCCGAGGTGGGCGCGCATAGCGACCTGCGCGGACTGTTCGTCGCGATTACTGATTGCTTCGAAAATGGCCCTATGTTCCTCTAGTGTCTCGGCAATTCTGCCGGGGGTGGGCAGCAATAGCATGCGTGCGCGGCTGACCTGTAAGGAAACGGTTTGGGCAACGTCGGCGAGGCGGCGGAAGCCTGTAAATTCCATCAGAAGACTGTGGAACTCTTCATCAGCCTGATAAAAGCCTGGGATATCATCATCCATAATCAACAGTTCCTGCAGACGCATGTTGCGGCTTAACCTTTTACGCTGAACGTCGGTTATGTCGCGCGCGACTTTGGCGACAGTTGCAAGTTCAAGCGCTTCACGCAGGAATACGCCTTCGCGGATCTCGTCCATCGAAAAGTAGGATACGCGAGTGCCTGATTGCGGCACTACATCCACCAGCCCTTCCGAGGCCAAACGCGCAATCGCATCGGCCACAGGTGCGCGCGACACTCCCAATCTTTCACACACAGGTGCCTTCCTGAGGTTCGCTCCGGGTGGGAAATCCAGTGAGAGAATCGCCTGCTTCAATGAGTGGTGAACCCGCTGAGCGAGCGGTCCTTCGATCGTTGTGATCTCGGGCAACAGTTCGGCATCAATATCTTGGTGTTTGTTCATACTGCATAAGTTAGCATTCTAACATGTTAGTTGACAAGTAGAGATATTGGATTTAGCAACATTGACCAAGCAAGTGGAGAAGAGATGCGAGCGAACGGCAGCATAAACGTTTTGGAAGAGGCGGCTCGCGATGTCGTAAAGCTAAATCCGCAGGACAACATCGTTATTGCTTTGCGTGACTTGCAAGCGGGTGAGCAGCCGGCACATGTTCCCGTGCAATTGGCTGCGCCCGTTACCCGCGGCCACAAGCTAGCCGTGTCATCAATCCAAACTGGCGAGAATATTGTCCGCTACGGTCAGATCATCGGGCAGGCCAAATGCGATATAGCGCCTGGCGAACATATCCATGTGCACAACCTTGGCATGGGGGCGCATCAGCAGGACTATGCACATGCCAGCGCCAACACCCCGCTGCCTGTTCTGACTGAAAAGCGTACATTCGACGGATACCATCGATCTGACGGTAAAGTGGGAACCCGAAACTACATCGGGATTCTAACCACCGTGAACTGCTCGGGTTCGGTAGCGCGTTTTATCGCCGACGCAGCGGAAAAGACCGGGTTCTTGGAAAGCTATCCCAATGTTGATGGTGTGGTCCCGATTGTGCACGGGACCGGATGTGGAATGTCCAGCAAGGATGAGGGTTATGCCACCCTGTTTCGGACGTTGGCCGGCTATGCACAGCATCCGAATTTCGGGGGTATTCTGCTGATCGGTCTGGGCTGCGAAGTCATGCAGGTGGCAGATCTTGTCGGCGGTCGACCAATCCGCGCTGACGGCGCGCTGCGTTATATGACCATTCAGAACGAGGGCGGAACACGCCGCACTATCGAACGGGGGCTGGCGGAGTTGCGCGGCATCGCCCATCTGGCCAATCAAGCCGAACGCGCTCCGGCTCCGATCAGTGCCATCACGGTCGGTATGCAATGCGGCGGCTCGGACGGGTATTCTGGGATAACCGCGAACCCGGCGCTGGGGTATGCGTCGGATTTACTGGTGCGCCATGGCGGAACAACGATCCTGTCGGAAACCTCGGAAATCTACGGTGCCGAACACCTGCTGACCCGGCGGGCCGAGACGGTTGAGGTGGGTGAAAAACTGATCGAACGCATCCACTGGTGGGAGGACTACACGGCCCGAAACGGCGGTGAGATGGACAACAACCCAAGCCCAGGCAACAAGCGCGGGGGGCTCACAACCATTCTTGAGAAATCGCTTGGTGCCGTAGCTAAGGGAGGCACCGCGCCACTGCGAGACGTCTACAAATTCGGTGAGATGATCGACAAGAGCGGGTTTGTCTTCATGGACAGCCCCGGTTTTGATCCGTGTTCGGTCACCGGGCAAGTCGCTTCGGGTGCGAACCTGATTGTGTTTACCACCGGGCGTGGTTCGGTGTCTGGATATCAGCCAACGCCCTGCATCAAGCTGGCCACCAATTCCGAAATGTATGCCCGCATGGCCGAGGATATGGATCTGAACTGCGGTGACATCGTGACAGACGGGATCAGCATCGAGAGCAAGGGCGAAGAACTGTTCGAAATACTGATCCGTGTCGCCTCAGGCAAGAAAACCAAAAGCGAGGAACTTGGATTTGGGGGCGTTGAATTCGTCCCCTGGCAAATTGGTGCGGTGATGTAAACCGCGTTGGCCCAAGGGGAGAGGGGCAAATGGGAGGCAATAAAAATAGACTGGTCGAAATGACGGGGATTGATAAGTTTTTCCCCGGCGTGCACGCGCTGAAATCCGTGCAATTCGATCTTGAACCGGGTGAAGTTCACGCGCTGATGGGCGAGAACGGTGCCGGTAAAAGTACGTTGATGAAAATCCTGTCGGGTATTTATCAACGTGACGGTGGGACCTTGAAGATAGAAGGGCGCGAAGTCAGTCCGACAGCCCCGCGCGAGGCGCAGGATCTAGGTATTGGGATCATCCATCAGGAACTGAGCCTGATGAACGACCTGACTGTAGCCCAAAACATTTTTATCGGACGCGAACCGCGTAAGAGCTTTGGCCGTTTGGACGAGGCGGCGCTGAATGCGCAGACTGCCGAAATCTTTGCTTCGATGAACCTCAGCCTTGATCCCAAGGCGTTGGTTGGCAGCCTGACCATCGCAAAACAGCAAATGGTCGAGATCGCCAAGGCACTGTCCTTTCGGTCCAAGGTGCTCATCATGGACGAGCCAACAGCGGCCCTGAATGACGCCGAGATTGCTGAGCTGTTCGTGATCATCCGCCGCCTCAAGGCTGAAGGTGTAGGCATCGTTTACATTAGCCACAAGATGGACGAGCTGAAGCAGATCTCGGATCGCGTGACGGTTATGCGCGATGGGGAATATGTCGGAACAGTTGGGGCTGCTGAAACCCCGATCAGCCAGATCATCGCCATGATGGTGGGCCGAGAGGTCAAGGAAGAACCGCTGGACGTGCCCGATCTGGGTGATGCGGAGATGTCTCTGCAGATCACCGGGCTGAGCCGGAGCAACGAAATTCAGGACGTCAGTTTCTCGGTCCAAAAGGGTGAAATTCTGGGCTTCGCCGGTCTTATGGGCGCAGGTCGCACCGAGGTCGCGCGCGCCATATTTGGGGCCGACCCCAAGGATAGCGGAGAAATCCGGGTACATGGTCAGGTGGTGTCGATCAAATCACCCACTGACGCCGTCAAAGCGGGGATTGGGTACCTGTCCGAGGATCGAAAGCATTTCGGCCTCGCTACTGGTATGAATGTACGCGACAACATCGCGCTTGCCTCGATGGACCTGTTCACCGGCGCAGGCGGGGTTCTGCACGATGGTGAAATCAGCGACACCGCCAAAAGCTACATCCAGCAATTGGGCATTAGAACGCCATCGGATGTGCAGGAGGTTCGCCTACTGTCAGGCGGCAATCAGCAGAAGGTTGTCATCGCCAAATGGCTGCTGCGCGACTGCGATATTCTGATCTTTGACGAACCGACCCGCGGTATCGACGTCGGCGCGAAATCCGAGATTTACAAGTTGCTGGAAGAACTGGCAGGGCAGGGCAAGACGATCATCGTGATCTCGTCTGAACTGCCCGAAATCATGCGCCTCAGCCATCGCATCGCCGTGATGTGCGAAGGGCGGCTGACCGGCATTTTGCCCGGCGGAAAAGACACAACTCAGGAAGACATCATGCATCTGGCCACGCAACGTGCGGCGGCGATGCAGGTAACAGGGACAGTCCAATGACCACAGCAACCGACATCGAAAAGAAAAAGCCATTATCGGGCCTCGCGGACAGTGGCGCCTATCAAAAGCTGTTGGCCTTTGCCAGTTTGATCGTCCTGCTGATCGGATTTTCTATTGCGTCGCCGAATTTCATGCAGACATCGAACATGATCGCCATTCTGCAGGCGACATCAGTGAATGGCGTTCTGGCCGTCGCCGCGACGCTGGTCATTATCACCGGCGGGATCGACCTTTCAGTCGGAACACTGATGACCTTCTGTGCTGTGATCGCCGGGGTGGTCCTGACATATCTCGGCATGCCCTTGCTGTTGGGTGTGGCCGCAGCCATTGCGGCGGGCGCATTTTGCGGACTTTGCTCGGGCACTTTCGTAGCGAAAATGAAAATTCCGCCATTCATTGCGACGCTTGGAATGATGTTGATCCTCAAAGGCCTGTCGCTGGTGATCTCGGGCACGCGACCAATCTACTTCAATGATACGCCGGGCTTCGATCTGATTTCGCGCGGGTCGCTGATCGGAGAGGTTTTCCCGTCGCTGCCCATCCCCAATGGGGTCTTGATCCTGTTCCTGGTTGCCATCGCGGCCTCGTACATTCTGGGGCGCACGGTTCTAGGCCGGTACACCTTTGCACTTGGCTCAAATGAGGAAGCGGTGCGCTTGTCCGGCGTGAACACCGACATGTGGAAGATGCGCATTTACGCTCTGGCCGGCGCGATCTGCGGCATCGCCGGAATCCTCATCGCCTCGCGCCTGAATTCCGCACAACCGGCATTGGGACTGGGTTACGAGCTGGAGGCGATCGCAGCTGTGGTGATCGGCGGCACCTCCTTGTCCGGTGGACGCGGGACGATCCTGGGTACGCTGATCGGTGCGCTTATCATGGCCGTGCTGACCAACGGATTGCGCGTGCTGTCCGTTGCGCAGGAATGGCAGACCGTTGTGACCGGCGCAATCATCATCCTGGCCGTCTATGCCGATATGGCACGGCGCAAGAAATCGGGATGACCTAGCAGCTAATTCAAAGACCAAAACGACCAACTGGAGGAGAAAACATGTTATCACGTCGTTTCATTCTGGGTGCGCTGAGTGCAGCCACCCTGGCAGGACCCGCCTCGATGGCGGCAGCCGAAGAGATCTACATCCCGCTGGTATCCAAAGGCTTCCAGCATCAGTTCTGGCAGGCCGTGAAGTCGGGTGCGGAGCAGGCAGCTGACGAATTTGATGTCACCATCACATTCGAAGGCCCGGACAATGAGACCATGGTGGACCGTCAGATCGACATGCTGGCTGCCGCTCTGGCCAACAACCCCAAAGCCATTGGTTTTGCCGCTCTGGATAGCCAAGCTGCAATCCCGCTTTTGAAGCAGGCCAACGAAAAGGGCATTCCGATCATTGCTTTCGACAGCGGCGTTGACAGTGACATTCCGCTTTCAACCGCGACAACGGACAACCTGGCGGCAGCGGGGTTGGCAGCAGACAAGATGGCTGAAAAAATCGGGGGCAAAGGGAAGGTTGCTGTTGTCGCCCATGACCAGACAAGCCGCACAGGTATTGATCGTCGCGACGGTTTCGTCAATCGCATGGCTGAGAAGTATCCGGATATCGAAGTTGTCACGGTTCAGTACGGCCAGGGCGACCACCTGAAATCGACCGAAGTCACCAAGGCGATCCTGACGGCTAACCCTGATCTAAGTGGTATCTTTGGCACCAACGAAGGCTCTGCTATTGGTGTTGTAAACGGTGTTCAGGAGCTGGGCACCGAGGGTTTGGTGATCATCGGTTATGACAGTGGCAAGGCCCAGAAAGACGCAATCAAGAGCGGTCTGATGGCGGGTGCGATCACGCAAAACCCTGTGGGCATCGGCTATGAGACTGTGAAAGCAGCGGTTGCGGCTCTGAATGGAGAAGAGGTTCCAGGTCTGATCGACACAGGCTTCTACTACTACGATGCCTCGAATATTGACGACCCGAAGATCTCGGCCGTTCTGTACGACTAAAAGTACTTATTAACACTGTCCGGCCTGCCTTTTTGGTGGGCCGGACAACCAATGTTCATCGTTCAGGTGAATTATGTCAGTTTTTGCGGGGCAACGGCGTTTGGGTCGCAACACCGGTCTGTCGCTGCTCTGCGCATGTCCTTGGTGCGTCGATGATGGGTTTAAGCCTAAATAGCAGAAATTTTGGCAAATTGATTTAATACTCGAAGTCTGGACATAAGCTAACCTGTTGCAGACGATTAACTTTTCAGCTTTCAATCAGCAAGCTCTATACACCAATATGTTACAAGCTATTGACCATCGACGAATGCGCCACCAGCGCGGGAGTGGTTCGCGGTATCGCCGCGTCGAAGGCACGTTCGTGATCTCTTACAATGGCGATTAGTCAGGTCTGAAAGGCGTGACGAAATCCCAAACTGCTGTAAACAAATGCATGAATCGCTATCAATCTAAATACCCCTGCCGATATGGGAATATCTGGAATGCAGGATGCATGCCCGCTTCTACGATGTCTGGTTTGTGATGGCGGTACAGGCTGCGCCAATGAGGTTGGATCGTCACTCTCTCAACACCGTCCTGCAAAGCGATGTCTCTAGAACAACGCTCAGGTTACAAACCGTCGGCCTGACCAGCGGTTTCTCAACCAAGCGAAGGCATGCGTGAGGGTGTGATCGGGCCGACGAAATTGAAATTCGCGAACCATATCGTTCTTGTGGCTGAGTTCTCTTGGCTCGATGGTCTCAATTTCCACCCACAATGCCCCAAGTTTTTTTGTGAGTAGTTTTGCAAAAGGGCGCATATATCTTGCCAGAATGACATTTTCGCAGGAATGGTTCCCGATGACCAAGATCACTCCAGAATTGCTTGAACAAATCCGTGCCCGATTTGCGCAGGTTGACCACTGCCCGCAGCAGGGACCGCGTATTTTCTTTGAAAACGCGGGTGGGGCGCTGACGCTGAATTCGGTTGTGGGCACCTCGCAGGCTTATGCTGCGATCCCTGACAATCAGGGCCGCGACAACCCGGGAAGTCACGAACTGGTGCGGGTAATCAACAAGGCCAAAGAAGATATGGCCGTGTTCATGAACGCCCCCGGTGGCCAGTTCTTTGTCGGCGAAAGCGGGACCGAGCTGCTGTTTCGTTTGATAATGAACGCCTGTCTGGGCACCGCCACCGGTCGGGTCCTGGGCACAACATTGGAACATCCCGCGACCCGAAGCGCTTGCGCGCGTTGGGCCGGGGTGGCCGGGCAAGATCATGTTCTGGTGGTCCATGACGACGCCACAGGCACCGTCACCGCAGATGCTTATGCGGCGCAGGTAACGCCGGACACAAAGGTTGCGACTATCGTGCACACCTCGCCGGTGACCGGTATGGGCGTGGATGTCGCCGATGTGGTTGCTGAGATCCGCGCCGTTGCGCCCAATTGCTTCATCATAATCGACGGTATCCAGCACGCTGCGCATGGCCGGATCGACCTGACCGCCTATGATGTCGATGGCTATGTGATCTCGCCCTACAAGGTGTTCTCGCGCCATGGTTACGGGGTGGCCTGGATTTCTGACCGGCTGACCAAGCTGCCACATAACAGCTTGATCGACGGCCCCGCCGACAATTGGGAAATGGGGACGCGTGATACCGGCTCTTACGCTACAATGTCTGACGTAATCAGCTATTTCGAATGGCTGGGCGCACAGGTCAGCGACGCCACCGACCGGCGCGCAAAATTCGTCGCTGCCGGAGAGGCGATCCATGAGCAGGAAAAAGCGTTGACTGATGCGATGATCCGCGGAACCGGCAACCTGCCCGGGCTGGCCGAGATGGAGAAGGTGACCATTCTGGGCGGTGTCGATAACCCAGCACGCGAGGGGCTGGTGTCACTGCAGGTCGAGGGCGTGCCGTCGGTCGATGTGGTCAAGCAACTGAACGAACAAGGCATCCGTACGCATTTGCGCAAGGCCGATCACTATTCGGGCAACATCTTGACACCGCTTGGCATGGACAGCTGCGTGCGTGTTTCGATGTGCCACTACAACAGCGTCGCCGAAGTGGCCCAGTTTCTGGGTGCAATGAAAACCATCGCCGCCTGAGGCATTTGAGAGGGGAAGCACATGAAAACGCATGCGCAAGCGGTTGTAATCGGCGGTGGCCTAGCCGGCTGTTCAATTCTGTATCATCTCGCCAAGTTGGGTTGGACCGATGTGGTCCTGCTAGAGCGGGACGAACTGACCAGCGGCTCGACCTGGCACGCGGCGGCCAACATTCATGGGCTGCATGACAACAACAATATCACCCGCATCCAGCACTATACGATGAATCTATATAAAGAGCTGGAACAGGAAACCGGTCAGAGCTGCGGCGTGTTCCAGCCAGGTTCGCTCTATTTAGCGCAAACCGAAGAACGCGAGCATCAGCTGCGCCTACAGGAAGCCAAGGCTAAATTCTATGGTTTGAATTTCCACGAGGTCAGTCGCGAGCAGGCCAAGGAACTGCACCCGCTGGCGCAGTTCGACGATATCCGCTGCATCATGTATGAACCCGATGGCGGCAATGTGGATCCCTCGGGCGTGCCCCACGCCTATGCTGCCGGTGCCCGCGCCATGGGAGCAACCATAGAACGGTTCTGTCCGGTACTAGGTACGGATCAGCAACCCGACGGGTCTTGGATCGTGCGTACCGCAAAGGGCGATATTCACACGCAATGGGTGGTGAATGCCGCTGGTCTTTGGGGCCGCGAAGTTGCGGCGCTGGCGGGGCTGACTCTGCCGTTGCAACCGACCGAGCACCAGTACTTCGTGACTGAATCCATCGAAGAAGTTGCCAATCTGGGCCGTCGCCTTCCGTCAATTGCAGACCGGGATGGCGAGTACTATTTCCGTCAGGAAGGCAACGGATTGCTCATCGGGGCCTATGAGAAGGACATGAAGTTCTGGGCCGAGGACGGTACGCCGCTGGACTTTGCCCATGACCTGTTCCCCGACGATTTGGATCGGATCATGGAAAACGTGATCCGCGCTACCGAACGTGTGCCAGTTGCCGCCACCGCAGGGGTCAAACGGGTGATCAACGGGCCAATGATCTGGTCTCCGGACTCCAGCGCCTTGTGGGGTCCGGTGCCCGAACTGAAGAACTATTTCCTCTGCGGCGGACTGATCCCGGGTTTCTCGCAATCGGGTGGTCTGGGCCTGCTGGCGGCGCAGTGGATGATCGAGGGCGAGCCGCAATACGACATGTTTGCATGGGATCTGGCCCGCTTCGGCGACTGGGCCGACAAAAAATTCACCAAGGCACGGGTTGAGGACCAGTATACCCACCGTTTTGCCATCCACTTCCCGAACGAGGAGCGTAGTGCAGGTCGCCCCGCCCGAGTCCGCCCTGCTTTTGAAATGCAGAAAGACATGGGCTGTGTCTTTGGTCTGAACTGCGGCTGGGAGCATCCCCTATGGTTCGCCGATCAGCCCGGTGTACAGGAAACCAACGGCTTCACACGCCAGAACTGGTGGGAGCCGGTGGGACGTGAGGTACAGATGCTGCGGGAGAATGTGGGCGTCATCGACATATCGAATTTTGCGAACTACATCATCAAAGGACCCGGCGCGCAAGATTGGCTGGATCGCTTGGTCGCCAACCGCGTACCGACCGTGATCGGGCGGTCTTGCCTGACGCCGCTGATCTCTGTCCGTGGCGGCGTGGCTGGCGATTTCACCATAACCAAGGTGGCCGATGACGAATACATGATGATCGGATCGGGCATGGCCGAGCGCTATCATCAACGCTTCTTCAACATGATCGACCTGCCAAAGAACACAACCTTCGAAGTCGCCACCGACCGCATAGCAGGGTTCAACGTCGCCGGTCCGAAAGCGCGTGACCTGCTGCAGCGGCTGACCAATGCAGACCTGTCGAACGAGGCGTTCCGCTTTATGCGCTCGGCCACAATCGAGGTTGCAGGTGTCACCTGTCTGGCCATCCGCGTCAGCTTTACTGGCGATCTAGGGTGGGAGTTGCACTGCGCCGAAGAAGATCAGACCCGCCTGTACGCTGCGCTTCTGGATGCGGCCAAGCTGCTGGATGGCGGCCCCGTTGGCGGCCGCGCGCTGGGGTCGTTGCGGATCGAAAAAGGTTATGGCTCATGGGGCCGTGAGTATTCGCAGGAATACTGGCCGCAAGAGGTCGGGCTGGCGGGCCTGATCAAGCTGGACAAGGATTTCCTGCACAAGGATGCGTATCTGTCGGTCAAGGACAACGCCGCGCGCGAAGTGCTGTCAATCTTCGAGGTCGAAGTCTCCGAGGATGCCGACGCTACCGGCGGTGAGCCGATTTTTACCCCGGATGGTACCCCGGTTGGCCGCGTAACATCCGGTGCATACGGCTATTCGGTCGGCAAATCGCTAGCGCTTGGCTATATAAGTCCTGAGGTCGCGCAATCTGGTGATACGGTCGAAGTGTTCATCCTTGGCAAGCCCCATAAAGCGAAAATCCTGTCCGAGCCTCCTTTTGACCCGGATGGAAACCGCCTGCGTGATGTTAAACCGGCACTGGAAGGGGCTGCCTGAGCCGCCCCGTTGCAGGTCAGCGGTTCATGCTGGCGGCGGTGTTTAGCAGCCAGTCCTGAAACAGCCTGACCGACGGTGAAACGGGTTTTTCCTTGAGACGCACGAAATAGGCCCAGGGGCTGTCCAAATCGAATTCGAACGGTTCGATCAGCAGCCCCCGGTCCACATAAGACCCGGCCAAAGAGCGGGGCAGAGCGACGCAGCCCAACGACTGCGCCGCCATCTCCATTGCCAGATTTGAAGCGTTGGTCCGCAGCCCTTCCTTCTGGTTCAGGTCTGCCAGATCAAAATGACGTGCGACCCGTTCCCAATAAGCTGGACGACCCAGAATATGGATCAGAGGTGCCTCTTGCAGTTGCGCCGGATCGGTCAGCTGCGCGCCATTGACTGTGAATTCGGGTGCACACACGACCGCAAGCTTTTCGGCCCACAGCTGCCGTGCGCCCACCGTCACATCGTCAATATGATTGACCGTTATCGAAATGTCCGAGACGTTCGGCTCGACATCAATCCAGACGGTGCCGTGTACCGTCAGGTCGATATCCGGGTGCTGGTCGCTAAAGCCCCGGATTACGTCCGGTAGCCAATTCTCGGCCAGGCTGACCGGGCAAGACACAACGACTTTGCGGGTGTGTGACCGCTGGATGACCGATTGTGTGGCCACGTCAATCTCATGCAGAGCATGCCGCACTGAAGGCAGATACGCCTCGCCCACGTCGGTCAGCGACAATGACCGGGCATGGCGCACGAACAGAGGCCGCTGCAAAAACTCTTCGAGCGAACGCACATGGTTGCTGACGGCCGATTGGGTGCAGTTCAGCTCATCTGCCGCGCTGGTAAAGCTGAGGTACCGGGCGGCGGCCTCGAAGGAGCGCAGGAAGATCAGGTGGGGCAGGTTCATCATGGCGACAGGTTCCTGGGCGAGCGGGTAGGTGGTGCGCCGGGAATTCTGTTTCGCGGCGGGAATTGATCTGGTTCATATGCTACAATGGAGCGGAGCCAAAGCTACAAATTTTCCGGGGCCATTGCCCTCGTATTGTTTTCGTGCTGCGATGGGCAAACACACTTAGGTTTTGGCCGAACCCGAAACCTCATCTGTAGGGCATCGTGACCAACACATTTCAAACTATCGCAAAGTTTGCGCTAAATCGAAGGGTGCAGGATTTTCCCGACAGCGCGCTCGAAGCGGCGGCACTGATGCTGCTGGACACGATGGGGATCACCATCGGGTCCGGACCGATGCAGGCCGGTCAGATCGCGCGTGACAGCGCAGTGGCGCTTTACGGTGCGGGCGATCCGGGCCTTAGCGCACGGATGCTGTTCGATGGCCGCAAGGTTAGCGTTGCCGGCGCGGCTTATGCCGCTGCGACTCAGACCGATAATCTGGATGGCCATGACGGCTATAACCCCACCAAGGGCCATATCGGTGTTGCCGTTGTGCCGGCTCTGGCGGCTTTGGCGGAAACGGTCGCGGATTTTTCCGGCCCCGAGGCGTTGGCGACCGTGACTATTGGATACGAAATCGCCGGGCGTGCCGGGATTTCTTTGCATGACACGGTCAGCGACTACCACACTTCCGGCGCATGGAACGCGTTGGGGGTTGTGGCCGTTGCCAGCCGTCTGCGCGGGCTGAGCGCGGAACAGATGCGGCAGGCCATGGGCATCGCCGAATATCACGGACCGCGCAGTCAAATGATGCGCGAGATTGCCAACCCCACCATGCTGCATGACGGCTCGGGCTGGGGCGCGCTGGTGGGTGTATCCTCGGCAGTGCTGGCCGAGAAGGGATTTACCGGCGCGCCGGCGATCACCATAGAGGCGGATGAGGTCGCGCATCACTGGCGGGATCTGGGCAGCTTCTGGCAGATGGAACATCAATATGTGAAGCCCTATCCGATCTGTCGTTGGGCCCATGCGGCGATTGACGCCACTAGGGCGCTGATGCGTGAATATGGCCTGTCTCATCAGGACATTGCCGCGATTCAGGTGAACACTTTCCACGAAAGTGCCTGCCTGTTTCAGGGTATGCCGGATGACACTTCGAAGGCGCAGTATTCGCTGCCCTTCGCTGTGGCGACGATGGTGGCGCACGGCCGTATCGGGGTCGAGCATATCACCGGCGCGGGCCTCTCCGATCCGCTGGTCGCGGCGATTGTCGACCGTATCTCGGTGGCCGAGACCGCGCGCCATTCCGACCGCTTTCCTCAAAGCCGCGTTGCTGATGTCGTCATGACCTTGACGGATGGGCGGGAACTGGCGTCGGGCGACGTCCACGCGCGCGGCGGGCCCGAGGCACCCATGGACCGTGACGATGTGATTGCCAAGTTCATGGAGTTCGCCACTCCACCGCTGGGGGTCAGCCGTGCCGCCGCCATACGCGACGCGGTTCTGGGGTTGCAGTCGCCGGACGCCAAATTCTCGGATCTCGGCGCGCTGATTTATGACGCCGCTGCCAACCGCTGAAATCAGGACAACAAAAATGCCGCTAAGGCTGCTGAAATACGGGCTATCCGCCGATTACCCTGTCACCGGAGACATTCCGGCCACGCCAGAGCTTAAATCCAGTTACGATGTGGTCATCGTAGGTGGTGGCGGCCACGGACTGGCCTGTGCCCACTACCTATCAAAGTATCACGGCATCACCAATGTGGCTGTGCTGGAAAAGGGTTATCTGGCGGGCGGCAACACCGCGCGGAACACCACTACCATCCGCTCGAACTACATCACCAAAGAGGGCATCGCGTTCTACAAGGAAGGTGTGCAGCTTTACGGGGAGATGAGCGAAGAGCTGGATTTCAACGTCATGTTCAGCCAGCGCGGTCAACTGACGCTGGCCCATACCGAGGCAACGCTACGCTCGTTCCATCTGCGGGCCGAGATGGGTAAACACGCGGGCACCCGGATCGAGGTCGTTGATGCACAGACGGTCAAGGACCTGTCCCCGCATCTGAATATGGATGAGGGCGGGCCGCTGGAAATCATCGGCGGTTTGTGGCACGCCGATGGAGGCACTGCGCGGCATGATGCGGTGGCCTGGGGCTATGCAGCGCAAGCCAGTAGGCGCGGGGTGGAAATTCATCAACGTACCGAGGTTGAAGGGTTCGACGCTGCCGGCGGCAAGATCACAAAAGTGCGCACCAATCGCGGTGATATCAGTGCCGGGCAGGTGATGATTGCTGTCGGGGGCATGAACTACGATATGGCGATGAAAGCCGGGGTAGAATTGCCGATCCGTTGCTATCCGTTGCAGGCGATGGTCACGCAGCCGCTGAAACCGTGGCTGCACACGCTGGTCAGTTCGGTCAGCCTGCACACCTATCTGGTGCAGTCATCGCGAGGCGAGATCGTGATCGGCGGTGGCTCGGACCCTTATCAGCTGTATTCCACCCGCTCGACACTGGACATGAAAGAACATCTGGCCGAAGGCGCGGTACATTTGTTCCCGTTCCTGCACGGGGTGCGTCTGCTGCGACAATGGGCCGGGATTACCGACATGACGCCCGATTACTCACCCATCATGGGTGCCAGCCCATTGTCCAACCTATGGCTAGATTGCGGTTGGGGCACCTGGGGGTTCAAAGCCACTCCGGTGGCGGGCAAGTACATGGCGCAGTCCATCGCCAACCAGAAGGTCGCGCCGATACTCGAACCCTTCACAATGGAGCGTTTCGCCACCTTTGATCTGCTCAATGAAATGGGCGCAACTGCCGCGAGCCACTGACATGAAGATCCTGATCTGCCCGATGAACGGGCCCCGCAATATTAGTGAATTCCAGAGCTTCGGCCCTCTGCGCGCCAACCCCGACCCGGATGCAACCAGCGATCAGGACTGGGCACGTCACCTGTTCCGTGCCAACAATTCACGCGGAACGCTGGTGGAATGGTGGCGGCACGTGCCCTCGAACTATTTCTTTCTGGCCGAGCGCAACGCCACCACGAACGAGGTGATCCGCACTTTTGACCCCTCAGAGCTGGAGCAAAGGTGATGGCCCGACTTCCCGCGCCCTGGGGCAACAGGATCAATCGAGATGCGCCGGTATCGTTCAGCTTTGAAGGGCAGGCGTTTCAGGGATACGAAGGTGATGTGATCGCCTCGGCTTTGGCCGGGAAGGGGAAGTGGATGCTGTCGCGCTCGTTCAAATACCACCGACCGCGCGGTGCAATGTCGATGGCGGGCACCGAGGCCGATACGCTGGTGCAACTGCCCTCGGACCCGAACGTGCAGGCCGACCGGCATCCGATTTCGGCAGGGCTGCAAGTTACGGCGCAGAACGTCAACGGATCACTGTCGCGAGACCGCGACGCATTCATGGACAAGCTGGGGCGATTCATGCCGGTGGGGTTCTATTATCGTACCTTCATGGGCCCGACGCGCAATAGCTGGCTGAAACTGTGGGAGCCGCTGATCCGCAAGAAGGCTGGGCTGGGCGTTCTGGATATCAACGCACCGAATGAAGACTACGAAAAGGCCAACCTGTTTTGTGACCTGCTGGTCGTCGGCGCGGGGCTGGCCGGGTTGACCGCCGCCATCGAAGCCGCCGAAGCCGGGGCTGACGTCATCCTGGCCGAGCAGGAGCCGGTATTGGGCGGCGCGCTGACCTATGGCCGCGATGTCGACAGGCTGTCCGACCTACTGGCGAAAGTGCAAAGTCTGCCGAACCTTCGCATCATGACCGATACAGTGGTGAACGGCTGGTTCGAGGACAACTGGCTGCCGCTGATCCGGGGCAACAAGCTGTTCAAGACGCGCGCGCGCGAGGTTCTGCTGGCCACCGGCTGCATCGAACAGCCCGCGATCTTCCGAAACAATGACCTGCCGGGCATCTTGCTGGGCACTGGCGCGCAACGGCTTATGCGGCACTATGGTGTGAAACCGGGCAAGCGCGCGGTGGTACTGGCCGCCAATCTCGACGGTTATCGGGTGGCGCTGGATCTGTTGGACGCAGGCGTAGAACTGGCGGCTGTGGTTGATCCGCGCCCCGGCGGCAGCGGCAGTGAGCTTGGCCAGCAACTGGCAACAAGGGGAACGCGTGTCATTCACGGCGCCGTGGGCGAGGCGCGTGGCAAGACCCATGTTACCGGCGTAGAGGTCGGAGGCGACTGGCTGGATTGCGATCTGTTGGTGATTTCGGTCGGCTATGCGCCAATGTGGCAACTGCCCTGTCATGCTGGCGCGAAACTTGGGTACAATGAAACGGCGGCGCGGTTTTCCCTGTCTCTGCCAGACGCTCCGCTGGGCATTGCCGGGGGTGTTGCCGGGGTCTTTGCGCCTGATGCGGTGGTGGCCGATGCGCAACGCGCGGCACAGACGGCGTTGACTCGTCTGGGGCTGCCAACCCGCGACATCGCGCAGGTTGAAGATGTCGAGGCTGCGTTGACGAATTTCGAACCGGCAATCGCCGGGCATCCCAAGGGCAAGGATTTTGTCGACCGGGACGAGGATATTCAGATCAAGGACCTGCAAAACGCGGTTAAGGAAGGCTATCGCGAGCTGGAGCTGATCAAGCGCTTTACCACAGTTGGTATGGGGCCGTCACAAGGGCGGCACTCGGCGCTGGCCACCGCCCGGGTGGTGGCCAAGGCGACCGACCGCACAATCGGGCAGATCGGCGTGACTACCGCCCGTCCGCCCTTTGGCCCCGAAACGCTGGGCGTGCTGTCTGGTCATCATCACCCGGCAGACAGGCGCACCGCGCTGCATCACGAACATATCCGGTTGGGGGCGGACATGCGCCCGGTCGGAGCGTGGTGGCGGCCTTATTTCTACGGCCCCAAACAAGACGCCAAGCGCCTTATCGAAGAAGAGGTGCATGCGGTGCGCAATGGGGTCGGCGTGCTGGATGTTTCAACTCTGGGCGGGCTCGAGGTGCGTGGCCCGGATGCGGGCGAATTCCTCAACCGCATTTACACCATGGCCTATAAAAAGCAGCCTGTGGGCCGTTGCCGGTACTGCCTGATGACAAACGAAATGGGCACGGTGATCGACGATGGCGTGGCGTATCGGCTGGCCGAGGATCTGTTCTATGTCACCGCCACCACCGGGGCCGTGGCGCGGGTTTATTCGGATATGTTGTTCTGGAATGCGCAGTGGCGGTTGGATGTGGATGTGCTGCACGTCACCTCGGCCTTCTCGGGCTTCAACATTACCGGTCCCAAGGCGCGCTCCGTGGTCGAGGCGCTGGACAGCGATATCGATTTCTCGCGCGATAGCTTTGCCTATCTCGACGGGCGCAGCGGCATGGTGGCCGGGGTGCCAGTGCGCGCCATGCGGATTGGGTTCACCGGCGAGTTGAGCTACGAGCTGCACTGCCCCACCAGCTATGCCCACACCCTGTGGGATGCGGTGATGGCGGCGGGTCACGCGCACGAGTTGCGCCCTTACGGGCTGGAAGCCAGCCGGATTCTGCGGTTGGAGAAAGGCCATATCCTGATTGGTCAGGACACCGACGCGCTGACCTCGCCGGATGAGCTGGGGTTCGAATGGGCGATCTCGAAGACCAAGCCGTTTTTCGTGGGCAAGCGCTCAACCGAGATGCGCCGAAACAAAGGCCTGCCGCGCAAGCTGGTCGGGCTGACATTCGACGGGCCAGATGTACCGGGGGAAAGCTGTCTGGTACTGAGGAATGATGTACCGGTGGGGCATGTGACCTCGGTCCTGTGGTCGCCGACGCTGAACACCCATATCGCGCTGGCATATGTGCATGGCGATGACGCTACGCAAGGATCGCAGGTCACGGTGAAGTGCCGCAATGGCAAGCGCGTCGTTGCAACTGTGCGCGGCCACACCTTTTTTGATCCTGAAAACAAACGGCAGGAGGTGTGATGATGCGAACCTATCCGCTTGACCCAAAGGGCGCTGCTGAAGGCACACTACTGGTTTCCGGGCAGATTATCGTGCAGGACCTGACCCATACGCCGCGTTTTGGCCTCAAGGGCCGAGGCACCGTGGCGTTTTTGCAATCGCAGGGCCTGAAGGTGCCATACGTCAACGAAACCGCCGATGGCCTTCTGCGTCTGGGTCAGGAAGAGGTGGTGGTACTTGATGCACCTGCCGACCTGTATGCCCGGTGGCAGGTCGCCGCCACGCCAAAGGGCTATTATTCCTGGCGCGAGGAAACCTGGGCCATGATGCACCTGACCGGCCCGCGCCTGTTCGATCTGCTGGCCAAGATTTGCCCGGTCGACCTGTCGCCCGGTGCCTTTCCAGTGGGAAAGATCGCCCAGACCCGCGTGGGCTATGTCGAGGCAATCACATGGCGCAACGACCGCAAAGGTATGGGGTTCGATGTCCTTTTCGACATCGCCGCCACTGCTTTTTTCGCCAACGCGGTAGCCATTGCAAGCGCCGAGTTCCAACCGGAGGTACCCGCATGAAATCCCCCACCGTGATCTTGCACACCGATAACCCCGACGCTGCCCGTGCGGTTCTTGCTGAAGGTCATCCCGATCTGCCGATCCACACCTGCGACAGCTACGAGGCGCTCACGGGTTTGATCGAGGATACAGGGGCTGAGGTTGTCTATTCCGTTCGCTTTGCGGGCACCCCCGGCTTTCCACGCGCAGCACTGGTCGAGAACCCGCAAATCAAATGGGCTTCGGTCGGCGGCTCGGGCACCGATCACCTGAACCCTTGGAACCCTGATGAGGTAACGGTGACAAATGCCGCCGGGGTCGCTGCCGATATGATGGCACAATATGCGCTGGGGGCGATGCTGCATTTCACGCTGGATTTCCCGGGCTTTCGTGCCGCGCAGGCGCGGCGGGACTGGATCGGCGGCAAAGTCGAGCCCATCGACAGCAAGACGGTGCTGATCATCGGCCTTGGCAAAACCGGAGAGGCTGTTGCGGCACGATCCAAAGCTATGGGGCTGAACACAATCGGTGTACGGGCCCGCCCGAAACCGACCCCCAACGTGGACGAGGTACACGGGATGGAGGCTTTGCCTGATCTCTGGCCACGCGCTGACTTTATCGTCGTTTGCGTACCACTGCTGGACAGCACGCGCGGTCTGGTCGGGGCGGAGGCTTTTGCCGCCATGAAACCGACGACGGTGATAATCGACGTCTCGCGAGGTGGGGTAATTGACGAAGCACCTCTACTGGCCGCGCTGGAACAGAACCGGATCAGAGGCGCGGCGCTGGACGTGTTCGTTACCGAACCGCTGCCTCAGGGGCACAGGTTCTGGGAACTGGACAACGTGATCGTCACACCGCACTGCAGCTCGGTCTATGACGGCTGGGATCTGAAATCGGTCCGCATGTTTTCCGAGAACCTGATGCGCTATCGCAAGGGCGAGGTGCTGAACAACATCGTAAATCCACAACGGGGATACTAGGTCAATGGCACGAGACAGACGCAGCGGCGGGCGACGCGGCAAATCCGGGCGCGCGGCGGCGGGAATCGAACAGCTGCCCTGGCAACAGGTGCGCAACAGCTATCCGCCGTTCGAGCTGTTGAACCCTGAACAGATGGATCAGCTGCATACAACCTCGATGCGCATTCTGTCCGAGGCCGGTATCCGGGTGATGGGCGACAATGTTATGGACATTTTCGAACGCGCGGGGGCCATCGTAGACCGCGACACCAAGACCATCCGTATGGACGAAACCATTGTCGCCGAAGCGTTGAAAACGGTGCCCTCGGAATTCACGCTGACCTCTCGCAACCGCGCGAAACAGATTACGCTGGGCGGCGATCATGTGAATTTTGGTTTGGTTGCTGGGCCGCCGAACGTACATGACTGTATCAATGGCCGCCGTCAGGGTAATTATGATGACTATTGCAACTTCATCCGGTTGGCGCATTACTTCAACGCTATCCATCTGATCGGCAATCAGGTGATGGCCCCGATCGAAATGCCCGCCAACAACCGCCATCTGGACACCTACAACGCCAACCTGAGCTATAGCGACCTGAGCTTTCACTGCACCGCTATCGGGCGCGGGCGGGCGATGGATGGCATCAACATGATGGCGATTTCGCGCGGTCAGAAACCCGAGGACATGCGCGGCGATCCGGGGGTGATCACAATCATTTCGGTGAACTCTCCGCGCCTGTTCGACGATGCCATGGGTGACGGCCTGATCGCGATGGCCGAGTATGGTCAACCGGTGACGGTCACGCCGTTCACTCTGATGGGGGCCATGACACCGGTCACGCTGCCTGCCGCGCTGGCGCAACAGAACGCCGAGGCGCTGTTCGGTGTGGTGCTGACGCAGTTGGTCAGCCCGGGAGCGCCTGTCATGTATGGCTCGTTCACCTCGAATGTGGACATGAAATCTGGGGCTCCGGCCTTTGGTACACCGGAGAATGCCAAGGCGAATATTGTCGGCGGGCAGTTGGCGCGGCGCTATGGCATTCCGTACCGGACATCGAATGCAAATGCGTCCAACGTGGTGGATTTGCAGGCGGCATACGAAACGATGATGGCCACCTGGGGCGCGGTTCTGGGAGGGGCTAATATCGTCTATCATGCCGCCGGCTGGCTTGAAGGCGGGCTGACCGCATCTTACGAGAAATTCGTTATGGATATCGAGATCATCCAGAACATGATGGAATTCCTCAAACCGATGAAATTTAACACGGATGAACTGGGCCTGGACACCATCAAATCGGTGCCCACTGGCGGCCATTTCTTTGGCGTCGATCACACGATGGAACGCTATGAAACCGCGTTCTACAAACCGATGCTGTCCGATTGGCAGAACTATGAAAACTGGGAGGCGGCCGGAGCCAAGGACGCCCTGCAACGCGCCACCGAGGTTTGGCAGCAGGCGCTACGCGAGTATCAGATGCCCGAGATGGACCCCTCTGTGCGTGAGGAGCTGGATGCCTATATCGCCAAACGCAAGGAAGAGATCGGCAGCGGCGAACCCTGATGGAATATCGGGGCAGGGGGGTCGACCGCTGCCCCGGTTCGGTTACAGCAGATCGAACAACCGGCCCGGCAGCGCCTCGTGGCGTGGCAGACCCAGCGCCCGCATCATGCAGAACATCATCGCCTGATTTGAGGTCACTACCGGCTTGTCCAGCGTGTCCTCGATCTGCGCGATGGCCTCGACTGCGCGCATGTCGGTGCAGCTGAGCACGACGGCTTGCGCGTCCGGGTGGTCTGCCTCACAGGCGAGGTCGTAAACCTCGTCCGGGGTCAGCTCTCCTTGTCCGTAATTGCCCAGCTCGCGGCCAACATCGGCGCAACGCACGGTTTCGATGTCGTTTGCGGCCATGAAATCCATCGCCTGCGTGTTGATCTCGCCCAGATAGGGCGAGGAAAAGCCCACTTTCGTCACCCCAAGCGCCTGAATGGCAGCGATCAGCGATCCGGCGGCTGTCAGCGATTGCGCTCCCGATCCGGCCTTGATCTGCTGCGCCAGATCGGCGTCGAAAGACGGTCCATGGGTCAGCGTGGCCGAGGTGCAGCCGTACAGCACCACATCTGGCCGCACGCCCGAAATCATCCGCAGATCGTGGCTGATGTCCGAGGCCCCAAGCCCCGCCATCTGGTCAGAACCGGGGATTTCATCGACATCATAACCACCCATGCGCTGGAAATGCACGGTGGTGTTCGGGCAGCGCATCAAGGCCATATCGGCCTCGAGGTTGGTGTTGGTGAAGGGCACCAGAACGCCGATCTTGGCCCGGGTACGCGTTTCGTGGCTCATGACGTTACCTTTCTCAGAACGGCCAGACAGCGATCCATCACCGGTGTGTTGCAGATCGTGGCGCGCAGGCAGTCGGACAGACCATAGCCGCCCATACCGCGCATCAGCAGTTTCTCGGCCCGTAGCGCGGCGTCGGCCTGTTGCGCCTGCTCGGTCGAGGCAAAGCGGATCAGCACGAAATTGGTGTGGCTGTCCGGCACGATCAGCCCCAGATCGCGGCAGTCCTCCGCGAACCGATCGCGAATGGTTGCCGTTTTCGCGACCACGTCCCGCATATGCGCCTGATCGCGCATCGCCGCCGCTGCCGCAGCCTGCGAGGCAATCGAGATATTATTGGGGTTCAGCAGCTTGCGCAGCTCTCCGGCGATACCCATGGGGAAATGGCCCCACCCGGCGCGCGCCCCGGCAAGCCCGTAAGCCTTGGAGAAGGTGCGGGTGATCACGGTATCCCCCCGATCAGCCAGCGCGAAAATCTCTGCTGGATCGTTGGCTTGGTCGGCGAACTCGGCATAGGCCTGATCGACCACCAGCAGCACGTCGCCGGGTAGCGCGTTGCGCAGGCGCAGGATCTCGGAATTCGGGATCAGGGTGCCGGTGGGATTGCCCGGATTACAGACGAACACGATACGGGTCGCCGGGGTGACGGCGGCCAGAACCGCGTCGACGGATACGGTCAGATCGACCTCCGGCGCGGCCACGTATTTGGCCTGCGCCTGCGCCGTGGCCGAGGCCACGAAGGCATAGCCATACTGCGTGCCCAGCACGTGATCGCCGGGCCCGGCAAAGGCGCGGATCAGGCAGCCGATCAACTCCATCGAGCCCGCGCCACACAGCACCCGCGCCGGGTCGACCCCGTGTACCCCGGCAATGGCCGCGCGCATGTCGGGCCATTCGGGATCGGGGTAGAGCGTCAGATCAGCCAGCGCTGCCTGCCCGGCCGCCACGGCGGACGGACTGGCCGAAAAGGCGCTTTCGTTCTGCGCCAGCGAGATGGTGCCTTCACCACCCAGATCGGCCAGCGCATAGGCGCCCATGGCGCCGACATGAGAAACCGGACGGATCATGCGTCACCTCCGTAGGCTTTGGCGCCCTCGGCGCTGACCAGACCGCGTTTGAGGTCCAGTGCCAGCGCGTCGGGGTCGCGGTCTGCCGGGTCGCCGAAACCGCCGCCGCCCGGGGTGTCGAAGATCAGGTAATCGCCACCTTCGACCCGCAGCTCTCCCTTGCCGGGAATGTCGCTGTCGCCATCACGGAACCGGATGCGCCCCGGCGCGCCGGGCTGGCCGCCCATGCGGCCCAGGGCGGGGAATTTCAGCCGCTCGACCGACAGGAACACGATGAAGGGCGCGCCGTTGGCCGATGTCATCTCGATCCGCTGCCCAAGCCCGCCGCGATACTTGCCCGCGCCACCGGAATCCGCGCGCAGCTCGCGTCGCCAGATGGTCACCGGCGCGACGCTTTCGGTGATCTCCACCTGCGAACCGAACACGCCCGAGGGGTAGGCGGTGGCTGACAGACCATCCGCATGCGGCCGTGCACCGGTGCCGCCATTATGTACCGGTTCCACTGCGAATTCGCGCCCACCGTCGCGGGCCACCTCGGGGGCGTGGCGCATGGGCAGGTCGAACATGCAGCTTGCGCCCTCGGCGGGCACTGCATCAGGCAGTGCCTGATGCAGACAGCCCAGCACCAGATCGGGTGTCACCTGACCCAGCGTGTGCCGCATCGCGACCGGCACTGGGCGCTGTGCGTTAAGGATGCAGCCCTTGGGGCCGTCGACGGTGAACGGCTCCAGCGATCCGGCATTGTTGGGGATGTCCGAGCCGACGATGCAGCGCAGCGCGAACACCGTATAGGCGGTGGCATAGTTCAGCGGCACGTTGATGCCCTTGCGCGAACAGCCCGAGGTGCCGGTGAAATCCACATGCATCCCCGATTTACTGACGGTCAGCGCGGCGTGCAGTTCCAGCTCATTCTCATAGCCGTCCATTTTCAGGACGTTTTTGTAGATACCTTCGGGCACCTCGGCGATGGCCTCAAGCGTGCCACGGCGCGAAGTGTCGATGATATAGGACCCCAGCGCATCCAGATCGGTCAGGCCGAACTCTTCCATCATCGAAACCAGCCGGTTCACCCCGGCCTCGCAACAGGCGATCAGGGCATAGATGTCACCCTCGTTGGCGATGGGCTCGCGGCTGTTGGCGCGGATGATGTCCAGCAGCAGCGCGTTTGGGGTGCCTTCCTCGACCAGTTTGCAGGGCGGAATCAGCAGCCCCTCGTCATAGATGTCGGAGCCTTCGGGGCCCATGCCCAGACCACCCAGATCAACTAGATGCGAGGTGCACGAGGTAAAGCCCACCACCTTGCCATCCTTGAACGCGGGCATCATCAACAGGAAGTCGTTCAGATGCCCCGAGGCCAGCCACGGATCGTTGGTCATGTAGATATCGCCCGGTTTCATGGTCTGAACCGGGAAGGCGGCGCGCAGATGCTGCACCGCTTCGGCCATGGTGTTAATATGGCCCGGCGTGCCGGTTACCGCCTGTGCCAGCATCCGACCATTGACGTCGAAAATCCCGGCTGAGATATCGCCGCACTCACGCACGATGGGGGAGAAGGCGGCGCGTATCAGGGTCTGGCCTTGTTCTTCGACCACCGCCAGCAGACGGTTCCACATCACTTGCAGGCGGGCGGGGGAAAGATCGGTCGTCATCATGCGCCTCCTTTCTGGTCCTGAACCAGGACGAGGTTTCCTATGGCATCCACATGGGCCGAGAAATCGGCCGAGACCAACGTTGTGGTCTGCGGTTCGTGGATCAGAGCGGGGCCGTGTACGTGATCGCCGGGGTTCAGGTCAGCCCGCGCCACGAATGCGGCCTGTTTCAGCGCCCCGTCCACATCGCAGGTGATCGGGCGAGTGTCGGGTGCGGTGATGGTCGTCAATGCAGGTGTTGCGGGCACTGGTGGCACGGCGCTGTCAAGGGTCGCGGCGCGCACCGCCCAGTTGAGAATCTCAATCTGCATCCCCGGCACCGGGCGTGAGAACTGCTTGCGATATTCTTCCTCAAAGGCGGTGGTCAGCGGTGCAATATCGTCTGCCGTCAGATGCCGGTCGGGCAGGGTGATCTCGATCTCGTGACCCTGACCGTTGTAGCGCATGAAGGCGGTGCGCTGGGTTTCGGTCGGGGCATCGCCCGCGCCCTGGGCAACCACGCCTTTGGCTTCGAAAATCATTGCGTCGAACAGCGCGTTGATCTCATCCATGTCCATGCTGTCCAACAACGAATAGCGCGAGCGGACGATTTCGAACGACACGGGTGCGAACAGGAAGCCCACGGCAGACCCCACGCCCGGATTGGGCGGGATTACAATGCGGCTGACCCCGGCGGATCGTGCCACCCGGCTGGCATGCAACGGTCCGTTGCCGCCAAAGGCAATCATCGTGCGTGGTCCAAGATCCTTGCCCGATTCCACCGCGTGCATCCGGCCCGCGCTGGCCATGCTTTCGTCGACGATGCGGCTGACGCCGTCGGCTGAGCCAACGGCATCGAGATCTAGTTTCGACCCGATCACCCGGCTCAGCGACTGTTTGGAGCCTTCGGGGTCCAGCTTGATATGCCCCTCGGCAAATGTGTCGGGCACGATGTAGCCCAGCGTAATGTCGCTGTCTGTCACCGTGGGCTCGGTGCCGCCGCGCATGAAGGCCACGGGTCCGGGTTCAGACCCCGCCGATTTCGGACCCACGGTCAGGCGTCCCAACCGATCCACCCCGGCGATGGAGCCACCGCCCGCGCCGATCTCGATCATCTCGATCACCGGGATGCGCACTGGCATGCCCGAGCCCTTTATGAACCGCGCGGCGCGGGCGATCTCGAACTGGCGCGAGGTCTGCGGGCGGGCCTTGTCGATCAGGCACAGCTTAGCGGTGGTGCCGCCAACGTCAAAGGACAGCACCTGATCCAGCCCGGTGCGGGCGGCGATGCGGGCGGCCAGAATGGCCCCTCCGGCGGGGCCGGATTCCACCAGCCGGATCGGAAAACGCGCGGCGGTGCGCACGGTGCACATGCCGCCGCCCGCCGTCATCATCAGGATCGGACAGGTCACGCCCTCGGCCTCGAACCGGTCGACGAAACGGGCCAGATAGGTCTGCATCAGCGGCTGGATATAAGCATTGGCAACGGTGGTGCACAGCCGGTCGAACTCGCGCGCCTCGGGGCTGACCTCGGACGAGATCGAGACGGTCAGATCGGGCCGCTTCTCAGCCAGCACATCGCGTAGGCGGCGTTCATGGGCGGGGTTGGCATAAGCGTGCATCAGGCAGATCGCTATGGCCTCTGCGCCGCTCGCGTCGATATCGGCCAGCAGTGCGTCGATGGCCGAGTCTTCGAGCTCGATCAATACCTGACCACCCGCCGACATGCGTTCGCGCACGGTCAGAGCACGCTCGCGCGGCACCAGCAGGTCAGGCTTCTCGAGGTTGATATCGTATTGCGAATAACGCCGCTCATACGCGATTTCCAGGATGTCGCGAAAGCCTTCGGTGGTCACCGTCGCCACCACCGTGCCGCGACGTTCGATCAGCGCATTGGTCGCCAGGGTGGTGCCGTGGATAAAGCCGGTCACCTGATCCAGCGTCCGGCCCGATTGCTGCATTACTCGCGCGGCCCCTTCCATGGCGCCGTCGGCAGGGTTCTGATGGGTGGTCAGGGTCTTGGTGGAGGCCAGGATTGTCTCTTCGCCAGAGACAAGGACCGTATCGGTGAAGGTGCCGCCAATATCGATGGCCAGGCGCAGCGTTTGAGTTGTCATGAGGTCTTCCGAAATTTCTGTAATCGCAGCGTGAAGCAAAAGGCCCGAGGCCCTGCTTTATGCAAGGATCACAAGATCACAGCCGGTTGCGCGGCGGTCCGTAGGATTCGGAATATCAGTCTGTGTCATGGGCGAAATGTGCAGTTTCAAGATAGCAGCAGCAAGCTGGATTGCGACAGAAAGGCCTGCAAGCGACATCTATCGTCTCTACAGGCCAGAAATCTGCCGACACGGTCCACCAGACGGAGAGCGCGCGATCAGGCAAGTCACCAGCGTTCAGGGGCTTTGGCACCATCCATTTCCCAATTCGCGGCGATCTCGCCCTGGGCGACGGTTTTGGCAACACCCATGATATGATTGGCGAACATCGGAACGATCGCACCACCATCATCATGAACCAAAGTCTGCGCCTCGGCATACAGAGTGCGGCGTTTGGCGTCGTCCAGCTCTGCGCGGGCCTCGACCACGATGGCGTTGAAGCGATCGGCGGCTTCGCCTGTGCGCCAGGCTCGTACACCTCAATGAATTAGCCACCGGTGCCAATTCCGGATTGTGGGTCGGTCAATTTGCCATCGGTCGAAGGCATAATGACCAAGTGATAGCCAGACAGGATGATGGGAAGTCGGCATTTGCCGGATCCAGCTCGAACACCACGTTGTTGCCATCGGCGCGCATCGATTTGATTTGGGCAACCAAACCGTTCACCGCAGATTTCGATCCTTCGCCACAGTGGTGGTCGATTGTGGCGATGACAACGGCAGGGGTAAGGGTTTGGTCGTTGTGGAACTCGACCCCTTCACGCAGGGTGAATACCCAAGTGATTGCGTCGTTCGAGGAATACTCGGTCGCGAGTTCGGGCACTAAATTTCCGTTTGCGTCTAATTCGACCAAGTTGTTGCCGAACAGATAGGCGACAGCGGTTTTGATCGTGCCTTCATAGGTTGCTGGGTCTAAAAAGTCGGTAGTCGAACCGCTGCCAAAGCCAAATTTGATCGCTCCGCCTTTATTAGGGACCTGCGCAAGTGCTTGTCCGGATAGGCTCAGTGCCGCCGGAATGGCAAGGCCCGCAGCCAGAGCGTTTGATATGAAGATACGACGCGAAATCCGGCCGCTCTGCAGTTTCTGCATCTGAGAGGACAGGAAAGGTGATCCGGGCCGAGCTTGGCCTCGATAAACCTGCCTATATCCGATATTTCGACTGGATCGGTGCGTTGGCGACCGGGGATCTGGGAACGTCGTTCTCAGGTCGGGCGAGTTCGGGTGTGGATCGATCACGTCCGGTAGTGGAACTGGTCGCACCGCGCTTATGGAACACATTGTTTCTTGCGGGTATGGCGGCGCTGATCTCGGTTCCGCTAGCGCTGTTTCTGGGTATCACCACCGCGCTGTGGCGCAATTCGCGCTATGATAAGCTGGCCAGCGCCAGCACCTTGACGGCGATCTCGTTCCCCGAGTTCTTCGTGGCCTATATCCTGATTTTGCTGTTCGGAACGCTATGGCCGGTGTTGCCGTCGTTGGCCAATGTGGAGCCAGGGATGCCGCTGGTCGAGCGGATCGTCAAATGCATATTACCTGCGCTTACACTGACACTTGTAATCGTCGCGCACATGATGCGTATGACGCGGGCTTCGCTGATCAGTCTTCTAGCTTCACCCTATGTCGAGATGGCGCGGTTGAAAGGAGAGAACGCCCGCCGCGTGGTTCTGCATCACGCGCTGCCCAATGCGTGGGCGCCAATTTCAACGGTGGTCGCGTTCAACCTGGCCTATCTGGTAGTTGGAGTGGTCGTGGTCGAGGTGGTGTTCGTCTATCCCGGCGTCGGCCAACTGATGGTCGATGCTGTCAGCTCGCGCGATATCCCGGTGGTTCAGGCGTGCGCCCTGATATTCGCCGCCACATATGTCCTTCTGAACCTGATTGCCGACATCATTGGAATCGTCACCAACCCGAGGCTTCTGCACCCAAAATGAGCCAGACAAGCAAGACATATTCAGCCGCCGCTGAGGTGGGTCGCGTGCGGACCCGTCGCAGCAAGCGCGAGCGTATTTGGATCGAGCTGAAGAAAGCGCCGCCGACAGCAATTTTCGGCATGTTTGTGATCCTGTTCTATCTAATCATGGCAATCGGAGCGCCGATCATCGCGCCTTATGGTGAGGCCGAGGTATTCCCGACGCCTTACGCACCCTGGTCGTCCGAGCATTGGCTGGGTACCGACCAGATCGGGCGCGATATCCTATCGCGGCTGATCTATGGCGCGCGCAACACCATCGGTATCGCTTTTGTCACCACGCTGCTGGCGTTCTTCATCGGTGGTGGTCTGGGGCTGATCGCTGCGATTAACCGCAGTTGGCTGGATCAATTGATCAGCCGGGGCGTAGATGTATTTATGGCGATTCCCAGCCTGATTTTCGCGCTGATGCTGCTGTCGATTTTCGGCTCGTCGGCGCTGTCGTTGATTTTGATTATTGCGATTCTGGATTCAACCCGCGTGTTCCGCCTGACTCGCGCTGTGGCGGTGAACGTGGCAGTGATGGATTATGTCGAGGCAGCCCGGCTGCGCGGTGAAAAACTGCCTTGGGTGATGCGTCGCGAGATTTTGCCCAACATCATGCCTCCGCTGGTGGCCGAGTTCGGGCTGCGATTCTGTTTCGTGTTCCTAACCATTGCTGCGCTCAGCTTTCTGGGCGTCGGTATTCAGCCCCCCACCGCCGATTGGGGAACCATGGTGCGCGAGACCGCCAACCTGATCCAGTTCGCTAAATATGATTTCAAGGCCGGGATCACGCCGCTGCTGCCCGCTGCCTCGATCGCGTTGATCACTGTGGCGGTCAACTTTGTCGTCGACTGGTTCTTGCACAAAACAAGCGGAATACGCGATGAACACTGAGACTGACCTTCTGCTGGATATGCGCGACATCCATATCGAGGGGTTCTCGGACGAAAAGTGGAATCCGATCATCAAAGGTGTCAATCTGACCCTGAAGCGCGGTGAGGTGCTGGGCCTGATAGGCGAAAGTGGCGCGGGCAAGTCGACGCTGGGCAAAGCGGCTATGGGATACACTCAGCGCGGCTGTCGTATCACGGGCGGTTCGATCCGGTTCAAGGGGCAGGAGTTGCGGGATCTGGACGACCACGCGCTGCAGCATCTGTGGGGATCGCGGATAGCCTATGTGGCCCAATCGGCGGCTGCGTCGTTCAACCCGGCGCATAAGTTGTTGGATCAGACCGTTGCTGCAACGGTGCGCGAGGGACTGCAACCCGAGAATGTCGCGCGTGAGGATGCCCGCGCGCTTTATGCCTCGTTGTCGTTACCGCATCCCGAAACGATTGGTGACCGCTATCCGCATCAGGTCTCCGGTGGCCAGTTACAGCGGATCATGACAGCCATGGCGATGTCACCCCGTCCCGATTTGATCATTTTCGACGAACCGACAACTGCGCTGGATGTGACGACCCAGGTCGAGGTTCTGACTGCTATGCGCCGGATCGTCGAAGAATTTCATACCGCCGCAATCTACATAACCCATGACCTGGCGGTGGTCGCGCAGATGGCGGACCGGATCAAGGTGCTGCGCTATGGAGAAGAGGTAGAAGAGGCGGAAACGCGCAAAATGCTGTCTGCGCCCGAGCAAGAGTATACCAAATCCCTCTGGTCCGTGCGGCTGTTGCAAAAGCAGGCCGAGACTTCGGATGATATCATCCTTAAAATTGACGGTGTGGATGCGGCCTATGGCAAGAGCGCCAAGGTGTTGCACAATGTGTCAATCAGCCTGCCGCGGGGGCGCACGGTGTCGATTGTCGGCGAATCCGGATCTGGTAAATCGACCACGGCGCGGGTGATCACCGGCTTGCTGCCAGCCACAAGCGGGCAGGTCACGTTCAATGGCGAGGTCCTGCCAAACGAACTGAAAAATCGCAGCCGTGATCAGCTGCGCAGAATTCAGATGATTTATCAGATGGCCGATACCGCGATGAACCCGCGTCAAACCGTAGGTGAAATCATTGGACGTCCGCTGGAATTCTATCATGCTCTGCGGGGCCGGGCGCAGGAGAACCGGGTCATCGAACTGCTTGAAGCCATCGAGTTGTCGGAAGACTTCTATGATCGTCTTCCCAGCGAATTGGCCGGCGGACAAAAACAGAGAATTTGCATTGCGCGCGCTCTAGCCGCCGACCCTGAGGTGATTATTTGTGACGAAGTGACGTCCGCGCTGGACCAGATTGTGCAGGAAGGCATCCTGCAATTGCTGATGCGCCTACAAAAGGAGCGCGGAATTTCCTATCTGCTCATCACGCATGACATTGCCACGGTCGAGGCTATTTCGGACGAGATTGTTGTGATGCTGAATGGTCAAGTCGTCGAGCAGGGATTGAAGAATACCGTTCTATCCGAACCCTTCCCGGACTATACAAAGCTGCTGCTAAGTTCGGTTCCCGAGATGGACCCGGATTGGTTGACGAACCTGCTGAAAGAGCGAAAAGAAAATCACTTAGATACAAAACATGACACAGCGTAGGCGCGGGCAATAACAACACTTGCGAAGCTCAGTCGCAGTGGACTTCTCATTCTGCTTGTATTCCGAAACTCTTTTTTACCGGCACAACTATAGATCGATACGCAGAGAACCAGAAACTCAGGAGCGACTCGCGAATTAAGGTGGCTTTTGACTGGATCGCATTGATGTTCTTGGTCACGATCAGTTCAATACTCTTTTGGGCTGCCATAGGGTTAATACTTGAGGTCACCGCAGGCCGTGTAATTGCCCCGTTCTTCGACACCCCGTTGGTGACATGGGTTGCAGTCATCGCAACCTTCCTCGCCGGGTTTCCTCAGTCAGCGCGCGCGAAGCCTTGTCGCAAAATACGAGTGCAAGGCTACGATCAATAATGTGCGAGCGGCGCTTGTCGTGATGACTGTCCCAATGGCATCATCCCCGACGGTCATGGGACTGCGCTCTGCAATGGGTGCTCGAGTAGTGGCTGGAATGCTGCAGAGCGCACCTTACATGCGTCGCAAAATGATCTTACCGACTAAACCTCCTAGAACGACATAGTCCAATTTGGTGATGCCTTATGAACAATAGATCTGGGACCGAGTGAACGTCGATCTCAATCTGGCATCCCCTGTCTTGTTCGTTGGAGGTGGCAGTAGCACTTTGCCCACCAAGCTGCTCGCACCGCGACCACTGATGCAGGTCGCCCGGTTTTTTTCTGATCGACCCTGGCGAGCGGGCGCAGAGCTTTTACATCTCGTTTTCGCCCAACCTGACTCATGGGGGCAACGCAATCCTTCGAACGCAGCATTGGGTGCAAATGCGTTATGCGGGCCCGATCCCGGTTTTCGAATTGGCCCGCACCGCTCGACTTGAGCTGCGCACTTTTGGATTCCGATTCCTGACGGCCACGGGTTTCACGCCATCGGAATACCTGCAACAGCGTCGCATCACCAATGCCTGTCAGAGGCTGGAACTATCGCAGTCCAGTATCGAAACCATCGCCCGGGATATGAGGTATATGGATGTTTCAGCATTCCGCCGAATGTTTCACGAAATAGTCGACCTCTCGCCAGGAGATTACCGCAAGTGCTTTTCTTTTCTTAAAGACGCTTCGCATTTAAGAAAATGACGTCTGAACAGCCTTTCTTGGGTCTGTTTTTGCTTTGGCTAAGCGTAATTGCACAGGTCTTATTCCTCTGCTTTCTTTTGTCATCACGACCTTGACGATATGGCGGCCTCGATGCTTCGATTGATTGCCTCGATCGGTCCCATTGCATCAACATTCGCCAAAACGCCCATATGGCTATAGTAGTCGATCAAGGGTGAAGTCTGTTCACGATATTCAATCAGACGTGCAGCGACTGTTTCGGCCTTGTCGTCAGCGCGGCGCATAAACTCAGAGCCTCCGCAATTGTCGCAGCGTTCCGCTGCCTCAAGCGGTTTGAATGTATCATGGTAACCTTCGCCACATCCTGCACAAGTAAAGCGACCGGAAATGCGGTCGACCATCTTCTTGTCATCCACCGCAAGACTGACGACAGCGCTGATCTGCTGCCCCGTTTCCGCCAATAGTTGATCCAATGCGCGCGCCTGGCTAAGCGTGCGTGGAAATCCGTCTAATATCACCCCTCCGGCACAGTCCGAATCCCTCATACGGTCACGCAAGATCGAAATGACGATGTCATCTCCGACGAGCCTGCCTTCAGCCATGATAGATTCCACCGCCTTGCCTGTTTCGCTGCCGCTTTCAATCGATCTGCGGAGCAAATCGCCTGTCGACAACTGAACCAAGCCAAATTTTTGCTCAAGCAGTCGGGATTGCGTTCCCTTACCGGCACCAGGAGGGCCGAGAAGGATTAACACTTTAGACGTATTCGGGCTGGTCACTCTTTTTCCTCTTAGAGAATATCGTAAACACGACTTGGAATAGACCGCTCAGTGCCATTTCAGATGTATTAGCGGTGTATGACGGTCGTGTGTGGGCGTTGCTTCTGATCCCTAGACCAGACTATCGCACCACGTGTACGGAACAGTTTGCATGCCTGACTACGCGTGCCGCTGTGGACCCCAGTAGATAATCCTGCAATCCAGGCTGGTGGCTTGCGATAACGATGCAGTCTGCATTGTTATTCGTTGCATAATCGAGAATTCCACGGCCCGACTGTCCTTCGACAATTTCAATTTTGGAGTCCGCTACCCCGTCCACTAGTGGGCCCAGTTTGTCAGTAACACTGGTCTTTGCGATATCCAGATGGTTTTCTGGAAGCAGGTCGCTTGTGTATTGCGGAAGGTGCTCAATGACATGCAATAGAGTGATATGACCACCATCCGAGCGGAGAGTTTGTGCGACATCCAGCGCTCTTTGCGCGTCGCGGTCGGTATCAAAGGAAACAGGGACTAGAATATTTCCATACATTTCTGGTTCTCCAGCAGGTAGAAAAATTCAACAACCAGAGCAGGGAACAGGTCCGCCTGCCCTGGTTGTTGAAGTTAGGCCCGTAGCATTATCGAGAAGAGGGGCTACTGGGCCGGGGAGGGTCATCTTACGCTGCCACGAACATGTCTTTGTATCGGTCGCGCAGGATGTTCTTTTGAACTTTGCCCATGGTGTTGCGGGGCAGTTCGTCCAGCAGGATCAGTTTGCGTGGATGCTTGAACCGCGCCAAGCTACCGCGCACGGCCTCCATCATTGTGTCCAGATCGGGGGTTTGGCCCGGCTCTGCAACGATCACGCCCAGAACAGTTTCGCCGAAATCGGGATGTGGAACGCCCACCACGGCGCTTTCCAGCACGCCGGACTGGTCATCCAGAACCAGCTCGATTTCTTTGGGATAGATGTTGTAACCGCCTGAAATAATAAGGTCTTTGTTGCGGCCAACAATATGAACATAGCCGTCTTCGTCGATCCGGCCCAAATCGCCAGTGATGAAGAACCCGTTCTCGCGCAGTTCGGCGGCAGTCTTCTCCGGCATCTGCCAGTAACCTTTGAACACGTTGGGCCCGCGTACCTCGATCTCGCCGATCTCGCCCTGAGCCAGCGCATTGCCGTCTGAATCACAGATCTGCAGCTCGACCCCAGGCAATGGAAAGCCCACCGTGCCTGCGCGGCGGTCACCGTCATAGGGGTTCGAGGTGTTCATGTTAGTTTCGGTCATGCCATAGCGTTCAAGGATGCGATGGCCGGTGCGTTCTTCGAACTGTACATGGGTTTCGGCCAGCAAGGGTGCCGAGCCTGAAACAAACAGGCGCATATGTGCGGCCAGATTCTTGGTGAAGCGGTCATCGTCCAGAAGGCGGGTGTAGAAGGTTGGCACGCCCATCATGGTCGTGGCATTGGGCATCCGCCCGATGATCTCATCCAGATCGAACTTGGGCATAAAAACGATGCTGCTGCCTGCAGCCAGCGTGACATTGGTGGCCACGAATAGTCCGTGAGTGTGAAAGATCGGCAGCGCATGCAGCAGCACGTCGTCGGATGTGAAGCGCCATTCTTTGACCAGCGTCTGTGCATTCGACAACAGGTTGTTCTGGGTCAGCATCGCACCCTTCGATCGGCCTGTGGTCCCCGATGTATAGAGGAATGCGGCCAGATCGTCGCCATCACGGTCAACGGTGTCAAAGCTGGCAGGCATTGCTGCAGCCTGCTCCATCAGGCTGCCGCTGCCATCAGCGTTCAGGGTTTCCACCTTCGCGCCTAGCTGCGCACCAACCGGGGCGAGTTTCTCTTCGCTGCGGCTGTCACAAACGATCAGCGAGGCGCCACTGTTTTCGATGAAATAGGTCAATTCATCCACAGTGTAAGCGGTATTGAGCGGCAGGAATACAAGACCTGCCTGCGCACAGGCAGCATATAGCGCCAGCGCTTCGGGCGATTTCTCGATCTGCGCCGCAACCCGGTCGCCGGGTTTCAGGCCCAGCTGCGTCGCCACATGGGCGATTTGTGCGGCGGTGCTCAGGAAGTCCTGATGGGTGATGGTCGTTCCGTCGAGCAACTGCAAAAAGGCTGTGTCTTTACCGGCATGTGCGCCGAACAAACCGTCATAGAGAGGATTGGCCATAAGGGTTACCTTTCCTGTGTCGTGGTGAGAGAGGCTGACGCGGCGAGCGATTTGGCCTCGGACGAGGCGATTACCTCGCGGGTGTTGGCGAACTGTTCGTGGTTCTGCGCTACGCGGCCAAGGTCATAAAGATAGTTGACCATGGTGCCACCGGACTGTGCCCGGCCCTTGTCCGAAACATCTGCGTCGGCATGAACCGCATGGACCAGCGCACCGTTGCCAAGATGGAACCGTGCCACTGGATCGAACGGCAGATCGCCCCGACCTTTGGCGTTCAACAGGTAATGTGCGGCCAGTGCTTTCATCTGATCGGGCTCTTCGATGTTCCAATCGATGCCTTCCTGCGACAACCATTTGGTCAGCCCCGGAATTGGCGAGAGCGTGACGAAGGTTTTCAGCCCCGCCAACTCAGCCGACAGGTCCGAGGCCACCTGTTTGATCAGCGAATTGCCGAAAGAGATGCTGGCCAACCCGGCCTGACAGTTGGAGATCGAGTAGAACACAGCCGTATCGGCCTGATCTTCGGGCAACGGATCGCGGTCTTCGGCGAGCAAGGCCTGTACGGAACCCGGAATACCGCTGTTCAGCGCCACTTCGACAAAGATCAGCGGCTCATCAGGCATCGAGGGATGAAAAAAGGCAAAGCAGCGCCGGTCAGTGGGTTCCAGCCTGCGGCGCAGGTCGTCCCAGCTGTCGATGGCATGGACCGCCTCATACGCAATGATCTTTTCCAGAATATGCGCCGGGCTTTCCCAGTTGATCGGGCGCAGCACCAGAAAGCCACGGTTGAACCAGCTGGCAAACAGGTGCCGGAAGTCCAGGTCAAGCGCCTGCAGTTCCGGTTCCTTGCCGCCCAACCGCAGCAGATCAGCGCGCATCTGTACCAGTGCGCCGGTGGCACCGGGCACGCGGTTCAACCGGCGGATCATTTCCTGCCGGGCCGGTTCCACCGCAGCCGCAAAGGTGCGATAGGTCGCTTTCGAAGGGTTGCGCTCGTATTCGTCCAGTGACGAACGTACCGCCTCGGGATCGATATTCATGGCGGTGGCGAGATAGCGGAAGAACTCCAGCTTGTCGTCATCATTCAGCGTGTCGAACCGGGTCAGGATTTCCTCGGCCAGCGCCAGCCCCGAAGTTTCTCCCGCTGACCCAACCAGCGCGTCGGCCAGTTCGGTCAGCGGTCGGCCATCCGGAGCCACCGCGCTGTCGCGGCGGTAACGCCGCTCGAACACGGTGGATAGAAGATCCGCCAGCAGGGTCATACCGCTGCTCCCATCACCAGGTCAGGCAGCCATGTGGCCAGACCGGGGAACAGGCACAGCAGGACAATCGCGATCACCATGCAGGCCACGAAGGGGAGAGAGCCTGTCAGGATGGTCTTCAGTGAGATATCCGGTGCGATGCCGTTGATCACATAAAGGTTCAGGCCGACGGGGGGCGAGATCAAGCCAATCTCCATGTTGATGGTCAGTACAACCGCAAACCAGATCGGATCGAAGCCAGCGGTGGTGATAATCGGCAGCAGAATCGGTGCCGCCATCAGGATCACAGCAACGGGCGGCAGGAAGAACCCGGCGATCAGAAGGAACACGTTGACCGCACCCATCAGAACCCAGCGGTTCACGTCCAGCGTACCAATCCATTCGGCAATCGCCTGTGTGATGAACAGCGAGCTGAGCATGTACGAGAACACACCGGCAGCGGCGATGATGAACAGGATCATCACGCTTTCCTTGGTGCTGTCGCGCAGCACGACCCAGATGTCCTTGGGGTTCCACAGCTTGTAGATGATCATCGCGATCAACAGGCAGAGCAGGGCACCGACAGCAGCCGTTTCCGACGGGGTGGCGATACCGCCATACATGGCGTAAAGCACACCCAGAATGATGCCGAGGAAGGGCAGCACGCGCGGCAGGATCTCGAACCGTTCGGCCCAGGTGTAGCTGCCCGAACCCAGACGGGTCGCGTCACCGGATTTCCAGGTCGAATACAGCGACCAGGCCATGAACAGACCCACCAGCATAAGGCCCGGGATCACACCGGCCAGAAACAGACGGCCAATCGAGGTTTCGGTGGCAATACCGTAAACGATCATAGTGACCGATGGCGGGATCAGGATTCCCAGTGTACCGCCCGCAGCGATCGAACCGGCGGCGACGCCGTCAGGATAGCCACGTTTGCGCATCTCCGGGATACCCATCTTGCCGATGGCGGCACAGGTCGCGGGTGACGAACCGGACATAGCCGCAAATAGGGCACAGGCACCGAGGTTTGATACGACCAGACCGCCGGGAACACGGGTCAGCCAGCGTTCCAGCGCTTCGTACAAATCCGCTCCAGCTCTGGTAGAGGCGATTGAGGCCCCCATGATGATGAACATCGGGATAGACAGAAGGGCGAAGTTATCGAGTTTGCCGAACAGGATTTCCGGCATCAGTTCCAGCGAGCGCGGTCCGTCAAAGACGATTAGGAACCCAGCCGAGACGATCAGCAGGCCGATGGCCACGGACACGCCCGAGAAAAGAACAAGGATGGTGGCGATGGCGACAATAGCGCCGAGCAGAAGGGGATCCATCGGCTTTACTCCAGACCAAATGGTTTATCGATGCCAAGCAGGACGGCGACGAGATCGGCGATCAGTTGCAACAACAGCAGACCAAAGCCAACTGGGATGGCGAGGTAGGGGATCCACAGGCGAACGCCCCAAACGGTGTCGGATTTCCATCCGCGCTCCCATGCGAAGTGCCAATACTCGTAGCCGTAGAACAGCATGACTGAGACGATGGCGATGGACAGAACCGAAGTCAGGATCGCCATGTAAAAGCGGGCTCGAGGTGCGAGCGAAATCGGGATCAGGTCAACATTCACGTGACCGCGCAGGCGCTGCACATAAGGCAGACCGACCAGGGTTGCGGCGATGACCAGATAAATGACCGCTTCGGTTTGCCAAATGGTCGATTGATTCAGCACGAAGCGCACGATGATCATCTGGCAGGTGATGGCGACAGCAGCGACGATCATGCCTGCGGAACACCATCCAGCCAGAGTTGAAAGCGCAGCGACAAAGCGAAGGAAGGGATTGTTCCCTGTGTGGGAAGCAACGGCAGAGCTATGACCGGCCATTTGCGCCTCCTGTGATTGAGATGCAATTAAGTCTGAAGATCAGAGAAGATCAGAACCAAGATCGGATGCCGAGCGGCGGCAGGCCGCCCGGCAAGATGGGGTCATTCGACTGCCAGAGCCTTGTCCAGCAGGTCCTGCCCATCAGGAACCTCTTCTACGAAGGCCTTGTAAGATGTTTCCATTGCCAGCGTACGCCATGCTTCGAAGTCTTCGGCGCTCATCTCCGCAATCTCAACACCGGCGTCGGCAAAAACTTTCGCCGAGTTGGCGTCCTGTTTCTTGGCCTCTTCCAAATAGAAGGCCTGTGCCTTTTCCGATGCAGCCAGCAATGCGGCTTGCTGATCTTGGTTCAGTCCGTCGAAGGTGGATTTGTTCATCAGCAGCGGCTGATACATGAACCACAGCGCCACATCGCCCGCAGGGGTATAGCAGGCAACCTGCTCGTAGATGCGGTAGCTGACAAAGGACGAGGACGACGTGTTGGCCGCCTGCAAAACGCCGGTTTGCATGGCGTTATAGATTTCCGACGACGCCATTGATGCGATCGAGGCATCAGCGCCGGCCAGCATCTGCTCAAAGGATTTACCTGCCGCGCGAGTCTGCAGGCCTGCGACATCCTCAGGGTTCGTGATGCACTTGTCTTTACCGGCGAAGCCACCGGCCAGATAGCCATGCACCAGCACCATCACGTCGTCCTGAGCCATTTTCTCTTCCAACGCCTCCATGAAGGGCGAGTCGGCCAGACGGGCAGCGTGATCGTGGTTTTTCACCAATCCCGGCATCAGCGTCAGATTATAGGCAGGCTGCTGACCGCCGGCGTAGGACAGCGGCAGTATGGTCATATCCAATTGACCGCGGCTGAGCGGCTTGTACTGCTCGCGCGGCTTGAACAGCGATTTCGAGCCGAAAATCTTGATTTCCAGATCAACGTCCGCCGCCGCAACCTCGTCTGCAACAATCTGTGCTACTTGATGGCGAATGTCCTTGTTCGACCACTGATGTGACAGGCGCAGTTCCTCCGCTGACACCAATGTACCTGCGGATGCAAGCGCCAACGCAGCGACGGCCGTTTTGAACACTGATTTCATTTTTTCCTCCCGTTTTCAGTCCCGGATGAGCCGGGGATGAATAGAAGCATAGGGCAGTAATGTTTTTTTAGTCAAGGTTTTTGTATACAAGATATGATTTCTTGAGTTCTCGCCTAATCACAAGTAAAACAGAAACCCATGGACCAACGACTTGCAGATACCATCGCTCAGGATTTGGAAGAGCTGATTTTTGACGGGACATTTTCGGACGGTGACCGTCTAGATGAGGTCAAACTGGCTGAGCAGTTCGGGGTCTCACGAACGCCACTTAGGGAAGCATTCCAGAGACTTGCCTTGTCGGGGTTGGTCGATCTGATAGCGCGGCGGGGCGCTTTTGTCCGACAGCCCGGCCCGGTGGAACTGATGGAGATGTTCGAGGTCATGGCCGAGCTTGAAGCCGTTTGCGGTCGACTTGCGGCGTTGCGCATTTCCGATGAAGCTTTGCTTGAACTGACCGAAGCTAACAGCAAATGCCAACTGGCCGTGGATGCGGGCAATCCCGATGCGTACTATCTGGAAAACGAGCGGTTCCATCGAATCATCTATCAACAGTCCGGCAATGCATTCTTAGAGCAAGAAACTTCCAAGCTGCACAGAAGGCTCAAACCATTCCGTCGACAGCAGCTTCGGTTCCGTGGTCGTATGGCTCAGTCCATGGCCGAACACGAAGAAATTGTCAGAGCCCTGAAAAAAGGCGTACCGGAAGAAACAGCGAATGCGCTGCGTGACCATGTCGCAGTACAGGGTGAAAAGTTTCGCAACCTTATGGCTTCACTAAAGAGCGCAGCTGAGTAGCAGTTGCCGTTAATACACGCGGAATTTCATTGTGAGCGCGACTGAGCTGGTCAGCTAGCGTTGATGCCAGTGCGCCATTGAAACAGATCTCAAGTATAATCGAGTCAAATTTCGAACCCATATTGACGCGGCAGGATTTCCTATTGTCCTATCCCCCTGGTAGGGATATGTGGTTGCGATATGAATCACAAGCACACCTCACACCCAACGATTATCGCGCGGCTTAAGCGGGCCGAAGGCCATCTTGCGAAAGTCATCAAGATGTTAGAACAGCAGAGTGCCTGCACAGACGTCGCGCAGCAACTACACGCGGTTGAAAAAGCAGTTACGAACGCAAAACGAGCGCTTATTCACGACCATATCGATCACTGTCTGACGGGCAGTGATGATTCCAGGCAAGCCGCGGAAGAATTGAAGAGTATTAGCAAATATCTTTGATCCGATGCTTTCAGTTCTGAAAAATCGAACATATCGCCATCTGTTCTTCGCCCAAATCGTAGCGTTGTCGGGCACTGGTTTGGCAACAGTGGCTCTCGGCTTGCTCGCCTTTCAGCTTGCCGAAGATTCTGCTGCGTTGGTGCTGGGAACTGCGCTCACGATCAAGATGGTCGCATATGTCACAGTGGCGCCTTTAGCTGCCGCATTCTCGGAACGTCTGGACCGGCGCGCAATGTTGGTCGCGTTAGATCTGGTCAGAGCGGCAGTTGGCTTGGCGTTGCCCTTTGTTTCCGAGGTATGGCAGATTTATGTGCTGATCTTCATCCTCCAATCGGCATCCGCCGGGTTCACACCGACCTTTCAGGCAACCATTCCTGATGTCTTGCCGGATGAGAAAGAATACACCAAAGCACTTTCTCTTTCGCGATTGGCCGTGGATATGGAGAGCTTGTTGAGCCCGATTTTGGCCGCCGCACTGCTAACGGTCATGAGCTATGATAATCTGTTCTGGGGCACCGTCTTGGGCTTCCTTGCATCAGCCGTTCTGGTTGCATCCGTATTACTGCCATCGCCGAAACCTTCCAAACCGAGAGGTATCTACGATCGGACAACACGCGGAATGCGGTTATATCTCAGGTCGTCCCGATTGCGAGGATTGCTGGCGGTAAATTGGGTCATCTCGGCTACGGGCGCCATGGTCATTGTCAACACAGTTGTCATTGTCCGCAGTGATTTGGGATTGTCAGAAAGTGCCGCCGCTTTGGTTCTTGCCGCTTTCGGGGCAGGGTCAATGATGATGGCGATGACTATCCCGAGCTTGCTGGATCACCACAGCGAGCGCGCGGTCATGCTATCCGGTGCAATACTGAATATACTTGCATTGGCGCTATTGGCCCTCAGCGTCGTAGCCATTCCTATATCAATGTCGACCATCATGGTTGGCTGGTTTGCGATCGGCGCGGGATACTCAGCAATGCTCACTCCTGGGGGGCGTGTTCTGACGCGGTCCGCCCATCCTGAAGATCGGCCTTCCGTGTTTGCAGCGCAGTTTGCATTGTCACACGCCTGCTGGTTGGTCTTTTACCCGGTTTCCGGCTGGTTGATCACTGAATTCGGAACCCTGGTTACGATGCTCGTGCTGGCGGTTCTGGCGTGCCTCGGCTTGATTACGGCATGGCGTATCTGGCCAATAGACGCAGATCTACCTGTAAAGCATGAGCATCCAGATTTGCCGCCCGACCACCCTCACCTGAAAGGTGCGGGGCCGCACAAACATGTGATCATCGTCGACAGTTTGCATCGCCAGCTGACGCGCTCGGTGCGAGCCTCTGATCGCCTATGAGGTGCTGCTATTCGAAAAGCCCTTAAAAAATGTGTAGATATAAAGATATATTGCATGTTTATAAAAGATGGTATTGGACGTGTTTATCCGTCTTCACTAGGCATTCAGTGCCAAAGTTAAACGCCTTTTGTCTAAACCACCCATGGATGGGAGCGAAGTTGGTTGCAGAGCTACAACGTATAGAAGCACCACCCCGCTTCACTTTACGGGCTGTCTATACTGGGCCCGCACAGTGTATTTTGGACTGCTTCTTGATTGTCTGACAGCCTCACTTGTAGCTGGTTCTCATGTTCATAAAGATCGGGCAGTCACCCATCAGGCAGAAGCGTCAGCCAAATCGGCTCCTGTGGCTTCTGGGCTGGGTGCTCAATTCGCTTCACGACATGTGTCGCACAATCAAAGTAACAAATCCTCGGACGACGACAGTGCTCCGGTAAAACTCACTGCTAACCACAGCACGACGCATGTACATGAAGTATCTTTTGTCGCATTTTAGTTGGCGACGGCGGCTGAGCGGGGTTATCGATCGATCTGCCTTATGTCGTCACGGTGTTCGCAGGTGTTTGAGCTGTCAACGGACATTTTCCATCCTCCAAGACTTGGGTGATCGCACGCATGAAGTTCACGTATCGCACGGGCTGAAATCTTCTTCAGACTGATAGCGACGTGTCCGCCCACCCAGGCATTCTAATGCGCAATCAAAAGTCACATCAGAAGCTCTGAGTATCGACGTCGGACTTTCTGACCCAACAGTTTTGGAGAATCGAAATGCCAATTCTTACCCGCCGCGCCGCGCTGTTGAGCGCCGCAAGCGCTGCCTCGCTGACACTTTTGCCCAAGTGACATTTGCCGATGGCCATAAGGTACTGAAAATCGACATCGTCTAGGAGGCAGGCGATTTGGACCTGCTGACCAACGTCTCGGCGCTTAGCACCTATAGCCTCGTGTTCGATGCGCTGGTGCATTACGGCCCCAACGGCGAATTGCAACCCGGCTTAGCCACCGAATGGAGCGAGTCCGACGGCGGCAAGACCTTCACTTTCAAGTTGCGCGATGGGGTCAAGTTCAGCGATGGCACCGATTTCAACGCTGAAGTGGCGAAATGGAACCTGGAACGCTGGATGGGAAAGGACGATTTCAGCTGGTTCCGCGTGTCTAACGCGATGGAATCGATTGAAACCGACGGTTCGCACGAGCTGATAATCCGTCTGGAGCGCCCCGTACCGGTGGCACTGCTGGAACTGACCATCGTGCGTCCGGTACGTTTCCTGTCGCCCAATGCAGCGGATGCAGGTGGAAATCAGACTGCGCCCGTAGGCACCGGCCCCTGGATGGTGATCGAGAATGATAACGCAGGCACCAAGCTTGTGCCGAGCCCGCACTACTGGGGTGATGCGCCTGCGTTCGAAGCGGTCGAACTGAAAGTTGTGCCGGATGAGCTGTCGCGCTCGAACGGGTTGCGTTCGGGCGATCTGGACGTGATCGGTGGCGACTGGGTGTCTCCACTGTCGCCGCGCCGGGCGCGGGCGATGGAAAAAGCAGGGGGCGCCACCGTCCTGGCCGAGCAGGGCACGACCGGCGTGTCGCTGACCTTCTCGCCGAAATCGTCCAAACAGCAGGACGCGCGGATGCGCAAGGCGATCTCGCATTCCATCGACCGCAACGCCATCGTGGCGGTGCTGTATGAAGGGTTCGCCGATCCGATCAACAACGTCTTCCCCGGTGTGATCCCGGAAAGCGGCTCGCAAAATGAGGTGCCGACCCGCGACGTCGAAGGCGCCAAGGCGCTGCTGGCCGAGGCAGGGTGGGAGCAATCCGGCGGCGGCTGGACCAAAGATGGCGATACGCTGGAATTGGAACTGATGGTGTTCGAAGAGGCGCTGCCCGGTTCGCGCCGTCTGGCCGAAATGGTGCAGGGTATGATTTCGGAAAGCGGGATCAAGGTGACCGTGTCGTCAGTGGACAACGCCACCATCCACGAACGCCGCCCGACCTTTGAATATGACCTGGCTTTCATGGCCACCTTCGGTGGGCCCTATGATCCGCATGGCACGCTGGGCAACCTGTTCCTGTCCAACGTCGACAGTGGCCCGGACGGCAAGTTCTATGCCCGCCCGGATCTGGACCCGCTGGTTCTGGCTGGGCTGGAAACCAGCGGTGGCGAACTTGCGGCGGCGATGCAGGCGATCCACGACTGGTTGTACAACAACACTGCCGTGGCACCTCTTGTCGTGCCGCAACGGTTGTGGGCGCATTCGGCGCGTGTGCAGGATTTCGCACTGCCTGCCACCGATTACGACATCCCCGGCAAGGGCCTGTCGTTGAACTGATCGGTCGATAGGAGACGCACGAGATGCTGAAGCTGTTCACACGGCGTACGGCGTTGGCAATTGGGATGATCCTGGCCGCGTCGGCGCTGACATTCGCCACCATTGCCGCCGCCCCCGGCAATGTAGCCGCCCTGATGGCCGAGCGTGTCGCCGGCCCTTCGGCTTCGGCGGAACTGGTTGCACAGATCGAGGATGAGCTGGGTCTGAACGACCCTCTGCCCGTCCGCTATGTCCGGTGGCTGGGCGATGCACTGACCGGTTATCTGGGCATCTCACTGCGGTTCGGCAAACCCATCGGGCAGGAGTTCGCCGAACGCCTGCCCATAACCGCCACCCTGCTGATCTGGGGTGGTGTGATCGTCTTTTTCCTATCGCTGCTGGTCGGCTTTGCGGGCGCAATCAGCAATGGTGGCTGGATCGACAGGCTGCTACGGGCGTTTTCGCTGCTGGCGGCCTCGCCCCCCAATTTCTTTGTCGCGGCCCTGCTGGTGATTCTGTTTTCCGTCACGCTGGGCTGGCTGCCAGCATTTGGCGGCGCAGGCGTGGCCAGCCGGATCATGCCGTGCCTGACCATTGCGCTGTTTCCCGACGCGGTGCTCAGCCGTGTGGTGCGCGTCGGCTTGCAAGAGGTGATGGCTCGCCCTTTCGCCACCACTGGCTTTGCCAAGGGATATGGCCGGTCAGGCGTGCTGCTGCGCGAGGCGCTGCCCAATATAGCTGTGCCTTACCTGACCACATTCGGCGCGCAGTTCATACTGATGATCATCGGGTCGATCGTGGTCGAGACGGTCTTTGCGCTCGAAGGCGTCGGCGCGTTTTTCATCGAGGCGATCCGGTTCCGCGATTTCGTCTCGATGCAGGCGATCCTGCTGACCTTCATCGTGTTCATTGTGTTCGTTAACCTGTTTGTCGACCTGCTGTGCATGCTGATCGACCCCCGCATCCGGAGGCAGAAGAATGCATATCCTGAAAAAATTGCCGTGGCTGGTGATCACCCCTGTGGCCCTGTTCACCTTGATCGCCATTCTCGCTCCGTGGATCAGCCCTTGTGATCCAACTGCGCAGAACTAAGGCGCCATCCTGCAGGGTCCTAGTGCCGCCCATTGGCTTGGCACCGACTATCTGGGCCGCGATATGCTCAGCCGTCTGATCAATGGCGCGCGTGTGTCTCTGTTTGCCATTTCGATGGTGCTGGCCTCGGCGTTGTTGATTGGCGTGGTGATCGGGTCTTTAGCAGGCTATGTCGGCGGCAAGGTCGAGCTTGTGCTGATCAGCGCCATCGACATCGTACTGTCGCTGCCCAGCCTGATCGTGGCGCTGGCTTTCATCGGCATCTTCGGCCCCGGCTACTGGTCTATGATCGCGGCGCTGACCATGGCATGGTGGGCCAACTATACCCGCATGAGCCGCTCCGTCGTCGCATCAGAACTGCATCAGCCGTATATCGGGGCCGCGCGGATCATGGGTGCGGGCCATGTACGCATATTCTCGCGCCATATCCTGCCGTATGTGCTGGCGCTGGTGGTGGTCTATGCCTCAGCGGATTCAGGCGCGCTGGTGCTGGCGATTACCACGCCGTCCTTTCTGGGTTTGGGGGTCGAACCCCCCACACCGGAATGAGGCCAGATGTTGGTCGACGGCATGAGCTATCTTGAGGAATATCCCCGCCTCGTCATCGCGCCCGGTCTTGCCCTGACCATGGTGGTGGTCAGCTTCAACCTGCTGGGTGAACATTTCGCGTTGCAAAAAGTGCCGCGCGCGCTGAACCCGCGCCGTTTGCGTAAGCTAAAACGGGAACGCCTCGGCGACGAGGCCGAGATTCAGGCCAAGGAGGTCAAAGCATGACCCAACCCGTTTTTCAAATCGAGGATCTTGTGATCGATCTTTATACTGAGCAAGTCTCGGTCCGGGCGGTCGATACCGCCTCGCTGTCGGTGATGCCGGGTGAGATTCTGGCAATTGTCGGCGAAAGCGGATCGGGCAAAACGGTGATGACGTTGGGCCCGTTGGGCCTTCTGCCCGAAGGCGTATCAGTCGATATTCGCGGCAGTGCTGTGTGCGGCGGGCGATCGCTGCTGAACCGCTCCGACCGGGCGCTGGCGGGCAATCCGCGCGTGCTGATCGCGGATGAGCCGAAAACGGCACTGGACGCCACCGTGCAGGCGCAGATTCTGGAACTGATCAAGGATATCCAGCAACAGGAAGATATCGCGGTGGTGCTGATCACCCATAATATCGGCGTGGTCGCTTCGGTCGCCGACCGCGTGGCGGTGCTCTATGCGGGTCGGGTGGTGGAAAGCAGCACGGTTGCGTAGGTGCTAACCGCACCGGTGCACCCCTATACGCAGGGGTTGCTGGCCTCGGTCCCCGATCTGCGGGCCAACAGCAACGAAGTACCCGAGGGCATCCCCGGATCGCCCCGTGATCAGTCGCGGCTGCGCACTGGTTGCCCGTTCGATACGCGCTGTTCGCGCATGCTCCCGGTCTGCGCCACCCAACGCCCGGCGCTCATCCCGGTGCCTTGGACGGCACTCATGTCACAGCCTGCCACGCGGCGCAGGCGGAACTGGAAAGGGCCTGAGATGGAGACGCAAAACGCAATCGAGGTTCACGACTTGAAGGTTCATTCCCCGGCAGCGGCCCCGACCGGATGGTGCGTGCGGTGGATGGCGTAGATCTGACCGTCGCGCGCGGTGCTTTTCGCGCCATCGTTGGCGAATCCGGCTGCGGCAAGACCACATTGGCGCGAGCCATGGTCGGGCTGCAACCGGCCAAATCGGGTTCGGTGCGCTTTCTGGGGCAGGATCTGGCCGACGGGATGCGCGACCGCAAGGCGCTGGCAAAACAGATGCAGTTCGTGTTCTAGAACCCGCTGGGTGCGCTCAGCCGTCGCCAGACGGTTTATCATCGCTTGAGGAACCCCTCTCGATCCACAGGTTCGGTCGCAAGGATCGTCAACGGCGCATCGCCCGACTGATGCATCTGGTGGGGCTGCCCGAAACGGCGGGTGAGCGTCTGCCACGGTCTCTGTCCGGCGGGCAACGGCAGCGTGTCGCGATTGCTCGCGCCCTGATGCTAGAGCCCGAAATTCTGATCTGTGACGAACCGCTTTCGGCGCTGGATGTCTCGACTCAGGCGCAGATCGTGAAGCTGTTCGTAACCCTGCAGCAGGAACTTGGCCTGACGGTACTGATGATCTCGCACGACCTGGCGGTGGTGCGGGAAATGTGTAGCGACGTGATAGTGATGTATCTGGGTCGCGTGATGGAGAAAGGTTCAACCGAGAACCTGTTTAACGATGCACAACATCCTTATACCCAAGCGCTTTTGTCTGCTGTCCCGTCTCCCGACCCGCGTATTGAGGCAACCAGGCAGCGCATCGTACTGCACGGTGACCCGCCCAGCCCAATGGACCCGCCACCCGGATGCCGTTTCCAGACGCGCTGTCAGCGGGCGCAAGACATATGCCGGCAAAAAGGGCCAATTCTCACAGGTCAACACAATGAACACGCAGTTGCGTGCTATTTTCCTGGTTCGGCTGCGCCGCGAGAACACGCAAATTGAAGTCCTGATCTGTCGAGAAGGAGATCTTTAGGCCTTTTCGGCAGATCGGAGACTTCCCGCTGACAATGATATCCAGGGTTGCGAGATAACGATTATTGACGCTAAGTGAGTACGATAGCGCATGAAGAAAAACGGACGGAAAACCGTCGCGGGCAGGAACAGTGATGCAGATTGTGTCGGGCAGACAACTGGCTGATTGGATCAGACACGCGTTTATAGCGTTCATGGTTCTGTGCGTATTCGCCTGGTCAGTGGCCCCGTCTTTCACACACTCTGCCAACTATTTGCTTAGCGTGTCAGAACGCAGCCAGATAATGGGTGATCACGGCCATTCCCATGGCGAAGCACTGGACAATTACTGGGCGCTGCATGGCCATAGTCACGATGCAGTCGATCATGATCACAGCTCGGCGATCCTGTTCTTGGTTGCCGAGGCGGAATCGGTCGACAGATTTAGGTTGCCTGATGCGCTGGAACCGTTTCTGGACAAACCTGACCCCATATATAGGCTTGACCGACCTCCGCGCGTGTGACCGAACCCGCTTTTGCGGGGTTTGACGATCAATCACACAACATAGCGGAGAAATATCTCATGCAAACCGTCCAAAGGGGCCGGTTAGGGGAGGCTATGCGCCAATCCCTGACGCTGGCAGCCCTTGTCTTTGCGGCGCTCGCCTACAGCGCGTCTTATGCCGCAGCCCATAACGTCACGGCTGGTGATGCCGGCTATATTCAACAGATCTGGGGTGTAAAACTGATCCCCTTCGCCTATCTGGGTGCCAAGCACATGGTGACGGGATATGACCATATCCTGTTTCTGTTCGGGGTCGTGTTTTTCCTGTACCGGGCCAAACATGTCGCCACCTATGTCAGCATCTTTGCCCTAGGCCATTCCACGACCATGCTGCTTGGCGTCTACTACGGCTGGAACGTTAATGCTTACATTATTGATGCCATCATCGGCTTGTCTGTCGTCTACAAGGCGCTGGACAATCTGGGAGCGTATCAGCGTTGGTTCGGCTATCAGCCCAATACCAAATGGGCGACGCTGATCTTCGGCTTTTTCCACGGCCTTGGTCTCGCAGCCAAGATTTTGGACTATGATATGCCCGAAGACGGGCTGTTGCCCAACTTGCTGGCCTTCAATGTCGGCGTCGAAATCGGCCAGTTCATAGCCCTTGCCCTGATCCTGATCTTCATGGGGTTTTGGCGCAAATCCAAATTCTTCTGGAAACACGCCTATGGCGTCAACGTCGCGATGATGGCGGCTGGTTTCGTGCTGATGGGATATCAGCTGACCGGCCTGTTCGTCTCAGCCTGAATAAACGGAGATACACATGTACAATTCTGAAAAACCAAGCCCCGAAGAACTGCCTAGCTCGGCCCAGTTGATCAAGTCCACTATCATTGCGGCCGTGGCCGCTGTGGTTTTGCTGGTGACCGTGGTTCTGCCCGCAGAATATGGCATTGATCCCACTCGGATCGGCAGTGTTCTTGGTCTGACCGAGATGGGAGAGATCAAGACCGATCTGGCCGAAGAGGCCGCTCGGGACGCGCCGCAGGCACCAGAAGATCAATCCAGCTTGTTTAAGGATATCTTTGGCGCCTTTGTGGGCGCCGCCTATGCGCAGCAAAGTGCCGAGCCCTGGGCGGATGAATTCTCGTTCACTCTGACCCCTGGAGAAGGAATCGAGTGGAAGCTGGTCATGGATGAAGGTGCTGTGACCGAATTTGACTGGGTTGCCGAAGGCGGTCGAGCAAATTTTGAACTCCATGGTGACAACGCTGACGAATCCATCAGCTATGAGAAAGGCCGTGGCAAAACCGGTGCAAAGGGAACATTGGTTGCCGCATTCACCGGCAATCACGGCTGGTTCTGGCGCAACCGTGATAAGCAGGACATCACGATCACCGTGAAGCTGCGCGGTGCCTACAGCGACATCAAGCGCACCTATTGATATCTTAACGCCCCGTTTCGTCTGAAACGGGGCGTTCCACAGATCATTTGGCTCACGACCCGTTGCGTGAAATTACTCTATCTCAGTTGCTTAATTTCATTCCTGAAAGCTTCGGTTGGGTTTGAACATCCGTGGCGCTTTCTTGTTCTCCTTCAAGGAATCCCAAACCGCTGACACATAGGACACAGGAGCGGCGATGCCTGCGTCTAGCCGACTGTGAGGAACCGATATTCGCTTAGAATGTGTAGGTTTAGGCTGGCCGAGAATTCCGGCGGCGAGGATTTGTTTTCCAAGCCTAAGTATCCCCACACAAATGCTACCAGTTACTGTCCCCGATCTTGAAATGAGCGGTCGAAAGCGAATTCCAATCGAAGGGGAGAATCCCAATCCGTTCGAAACAGGCTGGCGCAATCACTTTCCTTCAATTCTATGATACGCGCAGCTGTCTTGGTGTGTGATGTACTTCGAATTCCCATCAAATTTCGAAGTCTTCTTCTACGCGAATTTTTACAGATTAACCCTACATAAGCAGTCGATACCCAAGCCTTATTAGCTTCATGATACCATACTAATAGATGACGGTTTCCGCGAGCGCCGGCTGCGAGCAAGACCTTTGGACATCGGTCAAAGCGCGTCGCCACGCGTCTCCAACTCTTGAGTCTGTCGGACATGATCTCGTTGCGGTTTTGCCGTTTGTAACGGCGCTTCCGTCGGCTGTTGAGGGTCCTGCACGGGCCATAAGCGACAGGAGCGCCACACCAGCGCAAGCCATTGTGATTGAAGAAAACTATTCCGTTAAATACACACCTATCGTCGACCCGGGGCTTTCCAAGCGAGTTCGGCAAGAAGGACTTAGACGTGCGATCTGCCCGCCAGCCAGCCTGAAAAGATCACGCATTTCAAAGTTCCGTTATCGATGCCGTGAGGCATGCAGTGCGATCTTAATCAATGAAGCCGGGCGTTGGTCTCTTCTTTAGTGAATTCGTCGACCGCCTTTTCTTAATGGCGTTGCGCTGGTGGCAAATCTGCGGAGGATCTCGAAAAACTGGTCAACAGTTTCCGGGTTGAGGCGGACGAGCGTTTCCTATCCGGCCGCCGCGAACCTCTGCGTCAAACAGACGATCATAAACCCTAAGAACCAGTTCGGCGCAAGGTGGTCGAGTTTTTCCTGCTACTGGCGGAATCGCCGATCAAATAGTGCTGGAACGGCTACATTACGGATGCGGCAGATGGTCTGCCGCGTTTGCAAACTCTTACCTCTGGTCTCTGGACATCTATGGGGATTACCGTGTGCGGTTTAGGATAAGCGACGGTGACTGGTGAACTGCTAGACGAACTGATCTCGGGCCAACGCCGTGCAGTTTCCGATCTCGACTGTTACTGTTAAACCTAACCCGTTTAGCGATTTTTGCCTGATCAAGGCGGGTACGGCAGACTGGAGAAAAACCGACAGGACACGGCTAATCAGCGAAGCGAATAACCCGTGATCGCGCATCGCATTTCTAGCAAAGAAAGTACTGTCGTCGCAGCATTTTCCAGCCCGCGGATATTTCGACCCCAAGGCCCTTTCCACTAAAAGGCCCAGTGCGTTTCACGTCCCTGTGGTGCCATGGAAGTTCTCTGCTTCCGCGTTTGCAGCGCGAAGCATGAAGGCGTGTTCCGAAGCGACGAAGATCATGGTCACCCCATAGTCGCGCAGCTTGAGTCCGGCTTCTGCGCTGGCTGCAAAGGTCATCAGCGTCTTGTCATGTGCTTTGGCTGCATCGCCCGAGCGTCGCATTGCATCAAGAACCTGTGGGTCGGACTGATCGGTCACGCCGTAACATACCGCAAGATCCGCAGGTCCTACAAAAATCCCGTCGATGCCCTCGGTCCCGGCGATATCATCGACTTCTGCGACGCCTTCTGGTTCTTCGATTTGGGCAATGATAATCGTCTCATCTTCGCTTTGCTTGAGGACGTCAGCCATGGATCGGGTCGCAAACCCTGCCCACCGGGTTGATCCGGCATAGCCGCGACCACCATGGCCAAAACGGCCCTCGCGCGCAATGCGACGGGCCTTTTCGGCGCTGTCGACATGCGGCACAACAATACCTGTCGCGCCACTGTCGAGCGCCTTGAGAATTTCGTCCGCAGACCCAGTCGGCACCCGCACCAACGTCGGCAACCCCAGAGCCCGGGCGACGGCGAGGCAAACATCCAACCGACCCCGGTCAAAGGGTGCGTGTTCCGCATCCAGGCACAAGAAGTCCAGTTTTGACTTGGCAATTATCTCGACCAGTTCATGGGCTGGTGTCTTGAGAAACGTTCCGACGAGAGGCTCGCCAGAAAGCATGCGTTGTTTGAAATTCATGGGAAAGTCCTGACGGTTTTGTTTGGGCGGCACATGGCAATTGGCAGCCAAGCGGTTTGGAAACATCGGCTATAGCGTAGAGCATTGAAGTTGGCAGGGCCAGACTATCGAATAGTCGTTATTGCGTTTTCACCCGAAACGCTGTTCTTGTCGGGACTTGCCGTTAGTGTTGGCAGGCGCAACTCTGAAAAGGTGTTCTCATGGTATTCGATATCCGTTCCAAAGGCTTCACAGATCTGGTGCACTCTGACGCTCAACTGGAAGAAATCGCTAGCGGTCTGGGGTTTACCGAAGGGCCAATATGGCACCCCGAAGAGCATTGGCTAGTATTCTCGGACATTCAGGAGAGCCATCAATACAAGTGGAGCGAGGGTGAAGGAGTTCGCGTTTTTCGCACCCCATCCAACCAAGCGAACGGAAATTGCTTCGACAAAAGCGGGGCAGTGATCTCTTGCGAGCACGCCAGTTCGCATTTGGTACGCCATGATCACGGCGGCAAGCGGGTTACTTCGATCGCCACGCATTTTGATGGTAAAGAACTCAACAGCCCCAACGATGTTATCTGCGACTCGCACGGTCGGATTTGGTTCACTGATCCCAGTTTTGGTCGTATCCGAGAGGATCTTGGCATTCTGAGAGAGCAGGAACTGCCGGTGCAAGGCGTGTTCCGGCTGGATCCCGACGGCACGTTACACCTTGTCGCGGATGATTTTCAGCAACCCAACGGGTTGTGTTTGTCAGCTGACGAAACAAGGCTGTTTGTCAATGACAGTTGGGGTGGCCATATCCGCATCTTTGATGTCGCCGCTGATGGCTCACTGACCGGTGGGGTGGTCTGGGCCGATGTTGTTGGCGATGGGGAAGGGGTACCGGACGGTATGAAGTGCACCCGCGACGGCCAGATTTTGTGCAATGGTCCCGGCGGTGTACATCTGTTTGATGCCCAAGCGCACTGCCTTGGTGTCATTCTGACGCCGCAGAAATCTACCAACTTCTGCTTTGGTGGGGCCGGGTTCAGCATGCTGTACATCACTGCCTGCACGTCCGTTTACCGTATTCCGACCAACATGACGGGTCTGGCCATGATCTAAAGGCCCACTCGCGCCATGCGGTCCAGAATATCGACACCCTGTTGCTTCCAGAAATGAAGCAGATCGATGAAAATCCAGTTCTCGGCCAGTTTATCACCTTTGCGACGATAAATGTCTATCACCCGGAACTCACCGGCTTTGTCAGTGGCAGGCATCCCCATGAACCCGCCGGTTGGTCGGGCGGTAAAGTTCGGCCAGCCAAAAAAGCCGCCATAGTGGCCCTCGGCCATGCGGCAGATATGGTTGGTTTTTGACCGGTCGGCAAACCCAGCACGGAACGGGCCAGCGTGTTGTTTGGCGTAACGTTCGATTGTGTAGGTCGCACCGATACCGGATGGCCCCCACCAGATCATGTCTTCGCACCATGTGCGGCGCAACTCATCTTCAAGGCTGAGCCCGCTGTCCCACCGCCCAAGATCGGAGATCATCGCGTTGATAGCGGCCAATGTCTTTTGGCCGTCTTCGGCGGGTTGAGGCGTGAACATCAGGCCGTCATGGGTCATGGGCCCGGGCTGGACAAGTTGTGCGGCGGTCTGCGGCGGGAAGGGCTGCAACCCGGCCTGAATCATGAAATGCGGGATGTCGAAATACATCGCGGTTTCGACAATCTTACCGTGCTCAATCCTGTTGAACTCGCAATAGCGCAGCAAGGCCATTTTTCCGGTTGGCGCAATGCCCAGCCAGTCCTTGTCGAACAGCCCCATGAGATGGCCCATCGAAACAACCCAGACTGAATTGAACCCGTCGATTTCATTTTGACCAGCCATGAACACGTCCATCCGACGCTGCAAGTTAGTTAGGCTGTGATTCAGCGGCTGCCAGAATTTTTGCGCCACGTTGCTAGCGCCACGCAGCTCGTTGAACGGGTGAAAGCCGCGCCACAGGAGGTCCTCGGCGCAATACTCAGCGATCACATCAGAGTGGGCTGATTCCGCTGCATCGCTCAGAGCTTTGTAGAAGTTCAGGACAATTTCTTTCTCAGCTTCGTAAGACATATCTTTTACTTTCAATGCTTTGCCCGGAGGGAAGCGTCAGTCTTTAGCAAGATTGCGGGCGCTTTTGCATTCGCTTGCAAAAAATACTTGCCAGATGTTCCTTTGGATGTCTATGCTTTTGCAAACGTATGCACTCAGGTGCAACTGGGAGGACAGTATGGCCGAGATTCAACTGCGCAATGTTGGAAAACGTTGGGGTTCGTTTGTTGGAGTGGACAATTTCGACCTGACAATATCCGACAAGGAATTTCTGGTGCTTCTCGGCCCGTCGGGTTGTGGCAAGACCACGACGATGCGCATGATCGCAGGTTTGGAAGACGCAAGCGAGGGTGATATTCTGATCGACGGTACCCGCGTCAACGATATGGAGCCAAAAGACCGCGACGTCGCGATGGTGTTCCAGTCTTACGCATTGTATCCGAACATGAACGTCTACGAGAACATTCGTTTCCCGCTGAGGGTACGTGGCATCGACGCTTCCACCCATGACGAAAAAGTGCGCCGTGCGTCGGCGATGGTAGAGTTGGACGACTTTCTGCATCGTAAGCCGGCAGAGCTGTCAGGTGGGCAACGTCAACGGGTGGCTCTGGCGCGTGCGATTGTACGCGAGCCCAACGTGTTCCTGATGGATGAGCCGTTGTCCAACCTTGACGCAAAACTGCGTGTTTCGACACGCGCGCAGATCAAGAACCTCAGCCATGAACTAGCCGTGACTACGATTTATGTGACACATGACCAGATCGAGGCGATGACACTGGCCGATCGCGTGGTGATCATGAAGCAGGGTGTTGTCCAACAGGTTGGCTCTCCGACGGCGATCTACGACGAGCCTGCGAACACGTTTGTCGCCAGCTTTATCGGCAACCCGGCGATGAACCTGGTTGATGGCGATGTTCAGGGCGGTGTGTTCCGCGCGCAGAATACCGAAGTGCATGGTCTGAATGCTCCGGATGGCCCAATAACTTTGGGTTTCCGCGCCGAGGACGCCAATGTCGTAGAAAGCGGGGGCGAGATTAACGCGCCCATCTATACGCAGGAATTGCTGGGCGACAGCACCATGGTCTCGGTTCGGATCGGCGGAGCGCTGGTCTCGGTCAAGGCCGACAAAACCTATCGTGCTGAAATCGACGATCAGGTGTCGATTCATATCCATACCGATCACTGTCACCTGTTCGATGCGCAAACCGGCGCGCGCCTTGAGATCTGAGAGACGAAAACCAATCCCGCAATGACGGGACAATCTCGGGTGCAGGCTTCGAAGATGCACCCAATCACCTAGGGAGGAATCAAAATGTTTCTAAAGAAAATCGCATTGGCCGGGTCACTGACCGCCTTTGCTGCGAGCGCGGGTTATGCCTGCGAGATCACGGATCGGGTCAACATCGTCGGCAACGAATTTGCCGCCATTCAGGCTGTGGCCGCTGCTGCAAAGGAATGCACGGGCGCATCTGTTGAATCCAACCTGACATCCGAACACCAAACCATCAACGTGGCCGGTCTGTCGGGCAATCCGTCGGAATACACCTCAGCCATCATCGCCAACAGCTCGATTGTGGCGTTGATGAATGAAGACGTTATCCGACCGCTCAATGACCTGGTCGAAAAACATGGTCAGAACCTGCAGCCGGGACAGTTGATCAAGATCGGCGATGACATCATGGCCATCGCCTTCATGGCCAACGCTCAGCACCTGATGTACCGCAAGGACGTTCTGGAACAGGCAGGCGTCGAAGTGCCGACCACGTATGAAGAACTGCTCGAAGCGGCCGAAGCTATTCGCGCGCAGGGCATAATGCAAAACCCGGTTGGCGGTGCTTATGCTGCGGGATGGAATCTGGCGCAGGAATTCAACAACATGTTCCTTGGCTATGGAGGTACTCATTTCAAGCCCGGCAGCGCAGAGCCCAACGTCAATACCGAGGCCGGTGTCAAAGCGCTGAACATGATGAAGGCTTTGTCCGAGTATATGAACCCCGACTTTCTGACCCATGATTCCAATGCCACCAACGCGGAATACCGCGCGGGCAATGTGGCGATCATGAATATGTGGGGGTCACGGGCGTCACAGCAGACCACAACCGAAGGTGTCTTGCAGGAAGTAATCGATGGCCATGCCATTGCAGCGCCGCTGACCGTGGGTGGCGGCACGACTCCGGCCTCGACCCTTTGGTGGGATGGATGGACCGTCGGCAAGAACATCTCAGATGAAGAGGCTGAGGCGACTTTTGTCGCGATGACGCATGGCGTCCGCCCCGAAATGTTGAACGATGAAACCACGCCGCTGGCAGTCTGGTTGATCGAAGGGTACGAACCTGCAGACGACGCGCAGGGTGTATTTGACGCTGCCAAAATGGGCACGACTCCTTATCCGATGCTGCCCTACATGGGTTTGATGCACAGTGCACTCGGCAATGAACTTGCCGATTTCATGCAGGGCAAGGAAAGCGCTGAACAGGCGCTGGCCGATGTCGAGGCCGCCTATCGCGCCGCGGCAATCGAACAGGGCTTCCTACAGTAAAACGCCCCTCGCGGGTGCCCAATTTGGGCACCCGCCCAATCAAGCCGACACGGGAATTGCGACATGCGCCATAAGACATTCCTTTGGTTTTTCCTGCCCACAGGACTTGCAATGCTGCTGTTCATTGCAATGCCCATCGTCTCGGTGGTGATCCAATCCATTTATGCCCCACACCCGGCGGTTCTGGTGGAAGTCGAAAACTGTACTCCGCTTGTCGGGTGCACAACCGAGACCACCATCGATCAGGAAGCCACCGCAGCGCTTCGTGCCGAACAACCATTGGGCAGATTTGTCGGGCTGGATATCTACTTTGATCGCGGCCACCTGGCGATACAGGAGGTTGGCGAAATCTGGGCGGCGAGTGACACGTGGGGTGACCTTTTCTCAGAGGTCGGAAACTTGCCCTTCTATCGGGCCATGGCCTTTACGCTGACCTTCACATTCATTGTGACACCCCTCACGATCATTCTGGGGCTGGTGATTGCGCTGGCGGTCAACTCACTGCACCGGCACCTCAAGGGTTTGATGATCTTCTTCTCGCTCTTGCCCATGATTGTGACACCGCTGATCGGCTCGCTCATTCTGTTTTGGATGATTGACAGTCGTGGCGTCATCGGCAACGCCCTTGTAAACTTGGCCGGAGATCCGGATTTCAGTCTAAAGGCTTCGACCGGGCTGATGTGGGTGGCGCTGATGGTTTATGGCGTCTGGAGTTCGGCCCCCTTTGCCTTCGTGGTATTCTATGCCGGTTTGCAAACTTTGCCCAAAGATCAGATCGAGGCGGCCCAGATCGATGGGGCAACCCGCTGGCAACAGGTCAAATTCGTGGTTGTTCCCCATCTCATGCCACTGGTTACGTTTGTTGCGCTGATCCAGTTGATGGATAATTTCAAGGTGTTCGAACCGATTATCGGCTTCAGCGCCGGTGCCCATGCGCAATCGCTCAGCACTTTCATCTTCAACGACCTCGGCGGTGAAACGCGACAGCTGTCCTCTGCGGCCGCTACGTCTGTGATCACGATTATCGGGGTCGCCATTCTGTTGTCGCCCGTGCTTGTCCGCACCTGGCGTGACTTCAAAGGAGCAAGATAACATGGCCAGCCGTGCGCAAAGAATGCCCAAAAGCCTTCGGATTGCTTCGTCGCTTTTTGTGATCCTTTGGTTCATCCTGGCCGCTTTCCCGTTCCTCTGGACGGTTTGGGGGTCGTTCAAGGTAGAGCTGGATTTCTTCTCGATCGCCGATTGGACCAACGCCTTAACCGGCGCGCGGACCGAGGCAGTTTATGGCTCACCCTTTACCACCACCGGTTACGAAGGGGCTTGGATTCAGGAAGAATTTTGGCGGAATGTTCTGAACACGGGGATCGTTTGCGTCTTTGTGGTCGCCATCTCGCTGACCATCGGAACGCTGGGGGGCTATGCGCTTTCGCGGTCGAGCTATAACTACACATTCTGGCTTTTGATCACGGCGCTGATCTTCCGCGCGATGCCGCCGATCACGTTGGTTTCGGGTTATCTGTTGCCCTTCTTTGAATGGAATATCTGGGGGATACTGCCGACGACAATTATCGTACTTGTCGCGATCAACCAGCCGTTCACCCTGTGGATGCTACACGCCTTCTTCAAGAACATCCCCAGCGAGCTTGACGAAAGCGCAAAGGTCGACGGCTGCAACCAGTTTCAGGCCTTCCGCCGCGTGATCATTCCGGTGATGTGGCCGGGTGTGATCACCACGGGGCTGTTCTCGTTTCTTCTGGCCTATAACGACTTTGCCGTTGGGGCGATGCTGTTGTCAGAAAGCAACCGCACGATGGTTCCAGCCATCGCTGCGTTCCTTGGTACAACGCAAACCGAGGGCAACGTAATGTTTGCCGTTGCGGCCGTGGTTTCTGCGACGGTTCCGCTGTTCATCTTGGTGATGTTCTTCCAGCGTCAGATTGTGGGCGGTTTGACCGCCGGGGCTGTGAAAGGCTGACGCTGATGGGACGCACGCATCCTCAGTCCGTATTTGCCCATGCGCACGCAGCCAGCCTGAATATGGCTGCGTGCCGGGCAAAGCGACCAGGGCGAATTCCTTTTGCTTTGATGCGCGCAGGGCCTTGCGGGGCGTTTCTCCGCAGACGCCTTGAACAGATCCTACAGAGACAAAGTTAATGGAACGCCTCGACCGTAAACCCTTTCTGAATTTCACCGCCGCGCAACGCCATCCAGGCAATTTCCGACCGGCCTATGAGGGATTCTTCGCCCCCGGTGCACATGTCAACGTGGTGCATCCTTTCAACGAGGTCGCGGGTGGCCTCGGGCTGCACGATCACGTCATCGCCCCGCTCGCAGCCTCCTTCGATGGGCTTTTTCGGCGCGATGATATCGTCATGGCCGGTGTATTTGAAGGACAGGGCTGGATCAGCGCCACCGGCCATTTCGTCGGTCGGTTCTCGCGCGACTGGCTTGGTATCCGCGCCACAGGTGAGCTTGCCTATCTGCGCTTCGGCGAGTTCCACCGCATGCAGGATGGCAAGGCGGTGGAGAGCTATATCTTCTTCGATATCCCAGAACTGATGCTGGCTGCAGGGCAATGGCCGATCACCGATAGCCCGGGCAAGACCCGTGGCTTCACCGGGATGATTCAGGGTCCAGCAGGCCATGATGGCATCTTGACCACGCCGCAAGACCCAGTCGAGGGGGCCAAGAGCTATTGTATGGTCACAGAAATGCTGGCCAAGCTTGCCACCAAGAACGAGGCCTGGCGCCCGTTCTGGCATGACAACATGGTCTGGTACGGCCCCGGCGCCTTCGGTTCTTTCGTCGGGCTCGAGAGTTTTGCAAGCTTCCAGGTGCCTTTCGAGGCCACCTTCGAAGGTTGGTCCGGAGGTAGTGCGGGAAATGGCATGACTGCGCATTTCACCCGCTTCGGCGAAGGCAATTACGTATGCTCGGGTGGCTGGCCTTCCTTGACTGGTGTCCAGGTGAAACCCTTCCTCGACCAGCCCGCAAGCGAAAAACGCGTCTTCATGCGGGTCTGCGACTGGTGGCGTCGAGAGGACGATCTGTTGGTCGAAAACTGGGTTTTCGTCGACATCCCGCATGTGTTGTTGCAGCTGGGATATGACCTTTTTGCCGACATCGCCGAGCAAGCCGCATGAGCAGCTCTGCAAGACATAACGCCGTTGGCCGCCACCCGGCGCTCAACCGGATGCCGAGGGATTTTCTGTCAGCTGATTGAGCTACCCGATGAAGACAGAATTTCTATTGGCACCAATACAAGGATGAGAAAGATGAAGGGTTCCCGCCCGGAACAGGCCGTGCTGACACGTGATACGGACCTCGACAAAACAGAAGACACCCGCCGTGTGATTGAAACCATGGTGGATGGTCTGAACGATCACCGTATCGATGACATCGGCGAATTCTTCTCGGAAGGCTTCCGCTGGATGGGCAATCAGGGCTGTGGCACAAAAACTGGCCTGAAACAGTTTCAGGACAATTGGCAACGCCCGTTTCAGGCGGCTTTTTCGGACAAGACATGCATCGACGAAGCGCGCCTTTACATGGGCGAGTGGGCGGCTGCGTTTGGCCGACAGGAAGCAACCCATTCGGGTGAGTTCCTGGGGATCGCCCCCACCGGAAAGCGGGTCGAGATCCGATATATGGATTTCTGGAAAGTGGTCGACGGCAAGATCGTCGACAATTGGGTGAATGTGGATTTCGCCCATGTAGCGGCACAGCTGGGTGTCGATCTGTTTAACGGTGAAGGCTGGGAAGCATTTGACCGGGGTGAGAAGTCTCCGCCCCGGCCTGAAACTAAGGATTAGGACAATGACAATCGAGTATCTGAAACGTGGTAAGTCCGATGCTGACCGGGCCGAGGATGACGCCAAAACACGCGCTGTCGTCGAAGCGACACTGAAAGACATCGAAACACGTGGCGATGCTGCGGTACGCGAGCTAAGCGAGAAGTTCGATAACTATTCGCCAGCATCGTTTCGGTTGTCTCAAGACCAGATCGACGACCTGATCAATCAGCTGACGGATCGAGAGCTGGCGGACATCAAATTCGCGCAGGAGCAAGTGCGCAACTTTGCACAAGCTCAGCGCGATTCGATGCTGGATATCGAAGTTGAGACTCTGCCGGGCGTCATTTTGGGCCACAAGAACATCCCCGTACAATCGGTGGGGTGTTATGTGCCCGGCGGCAAATTCCCGATGGTGGCCTCGGCGCATATGTCGGTGGCGACGGCCTCGGTGGCGGGCGTGCCGCGCATCATCGCCTGCACCCCTCCGTTTCAGGGCAAACCCAATGCAGCGGTGATCGCCGCCATGTATTTGGGTGGGGCGCATGAGATTTACGTGATGGGCGGCATTCAGGCTATCGGCGCCATGGCGTTGGGAACCGAGACGATTGATCCAGTCCACATGCTTGTCGGTCCGGGTAACGCCTTTGTCGCAGAAGCTAAACGTCAGCTATTTGGCCGCGTCGGTATCGACCTATTCGCCGGCCCGACCGAGACCATGGTGATTGCTGATGAGACCGCCGCAGACGCAGAGCTGTGCGCGACCGATCTTCTGGGTCAGGCTGAACATGGGTATAACAGCCCCTGCGTATTGCTGACCAATTCTCGCAAACTGGCCGAGGACACGATGGCCGAAGTGGACCGGCTGCTGGGCATTCTACCGACAGCGGGCACCGCAAAAGTATCGTGGGAGGAATATGGCGAAGTGATCGTCTGCGACACGTATGATGAGATGCTGCGGGTTGCTGATGACATTGCATCAGAACATGTGCAGGTCATGACCGATCGCGACGACTGGTTCCTTGAGAACATGACTTGTTATGGCGCATTGTTCCTTGGACCGCGTACCAATGTCTCGAACGGTGATAAGGTAATTGGCACCAATCACACGCTACCTACCAAAAAAGCTGGCCGCTATACTGGTGGTCTATGGGTAGGTAAATATCTGAAAACACATAGCTATCAAAAGGTTCTGACTGATGAGGCGGCAACCTTGATCGGCGAATATGGTTCGCGCCTATGTATGCTCGAAGGTTTTGTGGGGCACGCCGAGCAATGTAACGTCCGCGTAAGGCGTTACGGCGGCATCAATGTCCCCTACGGCGCGCCTGCACCCTACAGGGACGCCGCAGAATGAGTGACAGGCATACTGAGCACAAGACCCTGATCGCACAGGTCAGGGCTGCGATGTATGACTTTACCGAAGCCGGTGTCCGGCAGGCGTTGGATAAGATTTGTTCTCCCGACGCTGTGTTCCATCTGAGCTATCCGTTTGGCGACACCAAAGGGATTAATGCTTATTACGATTGTTGCTATCGCGATCTTCTGACCGCATGGCCCGATCTTGAGCGCCGCGATTATATCGTCATGGCTGGACCTGATGAATTCGGGGCTGATTGGGTTGGATGCGGCGGGTACTATACCGGCACTTTCGCGGGGCCATGGCTGGAGATTCCGCCGACAGGCCATCAGGTCACCATGCGGTTTCACGAGTTTTACCGGATCGAAAATGGCAAAGTCGCCGAGGTGCAGGCGCTTTGGGATATCCCCGAAGTGATGATGCAAGCGCAGGCCTGGCCCATGGCACCCGGTTTGGGGCGGGAATGGCATGTTCCGGGACCAGCGACGCAGGACGGGCTGGTGCCCGGCCCGTATGACAAGGCCAAGGGCAAAGAGACCTGCCAGCACATTGTCGACATGCTGGATCATCTGACCAAACATCCCGCAGAAGGTGGTCCGGAGGTGATGGAGTTGGAGCGGTTCTGGCATCCTCGGATGAACTGGTACGGCCCCTCGGGGATCGGCACAGGGCGGGGTATTGCGGGGTTCCGTAATTGGCATCAGATTCCATTCCTCAACGCAATGCCGGATCGCGGGCAGGATGTAGATGACATCACCTGTCATTTCTTTGGCGACGGTGACTATGCGGCTGTTACGGGTTGGCCCAACATGATCCAGACTGTCACCAATGATGGCTGGATGGGGATCGCACCGTCGGGCAAGAAGATCACGCTGCGCAGCCTCGATTTCTGGCGGCTTGAAAATGGCAAGATTCGCGAGAACTGGGTTTTAGTTGATCTGCTGGATACCTATCGCCAGCTTGGTGTTGACGTCTTTGCCCGTTTGCGAGAGTTCAACAAGGCGCGCGCTCCGGGCCGCATTCCATTTCCGGTTGGCGAGGTCTGATATGTCCCAATTTCCCAGCACCCCAAGTTTCAATCTTAACGGCAAACGCGCATTGGTCGCGGGCGCGTCGTCCGGTATCGGCATGGCCTGTGCCGTAGCGCTGGCAGAGCATGGTGCCGAAGTGACACTGGCGGCGCGGCGCAAGGATGCGTTGCAGGATCTGGCAACAGAGATGAACGCTCGGGGATGGTTGGCGAATATACTTGAACTGGATGTTTCTGACGTTGCAGGCACTGCTGATGCTGTGGCGCAAAACGGGCCGTTTGATATCCTGCTGAACTCAGCCGGTCTGGCCCGACACAGCAGGGCCGTGGACACACGGCCCGAGGATTTTGATGCGGTAATGGATGTCAATGTCCGAGGGGCCTATTTTCTGACCCAAGCGGTGGCAAAAGGATTGTTAGAAGCTGGGCGCCCCGGATCGCTGATGAACATCTCCAGCCAGATGGGCCATGTGGGCGGGCGGGAAAGGGCGGTCTATTGCGCGTCAAAATTCGCAGTCGAAGGCTTTTCCAAGGCGATGGCGCTGGAGTTCGGTCCTGCAAAAATTCGGGTCAACACGATCTGCCCAACTTTTATTCTGACCGATTTGACCAAGTCGACTTTTGATGACCCGGACAAGCGCGCATGGATATTGGACAAGATCAAGTTGGGCCGCCCGGGCGAGATCGAAGACATCATGGGGGCAGTGGTTTATCTTGCCTCGGATGCATCGGCTTTGGTGACGGGCACCGCGTTGATGATAGACGGAGGTTGGACAGCAGACTGATGGCGGCGCAAAAAGTTACATCCATGGAGGTCGCCCGCCTCGCCGGGGTCAGCCAGTCTGCCGTTAGCCGTGTGTTCACTCCGGGGGCGTCAGCCTCGAAGAAGACGATTGAAAAGGTGCGTCAGGCCGCCAAGCAACTGGGCTATCGGCCGAACGTCCTTGCGCGTGCCGTAGTGTCCGGCAAAAGCCGGATCATTGGGCTTGTTGTGGCGTATCTGAATAATCAGTTTTATCCTGAAGCACTGGAAAGGTTGACGAACACGCTGCAGGAGCGCGGCTACCATGTGATGATATTCATGGCGTCGAACCAAGCCGAAAACGTCGATAGCGTGGTTGAGGAATTGCTCGACTTTCAAGTCGACGGCATAATCGCGGCATCGGTGGCCCTGTCGTCGACCTTGTATGAACGTTGTCGGACCGTTGGCGTACCGATGGTGTTGTTCAATCGGGCACAGGATGACCTCACTATGTCATCGGTTACATCCGACAATGTCGCCGGTGGCCGAAAGGCAGCCGAGTTTCTGCTGGCTGGCGGTCATGAGAAGATCGGATATATCGCCGGGTGGGAGGGCGCTTCGACCCAGCGCGATCGCGAAGCGGGGTTCGTAGCGGCCCTGCAAGAGGCGGGTGTCAAACTGCACGCCCGTGGAGCCGGAAACTTCATCGCAGAACAGGCGCGTGAGGCAACGCTACGCATGTTCGCGTCCGATCCACCGGACGCTGTGTTCGTGGCCAATGATCACATGGCGATCTCTGTGATGGACACGCTGCGGTTCGAGTTGGGCCTGCAAATTCCGGCCGACGTCTCGGTTCTGGGATATGACGATGTCGCCGTTGCCTCTTGGCCAGCCTACAATCTGACAACTATTCGTCAGCCTGCCAATCGGATGGTTGCCGAAACCGTCGATATTCTACTTAGCAAGATCGAAAATCCCGCTGCTGCGCCCCGCCGCACCGAGATTGACGGACCTTTGATCGTTCGCGGCTCCGCCCGCATACCTGAAGGATGGAAGACATGAAGGGATTTGATCCCAAATTCAAAGATTTCCCGGATTATATCATCGGCATCACCAAAGAGATTTGGGAAGACCGTGGCATTGCGACTCTGCATCAATATTATAGCCCAGACATCGTCGTCCGCTCGCCCGGTTCGGTTGTGTTGGGTAACCAGAATGTCATTGGTGCAACAATGGCCACGTTGGCCGAGTTCCCCGACCGTCAGCTGCTGGGCGAGGATGTGATCTGGTCGGGCACCCCGGAAGAAGGCATGCTGAGCTCGCATCGTATCCTGTCGACCGCCACGCACCGGGGCAATGGTGTCTATGGCAAAGCCACCGGAACACGCTTGCGATACCGAATTCTGGCCGACTGCCACGCCATCGACAACATGATCGATGACGAATGGCTGATCCGAGATCAGGGTGCGATTGTTCGGCAAATGGGCTGGGATCCCAAGGAATATGCCGCCGATCTGATAGCGCGTGAAGGTGGGGCCGAGGCCAGTGTGAAGCCTCTGTCACCCAACAACGACATCGAAGGCCCCTACAAGGGGTACGGCAATGACAATGAATGGGGACACCGCCACGCGGATCTGCTGACACGGATAATGAATGCAGATATGGGCGCGATTGAACGAGAGTATGACCGAGGCGTGCAGACCGAATATCCCGGCGGTGTCACGGGCCATGGCTGGGATTCGGTTGATCGGTTCTGGATGTCTTTGCGTGCCGCCATGCCAAGCGCTACCTTCACCATCCATCATCAGATCGGGCGCGATGATCCGAATATGCCGCCCCGCTCGGCCCTGCGCTGGAGCTTGCATGGCAAGCATGACGGTTGGGGCGTGTTCGGCAAACCCACAGGCGCTGAGTTGTATGTGTTGGGGATCAGCCATGCCGAATGGGGCGAGTTGATTGGAGACGACATCAGGCTGCGACGCGAATGGACCTTGTTCGATGAAACCGCGGTCTGGAAACAGCTTCTGTTGGAAACCGGGGATCTCTGATGTCTCGAACGCGCGTCGCATTGGATGCCAGTGAAGGAACCCGGCGGTACCACGGCCACCGGGCGTCCTTGCGGGCGCGGCGGCTGAATAATCGCCCTCCGGGTGCATGAGGATCGAGACCTCTTGTACCAATTCAATGAACGGAGACTATTATGAGCACGATCCAACAACGCATTGTCCGCTACGGCGAACTGCAGCCTTGTAAAACCGCATTTATTGACGCGCACACGCCTGGTTCGGACCAGAAGGAAAACTTTACCATCGTAGGCGGTGGCGTATCCGAAAGCCCCGATCAGCATGTCCACATCACCGACAAAATCGGTTTCAATATTGGCGCGGCGGGGCAACCTCCGAAATGCCGGAATTCGCTGCACAGCCACACCACGGCCGAGGTGTTCTTTGTCGCCAAAGGACGTTGGCGGTTCTTCTGGGGTCGCTATGGCACTGCGGGTGAGTTTATTGCCGAGGAAGGTGACATATTTAACATTCCAACTGGCATCTTTCGCGGTTTCGAAAATGTCGGGCAGGATTATGGGATGATCATGTCGATCCTGGGCGGCGATGATGCGGGTGGCGGTGTCACCTGGGCACCACAGGTGATCGAAGACGCGCAGGCGCATGGGCTGATGCTGGGCGACAATGGCGTGCTGTATGACAGCAAGAAGGGTCAGGAACTGCCCCACAACGTGCGCCCCATGCCGCTGCTGACCGAAGAAGAGCTTAAGAGCTATCCGGAAGTTCCGGTCGAAGATGTTATCGGCAAATATGTGGCACGCTATTGGGATCTGATGGCGCTTTCCGCTAACAAGCCAGCCAAAGTGATTGGCGAAGATGCCCTGATCAAGGATAAGCCTGGGTTTGAGGTCGATTTCCTCGGGCGCGGTTCTTGTTTGAACGAACCCGTCGCGGCGCATATGCCCGTCGTCCTCATGCCTGCGAGTGGTCATTGGCGGATTACAATCGATGGCTATGAAACAACTTTGTCCGCAGGCGACACAGCGCTGGTTCTGTCAGGTGAAAGCTACAGTATCGTGCCCTCAATGACCGGAGAGGCCGGTCTGTATCGTATCACGGCAACGGACGATCCCGCCGGTGCTACCTGGACCGGTGCATAAAGGCAAAGTTGCGCGCTCCGATCTCCTTCGGGGCGCGCAGTATGTGACCCGTTCTTCACTTTGGACTCGGCACAGGGAAGTAATTGAATTGGAGATGACATGATGACCCGAATTTCAACCACCCACGTGGGGAGTCTGCCGCGTAGTCAGGAAGTCGTCGATTTCATCTTCGCGCGCGAGCGGGGGGAACCGTTCGATCAGGCAGATTTTGATGCCTGCATGACGAACGCGGTGTCCGAAACCGTAGGCAAACAGGCTGCAGCGGGGATCGATATTGTATCAGATGGCGAGACTTCGAAAATCTCTTACGCGACCTACGTCAAGGACCGCTACACCGGGTTTGCAGGCGACAGCCCGCGCAACGCTCCGGCTGATCTGAAGATGTTTCCGGGCTTTCTTCAACGTTTGGCGAATGATGGCGGAACTCCGCAATACGCGCGGCCCATGTGTGTAGGCGACGTGCGCTCGAAAGGGCAGGGCGAGTTGCAGAAGGATATCGACAACCTCAAAAGAGCCATGGCTGAGCACGGGATTGAGCGCGGATTTATGAATGCTGCCAGCCCTGGTGTGATCTCTCTTTTTCTGCAGAACGACTATTACCCGACGCGCGAGGCGTATTTGGCCGCGCTGGCCGATGCGATGAAATCCGAATATGAAACCATCGTCGCGGCGGGCCTGGATCTTCAATTGGATTGTCCCGATCTTGCCCTGTCGCGCCATATGCTGTTCACCGACCTTTCTGACGAGGAATTTGTCAGTATTGCCGAAATGCATGTCGAAGCGCTGAACCATGCATTGCAGGATGTGCCCGCCGACAAGGTTCGGGTTCACATCTGCTGGGGCAATTACGAAGGTCCGCATTGCTGCGATATCGGAATGGACAAGGTGTTCTCGACTTTGATGTCAACCAAGTCGCGCTATGTGCTGTTTGAAACCTCGAACCCGCGCCATGCACATGAATGGACGGTGTTCCGCGACTGCAAGTCCGAGATACCCGATGACAAGGTACTTGTGCCGGGTGTGGTCGATACCACCACAAACTTTGTCGAACACCCCGAACTGGTCGCGCAACGTCTTGAGCGGTTCGTGAACATCGTGGGAGCGGAGCGGGTGATTGGCGGATCGGATTGCGGTTTTGGCACTTTTGCGGGGTTTGGCGCTGTCGATCCTGATATCGCCTATGCCAAACTGAGTGCGCTGGCCGAAGGGGCTGCTCTGGTCAAATGACACCACTTGTCCTTTTGCCGGGCATGATGTGCGATGCTCGGCTATTCTCGCCGCAAATTGGTGCATTGTCTGGCAGATATCCGATACTTGTCGCCCCCATTGGTGCGCATGATACGATGCAGGCTCTGGCCGCCGAGGTTTTAAAACACGCGCCCGACCGGTTCGCATTGGCCGGTCTTTCCATGGGAGGCATTGTTGCGATGGAAATGCTGCGGCAAGCACCGGGGCGTGTAGCGGGGATGGCGTTGATGGACACCAACCCGCTGGCAGAGGCGGATCAGGTCAAGGCGAGGCGTGAGCCCCAGATAGAGGCGGTTAAAAACGGTCGGCTACGCGATGTGATGGCCGAGGAAATGAAGCCCAACTATCTGACCGATGGCCCTGATCGACAGGCAATTCTGGACCTATGCATGGATATGGCTATGGCCTTGGGGCCGGAGATTTTTGTTAACCAATCCAAGGCCCTACGAGATCGCCCGGACCAAAGTCACACATTGCGCGCTTTCAAGGGAGCTGCGTTGGTCCTTTGCGGCCGTCATGACGCGTTATGCCCAGTCGAACGCCACGAATTGATGCATGACCTGTTGCCGCGAAGCCGGTTGGAAGTCATCGAACACGCGGGCCATTTGCCAACTCTGGAACAACCGCGGCAAACCACGGCGGCGCTGCTGCGCTGGCTGGAGACAATCGAAGCAATCTAAGCCGGATTTCCGCAAGGCCGTAGATAGCTCTGGTGGAAACTGACTACGATATTACTCTGTCGGACTTGGAGCCTCTTTCGTAGCGTGGATGCAGCAGTAACGTTTAAGGGTTTCAGAAGCACCCAAATCTTGTTCAGAGCCTACTGTCGTGATCAAAACTGCACTTAAGTCAGGTTGCACGCGATACACCAAATACAAGGCCTGCTACCAAGTCTCTGACGACGATTGCTTCGTTGCACTCAGCCACCTGCGGAATGTGGTGGAAGAGGGAGAAATTTGCTGTTCGGCGTAACAAACTTTTTAATCGTCCGGAATGCGCCAATCGATGATTGTCTGGTCTAGCCATGAGTGGCGATTGCGGTCGCTGCATACCGGACAGTTTGATCGTTCTCTGCAACATTGACAGCTTCGAATAGCAAATGTTGTTATCGTAACGACAGGCATCGTCCCGAGGAGAAGAGCTATGCAAGACGTCGCGGATCAATCCGCTGGCTATGATGAGCACATTCTGATTTGTGACGATGACATCGAGTTTGCTCAGGGTGTTTGTGCATTTCTGACTGACAAAGGGTACAAAATCGAACATGCGCAAGATGTACCCGCTGCGCGGTTGATGATGGCTGATGAAACCTACAGCTTGTTTCTGCTGGACCTCGTGATGCCAGGAACTAGTGGTAAGGTGTTATGTCACGAGATCGCTTCGCGCATAGATGCCGGGATCATCATGATCAGTTCGATTGATGACGACGCCGAGCGGATTTCCCTGCTGGAACTGGGCGCGGATGATTACATCATTAAACCATTCAACGAGTTGGAACTCCTCGCGCGCGTGCGTGCTGTGCTGCGCAGGCGTGCTGGTGGAACGCAGGGAAAATCCCGGGTTACCCGGTTCGGAGAATGGGAGCTTGTTGAAAACGAGCGGCATCTCAAAAGCGAGGATGGTCGGCTCATCACCCTCACCTCAAGTGAAGTGCGCGTCATGCGGTTTTTTGCTGAAAATCCGGACGTGTTGTGCACCCGAGAAGACCTTCTTGCCGTCGCTCGAACGCGGCAGCATGGCGGAGCAGGGGACAGGAGCGTTGATGCTCTGATCAAACGGTTGCGGTCGAAGATCGAGAACAATCCATCAAATCCGGAATATATTCGAACGGTCTGGGGGCAGGGTTACATCTTTCGTCCAGGTTGAACTCCGGAATCAAGCGGCAAAAGCACATTAGCCCTAAGGCCCCCGCTAGGGCGGTTTTCAAGCGTAACAGTGCCCCCCTGATCGACAACAATCGCCCGGACAATAGCAAGGCCGAGGCCTGTGCCGGGTTCGGTGGCTCCAAGTCTCTGGAAAGGCTCAAACGCTGTTTCAAGTTGTTCGGCTGGGATACCTGGTCCTTCATCGTCTATGTGAATTGCGGCCATATCATTCGAGGTGTTCAAAGAGACACTTGTTCGGCCCCCGTATTTGACCGCATTTTCCAACAAGTTTCTAAGAACCCGGGTTAGCGCGTTGTGTCTTCCTTTGACCACCGCAGATTGTTCGATGGTGCAGGTCACATCGCGACCCGCCTCAACCTGCTCGTCTACCAACGCCTCAACCAGTGAGCGCAAATCCAGGCGTGCAAGCTCTCCATCGTGATGCGTTTCACGATTGAGGTCGGTGACGGAGTTCACAATATCGCTGATGGTTTCCAACCGCTTGAGCAGTTGCTCTTTGGGTGCTGTTGGTTCCAATTTCTGGATCGCATCGTGCATCCGGGCAATCGGTCCCTTCAGGTCATGCCCGAGGCTACGAAGCAAGGTTGTCTTGTACTCAAGCGCCAGAACAATCCGGGCTTCCATGCGATTGAACGCAATAATTGTGTGGCGGATATCAATGGCACCCGCCTCGACGAGTGGGCCGACTTCTTCACCCCGCCCGATCAACTCGGCATTGACGGCCATCGCGCTCAGTGGTCGCATCACTTTCTGAATAAGAAACGCAAGTGCGCAAAGCAGGGTAAGCGCGACCAGACTGTCGATTGAGCCAACGATGACCAAAGGTACAATGTTCTTGTTTTTCATAAGCAAATAGCAGTTCAGCCATTCGTCATCATCCTTGAGCCGGACCGAAAAAACGCTCACCAGAAACGCGTCAACGCTTTCTGCATCGATAGGTTCGCCCGAGTGGCTCTTGAACAGTTGCAACAGCGCGCTTTGGTCGTGTTTGGCGTCAACGACCGTGTCTGCCACGGACAGTTCCGCGACGGCGATCCCGCGGTGTTCCAGCCGCGCCGTCAGCCAGTTAGCCAGATTCGGGCGGTCGCGGCCATTGGCCAAAGTGGTTGCTGCATCCTGCGTGCCGACCCTGACACTCCATTCTGCAGGAAAGAAACCAAGCGCTGCTTCGGAGCGGCTGTCAGGAGGCACGCGGGCCAGGGTTGAAACCACCTGCGCAAGAAAGGCATCGCCCCTGTTTCGGATCTCTTCAGCGCGAGAGTTTCGGATCTGGACCACGTCGGTGACTACCGAGAACACGCCGACAATCGTCCAGCTGATAAGCACGATGCTCATAACTTGTGTTCGAAGTGTCAGATCATTCCAGCGCATTGCGCGTAGGCTCCCTGTCCCATCCCCCTCACTTGGGACGCTAATTCAAATACCGCCGCATTCCCAAGCGGAAATTGCAACCACCATGCCGCTGATGACGCAAAGGGGTTTCGCCCGCCGGTACCGCACTCCCAGGCACCCGGTTTCGCCAGCTCGGCAAACAACCGGCCAAATTCGTCAATTGAATCAAAGTGTGACAAGCCCTTGGGGCATCGGCGGCTGGTCTCCAAGTATCACCCACAGAGTTTTTATTGGGAGCCAGCTATGTCAAAGCATTCATCCGTTCATCCACAACTTGCCAGCGCCCGGCGCGCGCTGAGGGGCAATCTGATTGCCACCGGCGTTTTCAGCGGTGTTGTGAACCTATTGATGCTGACAGGGCCGATTTTCATGCTTCAGATCTATGATCGCGTGATGTCTAGCCAAAGCGTGAATACGCTTGTCGCGCTCAGCACACTTGTCGCCGGTCTGTACTTGTTCATGGCCTTGATTGACGGCGCGCGGACCCGTGTGCTGGTTGCCATGGGGCATCGCTTTGAACAAAGGCTCGCCCGCACAGCGTTTGATTGCACTTTGTCCGAGCCGTCGCGCAACCGTCCGGGTGGCAACCCTGCGGCGGCAATTCAAGATGTCGAAAAAATTCGCGGTTTCCTGTCGGGTCAGGGTGCCGGAGCTTTGTTCGATCTGCCGTGGATCCCGGTCTATCTGGGATTGGTTTTTGCCATGCACATGTGGCTGGGTATGGTCGGTGTAATTGGCGCGCTGGCATTGGTTGCCATTGCCATCGTTACGGATATCAAAGTCCGCGCTGCCGCGTGCGTTCAGTCTGAGCATTCAGCCAAGCGCAATCGTCTGGCAGAAGCCAGCCGCCGGAATGCCGAAATGGTTCGCGCGATGGGGATGCAGTCCAATCTGGGCAAGACCTGGCAAGATGTGAACGATCTCCACCTTGGTGCGAGTGCTAAGGCGGCCACTACTGTCGGAGTGTCTGGTAGCTTTACCAAGGTGTTCCGCCTGGCACTTCAGTCCGCCGTTCTAGCGGTCGCCGCTTATCTTGCCATCCATGGACATATATCGGCTGGCTCAATCGTTGCGGCATCGGTCATCATGTCCCGTGGCTTGCAGCCTATCGAGACTCTGGTCGGTAGTTGGCGCAATCTGGTTGCTGCCCGGCAAGCATGGGCTCAGCTGAAGCAAACTCTTTCTGGTGACGAAGCTGACCGTCGTATTTCCATGCCCAAGGCACAGAAGTCGCTGACCGTTGACGGCCTGATCGCTGCCCCTCCGATGGCCACTGCCGCTGTTCTCAAAGGTGTTGGTTTCGATATGAAAGCAGGCGAGGCACTGGCTGTGATTGGGACGACCGGCAGCGGAAAATCAACCTTGGCGCGCGCACTTGTTGGTGCATGGTCGGCGGCCAAAGGCAGCATCAGTCTCGACGGTGTGCCGATTGACCAGTACCTGCCTGAGGAGCTTGGCCCCCAGATCGGTTTTCTGCCGCAGGATGTTGAGCTCTTTGACGGAACGATCGCCCAGAACATCGCGCGTTTTGATCCCGAAGCGACGGACGAGTTGGTGATTGCCGCCGCCAAGGCAGCGGGTGTTCACGAACTGATCGCTAGTTTCAAAGACGGCTATGCCACCTCGGTTGGCGAGCGTGGCGCGGCCTTGTCCGGTGGTCAGCGACAGCGTGTTGCCCTTGCACGAGCGCTTTATGGTGATCCATTTCTGGTAGTTCTGGACGAGCCCAACTCGAATCTGGATGCCGTGGGTGAGGCCGCACTGAACCATGCCATTCTCGCCGCCAAGGCACGCGGGGCGATTGTGATCGTCATCGCGCACCGGGCGAGCGTGCTGGGTTCAGTCGACAAGATTCTGATTATGGAAGACGGTCGCGCCGGAGATTTTGGTCCTCGTACAGAAGTGATGGAGCGGTTGCGTCAACGCAATCAGGCCGCCGCCGGAGCTGCACAGCCTGTCGCTGAACAGAAGACCGTCGAACAACCCCAACAAACAGAAATCGTTGCCGCCACGGGCTGACCCAGTCCCGCGCTGTAAACAGAATGAATGGAGGAAGTCATGAATACCAACAAGAATTCCAGCACGAACAACAAAGGGTTTAGGGATTGTTCTGCCCAATCCATCGGCTTTGGTCTGGTCGCAATTGCTGTGCTCGCCATAGGATTCGGTGGTTGGGCGATGAAAGCCCCGATGTCCGGGGCGGTCGTGACGGCTGGTAGTGTGGTGGTCTCGTCCGACCTCAGAGCTGTGCAACATCCCGACGGAGGTATTGTCGGCGCCATTCACGTCAAAAACGGAGATAGGGTTGAGGCTGGCGATGTTGTTCTGACACTTGATGATCAGCTGTTGTCAGGCAGTCAAGCTTTGGTCGATGACAGACTCGTGGCGCTTGAAGCGCAGTTAGTTCGTCTGACGGCCGAGCGCGATGGTCTGGACGATCTTGTACTGTCCGAGGAGCTTGCGTACCGGAAAGACGAAGACAAAGTTGACCGCGCACTCGCAACGCAGCGCGCGGTGATGGAAGCACGTCGTCTGTCGCAGGATGGTGAGGTCGCGGCCTTGGAAGAGAAAATCGAACAGGCAGAGCAGGAAATTGTGGGCCTGGAGGCGCAGCGCGAAGCTTCCGAAGAAGAGATCAAACTGATCGACAGCGAATTGGAGGGTCTGACGCAGCTCTTTGAAAAGGGTTTAGTGCCTGGTACCCGGGTGACGACTTTGCAGCGTCAAAGAAGCAGTCTTGTCGGTAATAGTGGCGGCCTGACCTCTCGGATCGCAGTCGCCCGTGGTCGTATCAGCGAGACGCGTATCCATATCCTGCAACTGGAAAAGACTTTCCGCGAGCAGGTGATGAACGAGATCTCCTCGCTGGAGGTCGAGCTGGATGGCTTGAAAGAACGTCGGAGCGCGGCCGCGTTGCAGCTGGCGCGGGTTGACCTTCGGGCTCCGGCGGATGGCATCGTGCACGAGTTGGGTGTGCATACAATCGGCGGCGTGGTGTCTCCGGGCGAAACGCTGATGCAGATCGTGCCCGAGGATGACGGGTTGGTGGTGACCGCTAGTGTCATGCCACAGGACATCAACAATGTCGCCTTGGGCCAGGCTGCGAGCGTTATGATCGGGGCGTTCGATCAACATGTTGCCCCTCGGTTGGATGGGCACGTTGAGTTTGTCTCGGCTGATTTAAAAACAGATCAGATGACTGGCTTACCCTACTACGAGGCGCGGGTTGCACTAAGCGAGGAGGCTGTCAGACTTTTGTCTGACCGCCAGTTGAGCCTGCTGCCGGGTATGCCGGCTGACGTCTTCATCGAAACCGGCGAACGTACCCTGTTCCAGTACCTTCTTGATCCTCTCAGTAAACAAATCCGGACCACGTTCCGGGAGGTCTGATCGACCCCATGATGTGAGCTGCCCAATAGGAAGAAACAGCTAAAACCAGCGCCAGAAATGGCGCTGGTTTTTTCGATCCTGAAGGCGAGGAGGGGCGTAGGTGGTACCTGAGCGGGTGCTGGTCCACATCTTGGAAGCGCGTCCTGTCTGAAAAGAGATGATGCCCGGCTTAAGAGCCTATTTTTGTCATACTTTGTAACAATTTAGCCCCCTTTTTCGCGTTGTAATGAAGGGGCCGGATAACCACCTTTTTGTTATACCCGAGGAGGAAGTTTCTAAGATTTTTTGGGTGCTAAACAAAGTGTGTAACAAGGAGAAATACAATGAAACATGTAACCACTACGAGCTTCGAGAAAGCCAACGACGATGTCATCGCCGTGCCCCCGATTCAGCCTTTTCCAATGTGCGGAACCGAGGTGCCAAATGATGGTGAAGACCTGGTGGCTGTAAATCCGTTGCCGATTGATCCGCTGGTTGCCGATCCCATCGAAGATCTGGTTGCCGTGAACCCGCTGCCTTTTGGTGCGGTTCCTGCCGGTGAAGGTGACGACGTCACCGCAGTTTCCCCGATCATGCCTGACCCCCGGTGTGGTACCGAGGTTCCGCAGGATGGTGAAGACCTGATCGCAGTAGCCCCGCTGCCTTATGGAGCGGTTCCTGCTGGTGAAGGTGACGATGTGACCGCAGTTTCGCCGATCATGCCTGATCCCCGTTGCGGCACCGAAGTGCCTCAGGACGGTGAAGATCTGATTGCAGTGAACCCGCTGCCTTTTGATCCGATCGTTCTGGATCAGGGTGATGACGTCATCGCTGTACCCCCGATCCTGCCGCTGCCCAAATGCGGCACCGAAGTACCGGAGGATGAGTATGACCTGACGGAAATGGCGCCTCCGCCGCTGTGCGAAATCGTACCGACTGCAGGCGGCGAAGACATCTGCGGAACCCCCGTTCCGACCGACAGCTTCTTTGTCGATATGGTCGCCTAAGTGGGGCGAAAACTCAGCGATCATCTATCGCTGCACAACCAAAATCCGGGCGTCTTAGTTCCTGTTGAAACGGACGCCCGGGCAAACAAAGGGAAAACCAAACTCACCGGCTGGGGCCTGAAACAGGCGCCAGCCGGATTGCTGGTTTTCTCAGGCCGTGGATTCCATTTTTGTCATACTTTGTAACAACTTAACTGGCTTTCACCTGTTGAGATCAACAGCCTGAAAAACCACATCTTTCCTATGATCTGTGATGCGTATGGGCCCGAACCTCGGGTGTCGACCATCCAGGAAACAGGAGGAAAGACATGAAACATGTTAGCAAATCAAAATTCCAGCCCAACTCGGCGAGCACGCTCAACATATCGGTTGGTCTTGGTGAAACGGTTGACGATCCTATCGTGATCCCGCCGGTTAGTCTGCTGTCGGAAGAAAGCAGCGAATTGCAGGACTACGTCTGGGAAGATTCAGCCTCGGACGACGAGACTGTAGCCAGCAACAAACCTGATATTCCCGTCTGGACCGGTGGTAAATCACCTGGCGATGGCCACAGCGGTTGGTGGGATAACTATGGGACCCATCTGCATGACACCAGCGGCACCTATGTCGGCCGCGATGTCAAAGCCCGTGGTGAATACAAAATGGCAGACGGTGAGGTGAGCTTTGAAAACCTGATGCACCGTCTCTCAAGTGGGCAAAGCAAGGGGACATATCTTTACACCCGTATCGAAGGGAATGATGGGGATAACGTCATCCACGGTTGGAGCCCCGAAAACTGGGATAACTATGATGGCGGCACCTCGATCAAGAACTACTATTCCAACTATCATCATCGGGACAATATCTCGGGCGGTGACGGTGACGACATCATCATCGCTTATCGTGGGAACGACCAGTTGTTCGGTGATGCTGGTAATGATGTGATTTACGGCGGCGGCGGCCACGACTACATCGATGGAGGTGAAGGTGATGATCAGCTGTTCGGCGAATCCGGCAACGACAAGATCATTGGCGGCGGAGGCAAGAACATCCTTGTTGGCGGCGAAGGCGATGACATCCTGATTGCCGGGAATGAAGGCGACAAACTGTACGGTGGTACTGGTAACGACCTTCTTGTCGGCGGTGACGGTGATGATGTCCTGTTTACCGGGCATATCGACGAAACCTCTGCCGACACGCTTTACGGTGGAAAAGGGGCCGACACGTTCGTTATTGGCTCTGTGCCTGAACCAACAACTCATGATCCCAACCATAACCAATCGAATGGTCTGGGCGAAGAGTGGCTGGAAGAGGCAGGTAATCTGGCACTCGCCAAGATGCTGCCGGGCGCGAAGCTGTTCATCAACCTTGCCAGAGGCCTGATCGACGGGATCAAGAACATGTTCAAGACCGAGGAGCAGGTTGTCGAAACCGTCAACCCGCCGAAGGTGTCTCTGGTCGAGATCCTCGACTTCAACCCGCTTGAAGACAAGATCATTGTACCAGTCAACGTGGAGGGGCCAGTAACGCTGGACCTGCAAGCATCGATCGTTGATGGCGCGGCATTCGATCTGGTCGCGCTTGATCCGGCCGACAACAAGTTCAAGGTGATTACAACCTTCTATTGGGATGAGGCGTCGAACATATTTCCGGGCGCAACAAGTATCTCGCAGCAGAACACAGATGCCTTCATTCAACGGTTGAAAGAAACTGCTCTGATCACGGGGCCGGATGGTGCGCATTATGGCTTGGGCCAAAAGATCGACCTTGGCCTGAGTAGTGAAGACCTTGCAGGTCTTGGAACCAGCAAGTTCGTCACATTCGGGGCGTTCGGCGGTGTTTCGATGGTCGGCTTTCATGACGAGGATCGTCAGTTGGGAACAAACCACAACGACGTTCTGCAAGCCTATACGTCCGAGCGCGATACCCACGGCGGAAACGAGGCCGAAATCCGCAATGACGGCAATGATGTTCTCTACGGCTTTGGCGGTGACGATATCATGGCTGGCGGTGGCGGCTTTAATAAGCTGTATGGTGGAGAAGGCAATGACACGGCCTGGTATGGTGACAGTCTGAGCGGCATCTATGTCGACATGAACAACAAGGCGGAAGATGCCAGCGGTGAGTATTACTGGGCCTGGCATGGCAACAGCGCCAATCCGTTCGATCTCAATGACGAGATTCGCGACAAGGAAGGCTATGATCTGCTCTGGAGCGTCGAGAACATCTATGGCAGCGACCATGATGATGTGATCATCGGCGACGACGGCGATAACGTCTTCACCTCGGGTGATGGCAAAGACGTGCTGACCGGTAACGGAGGAGCTGACACCTTCATTCTGAACGGCGGCGAGAACACGATCACCGATTTCGATGCCAATGAAGGCGACCGTATCGAGATTGACCTCGACGCCTACGGGATGACCGGCTGGTTCGATCTGGATCACCGCATTGAAAACGGCCAGATCGTGCTGTTCAACAAGCTGACAGACGAGATCATCGTGCGCTATGACGATGACGGGAACGGATTTGACCCGTCATACATCGACCTGCGCAGCTTGGTTGGCAACGATGAAGAAGGCTATCAGGTTGTCTACGAACCGCCCTTTGGCGCAAACACGCTGGAGTGGTTCGAGAAGTACGGCAACCGGATTGATGCCGAGGTGGGCGAAGAGATCACCACCGTAGATGGCACCGATAGCTGGGACTATATGGTTGGCGATACCGGCAGCGGTGGATTGACCCTGAATGGTGGTGCTGGTGATGACTACATTGTTGGCGGTGCGCTCAATCAGTTCGCTACTCTGAACGGCGGCGACGGCAATGACACCATCGTGATCCGCAAAGGTGCGATGATCACCAATGCAAATGGTGGAGACGGCGACGACGTCATCATCCTTGATGCAGACCAGTCTTCAGAAGCCGGGTTTGCCAATATGTTCGGTGGCGAAGGCAGCGATACTTTTGTCATCACCGGCCCGGGCAGCCAGTATGGTGGTCAGGTGATCCGGGATTTTGAGGCTGACGACTCGATTGTTATCGATCTGGAAGGGTTCGGGATCTCGTCTCTGGATCAACTTCAGATCGAATGGCGTTCCAGCACTCACTGGGTCACGGCAAATGGCCAAAAGGTGATCAGCGTACAGGGTGTTGATGAGCATTTCGATGTCATGCAGCACATCAGCGATCTGACGGCTCAGCAATCACAGGATTGGGGTCTCTGATCATCGCCTGATAACAAAAAAAACGCCTCAGCCGGTCTGGATCGGCTGAGGCTTTCTTAACAGTTCGATCTGGCAATAATGCAAAGTTAATTATTGCGACATTCCAAATTTGGCGAAGACTCGCGCAACTACACCGATCTTTTGCTCAAACCCCGCCATAACCCACTGACCTACAGCGTTTTTTAGCGCATCAAAAGGTTGGCCTAGGCCCGCATCCGCTCAGATTAATTCGTTAATGAACTCTTAACGTGTCCTGAACTTCTGACTTGTTACGCAAGTTGGGCCTGAATTCATCGGGCTAATAAAGCCGAAATACTTGGGCTGAAACAACGACAAGATGGGAGTCTGTTTCAAGATGAGTAATGGAACATATGAAGAATTTCGCGACGCTTTGCGTGCATTTGAATCTGGTTGGGATCGAGATCGATACGACGCAGGAATCATTAAGGATTGGCAGCTGAACCAATGGGCCGGAGGGGCCGTTGCCGACTTCTATCCAAGCTATTCCAGTTGGTCTGATCTAAGCAGTGATGAATGGGACGCGATGTCCTATCGCTCGATGAACTCGCTTGGTTTTGTTGGATATCAGTTCGGCGAGGCGCTGTTAATTGACCTCGGGTATTACACCGATGATGTCTATTATGGGAATGGCGCGGCTTCGAACACCTGGGATGGCACATGGACCGGTAAGAACGGGGTGAATTCGCTGGCAGAGTTCACAACCGCCGAAGCGCAGGAGCGCGCGATTCAAGAAGCGTTTGGCTACAATCTTCAAGTCATCGAAACCGGGCTGGGCTATCAGGGAGAGAGCCTGTCCGACTATCTCGGCACGACACGCACTTATCTGGAAAATGGCCAGGCCGTCTCTGTCACGCTCAGTCTTACTGGCATAATGGCCGCCGCGCACCTGCGGGGGGCATGGGGTACGTTGGCTCTGCTTCAGGGTGGAAGTGTATCCACCGATGAATACGGTACTTCGATCCTGCGGTATGTCTCGCAATTCGGCGGTTATGACGCGCCGAGTATCGAAGACGCTATCAAGGTATACACCGACGGTGTCTTGCCCACGGATACAAATGGCGGCACCGATAACGGGAATACGTCGCCGCCCGTTGTCCCACCGGTTATACATCCGGAACCCACGGAACCGACCGGCAACGGGACTGCTGACACCACAGAAGATACTGCGGATGTGGTGATTAACTGGGCTTGGGGCACGAATGCAACGATCCCGGATTTCGACCCTACGACAGATACGATCTTCATCGCATGGGTCGGTGCCGACGCGTTGGAGGTTGCCGAGGTTGATGGCGCGGTTGTGTTCTCGATCCCGTCCAATAACCAGGCCACGACCCTCAGCGGTGTGACACTTGCTGAGCTGAGCCCGGCAAACTTCGCTATTCTGGACAATACCGCCGCAGCTGAAGTGCTTGGGCTGATAGGCACTGATGGTTCAATGCCGACCAGCGGTGGCGATGGTGGCGGAGATGGTGGTGGCGGTGGCCATAGCCACCAACATATGCACGTCATGCTGGGCCTTGCCAGCGAGGCACAGACGGTCGAAGGCTTCCTGCCCGCGATGGGAGATGTCATTGAAATCGGACCGGACATTGGGACTGATAACTTCTCGATTTTCGAAGAGAGTGGGGACGCTCTGGGGCAGACCGTTAGAATTGAGCTGACCTCGGGCAATGTAACCAAGCAGATCGTATTCACTGGCTTTGGCCTGTCCGATCTTTCGCTCAGCAATTTCTCTATCACGGATCAGACGGTGTTGAACGAAGTGTCCACAGCTTTGGGGCAAGTTATCGTCTCGCCGGGAGACGGAGAGGGCTATGACCTCAGTTATGATGCAGACGGGTCAAACCCGCCCGCGATCACTGGCAATACAGACACGGGCGGGGTGAAATACCGGGCCGATAGCAACGCTGACGACATAACCGGATTCCGCCCCGGTGTGGACGAGTTGGACTTTGGCGGTACGTCGGTTCACGGCATGATCGTCACCAAATCCAAGGCCGGCGAGATTGTTATCGACAGCCCATGGTCGGACGCGGCGCAAATCGTGCAAGGTGTCACCTTCCAGGACGTGACCATCGACAGCTTTGGTGTGGTCGGCAACGAACACCTCCGTCAGGATATGGGCGGCGTTCTTAGTTGGGAGCAGGGCGTAGGACCTCGCGATGCTGACACAGTCTATGTTCGCAGCCACGAATATGGCGTGCACGAAGTTATTGACGGCTTTGATCCTTCAACGATGAAGATCAGCTTTCTGTATTTCGGAACCCGCGAGCGGCTTAGCGTCGAGGACAGTAGCGATGGTCTGGTGATCTCATCCTTGCCGACTGGACAAAGCATCACGCTGACCGGCGTGACCAAGGCTGACCTGATCCCGGGTCTGGTCGAATTCCATTTTGATCAGGTGATGGAAGACAATCTCGAGGTACCATTTGGCTTTGATCAGAGCGATGTGACGTTGGTTGATCGCACCATACTGCTGACCCCACAGGCTCCTGTCGGGGCGACGACAGACGGTCATCAGACACGGGTCGGAGATCTGACAGGGGGATCGACCCAATCAGATATCGGTAGTGGAACCAACGAACCCGGAAACAGCCAAACCCCAGGAGTTGTGACCTTCGGCGCTGAAGCGGATGTGGCAGAGCTTACCTGGAACTGGGGGGTAAAGACCCAGATTATCGGTTTTAATGCCGATGAAGATATCATCGATTTCAACGCTTTGAGCGAAAGCGATGTGTCGGTCACCGAAATTGATGGCGATCTTATCTTTGAAGTTGTCGGAAATGGCGGCCATACCGTTACACTTCAGGATGTTCAGGCCGAGGATCTGGATCTTGGCAACCTGACGGCTGATGACTGGAACAGTGTTGCCGAAGCAGAAAGCGCCCTGACAGACCAACTTGAAGCGCTCGGCATGTCCATCGCCTGAAGCACTCCAATAGGTGGTTCCCGGTCTGCGCTAGGCCGGGAACGAAAACAAACACATGAAAATCGATGGGCACTGGCCTCGTTTCCGGTTCGGTTCCGTGATTAAGCCATGCGACCATAATATTAATGCTCGGATCGCTTGCGCTAGGTTCTCGTGGCTGGCTTTCTTATCGTTTGTCCTTCCGGCTCTACTTAAACATTACTCCAATAGGCTGCCGGACGGAGCGTTTAGCATATCAATTTGCTAAGCCAAACTAATCGGATGTCTTTGACAGAATTTGGCCACCGCTGCAGAGTCGGGTTGCAGGCGTTTCCAGTGCGGAAGAAACCCATGATCGCAACCGTTAGAAGTGTGAATCCGATTAAAGCCTTCTTTTTGTTCGTTTTGTCCTTCGCTTGTTTTTGCGCTACAAGCGCTATGTCCCAAAACTCAGTGCCGCAAGTCGTTCTAACGGATGAGATCGTCCAGCGCATAGAAACACAGCGCGCAGCCGATCAGGTATTCGCGGCTGACTATCAGGCATTGATTGACAGTGCAGAAGCGCATTTGCAGTCGCCTACTATTGTTGAGGCAGTTCGGAATGGAGATGGTCAGCTTCACGAAGCTTTTCGTGGATTTGGACAACGTCCGGTCGAACGCCTCACCACACTGGCTTTGGCTTGGCGATTGACTGGCGAAAGTCGATATGTTGATCGCGCCAGAACCGAGCTCTTGCAGTTTTCGGAACTGGAAACATGGCAGCCCGCACACTTTCTGGGATTAAGCCGTGTCACATTGGCGGTGTCGCTCGGATACAGTTGGATTAGTGACAATCTGGACGAAGAGGATCATCAGACTATTCGATCGGCACTTGTGGAGAAGGGGTTGAAAGAAGCCGCAAAAATCTACGATCTGGATACGCTTTATTATGACAAGGGTTGGATCGCCCCCCAACGCTGGGTGAACCCAGTGTCTGTTCCCGCGTCGCTTCCTGATGGGACGGCTACCGCAGATATCGCCTGGCCCGTTGCTTCCTTCAACTGGAACATCGTTTGCAATGCAGGAATGATCGTCGCTGCTCTGGTTGTGTCAGAAACAGAACCGGAACTGGCTGATCATATTATTGAGCAGGCTCAGGTTTCACTTAGAAATGGGTTGGCAATGTTTGCTCCGGATGGTGCATGGCCAGAAGGACCGATGTACGGGGCTTTGTCCGCCAGGGACGCGGCAGTATCGTTTGATGCGCTTGTTTCCGTCCTCGGGCACGATTTTGATCTTTCGCGAATGGTAGGTTTGGAGGAATTCGGGGAGTTTCTGATCCATGCGTCTGGACCAACTGGCATGCTGTTTAACTTTGGAGACAGCGATACAAGCACTGACCTTGTTGTGTTGACCTGGTTGGCGTCGCGGTTCAATCGCCCGGGCTACGACATTAAAATGAATAGCAAAATGCGGTCTTCCCATCCAGCATTCGAGCTGATCTGGCAGCAGCGACGCAATAGTGAACCAATCACTGCCCGATCAACATCCTATTGGTCTGGAGGGCTTGGGATCGTAACCATGCGGTCTGGTTGGAATGACCCTAAGGCCAGCTATATCGGCCTCAAGGCTGGGCCGCTTAGCAGCCATCACAATGACCTTGATGCGGGCACCTTTGTGCTTGAAGCCGACGGTGTACGTTGGGGGGTGGATCTTGGGCTCGGAAATTACCAATTGCCCGGCTACTTTACTGACAAACGTTTTGACTATTATCGAACCGCCACGATCGGGCAGAATACACTGACCTTTGACATGGCAAATCAAATCGAAACGGGGCGGGCGCATGTTGAGGAGTTGGCGCAGTTTCCAGGTTTCGATTTTGCAATCGCCGATCTTTCAGACGCCTATGGAAAGCCCAAGGGAACGGTTAGACGAGGCATAGCTCTTGTCGATGGAACGACAGTGTTGGTTCAGGATGAAATTAGCCCTGATCAACGGGGGCGGGTGGCGTGGGCAATGCATACCAAAGCGCAGTTAACAGTTGATGGCTCCAAGGCCACATTGCGTCAGGATGGGAAAGAACTAACCGCACGCATACTGTCGCCGCCAAACGCCACCTTCTCTCAACTTTCAGCCAATCCTTGCGAAACGGCATTCAATTCTGAATGTGCGATGCAGAATCCGAATTCAGGCGTTACACGGCTCATGATCCAGCTTGATCTTGATGAAAGTGACAAGCGTGAAACCATTGTTGTTACTTTTGAACCTGATGCACAGGCCGCAACCAAGCCGGTCATCCCGTTAGGTGAGTGGCGACTGAACGCGACCCTCTCGAACGATGTTGTGAAAAAGCACATTGATCGGTTGCCTGCTGAAAACTCACGATAGGTTTGGGTCAAACTTGAACGACCTCAACCCTGGCTTTAGGCGATGCTGGGTGCGCTCAAGGAATGTAGTACGCACCAGAAGTCGCACTATGTTTGGAAACGAATTGAAGACGGCACCCTAGCGCCTGAGACAGCTCATGGCGACCTTCAGATACGATAGACTCCGCTGCAAATTGTCTGGCTGACCTGATCCAAATTTTGAAAACTATACAGCTTCGTGCTCACTACTGCTTAGATATCGACGCAGGGTTAGGCCAAGCCCAAACACAGCTACATCCCCCAGAACCGAGATCGCGCGATGCGCGATCGCAGCGCTTAGACCGACTCCCTGATCAGTGAAAAGGCCAAGTCCGAGAGCAATAATTCCGTCTCGAATACCGATACCACCGGGTGCGCCTGGCATCAGGAAACCGATGACCCAGGCTGTCGAAAAGATTGCGATGCATTGCAATATACCGGCACCACCCTGAGGGTAGATCGCCCGTGCGACACACCAAAGTGACAAACCCAGCATCAAAAAGTTGAAGCTATGCAGAAACAATAGGATCAGGCATTTTGAAAATTTAAGTTTCGGTTTTCCAGCTTTGCGCCAGATCACAATCTGGCCAATCATGATGCAGGCCAGAATTCCGAAGAAGATGATTATCATCTGTCCATCGAGCCAGGATCCTGGAAGGTCTGCAATTACTGCAGCGACAAGATCGGGCATGGTCAGGAGCACAATTCCGACGACCAGAGCGCCGCTGGCGAGCAGAAAACCGATCTCGAGCAACAGAGATGACGCAATAATTGCGGATGGCACTCCATCACTCCTTGCGAGGGCGAAACGTCCCAAAAGGTGGGCAACATTGCCGGGGATGTATTTCCCGATCTGCGATACCATTAACTGACTTTCAGCGCGTGTGCGCGGTAGGGCAACGTCATAGATGTTTAGCGTCACCCCCCAAGCCACAGCACCTACGAGCTGCGACAGCACATAAAGGGTAAACCCACCTAGCAGTGTATAACGGGCGCGGCCTGACCCGAGGTCGAGCACTGCAATGTCTCCTGCGTGTCGAACCAGAATGATTCCGATGAAGATCAGGGCAGCAGCGGTGCCGATATAGCGCAGGGCGGTAGCCATGTGTTTACGTTTTGCGCGCTACTACAAGAAAACCATTTCCAAATTCGGTGTTAAGGAAAGGGCGTTGTAGCTGGAAAAAAAGCCGCATGACCGTGACTGCGGGTATGGAAGAAAACACAGGCCAGAAGCGCCGCTCAATGGAACGATCGCTACCGCTCTCGTTTGTAAGGTCGTTCGCTGTTTTACCAGATTTGGCGTTGGTTTCTAATATCTGCCCATAGGCCCGAGCACGCCAATACTCCATGATATTGGCCAAAGGAAAACCGTAGCACTCAATAGTTTCGACCGTGAAGCCGGCTTCCTGAACCGAATGTACTAAAAGTTCTTTACTGTAGCGTCGAACATGCCCTGCCCAAACGTCGGCCGCATTCCAGCGGGATGGGTGCGCAGGCGTCGACAAGATCATTGTTCCACCGGGTTTCAGATAAGTTTGCCATTCTCTCATGGCCTCAATATCTTGCTCCAAGTGCTCAATCACTTCAAATGACATGATCAGGTCGAAGGAGTTTTTCCAATCCGGGTCAAGCTCGGCCAAGAGTGTCATAGGGCTGGCTTGAGTGTTGAGCTTATCTGCCAGTTCAAGGGCCTGCTGCGAACGATCTACGCCATAAGCTTCAAAACCCTGTTCTGCCAGTTCTGACAATAGCGCAGCCGGTCCGCACCCGATGTCAAGCACTCTGCAAGGCATCAGATTTTTGAGATGCCGCATAACCCGATCACGCCTTAGAAGATACCGCGGCGCGGGTACCCAATTGGATTGCGGCAGGGCCGGGCCAAAGTGCCTGTGATAGATGGCAGAAGCACTATGCTCTGCGGAATTAATGGCGGTATCAGTCATGTCGACCACAGTTTTATCCGGCTTGAGGTGCACAATGAAACAAGTATCCGCAAAGGGTCCGCGCGATCTCATGCGGCTGGGCCATTTTCAGTTTGTCTTCAGGCATTACCGGATAGCCCTCGTGCCTCAATTCAGCGATGGCATCCAGCAGCGCTTCGGGATTTGAATGAGGGATAAGCTTCACCCCGAGAGCTTCGGTGCCGAATGTTTCGATCATGGCAGGTGAGCTTCGGGTGATCACTGAACGCCCTGACAACAGCGCCTGATAAACCTTGTTCGGCACCACTGACGCAGCCTTGCCAGAGGCGCCAAAAATGCCGAGGCAGATGTCGGCATTTGAAATTGCCTCGGTCAGTTCCTCATAGGGAACCCACTTCTGCCAGGAGATATGCTTATGCTCCGCATCCACCAGAGCTGTCTCGAGCAATAGGCGCTCTTGCCCGGTGCCAATCAGGTGCCAATTGATATCGCGACCTCGACCCGAGGTAGCTGCCGTCAATATCGTTTTAAGCCCATGCAGCGGGATGAGCTGTCCATAAAACAACACTCTAGTGGGACCGTCGTGGCGCGCAGGAGGAGGCAGACGCTGGAAGGATCCCGGCTCAGCTCCCACCGGCACTGCTCCAATCCTGGATTCAGGCAAATTGAAGATCCGTGCAATATGCTCGGCATGCGCCTTCGTATCGAGCAAGACATGATGCGCTGCCCGGCAGGCCAGCCATTCAGTGACCCAAAGCATCCGGCCCGGCAGTGACTTGGCCCCAACCATACTTCGATCGTTAACGACAGTGTCGTAAAGCGAAAGGAACATGTCCCAGGTGATCTGCCGCCGACGTAGCAGGGCAAAGGGCCACAACACCAATGTATCGAGCGCGCCAAGATAGGGAACCATCACTGCATCATGACGAGGCGCACGCAAATAATGCAGGATCAGAAGCGGATAGGCCAAGAGCGCGCTGAACAACACTCGGATCATTACAGCCATGTTCAACTGGCTTTTATCCGCGTGTTTGGGCCAAATCTCTGCGTGGATTTCAATTACTTCTACGCCGAGCTCTTGCAATCCAGTTCGGAGAATTCGAGTACGCGGTTTGCTGAGATCATATGTTCCCCAAAAAATCACCCGCTTGTTGCCGGGCTCAGATGGTATCGGAGTGGTGCTGACCACCGGAGGGGAAAGAGGCATATCGGCATTCATGGCGAAAGCATCCGGAAGCCGGTATAAACCTCTCGATCCAAGCTTTCTGGCGCAACCGGAGCCACACCAGTATCCCAGATCAGCCTGACAGCAACACCTTTCGGTCCGTTGATTGTTACTGCCTCTGCCGCAATGCTGAGAATGTCTCCAGATGCGACGGCACTTGTATCAATCTGTACTGGCTGGCTGGTTTCGACCCGATACCTCCCGGGGAACGGAAGTGCCAATTCAACCGGTTCGCCGGTCAGCGTCACTGATCCTCCGGCAAGCCAGATCGATCCCGAATAGTGCACATATGACTCGCGTAATATCTTGTGGTCCTCAGGCAGCAGCACAGGCTCGGCTCCATTGGCCGAACTTGGGTCCATCGTCAGCGTCAGAGCAGTTTTGTTGGCGATGAGCAAAGGCGGCTGCTGTTCTGCGATGATTTTGGCAAATACGGGCTGGCCCGCCGCCTGATAGCGTGCAACGCCCCAGCCTGACATGAAGAAACCAGGATTCGGGAAACTTGCGATCATGTGGCTGTCATCAATATAGGCGACCGGATCTGGGAACAGGCGATGAATTTCCGCAATAGTGGCGCGCTGGTTTCCTGCACGATCTTGCAGTGCTAGGGCTGCCTGGACAAAAAGCCCCGCAAGCATCACCATCACCAGTTGTGCCGAGCGTCGTGATGATCCAAGCCTCTGTGCTCCGATCGCGACGGCTGCCATCAGGAGTGGGGTAGCGAAGGGGTAAAAATAGACAAAGGCATTGCGATAGATCACCACCGAGAGGAGTGGTGCAGCAAAGAGCGCAATCAGCAGAACCCGCCGAGCATTCCGACCGGCATACAGTCCGATCCCCACAAGAATGATCTGTGGGAGACTGAGCATAGCCCAACTCATGAATTCAGTTGATCGTGGGAATATGCCGCTTTTTAAAAGCGTCGTATTCAGCGCGTCCTTTGCATTGTTTGCCGTCTGGTTGCCTTCGGCGACGCGAAGGCCAGACGCATGCCAGAGGTAGAATGACACGCAAATGCCAGCCGCCAAGATACCCGTGATAATGATGCGCCGTACCGCTATTCGATCTTCGATCCTCCATATCAGCACGGCCAGAAATGCGGGCAGATAGAGTGCCGATTTGATCGTAACCAGTACGGCTAGAGCGCTCAGAAGCGCTGCCGCCAGTGTTTGCCAGACAGACAGGCGCGTGGTCAGCAAGATTGCAATCGAAGAAGTCAGTAATGCCGCAGCAATGGGATCGGCACGGAAACTGGCGCCATAGGCCAAAACGTAGCCCGAAGTCAGGAAACCCAGAGCAGCGATATCGGCAAATCGCTGTTCGGTAAAATACAGGGCGATACGGTGCACAGAAATTGTGGTCAGCCCGACGCATGCAACCATCACAAGCCGGGCTGCAAATATCTGTTCCATCTCATGACCCGGCAGCGCATCGAGCCATGTGAAACCATGCACGAAGAAGGTCTGCATTGGACGGTCCAATCGACCGTCGAGGAAGGCATGGACATGTGACAGGAAATAGAATTCGTCCCAATTCACATTGTGAGTATACGCCAGCACCAGCATAAACACGAAGACAACGACAATGCTCGCTCGTACCACTCGATCAAGAGTGATAGCCCCTACCAATCCGGCGTTTCGCTGATCGCCTAGCGCCGGATTATCCATTCTCTACCGCCCTGACCTGGTCGAGGGTAATTACTTCAGTAGGTCTAATCGGCGCGCGCAGTAACTCTCGGGCCCGGATGTCTTCCAGCAGACTACGGTTGGTGGCGATAAGATCGGCGAGGATACCAACGGCGAACAGTATCGTGGCCATTGCCAGCAGCACACCGGACAGAACCAGCGACTGAACATGCCCGGCCCCCCCGTCTGTCGCGTAATAATAGAGAAATCGCCCAACCCCGATTAAGCCAGGCAAGGCGAATACTGCCGAAAGCGTCAGGAAGAACTTCAATGGTGCGTAGATCACAAAAACGCGCAGAATAGTTCTTGCTGAGCGGATGACATACTCTCCGATACCTCTGAACAGACGAGACGGGCGTGTTACCTTGTTGACCCGAACAGGCACCGAGGTCATCGGGATATGTTTGCGTCCGGCCTGAATGATGGTTTCCAGAGTGTAGGTATAAGTGTTGACAACACAGAGTCGGGCAGCGGCATCTCGGGAATAGGCGCGAAATCCGCTGGGCGCATCAGGGATTTCTGACTTGCTTGCCAGTCTCACGACCCAACTGCCCAGCCGTTGAAGGGTTTTCTTCAACGGCGAGAAGCCCTCGATCTCTCTGATCGGGCGAGCGCCGACCACGATTTGTGCCTTACGCTTCAGTATCGGATCAATCAGGGCCGGAATGTCGTCAGCGCAATACTGATTGTCTGCATCGGTGTTGACGATCACATCCGCGCTCAATGAAAGTGCATACTCGATGCCGGCACTGAACGCACGGGCGAGGCCGACATGGCTGCTCATTTCCAGAACGTGATCAGCTTTGGCGTCCCAGGCGACTTCAACGGTCCGATCGGTGGAGCCGTCGTCGATGACCAGTACTTCAACTTTACTGACGCCAGGAATCGATCGGGGAATTGCCGCGATCGCTTCGGCAAGGGTTTCCTCCTCGTTAAGCGCCGGTATTTGGACGACAAGCATCATGATCATGCCACATTGATAACTATTGAGTGCAATTACATTTTATTTTGGGACAAAATTGTGTCCAAAAGGGGTAATTGTTGAGCCATCTGAAACGGTTGAAACGCTCCTTTGAAACAATTCGTATGAATACTCAATGGTTGGTGCGTTATCGGTGTCGACCGAAAACTGCGTTACTCTAAATCCGTGAATTGCGACCAGCCGTCTTTCTTCTCAAATCAACTTGACGCTGTAAATCGCTTCGAGCGATCAAGAGATCAACTCATTGGGGCCGATCAGTTTTACTCACGCCCGGCCTGGAAAATCCATTCTGTGTGAGGATTCGCCTTCACGTCTTCCAACATTTTTAAGACCTCGGCTTTCCATCCAGCTTTGATCTTTAAAGCCAGTTGAGACGGCGGCCGGTGGTTGGGTTCAAGGATCGCGTATTCATATCTGAGCGGTTTCTTGAATGGCAAAAAAGCGACCTTTCCGTCGGACAGGTTCAATTCTTGCTCGGTCACGACGGTCAGCGGATCAACGATGCTGCAACACTGCCCGGAGCTGACGAAGGGGATGAGCGGCTGAAAATACTGGCAGGTTACTGTCGGATTGTACTCAGCACCGACCTCCTCGAATTCCTGCCGGATTTTGCGCTGGAATGGGTGTGACGCATGCAAGCCGCCCATGGGCGTATCGTTCAGATCAGACAGTGTCAGGCTCTTACGCGAAGCAAGTGGGTGGGTGCGGTCAATGGCACAGAAGCAATCTGCTTTGATTAGTTCGGCAGAGTACTGCGGTTCTTTGCCCGCTGAATGTTCGAAATCAGCAAATCCGAAGTCTATGTTCTGGGTCCCTGCAAGCTCCATAATCTGAGGTGAACTGCGGGTGGAAAGAGTGATGCGAATATCGGGGTTTTCTCCGACCGACTGGCTGATGAAACGCGGGAACAAAAAGGCGGACGGGCCGGGCATCGTTGCGATGTTCAGGCTGCCTGCATGCCCTTTGATCAACCCTTCCATTGTGCTGGAGATGGTGGCGAGACGGTCCAGAATGCCTGTGGTTTCGGCCAGAAGGTAGTGCGCTTCAGGAACCGGAACCAGGCGTCTTCCCTTGCGTTCAAACAGCGTCAGTCCCAGCGTTTTTTCCAGGTTTTTCAACGCAAGGCTAATCGCCGGCTGAGTGCGATTCAGTTTCTTGGCAGTTTGCGAGATAGAGCCGGTCTCCATCACTTCGCGAAACACTGTGAGCTGCATAAGGTTCATGGTGAATGTATAAATAAAACCTTAGTTTTGTGAAGTATAAAAAATTTGCATTTATGCGAATCGTCTCTACGCTGAGAAGATCGAATTCGGGAAAACCGAATCCAGCGATCCAACAACGGAGATGATTATGAAATTCGTGAAATGTTTGACCGGACTGGCCTTGGCAGGCGCGCTTGCCGCCCCTGCGCTGGCGCAGGATCCAACATTCTTCCGCATCGGGACCGGTGGCGCAGGCGGAACCTACTTCCCCATCGGCGGCACCATCGCCAACGGAATTTCTGCCCCTCCGGGATCTCGCCCGTGCGAAGAAGGTGGCCAATGTGGCGTCCCGGGCCTGATCGCAATCGCGCAATCCACGACAGCGTCGGTGTTCAACAATGCCGCAGTGCAGAATGGTGAGCTTGAGGCCGGTCTGGCCGCAGCCGATGTGACCCGTTCAATGTATCTGGGTGAAGGCAAGTTCGAGGGTAAACCTCATCCCAACCTCCGCATCGTTGCAAATCTGTTCCCCGAGGATCTGCATCTCGTACTGCCCGCTGGTCAGACGATCAACGACCTGGGCGATCTGGAAGGCAAACGCGTCGGTATCGCACAGGCCGGATCGGGTACGCAGGTTGCAGTTTTGCAGATGCTCGACGCCTGGGGCGTGAATCGCGACAATATGGATGAAGCGGAACTGAACAACAGTCAAAGCGCCGAGCGTTTGGCTGACGGTCAGTTAGACGCCTATTTCTACGCTGCGGGCTGGCCAGTTGCCGCGATGGTACAACTGTCGTCGACCAAAGGCATGAACCTGCATTCGTTCAGCGATGAAGATCTGGCCAAGATCAACGAGATCATTCCGGCCTATATCCCTTCGGCTATTCCGGGTGGTGTCTATGAAGGCATAGATGCGGAAACCAAGACCCCTGCGGTCAGTGCTATGCTGGTTGTGTCCTCGGATCTGTCGGAAGATCTGGTCTATCAGCTGACCAAAGCCCTGTGGAACGACAACACCCGCAAGCTACTGGACAACGGCCATGCCAAGGGTAAGCAGATCACGCCCGATACCGCGCTGGATGGTGTAGAGGCGCTGGGTGTTCCACTGCATCCGGGTGCCGAGAAGTTCTACAAAGAAGCCGGACTTCTTCAGTAAACGCAACAAACTGAACCGTATCGTCGGTGCCCCTATGTGGGGCACCGCACACTGGAACTATGCGAAATCGGGAGGCCATCATGTCCGAGACCCAGAAACTTGATGACCACGAATTGACGGCCGAGGAACTAGCGGCCATCGAGGAACAGTTCGATGAAGGTGCCGCCGTCCGAAAGGTGACGCCCACCGCTGGAAAAGTTCTCCGTGTTGTGGCCCTGATTTTAGCGTTCTACGAATTCTTCACGGCCGGATTCGGCCTGCCCGCAGACCACTGGCACATGGGCATCTACCTCGCCCTGCTGTTCATTCTGGTCTACGCCACAATCCCGATTGTCGGGGCCAAAAGCCTTTATGCCCTTAAGGTCAGCCGGTTCCGCATCGGTAACATCCCGCTCTATGATCTGGTTTTCATGGCGCTTGGCATCATTGCCGCGCTCTATGTTGGCATAGCCTGGCGCGGCATTCCGTTCCTTGGGATCGAGGAACAGACGTTCCGGATGGGCAACCCCAACAACTATGATGTATTTCTGGGCGTCGTCATCATCCTTTTGGTGTTGGACACTGCGCGGCGCACGCTGGGCTGGGTGCTGCCCCTTATCATCTGTGTTTTCATCTCATACGCCCTGCTGGGGCCGTACTTCCCCGGACTGCTGCAGCATCCCGGCGTGAATTTCAAAACCTTCGTATCGTCGATGTATTTTCCGCAGGAAGGTATCTACGGCGTCACGCTCTGGGTGGTTTCGACTATCGTCTTTCACTTTGTTTTGTTCGGCGTCATCGCGCAACGCACCGGTCTGGGGCAGCTGTTCATCGACAACGCGACTATACTTGCGGGCCGTTATACTGGCGGTCCAGCAAAGGTATCAGTCGTGTCCTCAGCTTTCTTTGGCACGATCTCGGGCTCATCGGTGGCCAACACCGTATCGACCGGAGCATTGACTATCCCCAATATGAAGCGCCTCGGATACCCGGGCCATTTTGCGGGCGGGGTTGAGGCTGCGTCTTCGGCCGGCGGCCAGATTACTCCGCCGATCATGGGCGCTGCGGCCTTCATCATGGCCGAGTTCCTTGAGGTTCCGTACACCACCATTGTGATCGCAGCGATCTTCCCGGCAATTCTGCACTATGTCGGCGTCTTCGCTGTGGTGCACTTGATGGCACGCAAGCTGAACCTGAAGGGTCTGGCGAAAGAGCAACTGCCGCAACTCAAAGCCGTCTGGGCGGAAGGCTGGGCCAATATCGTGCCACTGATCGGCCTGCTGGTGGTGCTGTTTACGGGCTACACGCCATTCATGTCCGCTTTTTGCGGTATTTCTCTGGCGGTCATCGCGGGCATGTCGCGGATCAAACAGCCGCCAACGCTGGTCTATGCCGCGGCTTTCCTGGCTTTTGTGCTTTGGAAATTTTCGGATGGCGGGTTCGACCTGACGATGACCGCAATCCTTTGTGGCCTGTCGGTTATTGCCACGCTGAATCCACAGAAACGGATTGAAGTGCCCGAGATGCTGCAGGCGGTCGAACTGGGCGTGAAGTACTCGCTGGCCGTTGGTGCCGCAGCGGCTGCGGTTGGCATCGTGGTCGGAGTGATCAACACCACTGGCATCGGCTTTCGCATTGGCTTCATGGTGACACAGGGCGCGGGCAATCTGGCTTCAGATATTTACAACATGATCTCGTTCGGCAGCTTCCAGCTGTTTGCCATGGAAGACCTGCAACTATTCATCTCACTGGTCTTCATAGCCATCGTCTGTATCCTGATGGGCGCGGGTATCCCGACCACAGCGTTGTACATCATGCTGGTATCGGTCGCACAGCCTGCTTTGGCGCAGCTCGGCGTTCCTCCCATCGCCAGCCACCTGTTCGTGCTCTATTACGGCGTGGTGTCAGAAATCACACCACCGGTCTGTACGTCGGCCTACGCGGCTGCTGCAATTGCCAACTCGAATCCGTTCCGCACTGGCCTGTCGGCATTCACTCTTGGATTGGGCAAGGTGATTGCGCCGATGGCTTTCGTATATGCGCCAGTTCTGCTGTTCGTATCCTCAACCGGCTTCAATTTCTGGGAGTTCACTTACACCGCCGCCAGCTGTATCGCCGGGGTTATCGCGCTGTCGGCTGCGGTTGTGGGCTACTGGCTGAAACCGATGAATGTTGCGGCGCGGATTCTGATGGCCCTTGCGGGGATTATCTTTGTCGCGCCCAGCCTGACGGCAGACCTGATCGCGCTGGCCGTTGCCTCGCCTGTCATCGTCACCCAATTGATCGCGCGCAACCGCAGTCAATCTCCGGCCTGAACTGATGACAGAACAAGTGACCATCATCGGCGCAGGAATCGTCGGCATCTGTTGCGCTTTGTCGCTGCAGGAACGGGGCATTCAGGTTCGGCTGATCGATCGAGGTGAGCCGGGTCAGGAAACCTCGTTCGGGAATGCTGGTGTGGTTTCGCCTTGGTCGATCATTCCGCAAGCAATGCCCGGTATCTGGAAAATGCTGCCCAAAATGCTGCTAGACCCTAAGAGCGCGCTGTCAGTCAGGCCCAGCTTCTGGCCCAAAATGATTCCTTGGGGGTTGCGATTTCTCGGAAACTCAGGAGAAAAAACTGTTCGCGAAGTTTCGGACGCGATGGAGGTTCTTTGTCGCCCCTCCGTCGATCTGTACCGGCGTCATTTACTTGGTACCGGGCACGAGAACCTGATCACCGATAGCTATTACATCCACGCCTTTCGCCGACCAGAACAGGCTGATCTGGACGGGCTTGGATATCTTATCCGCCGAGAAAAAGGCGGCGATCTGGAACGCGTCGACGGTGACGAACTGCGCCGATTGGAGCCCGCTATGTCCGAAGCGTTCAAAGGTGCGATCGTGATCAAAGGGCAAGCGCGTGTAACCGCTCCGGGACGTGTGGGAGCGGTTTTGGCCGAAAAGGCGCAAGTGCAAGGTGCTGAGATTGTGCAAACCGAAGTCACCAAGCTTACCCCCGCGGAAGAGGGTGGTTGGCAGATTGCAACTGCGCAGGATACGCTAACCGCCAGCCATGTTGTTCTTGCGGCAGGCGTATGGTCTGCCGACCTGTTGAAACCATTGGGATTGCCTATGCCCCTCGTGGCCGAAAGGGGCTATCATGTCGAATTCCCAACCCCTGCGGTCGAACTGAACAACTCGGTCATGGATGTGGATGCAAAGGTGGTCGCAAGTTCGATGCTTGGGGGGCTTAGGGTCGCCGGTACGGCTGAATTCGGCAGCGCCGATGCACCCGCTGACCCACGGAAGAAGCAAATCCTGTCCCGACAGGCCAAGGCCATGATGCCCGAGCTTGATACAGGTGAGGCGCGGTTTTGGATGGGTCGGCGCCCGTCATTCCCGGACAGCTTGCCCGCAATCGGGCAAGTAAAAGACCAAGAGGGACTCTATGCAGCGTTCGGGCATTCTCATTACGGGCTGATGATGGCCCCGAAAACCGGCGAGCTAGTGGCGGATATCGTCTCGGATCGCATCCCGAATATCGATTTAGCACCGTATACACCAACCCGGTTTTGAACTTTCAAATCAAAAAAGGACCTGATGACAATGCCAATTTATCAAGGCGGCCAGAATATCTGCGGGGCCTCAATCGGTGTGCTTTGCCTTGAAAGCTATTTCCCAAAGCCACCGGGCCATATCAAGAACCCGTCCAGCCTGCCATTTCCGGTTCTGTATGAAATGATCGACGGGGTGACTGTCCCGAAACTTCTGAACAACCCTACGCCGGAATTGCTTGAACCCTTCATCGAAGGTGCCAGACGGCTTGAGGCCGAAGGCGTGCGCGCCATTACCGGCAGCTGTGGCTTTCTTGCGCTGTTTCAAAAGGAACTCGCGGCAGCGGTTTCTGTTCCCGTCTTTGCCTCCAGCCTGATCCAAGTGCCGCTGGCTTATCACATGACCGGCGCGAACGCTCCGGTGGGTGTTTTGACTGCAGACGCGTCTGCTTTGACCGCCCGGCATTTTGAAGGCGTCGGTGCCGCCGGTGTTCCGGTGGCGGTGAAGGGACTGGAGGACACTAGTGAATTTGCAGAAGTGATCTTGCGGAATACCCGCACCCGTATGGACACAGACCTGATCGAGGCCGAGGTCCTGAACGCAGCCCGTAGCCTGATGCTTGAGGCCCCTGATATCCGCTCGCTGGTTTTGGAGTGTACAGACCTGCCGCCCTACGCATCGCGCCTTCAGGAAGAACTGCGCCTTCCCGTGTATGATCTGACGACACTTGCGCAAATGGCACATTCCGTAGCGGCCCGCGAGCTATACTCTGGATTGATGCCCTGGCAGCGTTAGTGCGTGCCAATCAATTCGAATGAAGGAATGACATGGACCATGGCCGTAACCTCAGGATATCTGAGGTCTTGCAACAATGCCAAAGCTGCAGGAGTGCTATGTGACCATTGATCTGTCTATTTTGATGGCCGCCATTTGCCTCGGGGCAATGCTGCAGGTTGGCGTGGGCATCGGTTTCAGTATCATCGCGGGTCCCCCGATGATGATCCTGCTCGGCACCTCGACGGCGGTTCCCATATTGCTGTTGCTGAATACCCTTGTGTCAGTAGTCGCGACGGACCGTCATGTACTGAAGAACAACAAGCCACTCATTCTTAATGCGATCATCGCATGTTGTGTCGGTGTAGCTGCCGGTCTTACTGTTTATCCGTTGTTGAACGAGACATTTGTTCTGGCCTTGACGGCCTGCTTGTTGTTGATCGGCTTGATCACCACCCTGCTTCCCTTGCGCGGCACAATCGGGCGTTTTGGGTTTTCAGCCATTACAGGATTGTCCGGGCTTGCAACCGTCTGGGCGGCAACACCGGGCCCACTTATGGTGTTTGGTTTGATCGCAAAGGGCCGTTCAGCAAAAGAGGTGGCCAAGCTGGTGCAACCCATCGCGCTGGTGGCTTATGGCATTGCATTCCTGTTGCACAGCCTGTCCGAAACGCAGGCCATCACATACGGGCCGCAACTGCTCGGCTTTGTCATAATCACGCTGGTAGGCAGCCTGCTTGGACGGGCAGGGGGCCCTTACTTGCCGCAATCGGTCGTCATAGCCGCGATCCGCGTGGTTTCTTTCATCGCTTGCTGTGTCCTGTTCCAGCGCGCCTATATGATTGCATAATCCCGGGAGGTACACGATGCAACGAAACGACAATCTGGAGAGATTTCCTCGCGCCCGGCTTATGTCGGGCCCGACACCTCTGGAACGTTTGGACAGGTTGTCAGCGGAATTGGGGATCGATCTCTGGCTCAAGCGCGATGATCTGACGGAGCTTGTGTTTGGCGGCAATAAAACACGGCAGCTCGAATTCTACCTCGGCGATGCTCAGCAACAAGGTGCCGATACCATTCTAATCACCGGTGCTGTTCAGTCCAATTTTGTCCGATCTGCAGCAGCGGCGGCCGCTAAGCTGGGCATGCAATCCGTGCTTCAATTAGAAGAGCGTGTCCCAGATATGGACGAAGAGTATTACAGGTCCGGGAACGTATTTTTGGCACAGATTCTGGGTGCCGAGCATATGAGCTATCCCGAGGGCGAAGACGAAGCTGGGGCCGACGCGGCATTGCACGCGCGTGCTGACGAATTGAAGGCCCAAGGCCGCACGCCATACGTCATTCATCTGGGCTTGAATCATCCACCTCTGGGGGCGTTGGGCTATGTCGTTGGCGGACAGGAATTGTGCGCCCAGATGCCCAATTTCGATGCGGTGGTTGTGCCGTCAGGCAGTGGTGCTACGCATGGCGGTTTGCTAACCGGTCTAGCACTGGAAGGCAGCACGGCCCCGGTATTTGGAATATGCGTGCGCAGAGATCGCGAGAAGCAACACGCCCGCATGATGATCGTTCTACAGAAACTTGCAAACTTGCTGGATGTTGATGCCGCTCAATTGCAGGCGCGGATCGATGTCTATGACGATGCATTGCCGCCAGGTTACGGCAAAGTGAACGCGAGAACGCGTGCCGCACTGGAAAAAATGGCACGGACCGAAGGGGTTTTCCTCGACCCGGTTTATTCCGCCAAGACATTCGCCGGTTTGATGCATCTGGTTGAAAGCCAGAAGATTAAACCGGGTCAGAAGGTCATTCTGCTGCACACCGGCGGGCTGCCGGCCCTTTTTGGATATCAAAATGAACTGGCGGACAATCTGACTTGAATGAACCTCGGCCTCGGAATGCCGGCTTCTGATCTATGGCTCCCATTGGCATTTCAACGCTTGTGCCGTGGGCAGCTCAAATCACTGCTAAATTCAACAATGAGAAAGTACAAGTTATGACAATCACCCGCATCGAAACCGGTCAGCGCATGAGCCGGATCGTCAAACACAACGGCGTTGCCTACCTGTGCGGTCAGACTTCGGACGCGCCGACCGTGGCAGATCAGACGCAGGACATTCTAGCCAAGGTTGAGGATCTTTTGCAAAAGGCAGGCAGCGACAAGACCCGCATCCTAAAATGCGAAATCTGGTTGGCGGATATGGCAGACTTTGCCGAGATGAATGCCGTTTGGGACGCTTGGGTGCCCGAAGGCCACGCGCCCGCCCGCGCCTGCGGAGAATCCAAGCTCGCCCGTGATGTATTGAAGGTCGAAATGATCGTGACGGCAGCTTACGACTGAGCGGCGGCTGATTGCGGTTAATAGGGTAGGTTTTCTGGACCTTTGCAAGTCCAATCCCTCGGAGATTGAGCTATTCACGGTCCAGAAAACACCCTAGGTCTTCGCGTCTGCGTTCGCGTGCCCACATTTGCGTCTCTGAAAGCGATTGCTGACGGGAGATGACGGCGATGCGTTAGTTTCGCAGTTTCACCACCAACTGGCATGTGATGCGCGCCCAGTGGGTTCATATCGATTGACCGAAGTCATCGTCGTGGATTCAAATCCTCACGCATCCTGGGTGAGTCAAGAAACAACGCACGATAAATAGCGCTATTCGAGTGCTATCTCAGATCATTTTGGCCGATTCAGGACTGCGCTATGCCGCTGCTAATACAGCAAATTATTGCTTTCCGAATTTGACCAAATAGCTGCCGCGTATTAATCGACTTGCAACGAAACGAGCGATCAACTCTTTGTCCTTGCAAGATACGTCCAAGTTGGCCCGGCAGTTTCCCCTGATCCATCCGGCAAAGGAATACGCATCAATTTCTGCGCCAGAGACTTGATGTCATACATTGCTGGGACCAATGACCTTAGCGCAGTCTTGTCCGTGTTGAACGCAATGTGCAGACCATCAAGCAGGCCGGACCAGGCCGCGTTAAATTCGGCAGATATTTCTGCGATCTCTGGCGCGTTTTTGAAGTCCTTTTCGGACGGATCATCCCGCATCGGGGATACCGCGCTCCAATCGACGATGAGGTCGCCACCGGTGGGCGGGCCGTCTATGCTATCATCTGGCTTATAATACCGGCTGTGCAGGATTTCGTTGAATTTGAAATAGTGCGCAACATCCTCGCGGTGGTCAGGGCCAGGGATGATGTCATTGTCGCCAGCTCTGTGACCAAGGTCTGCGCCTTCCCCTTCATCCATGATTTTCTTTATCGCCTTCAGCGCGGCCTTACGGCGCTGCGACGGGGTGCCAATCACCTCGATCACCTCACCTCCAGCACCGAAATAGTCGGCGTCGGTGATTTGTCGTGCCTCATTACCAGTAAAAATCGCGGCATCCCCATAAGTATCACAGGCTTTGCGCAACCTTTCCCGGATGTAGATGTAAAAACCTCCGATCGTATGATAATCACCGCTTTTCGCAGCTCTTTCATCTTTTGGTGCCGTTTCAACCGCACGAAAGCTCTTGATTTGGTCTGGCGTAAACCTGCGCAGATAAACAGTTGGACCGCGCCCGTTTAGCAGTGGCTGGGGGTATTTGGGTAGCAGCTTAGGATTGTTCAGCTCCGGAGTTCCGCCTATCGAATTCATGACATTCGCCGCAAGAACCATGTGCAGCATTTCTTCGACCATAACCTGCCGGATCACTTCGATGGGTTCGGCGTTTACGATTGTTGGCTCAGACCGGTCATACTGGCCTTGTTCGAGGATCGAATAACACGCAGTCGCATAGGGAGGAATGGTAGTGAGTTCAAGAATAAGCGCCTCCTGAAACAGTTTACACAGTGTCGCGCGCTCTTTCTCCAGTTTGTCTTTCGAGGTCATTTTGCACCCCCTTTCCGAACAGCATCCGATATTGCTCTGGAGGCTCGGTAAGCCATTGCCGACATCGTGAGTGTCGGGTTCGATGTTGCGATTGTTGGCATCGATCCGGCGCCTACCATCCACAAATTGTCGTGATCCCAGGTTCGCATTACGTCATTAGTCACCGAATTGCGCGGGTGCGTTCCGATCCGATGGGTTCCGACAAGATGACCTGCGCCAAAGAACGTGTATCCCCGGCCGTCATAGGTGAAATATCCGGCGTCAGATGGGTTGTATGCCGTGTGGTTTCGAATACCCAGGCGCTGAAAAATCTGCGTACAGGTGTCGTACGCCGTCGCCAAACCGGCCCGCGAATAGTCATCCAGATCATAGCTGATCACAGGGCGATATTCACCCATCGGTGTGCGATAGGCGGGATCAATCGTGACTCGGTTGGTCGAGCGGGGCAGTTGTTCGACCATCGTACCGATGCGAACCTGTCTTTGAACATCGTGATATAATTTGTCACGAAGCGCTTTGCCAAAGAGGTTCTCCTGTTCAACAAAGCGCGCCACATCCGTGTTTGGGGCCCCGGTGGCAAAGTTCCAGCCCCAGTTTCCGATCTCGAGCCTATGTGCGGCAGTTCTGTCACGAAAGGTCCCGTCCCGGAAATTGGCGTAGCTTGACGTCGATCCCGGCCCACGAAACGGACCAACCGGCTCGGGCGCGGAACCCCAAGTCATCATGTAGGGATGATCCATCAGGTTGCGGCCCAGTTCGCCGCTGGTCCGACAAATCTCGGAAGCCAGCGCAAGAGTTACGTTTTCCACCGCTCCACCAGCAAGGACGTATTGTTTGCCCTTGGCACGGCGCAGTTCGTATTGCGCAACACCGGAGAACGGGTATTTCTTGTACACGATACCCGAAACCCGACCGCTTTCGGCAAGCTCGACCTTGGACGCCACGGCTTGCGTGATTGTCTGCATGTGATGTTTGCGGAGATGCCTGGCATCATCCAGCGTTTTCATTGCATTGTATTTTGCCTGGATTGGGCAGATCGGGATACAGCTTGAGTTGCCCTCGCATCGTTGGCCCATATAAGCAAACGGGCCGGTTGACCCGCGCGGTCGGAATTGGGGCCTCATCTTACGGCCCACAGGTATGCCATTGGCATTTTTTGGCTTGCGCGGGGTTGAGTTGCGGCCTTGTGGAGTGCGTGAGACTTTCAGTCTAACTGTATCTTTAGGGTCTTCGCCAATTTCAATGGGCATGCCGTCTGCCCGGGCAAAGAACCCGTCGATATAAGACGAGGGTATCGAGTGCATGGGGAAGTCATATCCTTTAGCAAAGTACCCCCGGTTATCATGCTTGCCCGAGGTCTTTATTCCCAATGCTCTGGGTGTCTGTTCCTCGGCGTCCGCAGAGACGCCGATTTCCCACTCGGCTCTTTCATAGTCGGATCGAATATCCTTGTAGCCAAATGGCCAATCGACCCCTTGGCCGAACCTGCTCTGCATTTCGAAATCTGCGGGCATCATCCGAAGGCTGGTGCCCAGCCAATGCAAGGAGGTTCCGCCATAGGCACGCAGATAGTTGCTGCCGAAGGGCAACGGGCCACGTTGAACAAAGTACCCGTTCGTGTCCGGTTCGGTGCCGCGAACCGCCGTGATGTCCAGCACCGAGGGTGACGGCAAAGTCGGCAGATCCGGATAGGGTGAGTTCGGTGTTTTCGCCAACGAGAGGTAGTACTGATCCAGATAGGATCGGTAGGTCTCCCACGTTTTACCGTGATCTGCACCGGCCTCGAGGATCAGAACTGTATGCCCTGCTGACACAAGCTCTTTCGCCAGAATGGCACCAGAAAATCCAGCGCCGACAATGACCACATCATAGGTTCTGTCGTCGTCTGTAATCGCGTTCATTGGCCCGCCTCCCGTTTCCGAGGAGGTTCAAGCGCCCAAGCACCAAAACCCTGCTGCTTTGCCCCCATGGGATGGGCACCGATGGCGTCCCAGACCAACCCTTCCTTGTACGAGCGTGTCGAGATGATCTTGACCACATCAAAGCGAGAAGCGCCGTAGCTTTCGCGCCATTCTTGCGAAAGCGGAACCCACTGACCCGTGTACCAAAGCTGAATCAGCGAACGCGCAATCGGGCCAAGGCACCTGTCCGACAGATAAGTTTGGCGGATAATCTGATCATCTTCCCCTTTCCCAAGGGATTGAGCGTGAGACAGAAACCGGCTCAAAATCTCTTCTGGTAGAACCTGTCGGAATTGATGCCAGTATTCCCCGGTGCACCCGGTCCCTTGCAACTCGGCACTATTGTAACCCGTCAATGCCGCGCTGACCGTCAGGAAGGCCTGATGGGCGGGACTGTTGTCATGCTGTGACATGGCGGTCTCCATCAATGGCATCCACGTAGAACCCGCGCGGCTCGAAGCAGGCGGGGGGGCTTTCGAAAACCTGTACGGCGACAGGGGTGAAGTCGGTGAACAACCGATGCATGTCCCGTGTCATCGGGAAATCGTTGTTGCCGAGTTTCAGTTTGAATGTCTTGGCGATGCGCTTGCCGTCCTTGTTGTCCAGCATTGCAGTTTCGAAGAGGCCCGAGATTGTCCAGCGGGTCCAAACAGTGCGGCCAAGACCGGTCGCGAATTCTGGGATCGGAGTGCAATTTGTCGTCGTCCACTGATTGCCACTGAGCTTTCCCAAATCGGCGGTCAAATCGTAGACGATGGTTTGCGGGTCGTCGGGGTTGACCAATTGAATCCACCAGGATTTCGGAGAGATTGGCGGATGGCCTTTCATCTTGGCGTTCAGCGACGGCACCTTGTAATTGAACTGCCCCAGAAACTTGGGCTCACCAAAGGCCTGACGCCCAGCCTTGACTGCAACCGCATTGTCTGCGGCTACGTGTATTCGCAGATGCCCGATGGTTTTGGTCTGATCGCGGCCGTGCAGATACTCGGTCAGGGACATCTTCGGAACGCCGGGCACCCGGTTCGAAGGGTAAGCCAGAAGGTTAAATTCAACCTCGTTCACAAAGCCCAAGGAATTGTCATAGTGGGCGGTGTAGCGTTGAAAATTCAATAGAATGACAGCTTTGTTCTTTCCATTTTCATCGGGGAACTCCGCCACGCACAATCCTGTACCCTTGACGAAGGGTTTGGCGGCTTCGACTGAGGTATACCAATACATCCATTGGCATTGCAGAGAGGCATAATAGAAGGGAAATGTATCAAACTGCTTGGGCAGTTTTGGCATGACACCGGTGACATTCGTCTGATGGCAGCGGTCACCTTTTGATTTCTTCTTAGTCATAATGGCTATGTCCTCCCGACTGGCTTTGACTATCTCGTATTTTTCAAATGTCCTGTGATGAGCTCTCCGTTTTTGCAGTTCCAAGTTTATTCAGAATAGCGCGTGTCTCGGCCAAATCCGGACCATCGAACCCGGCGACTTCTTCAACCGCTTTTTTGATCCGGTTCAGGCAATCGGGGGTTGGATCAAGCTTTGCCAGCTCTTTGATCGTACGCAGCAGTGGACCAAAATGCCCGCGGTCCAGCGCCAAACTGACAGCCTGCTCGAAATGATCGATACACGCTTCTTCATGACCTTGGGCAAGCGACAGACGTCCTCTTAGCCGGGTCAAACCGACAATCCAGAATTGTTCCCCCCCACCCAACGTGATCTGCTCGGCTTCGTCCAAAAGCTCTTCTGCGAGTTCGAGATGTCCGTACAGGATGGCCGCGTCTGCATAAAGATACAGAAAGAAACTCAACCCCAGCCGGCAGCCGGTATCCCGCCATTCCTGAAGACCAAGTTCGATTTCCTTCAGCGCGCCGTCGCCCAACTCGTTCCGGCGTGCCCATCCGTTCATGATCCGCGCCCATCCACGCCAGAACTGAAACGAGTACTCCTCTGACAGCGCAATCAGATTGGCCGAGCTTTCCAGTACAAGGTCTTCATCACCGCGGAACTGCGAGATCCAACCCAGAAATGCATTTGCAAAGGATTGACTGAAGGGATGCGCTGTTTCTTCCGCGTGAAGCACGGCCTTTTCGATCGCGTCCAAAGCGCTTTTCGTGTCGCCCGACAACCAGCAAGACAGCGCACGATATCCCTGAAGCGCGACGGATAGATCAACGACGTCAAAATCCAGCCCCATGAACCGGTGCTCAAGCGACAGATTGACATCAATCCCTGCCTGCAGATGCGTTAGGGCGTCCTGCGGCTGGCCAAGATATGTCTGCAGCGAGCCAAGTGATCTCTCGGCGGATACAATGGCAAGAGGGCTTTTCAGATCCTGACAAAGCGACACCAGGCGATCCGCATTCTGTTTCGATACAGCATATTCGCCCCCCAGCATTGTCGATCGGAACTGGCCATAGACGACTTTGAACAACCGCTCTGTTTCGCCGTATTCACGACACAAGGTTTGCGCCCGGGCATAAGCGGAGAGGACCGAACTATGTGCGTATCCGCGTACAAAGGCCAACGGAACCGCGATAGTGATTTGCAGATCAATCTCGCGCCTGTCGCGGTCTTGCGACGCAGGCAGTTCCTGCAGACATTCCAGGGCGTGTTGCAGATGGGTGATGGCCTCAACATTTGCAGAATGATCCAATGCCTGGCGCGCGGCCCGCATAAGGTTGAGCTCGGCCGCCAAATAATCACCGGCCCGCCAATAGTGATGGCCCAGAATCTCTGGCTCGTGTTTAACAATTTCCTTGTAGTTCTCTTCAAGAACCGCCGCGATTTGACCGTGCCATCTGGACGCTGTCGAACGCAGCATGGATTGATACGCCGCATCCTGTACCAAGGCGTGACGGAACCGATATGTGTCTTCCACGCCTCTCAGCCCTGCGGGAACAATCAACTCTGTTTCAAGTAGCTGCTCCAGCGCTGAGGTGATTTCCTGATCACTCCATTTCAGTACGTGGCCGAGCAGGTTTCTTTCGAAATTGCGCCCGATCGCAGCGGCGACCTGCACGATCTCGCGGCTGGCGGATAACCGGTCCAGCCGGGCCATCAAGGAATCCTGCAGGGATTCCGGAATTGCCATGGACAATTCGGCCTTGCTTTGCCCCCGGCTTGCCAGCAATCCGGATTCCATCGCCATCTTGGTCAGTTCTTCGACAAACAGCGGCACGCCATCGGTTCGGTCAGCCAACTGGCTCAGAACCTCATCTGAGGGGCGGATTCCCGAAATGCTTTCAACCAGTTTGAAGATATCGCGCCGGACCAGACGGTTCAGCTCCAAGGTGGTAACATGTGACTGGTTTCGCCAGGGTGACTGGAATTCACTGCGGGCCGTCATCAAGACCAGGCAGCGTCTACTTGACAGTTGCTCAACCCATCCGTCGACAAACTCAAGCGTGGAAGCATCGAACCAATGTACGTCGTCTAGCAACAACATCAGCGGTGAAGATTGTTCTAAGCCTGCGCAAAGCCGCAGCAACGCTTCGATCAACGCACCCTTTTCCCGTTCAGGCGCCATTGGTTCAGCCGGGATTGAAGTGTCTTCCAGCGCCACTAGGCGCAGAATGGGCATAACACAGTCAGGATCATCGAGACCGAGTTCAGACAAAAACCCGATGATCTTAGCCCGGTTCTGTTCTGGAGTCTCATCAGGTGTCATTCCGGTCAACGCCGTAAGCGCGTTTTTTATCGGGTAAAATGCGCTGCTTTGATGAAGCGGTGAGCCGAACAGAATGAATTGCGACGCATCTTCTTCGGCCAGGTCATCGCTTAGCCCAAAGGCGATCTTAGATTTTCCGACACCCGCATCGCCGGTCAGCAACAGCACTTGCCCTTCACCTTCCAGCGCACCCTCCCACCGAGATCGGACCAAGGCAATTTCCGCCGTCCGACCGATGGTTGGTGTTTTGTCGTGTGAAAAGTCTTTGCGCCCCGTTTCGAACCCCAAAACCTTCTGCCGGGCCTCAAACAGCTCTAGCGGAGCGCTAATCCCTGCCAATTGCGGCGCGCCCAAAGACACAAAGTCGAGCCGTTCACCAATCAGGCGTCGCGTCACCTCGGAGATCACGACTTGCCCGACCTCGGCAACGGACTGAATACGGGCCGCCACGTTCGGTGTGTCTCCGAACAGCCACATCTTTTCGTCCAATGACGAGCTGTTGGCGGTGCCAACAACAACGGGTCCGGTATGCATTCCGATGCGAACGTTGGTCGCAACCGGCTGGCTGGAAAATCCAACTTCAATACCCTCTGCCATCTGGGTAATTTCAAGCGCGCACAGCGCGGCCGAATAGTGACTCGCCTCTTGCGCGACGGGGTAACCAAAGACAGCCACAACACCATCACCTGCATAGTTTGCGATCTCACCGCCAAATTTCGCAACCGTGCTACCGACCAGATCGCGATATTGGGTGATAAGCTCACGATAGTCTTCGGGATCAAATTTTTCGGACAACGCGGTAGAACCAACCAGATCGCAGAACATGACGGTCAGTTGCCGCCGTTCCGCAACATTTTCAGGTGCGGGCGTTAGTGGCGGTGAATTGTCTTGCTCTGACTTTTTGACCGGCGCTGATCCGACCACAGACGCACCGCAGGCCGTGCAGAACTTTGCCTTTTGCAAAGCTGGGGCTCCGCACGCTGTACACGTAAGGGACAGGGCGTTTCCACAGCTTTGGCAATATTTCGATCCGGCAGGATTGGCCGAACCACAATTTGGGCAATTAACGTCAGGACTTACCAAAATGGTCGCCTTCGTAAGTTTAGATAGATCAGGTCAAAATTAGAAACGATAGAACGAAATCACGGCTTCTTATAACATAATATCAACAATGCGTCGCCCAACAATTCCTGATGGATGAACCAGGCTGCAACTTTACCCGGCGCAAAGCCCCGTGGATCAACAAAATTACAGGGTTTCCTTGGGGCGGCCGGGATCGCCCGACCTACCTTTAGCCGTTGCTCGACCCAGCTTCGGGGCGCACGAATCCCTGAATGCGATCAACGTTCATGACCTGAAAGAATGGGCTCTCGCTCCCTGGGGCCGAAAGAAAAAGGTGACCACTTTTTTTCAGGAACTTCGAAAAATCCGATCCTTTGCTCAGGTGTTTTTTGAATGCCTTTTCGTTTTTGTAGATTTCCACGAACACAATCTTATCGTCATCGCATGGCGGGACCGAGTCCGCGCCACCTGAGTGCACAAGGTAACCCCAGGTATCAGGTTCGTTTTTCTTGACGTCCCTAGCAAGCCGCCGGAGTGCAGCAATACCTTTGGACCGGGTTTCTGGGTTCAGATACCAAATCGCAATCGTGGTTAGCATTTCCTCGCTCCTTTCATGGGTTGGACCGATCGTCTAAATGCGGGTCCAACGGTTTGGTTGCCGCTCAATATTGGCAACGTCACCGGCGGAACGGGTCGCTAATCCTGGGCATTTGTTGAGTTCAATTCTTCACTTACTGCGCAGGTCTTTGGCCACCTTGAACCGGTGACACGGTTCCGCCGAAAAATAGTCTTTAACAAGTATCCAAGCGGTGATGGTTATGCATCCAACTGCAAGTCGGCCGCACGTGGAAGAATGCGCCCGAACTCACCGCCACCGAGGCTGTGTTTGACCTGCGTGTATATCATAAAGACGGGCGTAAATCCCGAATTTATGTTGCGACCACGCCTTCTGCGACCCATTCATCGAACTGGGCCAATACATGATCGCAAAACGCGGCATCGTTGATATGTGCGTCTATTTCGGTCATAGGAACGCGCCCGGGCATGACTTTATGGGCCTCATCCATCATCTCGGCCAGGGCTTCGGGATCATACGCCTCTTCACCCTCCTTGTCCCAGGCTTCGACCCCGTGAACGGGCAGAAAAAAGTGAACCGGGCCAGTTGCGGCCTCCAATCGGTTGGCAAGCTCCCGCACCCAGGCACGGCGTTCATCGCCATTGAAGACCGAGCTTTTTATCAGGCGGTTGTGTTCATGAAATGGACGGTCGGCATACTGGTCAGGGATGTCCTGCCATCCGGCAAAATCCAAAAGGTCCAGCGCGCCTGGCGCAACCAGCTGTGGTGTGCCCACACGCCCGGCATTTGTCACGCGATCCTCACCGCTGGAGACCACGGAACCCGCCATCAGGTTCCCGAATTCCTGCATGCAGAAGTCCATGACGCAGGCAAACGCCCCTTCACCCGCCAGTTTTTCGAAAGCCATGCCGCCCATTCCGGTGGAATGAAAAACAGCAACCTCGAACCCGCGCTCTTCCAGCGCTGGTTTGAGCGTTTTCATGTAGCGCAAACACGAGGATCCAAGACTGGTCATCCCAATCAGCGGTTTGCTGCGATCCGGTATTGTGGCAGCCTTTGTGGCACCAACAACAGCGCCGGCCGCTTGCGCAAGCGAAGACTGGCAGATCGAATTCATACCATAGAGCCCCCCGGCCCACAGGATCATCTGAATGTCCGGAGCCAGTCGGTGCGGCGGGATGAGCGGAGAAAAACTGACGGTCGACACGATGTATTTAGGCACCCCCATGGGTAAGGCCTGTGCACAGTCCAGGGCCAGATCGGTGCCCATAGTGCCCCCGGTCGCCAGCATCCCGTCAAATCGCCCATCCGCATAGGCTTGGGTAACGGCCTTTGAGGCACCGTCTGACATCACGCGAAAGGCTTTGTTCTCGTCCCCTTGTGCGATGACATCTTCGATGGTCATTCCAGCCGCTTGGGCGACGTCGTGCTTGGAGATGTCGGTTGGCTCCAAAGGGTCGCCCAATACCGAGACATCCATCGACAACACATCCGCGCCCTGCGCCTTGATCGCCTGTTCGATGAACCGCATCTCGGGTTCCTTCGTGTCGTAGGTCCCAATCAGCAGGATTGTCTTTGTGGTCATTGGTTCCTCCTATTCATGCGACCTATGGGCCTCAGACAAAGCGGTGAAGACATGTCGTTCAGACGCCCCGCAGTCAGAGCTTTATCCAGGCGGTTTTCAATTCAAAGTACTTCTCAAGCGCGTGCAAAGATTTGTCATGCCCGTTCCCGGATTGACCCACGCCCCCAAGCGGAACGGTCAGGTCCGAGCCGCCATAGGTGTTCACATGCATGACCCCGGTCCGCACTTCGGCCACCATGCGATGCGCGCGACTGAGGTTCGAGGTCCAGACTGCGCCTGCGAGCCCATAGACGGTGGCATTGGCAAGCCGGATCGCCTCGGCTTCGTCTTTGAAGGGGGTCACTGCCAGAACCGGGCCGAAGACCTCGTTCTGGAACAGATGATCCGTTTCTTTGACACCTGCCATGACAGTGGGGGACATATAGTACCCGCCGGTTTCGGTCAGAATGCGGTCACCGCCTGTGCGGAGTTCAGCCCCCTCTGTTTCGGCTGTTGAGACAAAATCCAGGTTGGCCTCCAGCTCTGAAAGGCTGTGCACTGCACCGATCTGGCTGTTCAGGTCCAACGGATCACCAACACGAAAGGCTGCGGCGTGGCGCGTGATCTCGGCCACAAAATCTTCGTAGATGTCCTGCTGCACCAGCAGGCGCGAGCCTGCGATACAGACCTGACCGGAATTGCGGAAGATCCCCGCGGCCGAAACTTTGGCAGCTTCCGCCAAATCGGGCGCGTCAGCGAAAACAATATTCGGAGACTTGCCGCCCAATTCCAGATAGCAGCGTTTCAGATTGGACCGCGCCGAGTATTCCAGCAGTCGCCGACCTGTCGCGCCGGATCCCGTGAAGACCATGATGTCCACATCCATCGACAAGGCCAAAGTTTCCCCCACGACCGACCCGCGCCCGGTCACCACGTTGAAGACGCCATCCGGAACTCCGGCTTCGGCGGCCAGCTCAGCGATTTTAAGCAGGCTGAGCGATGCGCTTTCTGCAGGCTTCAAGACGATGGAGTTGCCCGCCGCAAGGGCAGGGGCGATTTTCCAACTGCCGATCATCAGCGGGAAGTTCCAGGGCACAATCGCCCCGACAACTCCGACAGGTGCATGATGCACAAGGCCCAGAACGTCATGGCTGGTTGGCGCAACCTGTCCGTAAATCTTGTCGACGGCTTCGGCATAGTAGCGGAAGGTGGCGGCGGCCGAGAGCGCCTCGGCCTTATAGGCCATATTGATCTCGGTTCCGTTGTCGCGTACGCCCAGCACCGCGATCTCAAGCGCGCGGGATTCGATCAGATCCGCCAGTTTCAGCAGAATCTTCTTGCGTCCTGCAGGGGCCATGCGCGACCACCGGCCATCCTCAAACGCGGTCTGCGCGGCGCGCACCGCTGCATTCACATCCGCCGGGCTGCCCTCGGCGATTTGAGCGAGAGGCTGGCCGTCGATGGGCGACAGCACCTCATGCAGGGCGCCAGTTTCACCGGCACGGAAATCGCCATTGATAAAGTGTCCGCGTGTGGCAATCTCCTGCACGCGCAAGGCATCGATGGAAGACTGATCCATGAAAGCTATCCTTGTTGGTTCGGGTGGTCGGAATCCACGGCTGGGACATGGGGTTCGGGGCGCAGCTTGTTTTTGAACTCGTAGTACAGTGTGCGGAAATGCAGGATCAGGATCAGCACGATCAGGCAGAACAGGATGGCTGCGATGGGCCGGTCGATGAAGTCCAGCGGCGTCTTGACCCGTGCCATTGCGCTGCGAAGCTTGGTTTCCATGATTCCGCCCAATACCATGCCCAGGATGATCGGGACGATCGGCAGATCAAGCCGTTTGAGGATTAGGCCAAAGACACCAAACCCAGCAGCGATCGCGCAATCGGTGATCGAGTTGCGTAAACTATAAACCCCGACAAAGGCTAAGATCAGGATCATCACACCCAGGAAGCGTGTGGGAATCTGAATGATCTTTAACAACAGGTTTGTCGAAAACAGCAGAAAGACCAGAACGATCACATTCAGCAGGATCAGCGCCATATATAGGGCCATGACGAAATCCATCTGGTTCTCAAACAGTTGCGGGCCGGGGATCACGTTGTGAACATAGAAGACCGACAGCATCATCGCCGTAAGCGCTTCGCCGGGTATACCGAGGGCGAGTAGGGGGATCATCGCTGCCCCCGGCACGGCGTTGTTCGCGGCTTCGGATGCCACCAACCCTTCGGGCGAGCCATCGCCGAATTTGTCGGGATTTTTCGAGCTTTTCTGAGCATAGGTGTAGGACAGAAACTGCGAAGTGAACTCACCTGTTCCCGGCACCATGCCCATAAATACCCCGATGCTTGAAGAAACGGTAGCGATCCGTTTCAGGCCCAACAGTTCCTTCAATCCGGCAAAGATATTACCGCTGACGTGAGTGTCTTCTGGTGCATGGTTCTTTTCCAACAGCAAAAGAAATGCCTGGCTGAGCGCAAACAGACCCAGCACAACCACGATCAGGTCAACGCCTGACGCCAGCCAGCTTTGATCGAAAGTGTAGCGGCGCGTATATTTGACGGGCTCCAGTCCGACCGTGTTCAAAAAGACGCCAAAGGCAGCAAGCATACCTGCTGCAAAGATCTGTCCTCGATGGGCTAAAACGACCAGAACAATACCTAGCAACGCGGCCAGAAAAATCTCTCGGCTGCCAAAATGCGGGGCGATCATGGCCAACACGGGCGAGAGGACCATCAAGCAGATGATGGCAAAGACCCCCCCGAAGAATGAAGCTGAATAAGCCAGCGATAACGCCCTGTGGCCTTGGCCGCGCTTGGTCATTGGATAGCCATCATAGGTCGTCAGCGCATTGACCGCCGTGCCGGGCGTGTTGATCAGGATGGCCGGGATCGCGCCGCCATACATGGATGATCCGTAAATCCCCAACAACAATGTCAAACCGACGATGGGCTCAAAGGCAAAGGTTGCGGGCAACAGGATGGCGATGGCAACGGCAGCGCCCACACCGGGCAGCGCGCCGATGATGACACCACCGATCGAGCCGATGAACAAGGCCACGATGACCTGCCATTGCAGCAGGATTGAAACACCGGACAGAAGGGTATCCATACGTGCCTCCCTACAAATATGTCAGCGCAAAGGCGCGGATCGAGTCGGGAAGGTATTCATAGACAGCCCCTGCTGGGATTTTGACTTGCAGAAACGCTCGGAACACGATGGTGACGACGAAGCCGAACAGGGCTGCGATGCCGATCGCGCCCGAGCCTCGAAACCCGGAGCGCAGCGTCAGAAACACCGCGAACAACATGGTGGACGGCAGATAGCCAAGCTGTGGCACCAGTAGGACATAAATCAGGAAATAAGCCACATATTCCAGAGACCGGACCCAAAACCCGACCTCGGCCCAACGACCATCGATCCGATCGGATAAGGCAGAGCTGAGCCAATGTAAAAAGCTGAACAAGACCATGCACCACACGGCAACGGTGGGCCACAGACCGGGTTGAGCAAACCATTTGGTCCGCTTGACGACCTGTGTCTGCTCCCCAAGCTGAGACAGCAGAAACACCGAGAAAGCCAGGAACAATACGGCAAAGACAATATCACCCGGACGGCGATACCGTTTGAACATGTCCTGAAGCGTTCTTGCGATCATTTCATCCTCCCAGCCCTATGAAGAAGGCGCGGAAATCACTGCCCGCGCCTCGATCCGGGGTGTTACTCGCCTAGAATTTCTTCTATTTTGGCGAATGACGCTTTATCTTGCTCGATCTGGGCATTCGAAGCATCGGGATCCTGCCAATAGATCAGCGCACCGGTTTCTTCGGCAAGCTTTTTAGCCTTGTCCGATTGCAGTGCTTTTTGGGCTGCGGCGGTGATTTTTTCGCGAGCCTCGGGCGGCGTGTCTTTGTGAACAAACAATCCGTTCCACAGCGCCAATGGCAGGTCTGGGTTAAGCTCAACCACTGTCGGCGTATCCGGTACCAGAGCGATCCGGTCGCCGCCGATGCTGGCCAGCACGTTCACTTCATCCAGACAGGGCAGAATAAGCTGGAGCGTGGTGTTGATGACATCAACGTCACCGGACGCCAAGGTGTTGCAGTCCAGCGCATCGAACGCGGCTTCGCTGGCAAAGTCGAAACCGCTGCTGACAGCGGCGGCAAAAGTAACCTGCGTGGGTGGCAGAACCGAGCCAAAGTGGCCGAGTGCCACGTCGTTTGACTTGCCGTGTTCCACCAACTCATCCCAGCTTTGGAACGGGGCGTCTTTGCTCGACGCGATTACGAACGGGTAGGTCAGGAAGATGCCGATCGGTTCAAACGGGTTCGGGTTCAATTCAGGAATACCAATCTCGGGCCCGATGACCGGAACACCAATCACAAACGACCCGATCGTATAGCCATCCGCCGGTGCTGTGGCGACTTCGACTGCGCCGGGGAAAGGACCACCACCGCCGCCGGGCTTGTTCACAACAGCTGCCGGTACCCCGTACATCGCCTGAAATTCATCTGCGATCATTCTGGTCAGGACGTCTTCAAGATCACCCGGAGGCCAAGGAACCACAAAGGATACCGGCTTTTCGGGGTATTCTGCCAAAGCGGCCGTTGCAGAGGCGGCCATCACGGCTGCCGCAATAAACTTTTTCATTTACACCTCCCAGTGAATGGTTCATTATTTGAACCGTGTTAACAATAATAATCTTGCTTTGTTAAGTTCATTCTGTCAAGGATAACCTCTGCGGAAGGAGGCAAAACACATGGGTGCCGCACTTAATGCGCTAAAAATGCTGGACTTATTCTCAAACACGATGGCCGAAATCGGCCTGAGTCAGGCCGCGCGCCTCTCAGGGTTGAATAAGGCGACAGCCCTGCGTCACCTACGAGCGCTTGAAGAATTCGGGTTGATCGAACAAAACCCGCAGTCAAAGACCTATACCATCGGACCAGCTGCGCTGCGGCTTGCGGCACTGCGCGAGATTGCCAAACCTGGCCTTGAAGGCGCGCGCCAAAAAATGCACTTGGCCATGCAGGAGGTTGGCGAGAGCCTGCACCTAACGCTGCTGGAACAGGGCAGCCTGCAAACCGCCATCGTGGTTGAGACAACCAAGCACAGCGTTCGCGTCAGCCTTGATCCAAGCGAGATCATCCCGGTCAACGCGACTGCGGCGGGTCTATGTATGCTCAGCTTTGGCCCACCTTTCCTGCTGGATCGTCTGGATCAGGAAGCGCAGGTACGTTTCACCGAATCCACCCTGACAGACCCGGATCTGATCAAGGAAAAAGTTGCCCTGATCCAGCGGGCTGGCTGGGCCAACAGCAACGGCAGCTACGAAGAAGGTGTTTTTGGTTTTGCAACGCCAATCTTCGGCATCGATCAAATCGCCCTTGGAACCATTTCGATCGCCGTGCCCGAGATTAGAGCCACTCATGAGCGCCTGCCCTTGATCCTGAAATCACTTCAATCCCTCTCGCGCGATCTGACCGCAAATTTCGGCGGCCAAATGCCCGAGGCCTTTCCAACCGAGTTCCACCCATAAGCGAAAGTGGACAACCCCCGGAGAACCGCAACATGAAAGACTCCAACTTTCTTAAGGAGAACAACGCCCGCCATTTCTGGCATCCGATGGCGCACCCGGCCGACAGCCGGAACAACCCTCCGACCATTCTGACCGGCGGGGAAGGGGTTAGCATCATCGATGTGGACGGGCACAAGGCCATCGACGCCGTGGGTGGCCTTTGGAACGTTAATCTGGGCTATTCCTGCGATCCGGTGAAACAGGCGATCACTGATCAACTGAATGCGCTGCCGTATTATTCGACCTTCCGGGGCACGAGCAATGACAAGGCGATCGAGCTGTCTTACGAATTGGCGCAGTTCTTTGCCCCTGACGGGCTTACGCGTGCCTTTTTCACCTCGGGCGGATCGGATTCGGTGGAAGTCGCACTAAAGCTGGCACGCCAGTACCACAAAGTTCGGGGTGAGGCCGGTCGCACCAAGTTCATCAGTCTCAAGCAGGGATACCACGGCACCCATTTCGCTGCCGCTTCGGTTAACGGCAATCAGAAGTTCCGCGCCGTGTATGAACCCATGATGCCAGGCTGTTTTCATGTGCCTGCGCCTTGGACCTATCGCAACCCGTTTGACGAAACCGACCCTGAACGCCTGGCTCAGCTTTGCGTCAAAGCGCTTGAAGCCGAGATTGCGTTCCAGGGGGCCAACACGGTTGCCGCCTTCATCATGGAGCCGATTTTGGGCGCTGGCGGTGTAATTCCGCCGCACAAAAGCTTTATGCCCATGGTGCGTGAGGTTTGTTCGATGAACGGTATTCTGCTGATTTCAGACGAAATCATCACGGCGTTTGGTCGAACCGGTAGTGAAAGCGGAGCGAGACATTGGGGCGTCCAGCCTGACATCATGACGACGGCCAAGGCGATCACCAATGGCTATTTCCCGTTTGGCGCCGCGATGATCTCGGGGGCAGTTGCCGAGGTATTTGAAAATGACACAACCGGGTTGGCATCCGTTGATCAGGGATACACCTATTCCGGTCACCCCGTCGGCGCGGCGGCGGCACTGGCGGCTCTTTCAGAAATCAATCGTCTGCGGATTTGGGAAAACGCTGCAGCACGCGGAGATGAGCTGTTCGAGGGCTTGAAGAAACTGGCTGAAAAGCACGAGGTGATCGGTGACGTCCGAGGGGGCGAGGGCCTTATGTGCGCGCTGGAGCTGGTCTCGGACCGCGCAACCAAAGCGCCGATTGCCAAACAACTGCCAATACAGGTGCAAAAGGCAGCTTATGAGGATGGTGTGATGGTGCGCGTATCTGGCAACAACATCATCATTTCGCCACCTCTGATTGTCACATCCGACGATGTTGCGAAGATCCTGTCAGCGCTGGATACAGGATTGTCGAGTTTGTAGTCGTCGCGCGTACCCCGCTTGCCAACTGGCGGGGTCAAACCTTAACAGCTTGCAGCTCTTCAAGCAGGTCCAGTAGCTCATCAAGCTTCTCTCGCCCCATCTGCGCCTCAATACTATTTGAAATGGCCAATGACGCTTGCAGGTTGTCTTTCAAAATCTGCCGACCCGCATCTGTAATCATCACCATCGTCCGCCTTTTATCCTGGCTGTCCTGACGACGTGTGACCTGCCCATCGGCTTCCATACTGCGCAATATTCGCGTCAGGCTGGGCAGCAACAGACAAGCTTCTTTGGCGATAGCGCTTTGCTCGACCTCGCCAAGCTCATCCAGTACGCGCAGGACGCGCCATTTTTGCTCGGATATCTGGATGTCCTGCAGCATGTCCCTGATGGGGGCCATGATCGTTTCGCGGGCGCGCAATAATGCAATGGGAAGCGACCTTGAGGTGCTCTTGGTATGGCTTTGAGTGTTCATGCCGCCTTCTAGTGTGCTGCCCCAGGAAATGCAAAGATTAACAACGCAACTTCTTGACGACATAAACTCATAATGCTAAACATGTTAATTAATAACGGAGGAATCATGCCGCATTTTCACGTCGAATATTCCGGGAATCTGGAAGACAGGATCGACATGGGCGGTCTGTGCGATTGCATCCGTGCAACGGCCGCTGAGATTGACACCTTTCCGCTAGCAGGCATTCGCGTCCGAGCGATCCGTGTTGATCACTATGCCATCGCAGACGGAAATCCAAAGCATGGGTTCATCGATATCTCGATCCGGCTGCGGGCCGGTCGTTCGCAGGCCGACAAGAAGGACGCAACGCAGCGCATCTTCGAGGCGGCCCGAACCTATCTGGAGCCCGCCATGAGCCAGCATTCCATCGCGCTGTCGCTTGAGATGCGCGACATCGATCCCGACCTCTCCCCCAAAACCGGCACGATCCGCGACCATCTGGAGGCCTGACCATGAGTGACCTGCACAAGAATATTGAACGGCTTGATGGTTTCCTTGCCCGTTTCAAGAGGACTGGGATAAAGAACCGGATCGCAGGAGAAGATCAAGATGGGTCAGCAGGGGTGTTCCAGTCGATCTCTCCGGTGGATAAATCGGTGATCTGCGACGTTGCCCATGGCACGGCGGAAGATATCGATACGGCGGCACAGGCCGCGCATAATGCCTTTGCAGACTGGCGCGACATGCCCGCTACGGAGCGCCGCCGGATATTGCTTAAAGTTGCAGATGGCATTGAGGCAAGAGCCGAAGAGATCGCGCTGTGCGAATGCTGGGATACTGGTCAGACCCTGCGCTTTATGTCCAAAGCCGCTCTGCGAGGGGCTGAGAATTTTCGCTATTTTGCCGATCAGGTGGTTCAGGCGCGGGATGGTCAACACCTGAAATCACCGACACTGATGAACATAACCACCCGCGTCCCAATCGGGCCCGTTGGTGTCATCACGCCGTGGAACACCCCGTTCATGCTTTCGACATGGAAGATCGCTCCGGCACTGGCCGCTGGCTGTACGGTCGTCCACAAACCAGCTGAAGATTCACCGCTGTCTGCGCGGCTATTGGTCGAAATTGCGGAAGAAGCCGGTCTGCCCAAGGGTGTGCTGAACACTGTCAACGGTTTCGGTCCAGACGCCGGTAAACGGCTGACCGAACATCCATTGATCAAAGCCATTGCCTTTGTCGGTGAAAGCCGTACGGGCAGCATCATTACCAAGCAAGGCGCAGATACGCTGAAACGGATGCATCTGGAGTTGGGCGGTAAGAACCCGGTCATCGTCTTTGACGACGCCGACTTGGATCGCGCGCTGGATGCGGTGATCTTCATGATCTATTCGATCAACGGCGAACGCTGCACGTCTTCTTCGCGGTTGCTGGTACAAGATACAATCAAGGAAGAGTTCGAAGCCAAGCTGATCGAGCGCGTGAACAATATCAAAGTCGGCCACCCGTTGGACCCTGCAACCGAGATTGGCCCTCTTGTAACGGAAGAGCATTACAACAAGGTCACTTCATACTTTGACATCGCCAAGGAAGACGGCGCGACCGTCGCGGCCGGTGGCGTCAAGGTGGGCGAAGAGGGGTACTTCGTACGGCCCACCCTGTTTACTAACGCTAACAATCAAATGCGCATCGCACGCGAGGAAATCTTTGGCCCTGTCCTGACCGTGATCCCGTTCTCGACTGAGGAGGAGGCGCTGCAGATCGCAAATGACACGCAATATGGTCTGACCGGCTATGTCTGGACCAACGATCTGACCCGCGCGTTACGTTTCACGGACAAGCTTGAGGCCGGAATGATCTGGGTGAACTCGGAAAACGTGCGCCATCTGCCCACACCGTTTGGCGGGGTCAAAGCGTCCGGCATCGGTCGCGATGGCGGCGACTGGAGCTTTGAGTTCTACATGGAACAAAAGCATGTCGGCTTTGCCACAGGCCAGCACAAGATCATGCAGTTGGGTAAGCTATAGCGGCCCCTCAGACGACAATCGCGCGAAAAACCTTAACTCTAGGAGGAGACCATGGGAGAAATCGTTCTTGCCGCCAAAATGACCCATGTGCCGACTCTGCTCATGTCTGAGCAGGAAGGCCCGGTTAAGGGCAAACGCCAGCCTGCCATTGATGGTCACCGCAAAATCGCGCGCCGTGCAAAAGCGCTGGGGGCGACCACGGTGATCATTTGCGACACGCATTGGGTGATCAATGCCGGGTTTCACATCAACGCCAATGAAAAATTCGAAGGTCTGTTCACGTCGAACGAGTTCCCGCAGTTCATCCAGGACCTGCCCTATTCCTATGAGGGCAATCCTGAAATGGGTGATGCCATCGCAAAGATCGCGTCGGACAAAGGCGTCTACACTTTAGCGCATCACTTGGACAGTCTCGAACTGGAATACGGTACGCTGGTCCCGATGCGCTTCATGAGCCGCGAGCATGATATGAAAGTCGTCTCAGTCGCGGCCTGGGCCACGGTGCATAGCCATGACGAAAGCCGGGTCATTGGTGAGGCCATCCGTGAAGCGGTTGAGGCCAGCAATGAAAAGGTGCTGTTGGTCGCGTCAGGCTCGTTGTCGCACAAGATCTGGGCGAACAAGGATTATGCCGCCAATAACGGCACTTTCACCATCAGCTCGGAATTCAACCGTCAGATGGACTTGCATGTGCTCGAGATGTGGAAGAACGGCGACCACGCCACGTTCCTGAAAATGCTGGGCGACTATGCCAATTTCTGCTGCGGCGAAGGCTCGATGCATGACACGTCGATGCTCTACGGAGCGTTGGGTTGGGACGCCTATGACAAAAAATGCGAGGTTGTGACCGAGTATTTCCCAAGCTCCGGCACTGGTCAGACCAACGTCATCTTCCCCGTTTAACAGGAGGTTTCAATGCCCGTTCCAGCCCCCAACCTGTACCCCGACTTCAACACGATCCGGTTGAGCCATGTTTGCCTGAACGTCAGCGATCTTGTTGCTTCGCGCAAATTCTACTCGGAGGTTCTGGGTTTGCAGGTCTCGGACGAAAGCGACACACATGTCTACCTGCGCGCTATGGAGGAACGTGGACATCATTGTGTGATCCTGCAGAAATCCGATCAGCCGGCGACTGTCGAGGTCATGGGCTTCAAAACATTCGACGAGGATGATTTGGATCGGGCCGAGGCGTATTTTATATCCAAAGGCCGACCGACCTCATGGGTTGATCGCCCCTATCAGGGCCGGACTCTGTTAACCTCGGACAATATGGGCATACCGCTGGAGTTCTATCACAGGATGGATCGCCTGGAGCCGATCCATCAGAAATACGCACTCTATCGTGGTGTGAAACCGCTGCGGATCGATCACTTCAACTGCTTCTCGACCAATGTCGATGACAGTGTCGCATTCTACAGTGATTTCGGGTTCCGCGTGACCGAGTATACGGAAGACGAAGACAGCAAGAAACTGTGGGCCGCGTGGATGCACCGCAAGGGTGGGGTGCATGATATGGCCTTCACCAATGGCAAAGGCCCACGGATGCACCACGTGGCCTTCTGGGTGCCAACACCGCTGAACATCATTGATTTGCTCGATCTAATGGCCACCACCGGCTATGTGGACAACATCGAACGCGGCCCGGGGCGACATGGTATTTCGAATGCTTTTTTCCTGTATATCCTCGATCCCGACGGACACCGGATTGAGATTTATTGCTCGGATTATCAGACCGTTGACCCCGATCTGGAGCCGATCAAATGGGACCTGAAGGACCCGCAGCGTCAGACGCTCTGGGGCGCTCCGGCGCCGCGCAGTTGGTTTGAACACGGCACATCCTTTGTCGGTGTGGATGTAAACGAGCCAGACCTATCTGCGTCTCCCATCATCGCACCGTAAGCAAAGTATGCTTGATCTAAAACATCGTAGTATGGGCGGGTTCCATAACGCCGAGGAGGCCTGATGCGCATTGCAACCTACACTGCCAACGGTGAAACATTTTTTGGTGCGATCACTGATGAAGGCGCGGTCGCACTAAACAGCGAATTTGCCGAGTTCAAAAGCCTCTACGAGGTTGTCGCCGCCGGGGCGTTTGGCCAATTGACCAAGGCTGCCGATGGAAAGCCCGTAACCCACACGGATTTCACCTTTGAGATGGTGATGCCGGATGTCCGCCGTATTCTGTGCGTTGGCGTGAACTTTCCAGATCGCAACGCGGAATACAATGATGGCAGTGCCCAGCCGAAATACATGTCGCTGTTTCCACGCTTCGCCAGTGGATTTACCGGCCATAATCGCCCTCTGATCCGCCCGCCCGAAAATCACACGCTGGATTACGAGGGTGAAGTGGCCATCGTGATCGGCAAAGCAGGCCGCCGGATTTCGCAGGACGATGCCTATGAGCATATCGCTGCCCTGACCCTTTGCAACGAAGGTACGATCCGCGATTGGGTTCGCCACGCCAAGTTCAACGTCACGCAAGGCAAGAACTGGGACAATTCGGGTGCCATCGGCCCTTGGCTGGTCCCGTTCACCGATGCCGCCCAACTGGACGACGCCCGCATTCAGACCCATGTGAATGGTGAATTGCGGCAGGACGATACGTTGAACCGAATGATGTTCCCGATCCGGCGTGAGATTGAATACATATCGACCTTCATGACGCTTCAACCGGGCGACATAATCGTCACCGGCACCCCAACCGGCGCAGGTGCACGATTTGATCCGCCAAAATACCTGGCCCCTGGCGATGTGGTTGAGGTATCCGTCGAAGGTATAGGCACCCTGAGCAACACCATCGAGGATGAGCAGATATGACCCCGGAAGACCACGCGCGCGCTGCCGCCGATCTGCTGAACGCGGAAAGGACGCAAGAGCAGGTCGGTCTACTGACATTGCGGTATCCCGAAATGGCGATGGATGACGCATATGAAGTGCAGAATGCCATCTATCGGGCCAAGCTGGCGGAAGGGCGCAAGGTCATCGGCTGGAAGATCGGGCTGACCTCGAAGGCGATGCAATATGCATTGAACATTAATATTCCAGACAGCGGCATTCTGTTTGACAACATGGCTTTCGGAAATGGAGACACCGTTCCCGCTGGTCGTTTCATACAGCCCCGGATCGAAGCCGAGATTGCCTTTGTGATGAAAGATGCCATTGGTGGTGCAGATGTGACCCGCGATCAGGTTTTGCAAGCGACCGACTATGTTACTCCGTCCATTGAAATCCTCGACACTCGTATAAAGCGGGCAGACCCTGAGACTGGAAAGTCACGCACTGTATTCGACACGATCAGCGACAATGCCGCAAATGCCGGCATTGTACTAGGGGCGGAACGCCACCCAGCGGATGCGTTTGACCTGCGATGGGTAGGGGCCCTAACCTTCCGCAACGGTGAAATCGAGGAAACCGGCTTGGGTGCGGGCGTATTGAATGATCCGGTCGAAAGTGTGGTCTGGTTGGCCCGTCGCATGGCGCAATACGGCCAGAGGATTGAACCCGGCCACGTGATCCTGTCCGGCAGCTTCATTCGCCCGATCGAATGCCCATCGGGTGCGGAAATCCACGCCGATTTCGGATCGTTCGGATCCGTCGACATCAGTTTTGCCTAAAGGAGCAGCGACATGCCCGCACCAAAGAACACCTTTAAGGCTGCATTGAAGGCTGGAAAGCCTCAGGTCGGGTGCTGGATCGGAATGGCCGACGCATATGCAGCAGAAATTTCCGCGACCGCAGGGTTCGATTGGTTGTTGGTCGATGGCGAACACGCACCAAACGACCTGCGCTCGACCCTTGAACAGGTGCGAGTGATCGAAAGTTCGGGCAGCGCGCCAGTTGCACGTCTACCGATTGGTGAGACATGGATGATCAAGCAATATCTCGATGCGGGTGTTCAGAGTATTCTGGTGCCGATGGTCGAAAGCGCTGATCAGGCGCGCGAACTGGTGCGCGCGGTGCAATACCCCCCACGCGGCGTCCGAGGTGTGGGATCATCCCTTGCGCGGGCTTCGCAATTTGCCAAAATCCCGGACTACCTCGATACGGCGGATGAGCAGATTTGTCTGCTGCTACAGGTTGAGAACAACGCGGGCATGGCCGCTCTGGACGACATTCTGACGATTGATGGAGTAGACGGAGTTTTTATCGGACCTGCAGATCTGGCCGCCGACATGGGTCATATCGGCAACGCCGGGCATCCAGATGTTGTGGAGGCCATTGAAGACGCGCTGACCCGCATCGTCGCGGCAGGTAAAGCCGCGGGTATCCTAACACTGGACCCAGCAATGCAGCGTAGGTGCCTTGAGATCGGCGTGACCTTTCTGGCCACTGAAATTGACGTCACCCTTTTCGCAAAAAGCATGCGCGCCAAAGCGCAAAAGGGCCTCGCGCTTTTGCCGCGGCAGAACGCAATCGGATCGGCGACAACAGAAAATGCCAGCAAGTACTTACAGCAATTATGCAAACATTGGTCACATAAGGGACAGGTCGAGTTCGATGCAGATACTGGAACCGTTTCTTTTGGCAGTGGCAATGCCGTTGAACTAAAGGCTACGCCAGTAGCACTGGAAGTTTGCGCCTCGGCGCATCAACGCGGTGACCTAGACAGTTGGAAGACGGTGATTTCCGATCACCTAAAACGGTTTGCCTTTCGCGAAGAGTTTGAACTGAACTGGGATGACTAGCGACTTTTGCTAAGCTGGATATCGCAGAAAAACAAAGAGGCCCTACAGGAACTTTGTTTTTGGTCGGAGTGAGAGGATTCGAACCTCCGACCCCTGCCTCCCGAAGACAGTGCTCTACCAGGCTGAGCTACACTCCGACCGTGGCGCGTGATCTATACCTCGTCATATCGATGTGCAAGAGGGATTTTGGGCGTACACACATATGTCGTCGCTGGATTCGAGGGGTGGTTTTAACCCTTCGCCTGATCCGCGAATTCGCTGAGTCACTGCAACGGATCGGTTCGATACAGTCGGATTTTTGTTCCGCCGTGATCAACGATTGGGCCGGGGGGAAGCATTGGCAATCGCGTTGCGCGGGCAAGTCCGGGTGTGGTGGTGATGATGCCCACACGCCATCGCTGGAAACGACTGGATAATACCTTGCCTAAACTGCCATAGAGCGACCGCAGGCGCTTTTCATCACCGATGCGTGCCCCATAGGGCGGATTGACGATGACCAGCCCAGCTGGGCCTTCTGGCGGCTTGATATCACTGACCGAACAGTGCTGAAATCGGGTGGCATGATCCACTTGTGCCTGTCGGGCGTTAGAGCGTGAAGCCTCAATCGCGCCTGTATTGCGATCTGAGCCAAAGAATCTCAGCTCTGTTTCGGGTTGACCGATACGAGTGCGCATTTTTTGCCAGACATCTGGATCGAAGCTTGCCAAATCTTGGAATGCGAACTGACGTGAGCGGCCTGGGGGCAGACCAAGTGCAATTTCAGCCGCTTCGATAACGAATGTTCCAGAGCCACACATCGGGTCCAGAACCGGTTCAGACCCGTCAAACCCACACTCACGCAGGAACATCGCGGCCATTGTTTCCCGCATCGGGGCCTTGGCGACTGCAGGCTTATGACCGCGCTTGTGCAAGAGCTCGCCGGATGTGTCGACGGAGATCGTGCATATGTCTTTTTCGATTCGTAGCAGCACGCGGACTTTGCCATCGAGTGAGATTGAGGTGCCGAGCCCCTCGGATATGGCTTGTTCGATGCGCTGTCGCGCCGCTCCTGCATGATAGATACGAGATTTGCGGCAGGTTGCTTCGACCTTCACGGGAATGTCTGGCCTGAGATAACTCGCCCACGGGAACTTTCGGGCGCGCTTGTCCAATTGCGCCAAATGCACGGCGGGGAAACTGCCCAGTCGCACCAGAACCTTGTTGGCACCGCGCAATTCCAGATTGGCGCGCCAGACTTCCGGCCAATCGCCACGGCACACGACACCACCTGGAACGATCCTGGCGCCTGAGAATCCGCGCTCTATGGCCTCGGCACACAAAGGCGTTTCGAGCCCTGGAGTGGCAATCAGAAAAATCTCGAATTTATCATTGTTGTCCATTGTGGTTGCTTACACCGGTTGATCAGCCTGTGCGACACGCAAATTAAATGGGCAAATTGTTCTGAACGACCGTAAGCTCAAAAGAATGTGACATTCCTTTTCGATTTTGGGCGGTAACAGGTTTGCGTTTGCACTCATCCCCGCGTAAAGGAGCCGTGATCGGAAATACGCCTGCGGATTCTGGTCGGATAATGGCGCTTTCGCGACCGGACAGACGGGAAATTTCGTGTTATTTCCTGGCATCATTGTAAGATGGCGCGCAGCAGGCGCAGGACAAAGGCTTGGAAGAACGTAGCAACATGCAAACTTTCAAACTAAAAAAAGGGTTGGATTTGCCGGTTGAAGGCGCGCCCGAACAGAAAATCCAGCCGGGGCCTGAATTCTCGTCGGTTGCCGTTCTGGGCAGTGATTATATCGGATTAAAGCCCAAGATGCTGGTGCAAGAGGGCGACGCGGTCCAGCGAGGAACGCCGTTGTTCTGCCACAAGGATGCGCCCGACGCGATGATGGTCGCGCCGCTGACCGGTAAGGTCGTGGCAATTAATCGCGGGGCGCGGCGTGTATTGCAGAGCGTGGTGATCGAGGTTTCGGATGCCAATGACGCCGGCATAGATTTCTCGGGCACCGGCGATGCCGAGACCGCCGAAGGTGTTACGGCTAAGCTCTGCGCGGCCGGGCTGTGGACTTCTTTCCGGACACGTCCTTATTCAAAGATGCCCGAACCAGGCTCCAAGCCTACAGCAATCTTCGTGACAGCCATGGACAGCGATCCACTGGCAGGTGATGCGGCATTGGTTATTGCGGATGCGGGCGAGGCATTTGCGGCTGGTCTCGCAGCTGTCTCAAACCTGACCGACGGCAAGACTTATCTGTGCCAGCAAGAGGGGGCATCCATCCCCGGTTCCGATCTGCCAGGTATAGAAGCGGCTGCGTTTTCCGGCCCACACCCCTCGGGCCTTGCTGGAACTCATATTCACTTCCTTGAGCCGCTGGGAGGGGACAAGCAGGTTTGGACCATTGGCTACCAGGACGTGATCGCGATCGGTCGTCTGATGCAGACCGGTCATCTGGATACAAACATCGTGATTGCTCTGTCTGGACCGGGCGCGCGCCAACCGCGCCTGATCCGCACCGTGATGGGCGCGTCGACGGATGACCTGACCCGGGATGAAGTGAAAGTCGACGGGATCGCGCGGATCATCTCGGGGTCGATCTTGTCGGGGCAGCATGCCGATGGTCCGACCGCCTATCTGGGCCGTTTTGCGCGCCAGATCAGCATTATTCGCGAAGATCATGATCAGCACACACTGGGCTGGATTCTTCCTATGCCTTCGAAATATGCGGTACAGCCTGTTTTGGGATCGGCTTTTGCCAAGAAGCTCTATTCATTCACGTCAAACCTGAACGGTGGCCGCCGCGCGATGGTGCCGACGGGTGTATTCGAAGAGCTTATGCCCCAGGATTATCTGCCGACGCAATTGCTGCGGGCGCTACTGGTGATGGACACCGACACCGCGCAGGCGCTGGGTGCACTGGAACTGGACGAAGAAGATCTGGGCCTAGTGGGCTTTGCCTGCCCTGCGAAATATGAATATGGGCTGGCGCTGCGCGACTGCCTCACCAAGATTGAAAAGGAGGGCTGATCCACATGGGTTTGCGCAGCTTCTTCGATCGGATCGAGCCGAACTTTACCAAGGGCGGCAAGTACGAAAAATATTTCCCCATCTACGAGATGGTGGAAAGTTTTATCTACACTCCGAAAACCGTCACGACCGTCGCGCCGCATGCGCGCTCTTACGTGGATATGAAGCGGATCATGACCTACGTCGTGATTGCTACGATCCCCGCAATCCTCTGGGGGATGTATAACACCGGCTATCAGGCAAACTCGGCCATTGCTACGTTGGGACCGGATTCGGCAACAGGATGGCGGATTGCGATCCTGCAGATGTTCGGTATCTCGCTGAACCCTGACAGCATTTTCGCCAATGTGATGCATGGATTGATGTATTTCCTTCCGATCTACATCACCACACTGGTTGCGGGCGGTATTTTTGAGGTCATCTTCGCCACTGTGCGCGGCCATGAGGTCAACGAGGGTTTTCTAGTAACCTCCATGCTTTACACCCTGATTATGCCTGCGACTGCGCCATTGTGGCAGGTCGCGTTAGGCATCATTTTCGGTGTCGTGATCGGTAAGGAAGTATTTGGCGGCACGGGCAAGAACTTCCTCAACCCGGCGCTGGTCGGGCGTGCTTTCCTATATTTCGCCTATCCCGCGCAAATGTCGGGGGATTCAGTCTGGACCCCGGTGGACGGATTTTCCGGTGCGACTGCATTGGGCATCTCCGCTGCTGAAGGCGTTCAGGCACTGGCGGCCGACGGGATCACCTGGGCCAATGCGTTCTTCGGGCAAATTCAGGGTAGCTTTGGAGAGACATCGACGCTGGCTTGCATGATCGGCCTGGCCTTCCTGCTGACGACCAAGATTGCCAATTATCGCCTGATTGTGGGCTGTCTTGCGGGCACCATAGGCTTCACGCTTCTGCTGAATCTGATCGGATCAGACACAAATCCGATGTTCGCGATGCCTTGGTACTGGCATATCGTTCTTGGGGGCTACGCCTTTGGTCTGGCGTTCATGGTAACCGAGCCCGTTTCGGCCAGTCACACCAATATGGGCCGCTACATCTATGGCGCGCTGATTGGTATCATGGTTGTGATGATCCGCGTCATTAACCCCGCTTTCCCAGAAGGTATGATGCTGGCAATCTTGTTCGGAAACGTTTTTGCGCCGCTGATCGACTATTTCGTCGTCCAGGCAAACATCAAACGGAGGGCGCGTCGCCATGTCTGATACGCAATCCAATGAACCCAAGGGAGCGATTGCCAAGTTTCTGGCTGCTTCGCCAGATTCGGTTGGCAAGACTATCTTTGTTGCCGTTGCCGTCTGCCTTGTAGCCTCGATGGTCGTGTCTGCTGCTGCGGTCAGCCTGCGCCCGGTGCAGGAAATCAACCGTTTGAAGGATAAGCAAGTCAACGTTCTGCAAGTTGCCGGCATCTACGAACCAGGCATTGATGTGACCGAGGCATTCGCTGCCTTTGAGCCGCATGTACTGGAATTGTCTACAGGTGAATTCGTTGACGATCAGTTCGACGCGACCACCTTCGATGATATCGCTGCTGCCAGCGATCCAGAACTGAGCGTCGCTTTGGACGATGACCCGGCCGGGATCGGGCGCAAGTCCAAGTACCGCGTGATCTATCTGCTGCGTGATGATGCCGGGGCGCTCGACAAGGTAATCCTGCCGCTTCACGGCTATGGCCTCTGGTCCACGCTCTATGGTTTCATCGCGCTGGAAAACAACGGCAACGATATCTACGGCCTGCAGTTCTATCAACACGGTGAGACACCGGGCCTTGGCGCCGAGGTGGACAATCCTCGCTGGAAGGCGCTGTGGAATGGCAAAAAGCTGCGCGATGATGCAGGCGATCTGCAAATCACCGTTGCCAAGTCGCAACCCGCAGCAGGCCCTGATTTCTATGTCGATGCGCTGGCAGGCGCGACGCTGACTTCGGTTGGTGTCGACAACCTGGTGAAATTCTGGATGGGCGACGCGGGCTATGCTCCGTTCCTGGCCAAACTGCAAGCAGGAGAGCTCTGATGTCTCAGACCAAGAAAGAGATGCTGGTCGACCCGCTTGTCGACAACAACCCGATCACGCTGCAGGTGCTCGGCATCTGTTCGGCGCTGGCGGTAACCTCGTCGCTACAGGTATCGATGGTGATGGCGCTGGCGGTGATCTTCGTGACCTCGTTCTCGTCCTTCTTTATCTCGTGCCTGCGAAACCAAATCCCGGGTTCGATCCGGATCATCGTACAGATGGTTATCATTGCCTCACTGGTGATCCTGGTGGACCAGATCCTCAAGGCCTATGCATTTGAGATTTCCAAGACGCTGTCGGTTTTCGTCGGCCTGATCATCACCAACTGCATCGTGATGGGCCGCGCCGAGGCCTTTGCGATGAAGAACCCCCCGGTCGCGTCCTTTATCGACGGTATGGGCAACGGCATGGGCTATGGTCTGATCCTGCTGCTGGTAGGCTTCATTCGTGAGCTGTTTGGCGCCGGGTCACTGTTCGGTGTCACCATTCTGGAGACCGTCAACAACGGCGGCTGGTATGTGCCCAACGGCATGCTGCTGCTGCCGCCGTCGGCTTTCTTCATCATCGGTCTGATCATCTGGGCCTTCCGCACATGGAAGCCGAACCAGGTGGAAGAGCGTGAATACAAAATCCAGCAGGTAGAGGCCCACTGATGGAAGGTCTGATTTCACTGGCCGTAAAGGCCATCTTTGTCGAAAACCTTGCGCTCAGCTTCTTTCTGGGGATGTGTACCTTCATCGCTGTTTCGAAGAAGATTTCAACTGCGCTGGGTCTGGGCATCTCGGTCATGGTGGTGCAGGCCATCACCGTGCCGGCGAATAATCTGCTGCTGAACTATCTGCTGAAACCAGGTGCGCTGGCTTGGGCAGGTTTCCCGGATGTGGACCTGACTTTCCTTGGACTGATCTCGTATATCGGCGTGATCGCAGCGATGGTTCAGATCCTAGAGATGGTGCTGGATAAGTACTTCCCCCCGCTCTACAACGCGCTTGGGATTTTCCTGCCGCTGATCACTGTAAACTGCGCCATTTTGGGTGGTTCACTGTTCATGGTGGAACGCGACTACAATTTTGCCGAAGCGGCGACTTACGGTCTGTCCTCTGGCTTTGGCTGGGCTCTGGCGATTACTGCGATGGCGGGTGTTCGGGAAAAGCTGAAGTATTCGGACATTCCCGATGGTCTGCAAGGCCTGGGCATCACTTTCATCACCGCTGGACTGATGGCGATGGCCTTCATGTCCTTCTCGGGCGTGAAACTGTAAGGAGGGCGGAATGGAAACCTTTGGCTTAGGTGTAGCCCTTTTCACCGTTATCGTTCTTGGTTTGGTTGCCATCATTATGGCGGCGCGGTCCAAGCTGGTTTCAACCGGTAACGTGAACATCACCATCAATGGTGAGAAAACAATCTCGGTCCCGGCGGGTGGCAAACTGCTGCAGACGCTTGCGGCAGAGAAGCTATTCGTGCCCTCCGCTTGTGGTGGTGGTGGCACCTGCGCGCAATGTCGCGTGCGCGTGCATTCCGGCGGTGGCTCGATCCTGCCGACCGAGGAAAGCCATATCACCAAGCGCGAGGCGTCTTGTGGTGACCGGCTATCCTGTCAGGTTGCAGTCAAGCAGGATATGGACATCGAAGTTCCCGAAGAGGTCTTCGGCGTCAAGAAATGGGAATGCACAGTTCGCTCGAACGAGAATGTGGCGACCTTTATCAAAGCCCTGACGCTGGACCTCCCGGAAGGTGAGGATGTGAATTTCCGCGCTGGTGGTTACATCCAAATCGAAGCGCCTGCACACCAACTCGCCTATACGGATTTCGACGTAGAAGAAGAATATCGCGAGGATTGGGATCGCTTCAATCTATGGCAGTACAAATCCGTCGTCGCCGAACCGATCGAACGCGCCTATTCCATGGCAAACTATCCGGATGAAAAAGGCATGATCATGCTGAACGTCCGCGTGGCTTCGCCCCCTCCTGGGTCCGAAGGTATCCCTCCGGGTCAGATGTCGTCGTATATTTTCAACCTGAAACCGGGCGACAAGGTCACAATCTCAGGTCCCTTTGGTGAGTTCTTTGCTCGCGAGACAGAAAAAGAGATGGTCTTCATCGGTGGTGGTGCTGGTATGGCCCCAATGCGCAGCCATATCTTTGACCAGCTCAAACGCCTTGAAAACCGCAACCGCAAGATCAGCTTCTGGTATGGAGCGCGGTCGAAGAAAGAGATGTTCTTTGTCGAAGATTTCGACACGCTGGCCAAGGAATTCGACAATTTCGAATGGCACGTTGCGTTGTCGGACGCCCAGCCCGAGGATGACTGGAAAGGCTACACTGGCTTTATCCACAACGTTTTGTTCGAGGAATATCTGAAGAACCACCCCGCACCCGAGGATTGCGAATACTACATGTGTGGTCCGCCAATCATGAACCAGTCGGTCATCAACATGCTGCTGGATCTGGGCGTGGACCGCGAAGACATCATGCTCGACGATTTCGGCGGATAAACAGAATCGGTCGGTTCCAACCCTTGGGACCGACCATTTTCATTTTGGGGCTGATGTTGGGCAGGCTGCCAATATCAACGTCTGCATTTGGCGAATTCCGCTTCATACTTTGCCGCATTGGGCAGCAGGTCTTATGTTAACCGGATGGATCAAAAGGCTTATCGCATCTCAAACACCGCCTGATCAGACGGTGAATCTGCATTCATTGGCGCCTACAGAAAAATTCTACGCAATCGGAGACATTCATGGGAGGTTGGATCTTTTACAACGGCTCCTGCCTGCGCTGGATAACGACTGTCCGGTGGTGTTTGTAGGCGACTATGTTGACCGGGGCGGATACAGCGCGCAGGTGTTGCGTCAGCTACATCACCTCGACACGAACCCCGAAACCTGGGCGATCTGCCTGAAAGGCAATCACGAAGATATGCTGCTTGGGTTTTTGTCCGATCCAACACGGATGGCGCGTGTCTGGCTGTATAATGGCGGTGCTCAGACTTTGGCTTCGTTTGGGCTTGCGGATATTGACCAGTCCAACCCGCAAGCCGTTGCCGAACAACTGCAGCAAGCGATGGGACAACCGCTTCTGGACTGGTTACAAGATCGGCCGCTGACCTGGACGAGCGGGAATGTAACGGTTGTTCATGCCGCGCTTGATCCTTCGCAGCCGGTCGATCGGCAACAGGACAGAACTTGCCTTTGGGGGCATCCTCATTTCCGCAAGAAACGCCGGAAAGACGAGCAATGGGTGGTGCATGGCCATACCATCGTCGACGAAGCTCAGGTCGAGCATGATGTCATTTCGATTGATACAGGTGCGTTCATCACCGATCAGTTGACGGCTGCGGAAATCTCGCCTGGTTCTGTCCGATTTATCTCGACCGCGCACACCGGAATCGCGCGCGTATCAGCGTAAGTCGCTAGCCGACGATCATTTGCTTCATTCTAAGTGCTTCGTATTCCAGTTCTTTCAAGCGGAAATGAACCACATCGCCAATGGTGATCACCCCGCGCAGATTTCCATCACTCAGTACGGGCATATGCCGGAACCGGCCTTCGGTCATGGTTTTCAGCACGTCGTTCAGATAATCTTCGGGGCTGCAGGTTTTAACCTCGGTCGTCATAAGATCAGCCACGGATTGGGGTAGGGTCTGGCCGGGCGTTTCCGCCATACGGCGCACGATGTCACGTTCGGACAGGATACCCTGCAGGGCACCATTCTGATCCGTCACAACAACGGCCCCGATGCGTTTTTCGCGCAAGATATCCACGACCGAGTGAATCGTGTCGTTGGGCCGCACCGAAAACACAGCATCACCTTTGCCTTCCATCAGTTTCGCAACCGTTGTCTGGGTATGCGACAGATTGGTCTCAACTGATTGACTGCGGGTTGTCGCCGCGGCCTTGTCGCCGCGTGTCGGAGGCTGGTAAGAGCTTGGGGCCATGGGCGGTCTCCTCTTTCACCGGTATTGTCCTTACAACCTACCTTACCGCAGGGACCGGCCCTGTATAGGGTGCAATTTCGAAAACCGGCGTAACTTGGCCACTTCAAAAGGAAATTGCTTGTGAGCAACCTGTATCTGACGCCACCAGTTGCCGCGCTGATATTCTTTATAGTGGTGGTCTGCGGCCATAATTTTCGCATGGCTTGGAAACAGCAATCGGAAGGTTGGCAAAAGCGCGCTTGGCTGTTTGGCGTCCCGGCAGCAATCGGGCTTTTTACATTGGCGTTTTTGCCGCTCAAGATTTGAGGCCGGTTTGACTCTGAACAGGCTCACTGGCATATGCCGGGCAAGAACACTCCCGGGAGATTGCACCATGCGCCCACTGATCGCACTGGCCTTACTTTTGACTGTTTCGGCCTGCTTGTTTGGCAAAGAGCCTGACGTGGTACGCCTGTCCGGCGAGACGATGGGCACCACGTTCAACATCACCGCAATCGGCGATGATTTGGACGAAGCAGCGCTGGGGCAAGCGGTTCAGGAGACCTTGGCGCAGGTCAATGCCAAGATGTCCAACTGGGACCCGAATTCCGAGGTCTCGACCTTCTCGGCCTCAGGCAGCACGGACCCCATGCAAGTGTCAGACGAATTTGCCTTCGTCATCGAGGCCGCAAATGAGGTTCACGAGAAATCCGGTGGTACGTTTGATGTTACCCTTGGTCCGCTGATCGAATTGTGGGGGTTTGGACCGCGAAAACCTGAAGACCCAATTCCGGCAGATGACGAGATCGCGACAGCGCTTGGGCAAGTGGGGCAAGCGCGGCTGTTAGACTTGGATCGCGGAGCGGGCACTTTGGCCAAGTCAGAGGCCGGAGTCGGGATCAACCTGTCTGCGATTGCAAAAGGCTATGGCATCGATGCGGTTGCCGCACAGCTGCGCGAGGCCGGGATCGAGAACTATATGGTCGAGATCGGTGGTGATCTGGTGACCATGGGCGAGAATGACAAAGGCGAAAGCTGGCGCATCGGGATCGAAAAACCCGAGACTGGCGCGCAATCAATCCAGTTGATCGTGCCGCTCGACAATCTGGGAATGGCGACCTCGGGTGATTACAAGAACTTCTTCGAACAGGACGGGGTGCGCTATTCGCATATCATTGACCCGACGACGGGCCGCCCGATTACTCATCGCACCACTTCGGTTACTGTTTTAGCAGACAACGCCATGATGGCGGATGCGTGGGCAACGGCGATGCTGGCATTGGGTCTGGAAAAGGGTCTGGAACTGGCCGAAGAGCATAAACTTGCCGTGTTCTTCATCTCGCGGGATGTGACAAGCGGAGAAGAAGCCTATATCACCGTACAAAGCAGCGCCTTCAAGGATGCGCTGGGGACCAACTGACCGGTAGGAACCGCTATGAGCACCTTTATTCTAGCCTTTTTCCTGTTGCTGATCGTCATGGTTGGCATGGCGCTGGGTGTGATGTTGATGGGCAAAACCATCAAAGGCAGCTGCGGTGGCCTGAACGCGATCTCGGGTGCCGATAAATGTGTGGTCTGTCAAAAGGATATCGATCCCGACAGCCCTCTGCGCGACCAGTTGCAGTGCAAGCGTGCGAAAAAGATGCTGCAACAGATGGAAGGCTAGGATAACCCTCTTGGCATGAACAAAGCCAAGAACGTCCTCTTCATCATGTTCGACCAATTGCGCTGGGATTACCTCAGCTGCTACGGACATCCACATCTGCATACGCCAAATATTGACCGTCTCGCCTCGATGGGTATGCGGTTCACACGTGCCTACATCCAGTCACCGATCTGCGGCAGTTCCCGTATGTCGACCTATACCGGCCGCTATGTGCATTCGCACGGCGCTTCATGGAATGGAATCCCGCTGAAAGTTGGTGAGATCACCATGGCCGATCACTTGCGCAAGGCGGGGATGGATTGCTGGTTGGTCGGCAAGACTCATATGCGCGCAGATGCCGAGGGCATGGCCCGTTTGGGGCTTGAGCCCGACAGCCTGATCGGCGCGCGCGTCGCTGAATGCGGGTTTGATGTCTTTGAACGCGATGACGGGATGCGCCCCGAAGGGCCGGATGGGTATTATGACCCGGATGGCGCCAAAAGGTACAACGAGTATCTGAAAGACAAAGGCTATGAGAGTGACAACCCCTGGCACGACTTCGCCAATTCGGGGCTGGATGAAGAGGGCAATGTACTTTCAGGTTGGTTCCTGAAGAATTCGTCAGAGGCCGCGAATATCGCCGAGGAAGACAGCGAAACGCCTTATCTCACCTCTCGCGGCATGGAGTTCATGGAAAACCATGAGGGGCCGTGGTGCTGCCACCTCAGCTATATCAAACCGCATTGGCCCTATATTGTGCCAGAACCCTACGCCTCGATGTATGGTCCCGAACACATTCTGCCTGTCATTCGGTCCGAAGCTGAACGGCAGAACGCTCATCCGGTGCTGAAAGCGTTCATGGATACGAAAATCGGCCAGACCTTCTCGCGTCAGGATGTACGCGAGGCCGTGATCCCAGCCTATATGGGCCTGATCAAGCAGGCTGACGACCAAATGGGGCGGCTGTTTGACTGGATGGATCAGACCGGACGAATGCAGGACACGATGATCGTGCTGACCTCGGATCACGGGGATTTTCTGGGCGATCACTGGATGGGAGAGAAGACCTTCTTCCATGACGCCTCTACCAAAATGCCGCTGATCATCTTTGATCCATCGCCCGAGGCTGATGCCACACGCGGCACCACATGCGATGCATTGGTCGAATCCATCGATCTAGCGCCCACGTTTCTGGAGATTGCAGGCGGTGAACCCGCAGGGCACATTTTGGAGGGGCATTCGTTGCTGCCCATCCTGCACGGTCAGGCCGAAAGCACTCCGCGCGATGTGGTGATTTGTGAGTACGACTACTCCGCATCCCCCATTGCGCAGACACTGAACGCCTCGGTTCGGGATGCGGTCATGTTCATGGTTGCAAACGAGAAATGGAAGCTGATCCATTGTGAAGGGGGCTATCGCCCGCTTTTGTTTGATCTAGAGAATGATCCGAATGAGCTGACGGACCTTGGCGTAAGCGATGAGCATGCAGACATCATCGCCGAGATGTATGATCACCTGTTCACCTGGACGCGGCGCCAGTCGCAGCGCACGACCCGGTCGGAAGAACAACTGCTAAACATGCGTGGATCAAGCCGAGGAACAGGCGTGGTGATCGGTATTTACGACGAAAACGAGATGCCGCTTGAGCTGACCGTTAAATACCGTAACCGCAAAGCGCGACCCTTTGGGGACTACAAGACAGATTAATTCTTCATTCGCGGCCCTAATGACGGTTCAACCTTGAGCGGGCAGGGGGTAGAAGACAGCAACGCCGCCTCAATCGGAGAGCTTTCATGACCGCGCCAAAGCCCGTTGTCCTTTGTATCCTTGATGGTTGGGGCCTATCCGACGACACCAAGGCCAATGCGCCTTATCTGGCAAATACGCCAACCTTTGATGCTCTCATGGCTGAAGGTCCTCATGCGCAACTGATAACGCACGGGCCGGATGTGGGTCTACCTAGTGGTCAGATGGGTAATTCCGAGGTTGGTCACACCAATATCGGGGCTGGGCGCGTGGTTGCGATGGATCTGGGGCAGATTGACCTAGCCATAGAAGACGGTTCTTTCTTTCACAATGAGGCGCTGCAGAGCTTCATCGCTAAGGTGAAAGCTGCAGGCGGGACAGCGCATCTGATGGGGCTGGTATCGGATGGGGGCGTGCACGGGCACCTGGATCACATCGTAGCTGCCGCCAAAGCGGCTACCGATGCGGGTGTGCCTGTGGCGCTACATGCGATCACCGACGGGCGCGATGTGGCCCCGAAATCGGCCTTTACCTATATCGCCGAACTCGAAGACCGGTTGCCCGATGGCGCAAAGGTCGTCACCGTCTGTGGGCGCTACTTTGCCATGGACCGCGATAATCGCTGGGAACGCGTTTCCGAGGCCTATGACGCAATAGTCAAAGGTCAGGGGCGCACCGTGGCCTCGGCCCAGGAGGCCGTCGACCATGCCTACGCCCAATCCGAAACCGACGAGTTTATCGCGCCCACGGTTCTTGCTGGTTATTCCGGTATTAAGGACGGTGACGGGTTCTTTTGCCTGAACTTCCGCGCCGACCGTGCCCGAGAAATCCTGCGGGCAATTGGGGAGCCCGGTTTTGCCGAGTTCGACTCCGGTCCGCGCCCGCAGTTGTCGGCGTTACTGGGCATGGTTGAGTATTCCGATGGCCATAACGATTATATGACGACCGTATTTCCCAAGCGGGATATCGTGAACACGCTGGGCGAATGGGTTGCAAAGCAAGGCCTGCGCCAGTTCCGGCTGGCCGAGACCGAGAAGTACCCTCATGTCACTTTCTTCCTGAACGGTGGCAAAGAGCAGCCTGAGGGTGGCGAGGATCGCTTCATGCCCAAATCGCCCAAAGTGGCGACATATGATTTGCAGCCCGAGATGTCCTCGGCCGAAGTGACAGAAAAGTTCGTCGAGGCGATCCACGGCGGATATGATCTGATCGTCACCAACTACGCCAATCCAGATATGGTTGGTCATACCGGTGATGTGCAAGCTGCGATTGAAGCCTGTGAAGCTGTTGATCAAGGTCTGGGCCAGGTGGTTGCAGCGCTGAAGCAGGTCGGGGGTGCGATGATTGTGACCGCAGATCATGGTAATTGTGAAATGATGGTCGATCCGGAAACGGGCGGTCCACATACGGCCCATACGCTGAACCCCGTGCCTGTCGTTCTGGTCGGCGGCCCCGAAGGTTCAAGCCTGCGCGATGGGCGCTTGGCCGATCTTGCTCCAACTTTGTTGCAGCTTATGGAATTGCCGAAACCCGTTGAAATGACAGGGGAAAGCTTGCTGACATGAGAATGTGCCCGATCGTTGCTGCAGCGCTGATTTGGGCCAGCCCTGTCGTCGCCCAAACCAGCCCGTCAAAGGCGGCACTAGAAGCGGCCGAGATGCTGGAGCAAGCCTCGATCGCGTTGACAGAGGCCGAATCTGCCCGCGACCGGGTCAAAGCTCTGACCGAAACCATAAAAGCCTACGAGGCTGGTCTGAGCGCCATGCGCGACGGCCTGCGCCGCGCGGCCTTGCGCGAGGCGCAATTGACTGCAGAATTGCAGGTACAAGAGCAGGAGGTAGCGCAGCTGCTAGGTGTTCTGCAGACGATCGAAACCACCGCGCCTCCGGTACTTATGCTGCACCCGTCCGGCCCACTTGGGGCCGCGCGCACTGGTATGATGTTGTCCGAAGTCACGCCTGGGTTAAACGCGCAGGCTCAGGCGCTAGCAAACGAATTGCAAGAGGTACAGACACTGCGACAGCTTCAACAAAACGCTGCCAATACGCTGACCGAAGGGTTGGAGGGTGTTCAGGATGCCCGCACGCAGCTTAGTGAGGCGATAGCGGACCGGACCGATCTGCCGCGCCGTTTCGTAGAAGATCCTGTGCGTACAGCGATCCTGATATCTTCGACCGAAACGCTGGATGGGTTTGCCAGTGGGTTATCCGAGATCACCGATGGTGAGATTGAAGATACAAATGCAGATGTCTCGGGCCGGAAAGGTCAAATCGCGTTACCCGCACAAGGGGTCATGCTGCACCGGGCGGGCGAAACGGATGCCGCGGGGGTAACGCGCCCCGGGCTGGTGCTGGGCACGCGACCCCGCGCATTGGTCACCGCGCCAACGGCTGCCACGATCCGTTACCGCGGGCCCTTGCTGGATCTCGGGAATCTTGTGATCCTTGAACCCCAGCCCGGATTGCTATTCGTGTTCTCAGGTCTGCAAGAGGTATATGGTCTGACCGGGGAAGTGATACCCGAGGGTACTCCGGTGGGTTTGATGCCGGGTGAAACTCCGGAAATCGGCGCTATTATGTCAACAAGCGGTGATGGCACTGGAACTGACTGGTCAGAAACGCTCTATATAGAAGTAAGACAGGATAACAGCCCAGTGGACCCGGAATCATGGTTCCGGACGGACAAGGATGGATAAACGAGTATGAAGAAATTTGTGATGGCCGGACTGGCCGGCACCGTGGCAGGGATAGTCGCAACAACACAGATCGCAGGCCCTCTGCTTGCGCAAGAAGCCGAGAACAAGGCAAGCGTTTACGAACAACTTGATCTGTTCGGTGACATTTTCGAACGTATTCGCGCCCAGTATGTCGAAGAGGTAGAAACCGACGAGCTGATCGAGGCTGCGATTGACGGGATGCTGACCTCGCTAGACCCACATTCCAGCTACCTGTCGCCTGATGATGCCGAGCAGATGCGCGTGCAGACACGTGGCGAGTTTGGCGGGCTCGGTATCGAAGTCACGCAGGAAGAAGGCTTTGTCAAAGTTGTATCGCCCATCGATGACACTCCAGCGGATGCTGCTGGTATCGAAGCGGGCGATTTCATCACTCATGTGGATGGCGAGAGCATTTTGGGGCTGACGCTGGATAAAGCCGTGGACTTGATGCGCGGCCCGGTGGGATCGGAAATCGTGATCACAGTCGTGCGTGAAGGCGAGCAGGAGCCATTCGACGTAACGATCGTTCGCGACACGATCAAGCTGACCGCAGTTCGTGCACGTACCGAAGGTACAAGTGTCGTGTTGCGTGTCACGACCTTCAATGACCAAACCTATCCGAACCTCAAGGAAGGACTGGAAGAACAGATCGAAGAGGCCGGAGGCATCGAAAACGTCAATGGCATCGTTCTGGATCTGCGTAACAATCCGGGCGGGCTATTGACACAGGCCATCAAGGTCTCTGACGCGTTCCTGGATGAGGGCGAAATCGTCTCGACCCGGGGTCGCAATCTCGAAGATGGTGAGCGATTCAACGCAACACCCGGCGATCTGACCGGGGGCAAGCCCATCGTTGTGCTGATCAACGGTGGTTCGGCCTCGGCGTCGGAAATTGTCGCGGGCGCCTTGCAGGATCACAATCGCGCCATCGTGGTTGGCACTAAGAGCTTCGGCAAGGGATCGGTGCAGACGGTCATGCCGCTTCGGGGTGACGGGGCTATGCGTCTGACAACCTCTCGCTACTACACGCCCTCGGGTCGTTCGATTCAGGCGCTTGGCGTCAGCCCGGACATCATCGTTGAACAACCACGCAACAACCCGGTTGACGAGGAAGAGGAAGATACAAACACCCGCACCCGGTCCGAGGCCGATCTGCGTGGCAGCCTGAACAATGACAGCCTCAGCGAGGACGAGATTCGCCAGATCGAAGAAGATCGCGCCAAGGCCGAAGCCACCGCGGAGCTGCGGGAAGAGGATTATCAACTGGCCTATGCCATCGATATTCTCAAAGGCCTGTCCGCATTCAATCCGACTGGACCGTCACAATAAAGGGTAGGGGCCGCCACCAGCGGCCCCATACTTACACCTGTACGGGTTACCCTTCGACCTTGTGCAGTTTCTTCTCATCCAGCATCAGCGCTAGGACGATTCCGGCAGCGACTGAGATCGTGGCGAATACAAAAGCCATATTCATTCCGGTATCAAAGGCCGCCGCAATGGCGGCCTGAACCTTTTCAGTTTCACCTGAATTCAACTTTTCAAGCACTGCTTTTGCCGAGTCTGTGTTCAGCGTTCCACCATTGATCGCTTTCTGATCAGCCTCGGACATGTTGATGCCTGACGCGGTCAATCGGGTTTTCAGGCTGGACAGGCTTGTCACATACATGACCGCCGTCGCACAGGCGACCGCGATTGCTCCATAGACAAGATGGGTCATGAAACTCAGGCCGCCAACCAGTCCGGCGCGTTCCGGCTTGACCGCGCATACAGCGGCTGTTCCCGAAGGCCCGACCGTCAGCGTTGCGCCCAAACCAATCAGCGCCATTCCGGGAAGAATCTGAAAATATCCGGTCCCGGAAGGCATGATGACAACGCTTGCCGCCCCGACTGTGGCGCAAATATATCCCCAAAACAGCAGTCGCTTGGGCCCAAAATCGTTATACAGCGTACCCGAGACGATTGATCCGACCGCTAGCAACACCGTCAGCGGTGCCAAACCCAGCGCCGATTGGAACACAGACCATCCCAAGACTTTTTGCATATACTGCGGAAAATAAAGCAGCCCGACAAAAGCTGCCGAGACGTTGAACATATTCAGACCTAAGGTAATCAGAAACTCTCGGTTCTGCATCAACTGAGGCATTAGCAAGGGTTCCTTGACCCTCTTTTCGACTTTCGGAAACAGGAGGAACAAAACGGCGCTGACAAAAAACAGCAGCAAAAGCGGCAGCGAAGTCCAGCCCCAATCGGCACCAACGTCCAAACCGTAAAGCAAGAGCAAAACTGCAAAAGACAGGATACCCATCCCGGCAAAGTCGATGTGTTCACCTTTCTTATGCTCGGTCTCACGCTCCATCAGCAGGATCGCAGTCGTCATCGAAATGCTGGAAAACACCACATTGGCGAGGAAAAACAACCGCCAATCACCCAGATTGACCACCGCGCCGCTAATCATCGGTCCAAAGACATTACCCGTGGTGACACCCGCCAGTATCAGCCCCATCACCAATGCGCGGTGTTCTTCTTTCGACACTTTGGTGGCTCCAAATGCAAGCGTGCAGGGCCACACGCATCCCGCCCCGATCCCCTGCAAGGCGCGTGCGCCGATCAGGTAGTCCAAACCGGGTGAGACAAAGCATAAAACCGACGCAAACAGAAAGATCGAAAGACCGATGATCATCATCTTGCGATGACCATACATGTCACCCAGGCGACCTCCGGCCACCATCGTCATGGCAAAGAACAGAGCGTAAATATTCAGAACCCACTGGGTGCTGGTGATGTCGGCGTCAAAGCTGTTTTCGATTGCCGGGACCAGCATGAGGGCACCGGTAAAATCGATCCCGATCCCGAAACCCGTCACCATCAGCGCGATGACCTTTATGATGCTGTTGCGATCCATAGGCCAATCCAATGATGCACGTATGGACCTGAAAAGATAGGGACAATCCTATCAGTACTGTGGTCAGGTTTCGCTTTGAGATGCCTGAGAGCGGCGGAACGCACGCTTTAACATGTCCAACTCGGCGCGCAACAAAGCGACTTCGGCCCTCAGATCATCTGCGGCGGGTGAGCCGGCGATGATGGTGAAATCCCCCAGCTTATGGCCTGTTGTTCCATCGTGAATCACGACAGTATGGACACCTTCCGACAGGGCGGCGGGCGGCACTGGGATGCGCAAGGCCCAGCCATCCGTTGCTGGTTCCAACTCAACATCATTCACGGGCTCACCAAGAAACAGCACCTCGATCTGAGGGGGGCTTTCGCTGGTCAAATGGCCTTCCCACAGGCCGTTTTCGAAGCGGATTGGTGTCAGGGTGGTATGAGACATTGAGTACCCTTTTACAGATCGGCCCGGTGGTAACGGCAGAATGTCAGGTCACGAAACACCACACGGTTCATCGCGGGTTGATCAATGATCAGATCCAGCCAGAGTTTTTCAATTCGACGCTCATTCACGTTCAGATGGGCCAGATCAAAATCTACAGTCGCCGCAGGTGTTGAAAGATCAAGTTCGCGCAGAACCTGCTCGGTATTAGGGCCATGCTGAATGTTCAGGCGGGCAAAGACAACGGTAGAACGCTCGCACTCAACCAGAGTGTCGACCCGCATCAGATGCTGGCGGGACAGATTTATGGCGGCATCCGTGGGCAGATCAACGGAGAGCGACAGGAAAGATCCCTGAAAATCAAATACCTCAACGGCCAGACTGAAAGGCGCCAAATCCTTGTCTCGCCGATTTCGGATTTGCTGCAGCCCGATCTCGACCTGGCTGCAATCGTGAAACAGGATGATCTGCCCATCCATCCGCGCCTTGCGCGGGGCCGAGGCTATACCTTTGCGGATTAGTGGCGTCCGCCACAGGTCCGGTCGCCACGACCAATCCGTTCCCAGGGGTTTTGGAAACTGCGTCGCCCCAATCAAGGGTTGGATCAGTCGAGCATCAGCTTTTTGAATTGCTTGTTCAAGTTTGCCGCGCAACCGCCGGGCGTCATCACGTTGGCGGCGAAGCTCAGGCAGTGCGAGGTGGTCAGACTGCTGCGCGGCACGCTGCCAGCGCCCCAGAGCCTTTAGTTGAATATATCGATCCAGTATTCTGCCCATCGCCCCATCTTTCAAGACAGCCCCTCTTTAGTCAAAGTCGGGGCAGGGGACAAACCAGTCTTACTTGATTAGCGGATAAATCTTCCCGATTCCTAAATGTGATCTCCTATCCAGCTGGTTTCTGCGTCGCAAAGAGCCGCCATTCTTGCAATAGCTCGGGCCGAGGCTTACCGTCGGCGCTCGGGCAATCGGCATTTGTCCCGGATCATACAGGCTCATCATGAGGCAGGGGAATGGAACCCACCCTATTTTCATTCATATGGAAGCATTCGAAAAAGCAGCAATTGGTCCTGCTGTTGCTGACCGTTCTGTCATTTCCGTTCCTTTACGCTTCGTTGGAGCTTCCTAAGCAGATCATCAACGACGCGATTGGTGCGCCCGCAGACACCGTGACAGTACTCGGTATCACCGTGACACAGGTGCAGTACCTGCTGATTCTGTGCTTTGCCTTTTTGGCAACTGTCATCGCCAGTGGCGTGATGAAAATGCGCATCAATACCATGAAAGGCATTCTCGCCGAGCGGATGTTGCGTCGCCTTCGCTTTACATTGATCAGCCGCTCGATGCGCTTTCCCAAATCCTATTTCGCCACCACCAGCCAAGGTGAACTGGTATCGATGATCACGTCCGAGGCCGAACCCATGGGCGGGTTGATGGGAGATGCCATCGCGCAGCCCGTTTTTCAGTTCGGCCAGATGATGACGATCGTCACGTTTCTTTTCATGCAAAGCGTGTGGTTTGGTCTGGCCAGTATTGCATTGATCCCTTTGCAGGCTTGGCTGATTCCCAAATTGCAGCGTCAGATCAACCTTCTGAACAAGGATCGCATTCAGGAGGTCAGGCGGCTGAGCTCTGAGATTGGCGAAAGTGCTGCTGGTATCAGCGATCTGCGCACCAATGGCGGCTGGCGCTATCGTCTGGCGCAATTCAGCCATCGGCTAGGAACCTTGTTCGAGATCCGCTTTAAGATCTACAACAAGAAGTTCTTCATGAAGTTCCTCAACAATCTGATCACTCAGATGACACCCTTCCTATTCTATTCAGTAGGCGGCTATCTGGCGATCACGGGCGAGGTGACAGTGGGCGCATTGGTCGCCGCGTTGGGTGCATATAAAGACCTCAGCGGCCCTTGGAAGGATCTTCTGACCTACTACAACCAGGTACAGGACATGTCACTGCGCTGGGAAATTGTGACCGAACGGTTTGCCCCATCGAATATGATACCCGAACAGTTGTTTGAGGGCGTCCCCGAGGCAATCCCGCACCTAACCGGCGATATCGAACTGCGCAACGTGACCGTTCGTGATGATGACGGCAAGACCATACTTGAGGATATTGATCTTACCATTCCCCAAGGCGCTCGGGTTGCGATTCAGTCGAAACACGCTTCGGAACGCAGTGCGCTTGCGCAGTTGCTGACGCGCGAAGTGCTGCCGGTTCAAGGCGAGGTTCTGATGGCTGGCCACAACCTCAACAGCCTGCATCAGGCGGTGATTGCGGCGCGGATCGGCTATGCCTATTCACGCCCTTACCTGTTCGACGGAACATTGGGTGATAACCTGCTAATGCCGCTGCGCACGCATCCTCAACACGAAAGTGGTGCATTGCAGGCCCCCTCACGCCGCCAGATCGAAGCCGTGCGCGCCGGGAACCCACCCGATTCACTGTCCGATGAATGGATCGATCCAAGCCTCGCGGGTCTTGATGACATCGAGGATATTCGCGATTGGTGGTTCCAGCTTGTCGAAGCGATGGGCATTGATGAATTTATGTTCCGGCGCACTTTGCGCTCTCAGTTCGACCCGGAAGTACACCCGGTGCTGGCGAAAGAAATAGTCGATCTGCGAGATACCGTTGCGACACGCCTGCAAGAGCGCGGGTTGGACAAGTATGTCTATCGGTTCGATCCTGACCAGTTCAATCCCGCCGTGCCCTTGGGCGGGAATCTGCTGTTCGCTTCACCGACGCATGATATCGCGCCGGACATTCTGGCGGGGGACCACCGGTTTCTGTCGTTGCTTACGGGCAATGGCCTTGATGATGACGCGCTCAGCATCGCTCAGGCCGTTCTGGAAACCCTAAACCAGACTTTCGGGCGAGATGGGGCCGATCACCCATTGTTCTTGCGGCTTGGCATGTCAAAAGACATGTACCACCGTCTGCTCGATATCGAAGAGCGCCGCAAAACCAAGGGCGAAGAAGCCATCGGCGATCAGGAACGTGCGCTGCTGTTGACCGTCCCATTCATGCTGACCGCTGAACAAATCGGCCCGAGTTTCCCTGAGGAGTACAAGGACAAAATCCTTTCCATTCGTCACAGTCAGGCCGAACGGCTGCGGGGCGCTATGGGTGCGATGTTCGTGCCGGTGTCACCGGACGTCTACGTTCCCCGCCTGACAGCAATGGAAAACGCTCTGTATGGTCGGGTATCCATCATGGCTGGTGCTCATGCAGAAGAGATCGAAGATCTGGTCGCGGAGGTTCTGAACGAGGCCGGGCTGCGCCGAAGGGCCGCCGCGATCATCTACGACCTGCCGTCCGGGTTAGGTGGGAACAACCTTCCGACAGTGTTTCAGGAGCGTGCTGCCTTTTCTCGTGCCGGGATCAAACGCCCCGATATCCTGATACTCGACAAGGCACTGGCCAGCCACGACTCTGAAAGCCGCCTGCGGACCCGTCTGAAGCTGCGCGAGTTATTACCCGACTCGATTATGATCTTTATGGAGGATCATTTTGCCCATCCGGAAGCCTATGATTTGTTTGTTGAAATAAAGGACGGTCGCATCGATGGTGTCTCACGCGTGTCCACCGATGCTGAAGACACCGGGACGGACGACCTGAGCCGGAAACTCAAGATCATTTCTTCGACCGAGTTGTTTTCACGAGTCGATGGGCGTAACCAGCGTCTTCTGGCGTTTTCGGCCCAATGGTACGAGGTCGCGGCAGGTCAAACCATTTTCGCACGTGGCCAGGCTCCCGATGCGGCGTATTTGTGTATTTCAGGTTCGGCAAGCCTGAATTGGCTGAATGAACACGGTGAAATGCGTTCGCTCTCGATAGTAGAACCCGGGCGCCTTATCGGCGATCTTGCGATTATCACCAATGAGCCGCGACAATTGGATTTGGTGGCCCTCACGGATTGCTCGTTCCTGCGGATCGGCGCGGAGGAATTGCGTGCTGTGATTGAAAGTGACGCGGGCGTTGCGATGAGGCTGCTTGAAACCGTGGCCGGATACCTGTCCACGGTGTCCGAGCGGTTGCGTGACCCCAACACTCCAATTGGGGATGACCTGCCTTCGGTAAGTGCTGAGCAATCCGATGAGCACTAATGAAAGGCGGGGGGCCTATTCAAGTCATCAGCAATTGCTAGGTGCCGCCCGCAGATATCCCGAGATATGGCGCTTGTTGGCTGGTCTTGCGCTGGTCTCAGTGGTTGTGGTCACGCTCAATGCAATCTTGTTCGCAATCGTTGCCAGTCTTGGCTCATCAGGATCGGCGGTCACATTCTTGAATGGATCGTCGCCAACAGCGCTCCTTATTGTGCTCTCCAGCTTTATTTTTGTCACTATTGGCGTGGCGTTGGGGGCACGATTATTTCAGCACCGGTCACTTGCCTCGATCCTGGGCGAACAATCCATCGCAATCTGGCAGTTTTGGCGCGTTGTTCGCGCATTGCTTCTGCTGGGTGCAGTCATATTCATACTCCCCCCCTATGACCTTGGTGCACCATTGGTGGCGAATCTCGCGTTAACCAAATGGCTTTTGCTGCTTCCCTTATCCGCTGTTGCGGTGCTGATTCAGACCAGCGCCGAGGAAATCCTGTTCCGAGGCTATATGCAACAGGGCCTGGCCGCGCGGTTTCGGTCTCCGCTGATCTGGATGGGTCTGCCTTCAATCTTGTTCGCAGCTGGCCACTACAGCCCCGCGACGGTCGGAGACAATGCGGTCTTGATTGCCATCTGGGCGCTGACATTTGGGCTTTTGACCGCCGATCTGACCGCGCGAGCGGGCACGCTGGGCCCCGCCATTGCGCTGCATTTTTTCAATAACATCGCGGCTCTGCTTGTCATTTCGCTCCCCGACAACCTTGGTGGCCTGGCCTTGTTCCATCTTCCTTATGAGGCATCGGACGCCGAAGCGTTGCGACCTTGGTTGCTAGTCGACTTTGCGCTGATGATCGTGGGGTGGCTCACCGCAAGATTGGTCCTCAGGCGCTGATTGCATTTCCCGGCATTGCGTCTTATTTGACGTCAACGCCGCATTATCAAGGTTCCGACATGAACTGGATCACAAACTACGTCCGCCCCCGGATCAATTCGATCTTCTCGCGCCGCGAAGTGCCCGAAAACCTTTGGCACAAGTGTGATGAGTGTGGAACCATGCTGTTCCACCGCGAATTGGCGGAAAACCAGAATGTCTGCACCCAGTGCGACCATCACATGGCAATCACGCCGCGCGATCGGTTCCAACATCTGTTTGATGGCGGTATTTTTTCCGAGGTTGATGTCCCGGCACCGAAAGACGATCCCCTGCAGTTTCGGGATCAGAAAAAATACCCTGACCGCATGAAGGCGGCCCAGAAAAAGACCGGCGAGAAAGAAGCGATGCTGGTCGCCGTTGGCGAAATCGGCCGTACCCCGATCGTGGCTGCCGCGCAGGATTTTTCGTTCATGGGCGGATCGATGGGCATGTATGTAGGCAATGCCATCATTGCTGCAGCACAGGAGGCTGTTAGGCTACAGCGGCCCCTGATCCTGTTTTCGGCAGCCGGTGGCGCGCGGATGCAGGAAGGCATTCTGAGCCTGATGCAAATGCCGCGTACGACGGTCGCAGTGGAGATGCTCAAAGAAGCAAACCTGCCCTATATTGTTGTCTTGACCCACCCGACAACAGGCGGCGTTACAGCCTCGTACGCGATGCTGGGTGACGTTCATATTTCGGAACCCAATGCCCTGATCTGTTTCGCCGGACCCCGTGTGATCGAACAGACCATTCGTGAGAAACTGCCCGAAGGATTCCAGCGCGCTGAATATCTGCTGGATCACGGGATGCTCGACCGAGTGACCAAACGCACCGAGATGCGGGATGAGCTGATCACCATCACCCGAATGCTGATGAAGCAGCCCCCTGCGGTCAAAGGCGACCTTCCTGCGCCCGAGCCGGAAGAAGCCCCAACCGAGGCACCCACCGAGGACGCGGTCGAAAAATGACCTCCCCATCTTCGGATGCCATCCTAGACCGGATGATGGCGCTGCACCCCAAGATCATCGACCTGACCTTGGACAGGGTATGGCGTTTGCTGGCGGTGCTAGACAATCCTCAGGTTAAGCTGCCTCCGGTCATTCATATCGCTGGAACCAATGGCAAGGGCTCGACCCAGGCCATGATCCGGGCGGGGCTTGAAGGGGCAGGGCATGCAGTCCATGCCTATACCTCACCTCATCTGGCCCGGTTTCACGAGCGAATCCGACTGGCAGGTGAGCTGATTTCCGAACCCGACCTTACCGCCGTGCTGGATGAGTGCTATGCCACCAATGGCGGTGAGAACATCACCTATTTTGAAATCACCACCTGCGCCGCGCTGCTGGCATTTTCCCGCACCAAAGCTGACTATACGCTGCTCGAAGTCGGGCTGGGCGGGCGGCTGGACGCCACCAACGTGATCGAACGGCCCGAGTTGACGGTCATCACCCCCGTCTCGATCGACCATGAGCAGTTCCTGGGCGACACTTTGGGCAAGATCGCCGCTGAAAAAGCCGGAATCATCAAGCCGGGCGTTCCCTGCATCGTCGGCCCGCAGCAAGATGAGGCGCTGGAAGTCATCGAATATACCGCAGCCCGTCTGGGCGCTCCGCTAATGGTCCACGGGCAGCACTGGCATGTTCATACTGAGAACGGTCGCCTTATTTATCAGGACGAAACCGGTTTGCGCGATCTGCCTATGCCAAACCTACTGGGTGCTCATCAGATCGAAAATGCAGGCGCGGCTCTGGCTGCGTTGCGCCACCTGCAAATGGGCGATGATGCCTACGAGGCCGCTGTGGCCAAGGCCGAATGGCCCGCGCGCATGCAGCGGCTAAAAACCGGTCCTCTGGTCGAGCAGGCCCCTCAGGCTGAGTTGTGGTTGGATGGCGGTCACAACGCGGCTGCAGGCACTGCTTTGGCCGAGGTTTTAGTGTTACTACCAGAACGTCCCACGCATTTGATTTGTGGTATGCTGAATACCAAAGATGTCACCGGTTATCTCGCGCCATTGGCCCAAAGGGCAGACAGCCTGACGGCCGTATCGATCCCGGGTGAGCAGAATACGCTGAGCGCAGACGAAACCGCCGCCGCTGCTGCTAAGGTGAATCTGGCCGCCACAACAGCAGACAGCGTCACAGACGCGCTCGCCGCAATCACCGCTCAAACCCCTGATGCACGCATTCTGATCTGCGGGTCGCTTTATCTTGCGGGAAACATCCTTAGAGAAAACGCCTGATCCTCCGCCTGATGAAAAAGATTCTGCGCCAGGGCAGCAGCCCCTATCTGCCCCAATCCTTGTCTTGCATCTCCCGCAGGCGCGAGGCCGTACGCTCAAACTCAAAAGTTCCTTCCCCTTCGACATAGAGCATCTCGGGCTCGGCAGCGGCGGAACAAATCAGCCGAACTTTCGCCTCATAAAGCGCATCGATCAGGGTGACGAAGCGCTTGGCCTCATTGAAATTATTGCGTGACAAACGCGGGATGTCTTCAAGAACCAATACCTTCAGCGCTTCTGCGATGGCCAGGTAGTCTCCCGGACCCAACATTCGTCCGCAGAGGTCATAAAACGAGGCCCGTGCAACGCCGTTGCGAAAGGCGGGCAGGACAACTTCGCGACCCTTCACCTGAAGGGCCAGCTCTTCTGCCGGTCCACCCGACAGATCATTCCACACCTCACGAATCTTTTCCCGCGCTTCGGGCCCGATGGGGGTGAAGTAAACCGGCGAGCCTTCAAGTCGGTTCTGCCGGTAATCCGTGGGTGAAACCAACTCCCACACTTCCAGTTGCTCTTTGATATGCTGAATGAAAGGCAGAAAAAGCTGCCGGTTCAACCCATCCTTATATAGATCATCCGGATGTCTGTTCGAAGTCGTAACGATAACGACACCACCCTTGTAGAGCAGATCAAACAACCGCCCCACGATCATCGCGTCGGTGATATCGACGATCTGCATCTCATCAAAGGCCAGCACCCGCGCCGATTTGATGACTGCATCGGCCACAGGGACCAGCGCGTCCTCAACGCCGTCTTCACGCGCCTTGTGCAGACCGGAATGGATTTCCTGCATGAACGCATGAAAATGCACCCGTCGAACTGGGATTTCACCCAATGTCTCGACAAACATGTCCATCAACATCGACTTGCCGCGCCCAACACCTCCCCAAAGATACAAACCCTTGGGTGGCGGCGGCGCTTTGCGGAAAAATCCACGCTTAACCGGTTCGGCCAAGGCTGCCCGAATGCGCTCAAACCGGGGCAGCACAGCCTCTTGCGCGTCGTCCCGGGTCAGTGTCCCATCAGCAATAAGATCTTCATAGTGTGAAATTAGATCCGTCATGAGTTGAGCCATACCGATCGCTTCGTGTGTTGAAAAGAAACCTTTTTTCCAGACACATCAATTTTGCTGAACTGGCGTCACAAAACTCCTGAATTGACGCGCCGAGTTGTACCGCTAACGTCTGCTGGAACCAATCTTCGGAGCCTTAATGTCGCAATCCACCCGTTTGCTGAACCCGATCCTGATCGTCGGCTGCATCGTAATTACAGTCAGTTTTGCCGTACGCGCCTCTTTTGGTGTGTTCCAGATACCGATTGCGGATGAGTTCGGCTGGCTACGCAGCGATTTTTCGATGGCGATCGCCATACAAAACCTGGCTTGGGGGATCGGCCAGCCGATCTTTGGCGCCATTGCGGAAAAGATTGGGGATCGGCGCGCCATCATTCTGGGCGCTCTGACCTATACGGCGGGAATGGTCCTGACGGCATGGTCCGTTACCCCGTTTGAACATCAGATGTATGCCTGGCTCGTGGGTTTCGGGATCGCTGGGACGGGGTTTGGCGTGGTCCTTGCGGTCGTAGGTCGTGCCTCATCGGATGCGAACCGCTCGATGTCATTGGCGATTGTCACCGCAGCGGGCAGTTTCGGGCAAGTCATTGGCGCACCCACAGCGGAGTGGTTGCTGACTTTCTTACCCTGGCAGCAAGTGTTTCTGATCTTTGCGGTGGCTATCCTTGCATTGATCCTGACATTGCCATTCATGCGCGCGCCTCAGCCCGTCAGCAGGACGGAGCTAGAAGAGAGTATGGGGCAGATCCTGTCCAAGGCATTCCGCGACCCGTCTTATTCGCTGATTGCGATCGGCTTTTTCAGTTGTGGCTATCAACTGGGCTTTGTCACAGCCCATTTCCCCGCCTTCGTCACCGAGATGTGCGGCCCGATCCAACCCGGAGGCCTCTTACATTCGATGGGGATCACCACAACTTCAGCCTTGGGGGCGATTGCGATTTCGTTGATTGGGTTGGCCAATATCGGCGGAACCCTTTTGGCCGGATGGGCTGGAAATCACTTTCCGAAGAAGTACCTGCTCGCGGCGGTTTACACCGGCCGAACGCTTGCCGCAGGTGCCTTCATCGTGTTCCCAATCACGCCCTTGTCCGTGATCGCATTCTCGCTTGTGATGGGGTCGCTCTGGTTGGCGACCGTACCGCTAACATCTGGCCTTGTCGCACATCTCTATGGCCTGCGGTACATGGGCACGCTCTACGGGATCGTATTCCTGAGCCATCAGATCGGCAGTTTTCTGGGCATCTGGTTAGGCGGGCGCATGTACGACCAATTCGGTGATTACACCATGGTTTGGTGGATCGGCGTCGCTATCGGAGCGTTCAGCGCCATCATTCACCTGCCCATCCGCGAAAATCGCTCACCAACCGGCGTGACAGCCTGAGCTATGCGGCCTCTTCAGCGGTCAGCAGCCCCTCAGAAACCAATCGATCCGCCCAACCCTGCGGATCGATGAAGTGATGCGTTTGCCATCCGCGCGCCCTTGCTGTTTCGATATTCTCGATCCTGTCATCTGCAAACAAAAGCGCCGAGGGAGGGATGCCGCAATCGGCCTCAACCATTTCGTAAATTGGCATATGAGGTTTGACCGTCTTCATCCGACCCGAGACATATTGACGATCAAACTCATTCAGAAACGGATAAACGGTAGTGGCATAGTCAAAATTCTGAACCCCAAAATTCGTCAGGGCAAAAACCGGGATCTTCTTGGTCCGCAACGCGCGCAGCAGTCGCGCTGAATGTGGGATCTCGGGCGCGGCCAGTTCGATCCAGTTGTCATGCCACATTCGGATTTCATCGTGCCATTCCGGGTACTTATCCGCCCAATTGTAAATTGTATCCGTGAAATGATGGCCCTGATCTACCAGATCATTCATCCCATGCAGATCGACCTCGTCAAACATGGCGCGACGACGATCCTCGCCGATTACCCGATCATAATAGCGCTCGGGCTGCCACTCGATCAGCACATTTCCGATGTCAAAGATGACGGCTTCAATGGCCATGACTTAATCCCATACCAGTTCAATCATAACGACTGAACCAAGCGCAGGTCAGAGATGCAAGCGCCAACCGCAGCGCCGCACGCGCTGCCCAGCCCAACGGAAGGATATGCATCTTTGATGCGTCTCTGACCGGCGGGAGCACTACCTGCGAAGGGCAGCGCGTATCTCGCGCTCAAGCGCATCTAGAAAACGCGACCGGTCGGCTTTGCCAAATGGTTTTCCTCCGCCACCTGTCCCCAGCGGGTTTGCCGCGCGAAGGTCCGCCATCAGATCGCGCATTGCCAATTGCTGACCGATATTGGCCGCGGTGAAAGCCTCGCCACTGGGCCGAAGCACACGTGCTTCGGCTTCAATACACTTGGCGGCCAGCGGTATATCAGAGGTAACGACAATATCGCCGGTGCCGCAGCGTTCGGCAATCCACTTATCCGCCTCATCTGCTCCCGAGGCGACGATCACTACCTGCACCAACGGGTTGGCAGAGGGGCGTAGCCCTCCGTTTGAGACCAGAACCATCGGCACCTTGTGCCGGGTTGCCACCCGTTCAGCCTCGGCCTTGACCGGGCAGGCATCCCCATCGATGTAAAGCGTCGTCACGCCTCTTTGACCTTTGGCGCTGACTTTGCCTTTGGCGTCGATTTGCGCACCTTGAATTCGTCCGGAATGGGCATCCGGTTAAAGGCATCCAGCCCCGCGATTTTGTAAGCTTCGGCAAGGGTCGGATAGTTGAACGTGTTCTGCACGAAGTAGTCCACCGTACCTTTCAGGTTCAGCACCGCCTGCGCGATATGGATCAGCTCGGTTGCGCCTTCGCCGACAATCTGAACCCCTAAGACCCGGCGGGTCTTGAGCGAGAACAGCATCTTCAGCATGCCATGCTCCAACCCCATGATGTGCCCGCGCGAGGTTTCGCGGAACCGGGCCACACCCACTTCGTAGGGAATACCACGCTCCTGCAGTTCTTCCTCGGACATCCCGCAGGTTGAGATTTCGGGGACCGAGTAGATCCCATACGGATACCAGGGGCTTTCCGGCAGGGTTGGAGTCTCCAGCGCATGACAGGCCGCGACCCGTCCCTGTTGCAACGAAGTTGAGGCCAACGACGGATGCCCGATGACGTCTCCGGTGGCATAGATATGCGGCACCGAGGTCTGATAGGTCTTGCGGTCCACACTGATACGATTGCGATGATCCGTTTCAATGCCAACCGCGTCCAAGTTCAGCGCCGAGGTCGCCCCCATCCGCCCGGCTGCAAACAGAAGCATCTCGGCCCGGACGTGTCGCCCATTGTCCAGCGTGATCTCAACATGGCTACCGGCGTCTTCAATTTTCTCGACGGCTGCCCCCAACCGCAGATCGACGCCATTTTCACGGATCTGATGCGTGAAATCGTGGATCAGTGTCTTGTCGATGAAATCCAGAAACGTCTCGCGCGGTTCGATCAACGTCACCCGGACATCAAGCGCCGAGAACATGGTTGCATATTCAACGCCGATCACGCCCGCACCGATCACGCAGAGCGAACGCGGGATTTCCTCCATCTCAAGGAAATCATCCCCATCGACGACAGTTTTGCCATTGAAAGGCACGTAATCTGGCCGGTAGGTCTTGGTGCCGGTGGCGATCAGGAATTTGGCTGCTGTCAGACGCGTGGATTCGCCTGCATCCGTAGCCACCTCGATCTCGTGTGGACCCGTGAACGTCGCCAACCCGTTCAGCGTTTCAACATGGTTGCGGTTGAATTGATGCTCCAGCACATCGACCTCATGATCGAGTGTCATGTGCAGCCGTGCTTTCAGATCCTCGGCGCTGATCTGATCCTTGACCCGGTAGGAGCGCCCATAAAAACTGCGCTCGCGCCAGCCTGACAGGTTCAGCACCGTCTCTCGCAAGGTTTTCGATGGGATCGTTCCGGTATGAACAGAGACACCACCAAAACGATCTTTGCGGTCAATCACCAGCACCCGGCGCTGCAATTTGCCTGCCTGAATCGCCGCCGCCCGGCCTGAAGGGCCCGAGCCGATGATGATCAGGTCATAGTCATATTTGCTCATGCCTCAGTCCCCATACAGCGCTTCGGCGTGGAAGGTGATGTGATCCTCCATAAAGGTGGACACGAAATAGTAGGAATGGTCATAGCCGGGCTGCAGGCGATAGGTGGCCTGCTGGCGACGCTCGGCAATTGCCTGCGCCAGTGCCTCCGGGCGCAACAGATCCATAAACTGATCGTTTGCACCGGTGTCGATCAGGATCGGTCCGTCAAAGCCTGTGCTTTTCATCATCGCCGACGCGTCATGCTTGGCCCATGCGGCCTCATCACCGCCCAGATACGCGCTGAGTTGCTTGCGGCCCCAATCCGCACCCATCGGGTTCGAGATCGGCGAGAAGGCCGAAACAGAGCGGTAACGCCCGGGCAGGTTCATCGCCAGCGTCAATGCGCCATGCCCACCCATCGAATGTCCTGTGATGGCCTGACGATCAGGATCAATCGCAAAGTTCTTGGCCAGAAGGGCCGGCAACTCTTCGGCAATATAATCCCACATGTTGAAGTGAGGCGTCCAAGGGCCTTGCGTGGCATTGACATAGAACCCTGCGCCTTGGCCAAGGTCATAGTCTTCGTGATCTGCCACGCCTTCGCCGCGTGGTGAAGTGTCGGGGAACACCAGCGCAATGCCCTGTTCGGCCGCCCAACCCTGGGCACCCGCCTTCGTCATGGCGTTTTCATGGGTGCAGGTCAGGCCCGACAGATACCACAGAACAGGAACGGGGCCGTCCTTGGCTTCGGCTGGAAGAAAAAGGCCAAATGTCATATCACATTTGCAGGCCGAGGAAGCATGGCGATAAACGCCCTGCACACCACCAAAACAGGCATTTTCCGAAAGGGTTTCCATCAAGCTGATCCTTACGTTGTGTCCGGGCCATGGCTAACGCTCTGCAGCGTCGGCGTAAAGTGCAGCCACCTCTGGAAAGCTCATTTTTCGAAAAGGTGAAGATCAGAATCCGCTGACCCATCCTATCGCCAGCGGGACGGTCAGAATGCTGGCGATGGTAGATAACAGGATGGCAGCAGATGCCCGTTGCGGGGCCACACCGTAGTGCGCGGCCAGCATGTAAACATTGCCCGCTACTGGTAAAGACGCCGCCGCGATTGCGACCATCGCCGGAAAGGCGGCAACCGGGATCAGCCAAATCACCATTAGTGCGACGAAAAGCGGATGCAGCACCAGCTTGCAAAAGCTTAACCAACCCGCGATCTGGATGCGCTCGGCCGATTTGTCCGCCAGTGATGCCCCGATGGCAAATAACGCACCTGGCGTAGCAGCGCCGCCCAGAATCGTCAGAAAATCATTCAGAGGCACCGGTACAGGCGCTTTTAATGCAGACCAGAGCAATCCGGCGGAGATTGACAAGATCATGGGGTTTCTCAGCAGGCCAATCCCGATCAGGCGCATCGTCCCCAGGCTGAGCCGACCATCGCGGCCACCGTTGATCAGGATCACGATCAATGAGGAAAACACAACCAGATCAACTGTCAGCACCAACATCACTGGACCTATGGCAGCTTCGGAGAATAACAGCGCAAGCATGGGCAGGCCCAGAAACCCAACATTGCCAATAGCAGCACATTGCGCCTCGACCGCGGCGGTGGGGATGTCCAGCCCTCGGAGATAAGCGATAGCCGTCGCCAGCGCATAGACGCCAGCAGTGCCGATCAGATACCCGATCACCAGCCGACCGTTGAAAATTTCGGCAAAGGGCAGGGTGGCGGCAAACCGAAATAGCATAGCCGACAAAGCAAAGAAAAACACGAACTTGGTTAGATATGCTGTCGCCTCGGGAGGGAAAAACCGGCTGCGTCCGGCCCAGAACCCCAGGCCGATGATTGCGAAAAAGGGGAGAGTGCGCAGAAATATCTCGACCATGGCAACGTGTTAACATGGCTGGTCTGGCTCGCAAGGTTGACGCACGGTCGGCGGTACGATTGAAGCCGTAACGTTGTGCCAAAACCGCTATCGGAGTGAAAAGCGTTGAAACTGAACCGAACGGTTTATAGTGTTGCAGGATATCGCAATCCGGAGACACCATGACCCAAGCCGCCACCATCCTGCGTACAGGCCGTAAATTCGACCAGGTGTTACGTGGGGCCCGAGAGGTTTTCATGGCGGATGGGTTTGAAGGTGCAAGCGTCGATGACATCGCGCGTGCGGCGGGTGTTTCGAAGGCAACGCTATACAGCTATTTCCCCGACAAGCGACTGTTGTTCACCGAGGTTGCCCAGACCGAATGTCGCCTGATGTCCGAGCGCATCCTGTCGATGATCGATGAGACCAAGCCAGCCCGCGAGGTGCTGACGATAGCAGCCACTCAGCTTACGGCTTTTCTCGTCTCGGACTTCGCGCAACAGGTCTTTCGCATATGTGTGGCCGAACGCGACCGATTCCCCGAGCTTGGTAAAGCGTTTTATGAAGCAGGACCGAGGAACGGCCAACGCCAGATGGCCGAATATTTGACCAAGGCAGTTAGCAAAGGTGAGTTGGCGGTTGAAGACGTCAACATCGCGGCCGAGCAGTTTTCTGAACTGTGCAAAGTCCGACTATGGGGCCGCGCGGCGTTCGGTATCCAAAATCGATTTGACCAGAACGAAATCGACGAGGTCGCATTGCAGGCCGTCGACATGTTTATGGCCCGCTACGGCGTTTGAACTGCGTAAGTTCGCCAGCGATAAGTCACATTGATGGTAAGAAGTCGTGTTGGTGCGGGTGGAGGGACTTGAACCCCCACGCCTTGCGGCGCCAGAACCTAAATCTGGTGCGTCTACCAATTTCGCCACACCCGCAACCCGATGCCGAAGCACCGCGACGACGCGCTGAATAGCAAAGCTTTTGAATGAGTGCGAGAGGTAAAATCAAGCGAGAGGGCAGTTTATTATCGTCTCGCTGGAAACAATCTTTTGCCCAAGTAAGTTTAACCAGAACTCGCATGTGCCAAATGTTAAAGAACGTGCCTTGGACAGTGAGAATGCGGTTTGGCCAGTCTTTTCAGCACGAACAGTACTCAGGTGCTGGTTTTGGTCGTAATTTCACCTGTGTGAAGGCCCGTTTTCTGGTCCTTCTTTTTGTTTCCATTTAGCGAACATTTATCGCAATTTTTCTCTTTATCTTAAACTCGCATACGTTGAGTCGCTCAAAGACTTCTTTGTGTGGAGCACATTCCAAAAAGTGTAACTTGAGGTGAGTGGTTTCGTATCGAATTTCAATCAGAGGTTCCTTCGATCACAGAAATAGAAATTATTTCTATATATTTCAAAAAAGTAAGAAGCAGCATGTAAATCCTTGACGCCACGGAACCTCGGACTTTTTAACAAGCAATCAAAGCCATAAAAACTTGGGCAACTCGTCAACGTCGTGGTTTACACTCTCATAGGTTGAGGTATTTCTATGAGACGCCATCATAATTGTGCCACATTTCAAACGCCAAAATATCCTATTCGCGTCAAAATAACACCGCGGTAATCGTAATTGATTGGGCGCAGGAGTTAATGAGTCTTTTTGCCTTCTGGCACCGTGCGAGTTTCTGCTCAACTCCAGAACAAGGGTCTCTGTCGTGACCAACCAGATCAAATCCGTTGCTTCCGAGCAAGACGCTGTCAGCCTTGCGCGTGAAAGCTTTATTGGCGAACTGAAAACCCTGAACCGTCAGCACCCTGGCACAGGATTCGGCGTCGCTCTTCGTACGCATTCGGGCAATCGCTACTTGCTGGCTAATGCCCGCATGCCGCTGCCTGCCAACAAAACAGATGATTTTCCGACCGGACGCCGTGTGGCTTGTTTGGAAAATGGTGAAGGCTTCAGTTCAATCGAAGTTCTGGCTGATTCTTTCGCATATGAATCGATTTCACCGCGAACCGAGGCCGCAATCCTCGGCAACGCGCTGGACCTGATCGCACGAATCGACACGCTTGCAAGCCTGCCTGACGGGGCAGGGAACCACATCGCTGCAACTGGTACCGGAGGCTGACCATGGCGCGTAACGACCACCTTCTGTCTGTCGGAAACGAGTCCCTGTCTGAGATGACAGAGGCAATGACCTCGTTGACGACACAGATCGACCAACTGACAGAGGTGGCGGATGCACGGTCTTCCGCACGGCTGGCTGCGCTCAAGACCAAAATGGAGAATTTTACCGCCAGTGTCACGATGGTGGGGCAGGTGAAGGCCGGCAAATCCTCGATCGTGAACATATTGGCCGGGCGGCCAAATCTTTTGCCTTCGGATGTGAACCCGTGGACCTCGGTGGTTACAACGCTGAACATCAACACCCGCACAGAAGGCGACACCCGTTCCAAATTCACATTCTTCGAGCAGGAAGAATGGGACAATCTGATGGTTGGCGGCGGTCGTCTGGGCGAGTTGGCCAATCGAGCCGGTGCCGATGATGAGATGGACGATATTCGCCGTCAAATCGGCGAGATGAAGGCCAAATCAGAAGAGCGGCTTGGGAAGCACTTTGACCTGATTCTCGGTCAGAGCCACCAGTATGATTATTTCGACGATGAACTGATTCAGCGATATGTCTGCCTCGGGGATGAGGATGACCCGGATATCGACCCCAAGACGGGCCGTTTCGCAGATGTGACTAAATCGGCCGAGTTGTTCATGGATATCCCGCAATATCCGATCTCGCTCAAGCTCTGCGATACCCCAGGTGTGAACGATACCTTTATGGTACGCGAACAAATCACCCTACGCAGCCTGCGTGGATCAGAGGTGTGTGTTGTTGTTTTGGCTGCCAGTCAGGCGCTGACCACGATGGACATGGCGCTAATGCGGATCATCGCACAGTTCGAGAACCGCCAGATCATCCTGTTCGTGAACCGCATCGATGAATTGTCAGACCCGGTCAATCAAGTGCCTGAGATACGTGATCGTATTCAAGACACACTGAAACAGAACTACATAGACGCCAACACCAGCGTTGTTTTTGGCAGCGCTCTGTGGGCCGAGGCTGCGCTAACCGGAAACCCGGACATTCTAACTGAGGAATCGCGCGAGGCGTTGAACACCTTCTATCTGGCGGCTGGATTTGGCGATCAGGCTGCATCGCTGGATAAGATCTGGGCGCTATCAGGATTGCCTGATCTGCTGCTCGCCATGAATGAGCGTATCGCTGAGGGTGCAGGAACGCGTCTTTTGGATCGCGTTCGCCATCGGGCGCGCAACATCGCCAGCCAGATCCGGGCTACTGCAGTGGCCAAGACGCTGTCAAACTCCGACGGTATCGTTCGGGATCTGGACGGTGCGTCGCCCGAAGAAGCGATCGCAAAGGTTTCGGCTGAGTACGAAAAGAAAGCCTCGGAACTGACAACCAAGCTTCGCGACAAGGTATTAGAGCGACTTGCGTCCGCAGAAGCAAATTTTGTCAAACGTGCGACGGATTCTCTGATCTCACATCTGGAACAGAATGGTGAGCAGGGTACATGGCAATATGATCCGGCAGGTCTGCGCACCTTGCAGAAGGCGGCATATTTCAGCTTTGCCCGATCCATGCGTAAGGATGCCGGTGCTCTGTATTCGGCTGCTGCAGCGGATGTCGAGGCACTGTATCAGAAGCTGCTGGGCAACCACTTAGGTGAATTCAACATTGAAGCTCCGATCGTGCCGCGTGTACCCCCGCCATTAGGGATTGGCCGCACAATCGCACTGGACCTGCAGAGCACATGGTGGCGACGTTGGTGGCAACGCCGCAAAGGGTTTGAAGCTTATGCCGCAGACTATACGCGTTTGATCGCGTCCGAGGCGAACTCGATCACCAAAGACATCGAGGAAAACCAGATCGCCGCCGTCTTAGAGAACGTGCGGGCCACGTTGACCGACTTTATTGCCGAACAGAAGGACACGCTGCTCAGCATCTCGCAATCGCCTGAAAGGGCTGCGGCCCAGATGGCCGAGCAGAAGCCGCAGAAATCACGTGACGATATTCTGGGCGATATCCTGAAAGACCTTAGTAACGAAGCAGCATAAGAAGAGTTATGGTAAAAGAATCACAAACCCGCTTCGTCTCTCCCAAGGCTTGGAACCGCATCGAGCAGTGGTCCCGCCGCAAACCTGTGTTTGCGCTCATGGGGGAATTCAGTGCAGGCAAATCGACGTTGATGAATTTCCTGCTGCGCAAACAGGCACTGCCGACGCAGGTCACAGCGACGCAACTGCCGCCGATCTGGTTCAGCTGGGGCAATCGACCCGCCTATATCAAACGCCATGATGGTAGTACGCAGAATATCGAATTGGATCAGCTTGAACAGGTTGGTGTCAACGACGCCCAGTTCATTCGCATCTTCCTTGAAGCCGACATTCTTGAGGCGGTCGACCTGATCGACACACCCGGCATTTCGGACCCGAAGATTTCGACGGATGTCTGGCAACGCGCAGTTGGCCAGGCCAATGGTGTGTTGTGGTGCACGCACTCGACCCAAGCTTGGCGGGAGACTGAACGTGCCACTTGGGTTTCGCTGCCAGAACGTCTGCAGCACAAGTCGCTGCTATTGGTGACGCGCGCAGATGCCTTGAATCAGAAAGACCGTCAAAAGGTCTTACGCCGTGTAAATCGGGAAGCGGGTCATTTGTTCAATCGCACGATCCTGTTCTCGGCCCGTGATGCCATCATGGCCCGTGACAAAACCGGCGACGCCGAGTTGTGGTCACGCAGCGGCGGCGGCAAGATGGTCGACAGTTTCCTTGAGATCACTGAGCAGATCATGGACAGCCGTGCGGATATGCTGTCGCGCTATCAAATTGACAAATCCCTGTCAGACGCACCCAAAGTTCAGCCATCGCGGCCCGAGAAAACCTCTGGCGATGCACCGCTGAAACTTGTCACGCCGATGGAAGATGACTCTGCCGAGAATGATGTGGTTACAAGTTTCCCGGTACGCCCTGCCCGCGTGGAGCGTCGCACCGAGGAATCCGGACAGGCGCGGATTGATGCAGAAGAAGCCGAGCGGATGCGCGCGGAAATGGCGACCGAAGCGGAGCCTGCTGATGAAGACTTACGTGCCTTGTTCTCTGACAAGACGGAAGATCCGCTGGATTTGAACCTCTTGGCAAACCCCATCACCGACGTGGATGAGTTTGATTTCATGGATGACGATGATGAGGAAGAGCAGGAAGATGCCGAACTGATCGTCTTGGGCGAAGAAGAGGACGAAGCGGAAGCAGTCGAAGCTGCGGACACCGAACAAGAGCCGTCGGAAGACGCCGAAGAATCATCAGATATCGAAGTATCGGTTTCGTCGATTACGGCCCTGTTGGCGGAACAGTCGGAAAACTCGGCAGACGAATATGAACCGGAGCCCGAATCGAATGCGCTGGCTCCAAACCGCGTCGTATCAATGGTGGGTGAAGCTGCTGCCGAAGAGATTGAAGATGCAGCCGATGACAAGGCAGATGATTTGGGCGATCGCCTCATAGAAACGCCACTCAGTGCTGCAGCAATGTGGGGCGAAATCGTGGCGCGTGAGAACCTGCCTGACGATGCAAATGGCCTGAAAAGCGCCTTTGCAGCATTCTTGTCCGAGTTTGACCAGATTGCGTTGGAACATGACGCTAAGCGGAATCAAGACATACCGCGCGCCGTTTCTGAGGCTCGCAAGAACGGCGGAGCGGAGTGGCATGCGATTTAGATTAAACCCGAAGGTGGGCATCTGAATGTCGATTGACTCTGCTCTGGCTTCGGCCATCGAAACCATACCCGACTGCATCGCAGCCGGGTATGTCGACATGGAGACCGGCATGTTATTGGGCGTCGACGCGGCGGACCAAGACAGCGCTGATGCGCTCGAAAATCTCGCACTTGCAGTAGCTAATCTGTTTCAGGGACGCGGTATGAAGGGATTCGAAGAACTCCTGCGTGCGGCAAAAATCGACGATACTGAACACCCCGGATTTGGGGAAATCGCGGTGTTCTCAAACGACCGGCTGCACATCTTTCTCAGGACAACAGAATATCCTGATCACGTGGTATGCTATATCTGCCGCGACAGCGCGAATGTCGGGCTGGCGCTTACGAAATCACATCTCAGCCTCGGGCCGGTGGCGGCCGCGGTGTAGACGGGACCAGAGGGGGTCACGCATGATGGATAGTGAAATACTGGATATGCTCGAAGGGATCGGGCGGACTTCGATCGCGCGCTTATCGCCTGCAATCTACCTATCGGGTAGCAGCGCACTGTTACGCCGGAATGAGGTGCTGGGGGCCATCCGGGGCACGATCTTGCCTCGGCGTTTGGAATTTACGGCGGCTGACGGGGCAACTTTGGCTATCGAAGTCAACAGCTCTCGGGTCACCGACGTATTCCGCTGTGCTTCGGGCCCTGTCCCGGATTTTGAAACCGAAGCACGCGAAAAACTGATCGAACGACTGGCGCAAGTGGTGTCGGAAATTGCAACGGCACCCGGCCCGCTTGAGTTGGTTTCTCTGCGCCCGGATACGGCGCTTGAGGCTGATGACGTAGGGGTTACCTTTTCGGAGGTCGAAGCGGCCTGCGCGCGGATTGAACTAATCGAAGAGCCGCGCATGGCCATCGTTTCCGACCAGACCTTAGAACCAGAAGCCCAGCCAGAAACTGCGTCACAAGGCGCCACCAGTATTGCCGGAAAATTCTTTGAGGGCGCGGATCGGTTCGCATTAGGTCGAATACTGATTGGGTCGACTGAAGACGAGATGCAATTTGACGGGTTGTGTGCGCAAGGCCAAGACGCACATCCGGACACGGATATATTGGCCCGATTCACCCGGGATCTGGCGGGATGGCAGGCCGATGGTTCCGATGCTTTAACTGATCCACAGCTGATCGTCATTCGCCCGACAGGTGGACAAGGCGCGGGTCTCGCCATCTTGTGCGACGGTCAGGAAACCGCCGCCGCCGTTCATGACGCCCGCAAGCTGGGCGCTGTCGTCAACCTATGGAAAACATTGAATAGCGCCGTTGAATAACCGCGTTCCTGCCAAATAGTGTCCACTTTGCAAAGTTAAACAAAATACGAGTTACCAGGGTAAATCTTATGAGTGAGTTAAACCGCCGCGAGCTTATTCGCATCGCAGAAGACATGAACGGGACGAGCAATGACGAAACGCGTCACTTCATCTCGCGCATCGTTGACGACTTGTCGAACCTCAAGCCTTCGATAGCATTCGTAGGTCAAATCAAGGCCGGAAAATCGCGCTTGATCAACGGTTTCACCGGGCATGCAGAATATCTACCCTCGGACGTGAACCCATGGACGACAGTGATCACCGACATGCATTTCGGTCATCCGTCCGGTCGGACGTCGGGTGCCGAGTTTCATTTCTTCGACAATCGCCAATGGCAGGCCCTGATCGCCGAAGGTGAAGAGTTGCGCAACATGTTCCCTGATGAAGAGGACAGCTACAAGCGCGAGATGATCGAAGAGCAGGTCGAGGCAATGAAAACCCGCGCCAAGCTACGCTTGGGGGAAAGCTACAAACACCTTCTTGGCGAGCATCACGATCTGGATGAACTGACCTCGGATGACCTGGCGCGCTATGTCTGTGCCGGGGATGACCCGACAGATGAAGACCAGTATGACCCCGGTTCAGATCGGGGCCTTTACAGCGACATCACCCGTAAGGCCGAGGTCTATTTTGACATTGGCCATTTTCCGTATCCGGTGACAGTCACAGACACACCCGGTGTCAATGACCCGCTGCTGATCCGTGAAGAGATCTCGCGCCAGTATCTCAAGGAATCCGACTTTTTCGTCGTCGTGCTGTCTGCGCATCAGGCGTTGTCGCGGGCCGATCTGAAGCTATTCCGCCTGATGCAAGCGCTAGAGCTTGGTCAGATCGTGGTCTTCATCAACCGCGTGGACGAGTTGGGCGGTGGCGCCGAAGATGCCGGCAAGGTGCGCACAGACGTATTGGACGGGCTCGAACAGGCGCTTGGCAACTCGGAGATTGACGTTCTGATGGGCAGCGCCCAATGGGCCCATTATGCGCTGACCGGGGATGAAACCGGAATCGACCATGATCAGATATTGGCGTGGCTGCGGGCGCATCCCGAACAGATGAAGCAATATCTTGACGGCGTCGAAGAGATCAAACAAGGCCCCGGCCCCATCAGCCGCGAAGGTGTATTGCGATTTGCCGCGATGATCGCGTCGGGCCTGCCCGATCTGCGCCGTCATGTGACCAAAGCCCTGACCGAAGGACCGCGCCAAGAACAGCTTAATATTGCGTGGCAGCACCTCAACAGTTTTGCCCAAGGTGAGCTTGAGCGCAGCACTGCGCGGCTTCGTGCGATTGAAGAAAAGGATGGTCCCGACACAGCGGATGTCGAAGAAAACAACAAAACGCTTTCTGAGTTGCGCGCGCTAGTTGAAGATAAATCCAAGGCCATCACCAATGATATGGACGATGTACTGGCCAATTTGCGAGGTGTTATGGATGACACCGTCGCCGAGGCTGTCTCGATCGTTGTGCGCGGCCCTGATGGGCAATCGCCTTTGCTGGCCAAGGACGGAGATACCGAGCTGAACTTTACGCCTCTGCGTGAGCGGATGCGCGAGCTTGTTCAGGGCGCGACCCAGGTGGTGCGGCAGCGCATGCTTAGTGAGCTTTACGCAATCGATATGCAGACCAATGCTGCTTTGCGCGCCTTGCCCGGATGGCAGGAGCCCGTGGACAATCGCATGAATACCAGCGCGGTGCGTTGGTTCCGTCCAAATACAAGCGCGCTGACGCGTGGCATTACGGTTGAGTTGCGTGTGACATGGCTGTCGCGACTGATATCGCGTCGCAGTGTGTTGAACCGCGCCGAACGGATGATCGTTCAAGAGTTTGAGATGATCGGAGACGATCTTGTAGATACCGCCAGAAGCGACCTGATCGAACGGATGAAAACCGTTCTTGACCATTATATGGCGCTGCTGGCCGGGCATCTGGAACATCGCGCAGGCCCCGATGGGTCGAACGCGCGCGCCGAAGCGCAACGTGCGGTTGACCAAGCGCGGCGCATCAGCGATGAACTAGGGGCGGTGCACGGAACTGCACCCGTGGACACTCGACAGGCAGAGGCCGCAGAATGATTGAATTCCCCGGAACCGAGAAGGAAGTGCGCCAGCTAGAGCGTTTCCTGACCGCCACCGAAAATGCACCCTCATCGGCAGAGCTGGATGATATGCGCGCCCGCGCGCTGGCCCATGCCGAGCGGCTTTCGAACGCGGTTTCCATTGGTTTTGCCGGGGAGTTTGGAGCCGGAAAGTCCAGCCTTGCCAACATGCTGGCGGGGGCAGACATTCTGCCCACCGGGCCGCAGCATCTGAAATTGCCCCTGGTGATCGTGGCCTATGCTGATACGCCTGAGACAACCGTTGGTTGGTGGGACAAGGAACCCAAAGTCTATTCGGGTATAGCGCTGGAAAAGGCAGCGGCGGACGAACCCGATTTCATCTCGGTCGGGTTGAACACCCCTGCCCTGCAGGAGATTTCGCTGTTTGATCTGCCCGGTGCCGGTGCACTGGATGATACCTACAAACAGACTCTAAATTTGCTCGACTATGTGGATTGTGCGATCTGGTGCACCAATGGCACCAACGCCTGGCGTGAAACCGAACGCCATTTGTGGTCGCAGGTCCCTCAAAAGCTGCGCAATAACAGCTTGTTGGCTGTAACACATGCCGATTTGCCTCCGGTGCGGGATGCTCTGGATCGGGTAGTCGCACGCCTGAACAAGGAGAAGGGCGATTTGTTTCGAGCGGTTGTGACCATCGGCACCCCGGTAGCGGTACGGGCCATGGAACAAGAGCCTGAACCCGACTTTGCTTTGTGGGAAGCCTGTGGCGGGCAGAACTTGGCAGAACAGGTTTTGCACATAGCCTCTGATCACCGTCGCCATGATCTTGAGGCCGCCCAAAAAGATCTGGCTGAAGAGTTTATGCCTTATCTCGAGAACCTTACTGGTGCGGCTTCGACAGATGGCGCTGAGGCCGACGGCAATACTGTGCAGGCAAGCCTAGAGGCCGCCCTGCCCCCCCTGGACAATCCGATCCTTGAAGACTGGCTTGCGGCCATCGCCAGCATTTACAACGATCTGCGCGAAAGCTCAGATATTGAACCGGCGGCCTTCCTGCAAAGCTGTCAGGAAATCGTCGAGGATTTTGCCGAAAGGTTAGAATCTGGTACCGAAATCGATCCCAAAGCAGACTGGATTCCGGCCGAGTTTGAAAAGGCCACTGACCTGTTGCTGTTGCTGCAGTTTGAAACCGGGGACGCACCGCTGAAGGATGCAATAAGCATTCTAGCACAACTCAGCGACAATCTGGCTTGGGCGGGCAGCTCTGTTGCGTCGGCGCCCCCAAAAACCGGCACATAAGTTTTTCCCGCTTGAATTGAGCCGCATCGCAGCGATTCGAAGCGTTCGGAATCAGCGCGATATTGTTTCGAATTCGTGGACCAAGCCTCTATTTCGGCGGTATAGAATCCATTTCCCCCATCAAGCAAACACAACATATAGTGTAATGAGGGTATGGATTTACTATATGGGCGATTTCGAATTTTGTGATCCATAGTGAAGCCATCAGGCGGCCCCAATAAAGTCAAATTTGAAACGTCTAACCGTCTTAAGTGTCCTGCGGTTGTGTTTGGTTGTGAGTTCGCGGGCTGAAGCCCTGGTTATCTATGCCGCAACAAACGAGTAGAATGGGCGGGAAGAAATGAGCCACAACCAGGCGGTCGGCGCAACGCACGACGAACCTCAGATCGAAGGATTGCAGCCAGGCGCAAAGCTGCTGCGCGGACAGTATGAAATCCTCCGGTTCCTAAGCAACGGCGGGTTTGGGATCACCTATCTCGCGCGCGATAGTCTGGATCGCGATGTGGTCATCAAGGAATGCTATCCGGGGGCGCTCTGTCAGCGGAATGGTGATCTGGTCGAACCTGCCAACCCTGACCACAAAGAAGACCTGCGCGCCATTATCGACCTGTTCATTCAGGAAGCACGCAACCATGCGCGGCTGGTTCATCCCAACATCGTCGACGTGCATCAGGTGTTTGAGGACAACGACACCGCTTATATCGCGATGGACCTGATCCGCGGATGCGATCTTCTGGATTATGTCGAAAAACCCGAAAACAAGAGCGGACCGGACTTTATCGTTCAGGTCACCGAAAAAATGCTGTCTGCGGTGTCGTTCATTCACCAAAGCGGCATGCTACATCGCGATATTTCACCCGACAATATCCTGATCGATGAGAATGGCGAACCCATCCTGATCGACTTTGGCGCAGCACGCGAGCAGGCGGCACACAAGTCAGCGGCGCTATTGACGCTGCGCGTGATTAAGGACGGGTATTCGCCGCACGAATTTTATGTGCGTGGCGCGGATCAGGGCCCCAGCAGTGACCTCTATGTACTGGCTGCAACGCTGTATCATGCGATCAGCGGCGAGCGACCGATTGATGGCCAGACACGTTTGAATGCGTTCAACAACGGCCAAGACGATCCTTATGAACCGCTGACAGGGCGATTCAAAGGGTATCCAGACGGGTTCCTTGAGGCGATCGATAAAGCAATGGAAGTGCACGCCACTGACCGTGTGCAAACCGCATTGGACTGGCTGCGTATGTTCCGTGGTCCCGGTGTGATGTTCGACAGTTTCGCGTATCGCCCGGTTTCGGTCATTGTTGGCATGGATCGCAAAGACGAAGAGGCCGAAAAAGAACGGATCAAAGCCGAAAGCGAGAATGCGGAGGCCGTCGTGACCGCGCTGCTGGCCGGGAACTCTGATCTGGCCCTCGGGAACGAGGAAAAAACGGAAGACACTCTTGCTAAATTTGCACCTCAGGACGAGGCCGTAGCTGCAGTCGACACCGTTGTAAAAAGCGGCTCGGGCGGCAGTGGCAAGATGATCGCGGGTATCGCGATTGTATTGGCGGCTCTGGCCGGAGGTGGATACTTCGTAATGACGGGCGATCAGAAATCGCCCGAGGCAACTCCGGTGACTGCAGAGGCTCCGACTACTCCGGTGCCCGCAGAAGCAGCTCCGGAACCCGTCGAGCAGACCGCCGAAGCCACAACAGAGCCGCAACAGGCCGAAGTCGCTTTGGCATCAGAACCAGAAGCGGCGCAGGAACAACCTGTCGAGCAGGCTAATGAGGTGCCGGAAGCCGCCATTGTGTCAGAGCAGCAACCCGAAGAAATCGCCTTGGTGGAACCTGAAGTAGTGGAACCTGAAGTGGCGGAACCTGCGGTTGAAGACATCACACCCATCGCACCTGCGACGCCGGTAAATCTAGCCGAAAACCAAGTCGCATTTGGGCACTGGGATATTGAGATTCCATTCACGATGTCCAAGCGTCGCAGCTCGACCGGGAGTGTCATTGCCATCAATGCATTGAACGCCGGGCAAGATAGGTCGGTGATCGGGGATTGGGTCGAACGGGGCGCTACGATTTTTACTCTGAATGGTGAACCTATTCGTCCGGACACAACGCTTGCATCGTATGTTCTAGATAATTTCTCGGTCGATCCAGACGGGTATATCCGTGTAGCAGCGCGCTATCGCAGTCTGGGCGAAACACGCGCGCAGAATGGATTGCTGGCCCTGCCCGCCTTCCGCAGTTTTGGCCTTCTGAACGGTTATTCGTTTGATGTGGCTCATGCGGGCGAGGCAGGTTGGCAAACCGTCGTCGCATCTGTTCCGGAAGAAGTTGCTGGCAGTTTGCAGCGGGGGGATGTGCTGCTGCGCGAAACACAGACTGGTGTCTCGATCAATGAGCCCGAAAGTCTGGACGGCATCCTTGCTCAACTTGTTTCCGACAACCAACCCGAGGCGCGCCTAAGCATTCTGCGCAACGGAGCTGAAAGTACTGCGGTCATGCAACTAACGCAGGAGTGATCGCCCAGTTGATGTGACTATCGCCAGTTTCAGTGTGCTGGGGGTGCCGCCCATCGCGTCACCCCGTCGGGGACCAACCCGTCGCGACGTAAATGTTTCTCTGTTTCCTCTTCATCAGTGCCCTGCGCCTACGGCGAAGCGGTTTGTAGCAGTCCCGCGGGTAAAACCCCGCATCAGAAATCAAAGAAGGTGACGACACCATGTTCAAATACAAAAGCCCTCTGAGCCGGCTTCTAGAAGGTGCCGGAAAACCGAAAGAAGAAGATGCGGTGGAAACCGAAACCGAAACCGTTGCGGAAGCGGTCGAAACAGAAAACGCTGCTCCGATTGCGGATTTCAACGCCCTGCGCGCGGCCCTTGCGGGTGGAAACGTTAGCTCGGACAGCTACGAGGAAGCAGACGAACTGATCCCCGAAGAACCGATGCCCGAGTTTTCGGAAGACCAGATCGAAGATCAGGCGACCGAAGAAGAAGTGGCCGAGGTTCAAGAGGTCGAAGAAGATGAACAGATTGTCACGCTTCATCTGACTGCGGAAGACGAGGTTCAGGACGATGAACCCGAAGTCACCGTAGAAGAACCAGACGCCATCGAACCTGAAGTCGTATCCGAAGTTGCGGGCGAGGTGGAAATCGTCGCAGAACCCACACCGGAACCGGAGTCTGTTGATGTAACCCCGGAACCCGCCATGGTCGCACCTGCACCTGCACCTGCACCGGCTGAAGATCGGCGTTCTCGTGTGAAGACGACGTTTTTGGGTTTCGAGCGTGCAGACACGCATGTTCAGGAGCTGATGGAAACAGCTGAGCCTGTTGAAAAGACAGAAGCGGCCGAACAGACATTCCCGGTTGGCTGGCTGGTTGTGACCGCCGGACCGGGCCGGGGTGCCGCGATTACCTTGACCGAGGGATTGATGCAGATCGGTCGGAACGACGATCAGGCTATTCAGCTGGATTTCGGCGACACCGGGATCTCTCGTAGCAATCACGCCGTCATCGCATATGACCCAGAGGACCGGAAATGCTATCTGGGCCATGGCGGCAAGGCCAACTTGGTGCGCCTGAATGGCAAGCCTGTGCTCAGCACCATAGCCTTGTCCAGCGGCGATCTGATCCGGATCAGCGAAACCTCGATCCGCTTCACCGCTTTCTGTGATGACGGCTTTGACTGGCGGGATGCCGATTAATGCTGGCGACTCCTGCATATGATATTGCCCTGATCCTGGACCAGGGTCAGCGCGACTCGCAGGAAGACGCGATTGCTGCGCGGGTCTCTGACGCGGCAGACGCGGGTTATGTCGTGATTGCCGACGGTATGGGCGGCCATGAAGCGGGCGAAGTCGCTTCGCAGTTGGTCATTTCAGCCTGGCGCGATGCGATGGATGCCCAGTTGGATGGGCCCGACCTTGCTGAGAGCGCACTGCTCGACGCTCTGCCGTTGGCCGCAATGCAGGCCAACGCCGCTATGGCGAGCCATAGTGAGGAAAACGAGGTCAATCTGGGCTCCACCCTTCTGGGCATGTTGATGCTGGATCAACGCGTATTCTGGATCTCGATCGGTGACAGTCCACTTTACCTGTTCCGCAATGATGCCCTGTCACAGGTCAACGAAGATCACTCGATGGCCCCGGTGATCGACGAACAGCTCGCACAAGGATTACTGAGCGCGGAAGAGGCACAAGGCCATCCGGATCGTAACCAACTGACTTCGGTGATCATGGGGGCTGCGATTCCAAAAGTGGATTGTCCGGAACAACCATTGGCGCTGATTGCGGCAGATGTACTGATCCTTGGCAGTGATGGTCTGCAATATCTCGGCAATTCCGAGATCGAAACGCTGGTGCGCACGCATATTCATTCCCCGGCTCGCGATATTGCTGATGCGCTGCTTCAAGCACTGCATGCAAAGGCAGACCCGGATCAGGACAACATTTCAATCGCCGTGGTCAAACCGGCACAGACTTAGACAGGCAGTGAAACAGGACAAAATGCGAAACCATCTTATCATATCCACCCTTGCTCTTGCTGCTGCAACAGGTGCAGCATCGGCGCAAGAGGCGTGTTCGACTTATGAAATCCAGCCCGGTGACAGCTTGCGGGAACTGGCAATTGCCGTCTACGCGACGGAAGATTACCGGGTCATCTATGATGCGAACCGGGATACGATCGGGTCGAACCCCAATATCATTCGCGTCGGTGATGTCCTGACTTTCCCTTGTCTTGAAGATATCGGGCGCGCGGCGCAACTGCCGGATACCGAAGCTGGCCGCATGGCTGCCGAAATGGCCTCGGAACTGGTCAAAGCTGCCGAGGAACGGGCTGAAAAAGCCATTGCCGAGGCCGAAGCTCGCGTCGCCGCTGCAGAGGCCGAAGCTAAAAAGACCAGCGAAGAAGCCGTAATCGCGGCCAAGGCTGCGGCCAAGAAAGAGATCGAAGCAGCGCGTGCGGAAGGTGCCGCATTGATCCGCAACGCGGATGGTGGCGAAAGCCCTGAAATTCGTGACCGTCAGATTTTGTTGATCACGGGTGGTAACTACGCCCCGTTTACGGATGAAGCGCTGCCAAATCGTGGGCTTTATACCAACCTGGTTGAAACCGCGATGCTGCGGGCCGCGCCCGAGCAGTCCTACAAGATTCAGTTCGTTAATGACTGGTCGTCGCATCTGGACCTATTGATGCCGACTCTCGCCTTTGACGCCACATTCCCTTGGTCGCGGCCGAACTGTGAACAAGCCGCTACGTTGTCGGAAAATGATCGTTCACGGTGCGAAACCTATAATTTCTCAAACCCATTCTACGAGGTCGTTGATACGTTCTTCGCAAAAAGCGGTTCGGGTTACGAAGAGACTCTGACTTATGCAGATTTCGCGGGCACAACGATTTGTAGGCCGGAAGGTTGGTCACTGTCGCATATGGATGCAGTTGGTCTTTACGAGCCTGCAATCACGCTGATGCGCCCCGTTTCACCCGATGATTGTTTTCGCGCAGTCATGGATGGCACAGCCGATATCGTCGCGATCGAAGCGCATCTGGCGGTCGAAGCAATCGGGCGTCTGGGCTACGAACATCAGATCATCGAAAACCCCAACCTAGCGGCAATCAAGTCGCTTAACGTCATGACCCACAAAGATAATCCGGATGGGGAAGCGATCCTTGAGACGCTCAACCAGGGTCTGGCGATCATGCAGCAATCAGGCGAGTGGCGCGACATCGTATCTACCGCACTGCGCTATCAAATGGAAAATGGCTAAGGCCTTGATTGGCCCAACGAAACAAAGTCTGGAGGAAGTGGACATGTTTAACAAGAAATTGAAGAAAGCAGTACTGTCGGCATCAGCCTTCACCGCCCTGAGCGCAGGTGCAGCCGCCGCTCAAGAGGCCTGCTCCAACTATACGGTTCAGGATGGTGACACATTGGCGACCATCGCCATTGCCGCCTACGGCACCTCAAACTATCAGCCGATCTTTAACGCTAACCGCAATGCAATCACCAATCCCGGTTCGCTAACCCCCGGTCTGGTACTGGCGCTGCCCTGTGAGGATGGCAGCCTGCCCAACGGTCAGAGCGCGCAAGAACTGATCGCTGCAGAAGAACAACGTGCTGCAAGCGTCAAGCGCTCGAATGTCTACGCGCCTCCGATCAAGATGGTCGCTGGCAACGGTTGGGAACCGTTCACTACTGAAGATCTGAGCGGCGGTGGCATCATGACCCGTCTGGCGACGACAAGCCTTCAGCGTGCTGGTAACAGCCGCGATTTCTCGGTCAGCTTTGTAGATGACTGGAGTTCGCATCTGGACACACTGTTGCCACTGGGTGCGTTTGATATTTCGATCGCGTGGACTGTACCGGATTGTACCAACCGCTCCTATGAGTGGTCTGCAGAGACCGAAGCCCGGTGTACCCAATTTGTCGCTTCTGTTCCGGTATATGACATTGTCGGAGGTTTCTTCACTTTGCCTGAAAGCGAATACGCAAAGGCGACAGATTTCTCCGACCTTGAGGGCTCGACCGTTTGCCGCATGGCAGGCTGGAGCATGGTGGTGCTGGAAGAACAAGGGCTGAACCGCGAGAACACAACCGTAGTCCAACCCAATTCGGCCCGCGAATGTCTAGATGCCGTATTGACCGGTACAGCAGACGTGGCTGCATTCGAAGTTGATCTGTTTGCCTCGACAATGAAAGACATGGGTTTGACTTCGGCGGATATTGTTGAGAACCCGTATGTCTCGACACTGTCTTCGATGAGCTTCCTTGCACACCGCACCAATCCATTCGCGCGCGAGTACATCGCGATGATGAACAAGGGTTTGATCGAGATGCGCGAATCCGGCGAATGGTACGCGATTATTTCCGACACGCTGCGCGAACAAAATGAAAAGCTGAACGCAGCATCAAACTAATCCCTCGGTCGTTATGACCTTTCTTAGGGGCCGGTCTTCGGACTGGCCCTTTTTTTGTCGGTGGGTCAGAATCTTCAATGATAACGGCAAAGCCAACTGACTAGGTCTCAGACGTGGCGCAGTCAGCATTTGGTCCTATTTGCACATACATAATGATTATTTTTATCCTTAATCGCTCATAAAAGGCGGCCGTCTACGGGAATCCCCGAATATTCAGCGTGAACGATAAGCGTAGGATGAACTCAACTGCACCGGTGAGGCGTAAGCCCCGCCACTCACTCAGAAAGAGGCTGGCTATGGGGGCTGGCCTTTTTCTTTTTCAGGGCATGAAAAAACCGGCCCTCTTCGGACCGGTTTCTTTTTAGGCGTTTATGCAACCCTCGGCTTATCCGATGATCGCATTCAGGGTCGCACTTGGACGCATCACCGCAGCCGCTTTGGCCGGATCAGTGTGGTAGTATCCACCCAGATCGGCGGGTGCGCCCTGCGCTGCCGCCAACTCGGACAAAATCTGTTCTTCTTTGTCCGCCAACTCTTTCGCGAGCGGTGCAAACTCGGCGGCAAGCCCAGCATCATCGGATTGCCCCGCCAAAGCTTCGGCCCAGTAACGAGCGAACCAGTAGTGGCTATCGCGGTTATCCGGCTGGCCGACTTTGCGGCTGGGTGACTTGTTGTTATCCAAAATTCCCTGCGTGGCAGCCTCGGCAGCGGCGCCCAATACGCCCGCTTTGGCGTTGCCCTTGCTGTCAGCAAGGAAGTTCAGGGATTCTCCGAGCGCACAGAATTCACCCATGGAGTCCCAGCGCAAGTGGTTTTCTTCAACCAGTTGCTGAACATGTTTCGGCGCCGAACCACCTGCACCGGTTTCGAACAGACCGCCGCCATTCATCAGTTTAACGATTGATAGCATCTTGGCCGACGTCCCCAGTTCCAGGATCGGGAACAAGTCGGTCAGATAATCCCGCAATACGTTACCGGTGATGGCGATGCTGTCCTTGCCCGCCGTGATAGTTTCCAGCGACTGGCGGGTTGCTTCACGCGGGGCCATAGTCAAGAACTTGTCGGCCACGCCTGCAGCTTCAAGCGCTGGTTTGACATACTTGATCAGCTCGGCGTCATGTGCGCGGTTGGCATCCAGCCAAAAGATCGCCTCGGACCCGGTCAGGCGCTGACGGTCCATCGCCAGCTGGATCCAGTTCTCGATCGGGGCCTTCTTGACGGTGCAGGCGCGCCAGATGTCGCCCTTTTCGACGTCATGGGAATGCAGCGTTTCGCCATTGGCCAGAACGATACGGATTGTACCATCTGCGGGCGCTTCAAACGTCGTCGGGTGCGAGCCGTACTCCTCGGCCTTCTGCGCCATCAATCCAACGTTGGCGACGGCTCCTGCGGTGGCTGGGTTCAGTGCACCATTGACTTTGAAGAAATTGATGGCCTCATCATACACCGGTGCATAGCAACGGTCAGGGATCACACAGTTGGTATCGCCCTTGGCGCCGGTTTCGTCCCAACCCTTGCCACCAGCACGGATCACTGCGGGCATCGAGGCGTCAATGATAACATCAGACGGGACATGCAGGTTGGTGATGCCACGGTCCGAATCCACCATATACATCGACGGACGATCCCCTTTGATCGCATTGATTGCGGCGACGATGTCTGCGTTGCCCTGAACCCGCTCAAGCAGGTCCCCCAGACCCGAGTTCGGGTTTACACCCAGCGCGTCCAGCTCTGCACCGAATTTCTCGAACACGGGGGCAAGCCACGCCTCGACCGCATAGCCGAAGATAATCGGGTCACTGACCTTCATCATCGTCGCCTTCATGTGCAGCGAGAACATGGTGCCGTCTTTCTTGGTGTCCTCAATGGCTTCGGTCAGGAACGACGACAGCGCCTTGACCGACATGAATGTTGCGTCGGCCACGGTGCCTTCGGCCAGTGGCCAAGCGTCTTTCAGAACCGTAACGCTGCCATCTTTGCCCACAAACTCAATCTTGGCATCGCCGGCTTGCGCCGCAGTGATCGTTGCCGATTTCTCATTGGCGTAAAAATCATTGCCCGGCATCGAAGACACTTTGGTCTTGCTGTCCGCGCTCCACTCTCCCATCGAATGAGGGTTCTTCTGGGCATAGTTCTTCACAGCGCGCGCTGCGCGGCGATCGCTGTTGCCTTCGCGCAGGACCGGGTTCACGGCCGAACCCTTGATGGCGTCATAACGCGCACGGATCGCCTTTTCGTCGTCCGTCGAAGGCTCTTCGGGGTAGTTCGGAATGTCATAACCCTGTGATTGCAGCTCTTCGATGGCTGCCACCAGCTGGGGCACCGACGCCGAGATGTTGGGCAGTTTAATGACATTTGCGTCCGGTGTTTTCACCAGTTCACCTAACGCGGCCAGATCATCCGTAATACGCTGTTCGTCTGTCAGCTTTTCGGGGAAGGTCGCGATAATGCGCCCGGCCAGCGAAATGTCTTTGGTTCCGACGCTGACACCGGCTGCTGACGCAAACTTGCGGATAATGGGCAGGAACGAGGCGCTCGCCAGCTCAGGCGCTTCGTCTACAATGGTATACAATACGTCGAAGTTCGATTTTTCTGCCATATTCCCTTACCTTTTTTAAGCCTTTCAGGGGCGTGCGATCCAAGAGCATGTGCCGCCGTGACATAGGCACCAATCCCAAAGGGGACATGACGGCCCCACGGGTGACTCTGATTTGACAGGGCCTCCCTTAAATGAGGATTGGCTTGGGATCAATCGTATTGAGCGGCGCAAATTGACACGGGTCGAATTAGTTTGGGCTATTGAGTGATATCACACACCCGGAAACACCAACTCAAATCGCGCACCGGTCTTGGAAGGCACCAGCAAAATCCGCCCGCCATGTGCCCCCAACAGGTTTGTAACGATGGTCAGGCCCATCCCGGTCCCTCCCTTCTCGCGCGCGGTTGTAAAGAATGGGTTGAAGATGCGGTCCCGATTACCGTCGGATATGCCTGAACCATCGTCTTGGACAACCAATCGACCGAGTTCTGCGTGCAGGACCACCTGCCTTGCCCCGTGACGGCGTGCATTGTCCAGAAGATGTTGCAGGGCAATTTTCAGGCCAGAGGCTGCAAGGTTCAATGCCTGATCGCCGCCTTCTATGCTGATGTCCAATTCGGGAAACGAAGCGCGTAACTGATCGGCAAGATCGTTCAGGCTTGCCTCCCCATGATGTTCCGGCACTCGTGCCTGTGCAACCGTGTTAAGAGCGCTGAGCTGCGTTTGCATCTGATCGCTTGCGCCCAATATCTGTTGCAGCAATGCGTGATCCTGGTCCGAGAGCGTTTCGGCCTCGGCCAACAACTCTCCTGCCGCACGGATCGCGGTGACAGGGGTTTTCAACTCATGCGTGACATGATCTGCAAAGACGCGGATCGAAGCTTCGCGCCGTTGCAGTGTATCCGCCATGCTCAGAACCGAACCGGCGAGGCGCGACAGTTCTTGTGTGCCGTAGTGATCGGGCGGCTCGGCGCGTTGCCCTTGTTCAATGGCCCCTGAATAGGTCGCCAGCGACGTTATGGGGCGGAGCAGAAGCCGAACCATAAGGTATCCGACCACTCCGGTCGCACATCCGATCACGATCGCCAGCAAGCCCGCAGCGTTTCGAAACCCGATCTCAGGTCCAAGATACCGCAGCGCGATCAGACCCAGCAGAGACAGGGCGAGCGTACCCGCGAGACCTCCGCCAAGAACAAAACCCAGCGAAGGGCGCCATTTGCGTCTCAGCCCGGCCATGCACCCATCCGCAATCCGATCCCATGCACGGTTTCGATGGCACCGGCCCAGCCCTGATCCCCCAACTTGCGTCGTAAGTTCCGCAAATGACTATCCAGTGTCCTATCCGAGACCGGACTGCCTGCGCCATAAATCGCATCAACCAATTGTGGTCGCGAGACGATGGCGGCGGGCGTTTGCATCAGGCGACGCAAAATCGACAGCTCGGTTGCGGTTAAGGCAAGCGCATTGCCGTCGACCCGAACCAAATGCGCCGACACATCCATTTCAACCGGGCCATGCCGCAGGAGAAGCTCTGCAGCACCCGGTTTGCTGCGTTTCAGGATGGCTTTGATCCGTGCAACCAACTCACGGGGGCTGAAAGGTTTGGTCACGTAATCATCCGCTCCCAACTCGAGGCCCAAAATGCGATCAATCTCGTCATCACGCGCGGTCAGGAACAAGATTGGTACCTCCGAGCGTGCCCGCAAGCGGCGGCAAACCTCAAGCCCATCGATCTCAGGCAGGCCGACATCCAGCACGACAAGATCAGGCGCTTCCCGCATCGCGTGGGTTAGCGCCATTTGGCCATCGCGGGCGGTAACCGTCTGGTAGCCCGCGCGCTCAAGCGTGATCGAGACCAGCTCTCGCAGGCGTGGATCATCATCCACGACGAGGATTTTCATCTACCTTCTCCGGCATGGGTTCGACGGCCAGATTACGGATCACCCGATCTGCGCGAAAGCCCCAATTCCTCCAATTGTCGACGACCGGAGGGGTTGCGCAAGCGCGTACCCGTTTGTCATTCAGCAACTCTGCCGCCGCCATCTCATTGAGCTGACATGCGTAGTAGGCATCAAACCGTATCGGATTTTCCAGATTCCAACGGGCGATTAAGGCTGAAAAATTCACGAAGCAGCATGCATAGAGCACGCCAATCCCCAGGATCGCAGATCGCAGCAATAACCAACGGTTCGATTTGCCCTGCAAAATTTGCCAACCGGTCAGACACAAACCCACAGCAACCAGCGCCATCCATATTGCCGCATGAACACGCAAATAGGTCAGCCCGTAGAAATCAACGTAAAGCGACAGGCGCATCAGCGATGAGATCACCAACAGTACATTCTGCGCCAGCCACAGCATCATCCATCTTGTCAGCCCCTGCCGCTCGTTCAGATAGGGTCGCGCGGCCAAGGCAAATGCGCCCGCCAGCAAAGCTGTGACCAAGAGTGGGTATGCCCCGCGATGAGCATATTCAGCATAGGTCATCCCCTCGGGCAACTTGGCATTGCCCCAGAGAAAGACCATGTCCATCCCAGTTTGCACCGCCAGCAGCAAGTTGAACACCATTAGCGCATTGGCAACGGATTGGGCATTCAAGCCAAAGGCAGGCAATGGGCGCTTGCGTCCGGGGCCAAATCGGGGGGCAAGCAAGTCAGGCCGCAAGGTGACCGCAAGAAAGGGCCAGATCGTGATTGCCGCCCCGATCCAGAATAGCAGTCGGTCGAACCGCAGATCAAATCGCCAAATCCGATCGATCCAATCAGACAAGATCGGATTGGCCGCAACCATCAGCGAAGCAAGGATCAGTGCGCCTCCGATCGGGAAACTCCAGTTGCGCAGTGCACGAAGGGCAACCCCGTCAATGCGGGAAACCGAATGACCTTTCTGAACCGCCTCTACCCCGTGTCTGAGCGCCAATATTGGAAACAGAGACAGAAACCGGCGAACCGAAGCGACCTCATGATTGCCCAGCACGGCCCAACACAGCGCAATGGTCGATCCACCCAGCAAGAAAGCTACGGACAGGGCTTGAACATATTCCACCACCGGAAGAATGCTAAGCAGCAAAAGAAGGGCTGGCCCGACAAGTCCACCACGGCGGCGCAGTAAGGCAAACACGACAGCGGAAAACGCCAACATAAAGAGCGCGATTGAAAGGCCAGTAGAATGGTCGAAAAACAGAAAATCGGCGAGCGCAACCAGAAACACCAAACCCAAGAAAGCATGGCGATTGCCGGGTTCCGCTAAGCCATCGGCTCGGTTTGTGCCTCGATCAGGGGTGTCCAGCCACCAACTATCTTGTAAAACTGATGCCGGTACGCCGCGCACGATGAACTGTCCCATTTAACTGCTCCTTGTTTGTGTTGGTTCTGTCTGGCCTTGGCAGGTGCAGATCACCGCGTAAGGGTCGTGCATTTTTTGTGCAGAGGTGCTTTTAGCGGTACAGCCTCTTCCCCTTGCGCGTGCCGGTAGCTAAGACGATTTTCCAACCGCAAGTCAGGAGGCCCCTTTGGACCGTATCACCCGCACCATCGCCACCGAGATTAACGCCCGCGCGGAACAGGTTGGGGCCGCGGTCAGGTTGTTGGATGAAGGTGCGACCGTGCCCTTTGTCGCCCGTTATCGGAAGGAAGTGACCGGCGGGCTGGATGATACCCAATTGCGCACCCTTTCCGACCGACTGAATTATCTGCGTGAGCTTGAGGCCCGGCGCGAGGCGATTCTGTCCTCGATCAAGGATCAGGGGAAACTGACGGACGATCTGGTGAAATCGATCGCCCAAGCCGAAACCAAGGCGCAGTTGGAAGACATTTATCTGCCGTACAAGCCCAAACGCCGGACCAAGGCGATGATTGCCCGCGAGAATGGTCTGGAGCCGCTGGCCGATGCGATTCTGTCGGACCGGTTGGCTGAACCAGAAGGGCTGGCTGAAGGGTATCTGATTGAGGCTGTCCCCACGACCAAAGACGCGCTGAATGGTGCACGGGACATCATCACAGAGCGGCTTACCGAAAACGCTGCTTTGCTGGGAGAGCTCCGAAACTTCATGCAACGTGAGGCGTTGCTGAGCGCAAAGGTCGTCGAGGGCAAGGAACAGGAAGGTGCCAAGTTCAGCGATTACTTTGATCATTCCGAGCTTTGGTCGAAAACCCCGTCGCATCGAGCGCTGGCAATGCTGCGCGCCTCGAAGGAAGGGATCGTAACGCTAGACATTGCTCCCGAACCCGAAGCGGGCGCCGCGCGGGCCGAGGCCATGGTTGCGGCTCATCTGAACACGCGCGGTGATACTCCTGGTGACAAGTGGCTACGCAAGGTTGCGGGCTGGACATGGCGGGTCAAGCTGTCGCTGTCGATGATGGTCGAGCTGATGGCCGACCTGCGCAGCCGCGCACAAGACGAGGCAATTCAAGTGTTTTCGCGCAACCTAAAGGATCTGCTATTCGCTGCTCCGGCGGGGGCACGTCCGACGCTTGGGTTGGATCCCGGCATTCGCACCGGGGTTAAAGCCGCCGTGGTGGATGCAACCGGCAAGGTGGTTGCAACGGATACGCTATATCCGTTTCAGCCCAAGAATGATCTGCGTGGTGCACAAGCGGCAATCCTGAACCTTATCGCTACACATAAAATCGAGCTTATTGCCATCGGCAACGGCACAGCCAGCCGCGAGACTGAGCGTTTGGTGGCGGATACGCTGTCGCTTCTGCCCAAGACCGTCAAAGCACCGACCAAGGTCGTCGTTTCCGAGGCTGGAGCCTCGGTCTACTCGGCATCCGAGCTTGCCGCGCGCGAATTTCCCGACCTCGACGTCTCGCTACGTGGAGCGGTCTCGATTGCCCGCCGGCTACAGGATCCCTTGGCTGAACTGGTCAAGATAGAACCCAAGAGCATCGGCGTCGGCCAGTATCAGCACGATGTGGATCAGCACCGCTTGTCACAGTCACTGGAGTCGGTGATCGAAGATGTGGTGAACGCTGTGGGCGTGGATCTGAATACCGCTTCAGCCCCCTTGCTTTCGCACGTCTCAGGTCTGGGACCGGGATTGGCCGAGGCGATCGTCACGCACCGAGATATTCATGGTGCCTTTGCGTCTCGCAAGGATTTGCTGAAGGTGGCCCGCCTTGGTCCGCGCGCCTTCGAGCAGTGTGCAGGTTTCCTGCGAGTTCGTGACGGGTCGGAACCTCTGGACGCCTCCTCGGTTCACCCCGAGGCTTACGATGTCGCCCGTCGGGTAGTGGCAGCATGTGGGCGCGACATTCGCCAAATCATGGGGCATGAAGGCGCGCTGAAAGACCTGCGCACCGAGCAGTTTGTGAGTGACACCTTCGGCTTGCCAACGGTTCGCGACATTTTCACCGAATTGGAGAAGCCCGGCCGAGACCCGCGACCCAGTTTCAAAACGGCGTCGTTTACGGACGGGGTTGAGGAAATCACGGACCTGAAGCCCGGCATGGTGCTGGAGGGTACCGTCACCAACGTCGCCGCCTTCGGCGCGTTTGTCGACATTGGCGTGCATCAGGACGGGTTGGTTCATGTCAGCCAACTGGCCGATCGGTTCGTGAAGGACCCGCATGAGGTGGTCAAAACCGGGCAAGTTGTCAAAGTGACGGTGGTCGAAGTCGACGTTCCACGTAAGCGCATTGGGCTGTCCATGCGCAAGGACGGTGGTGCTTCGGCACGCGAGGGCAATGCACTTCGTGGCAAGGGCAAACCGGCACGAACACCCAAGCCAGGGGAACAGCGGCGCAGCCATGGGGGTCAGAGCACCCAGAACGGGGCCTTTGGTGACGCTCTTAGAGACGCCTTCAATAAACGTTAGGCGGCAACCCTGTCATAGGGCTAAATACGAGGCGTGTTTCTGCAAGACCTACATTCACCTAAGCCCCGGCAGACAGAAAGAAAAGCAGGGCGCTAACATTCGGGTGTTGCAACTCGGACCATGATCTGGATGATGCTGGCCCATGATGGCCGAAAAATTCGGCCAACCGTATGAAAATGCGGCCACAACAAAAAATGGGGAGACGACTTATGTCATTCAAAACTCTGATGCTTGCCGCCAGTGCAACGGCGATGATCGCGGCGGGCGCTTCGGCGGAGACGCTGCGATGGGCCCGTGCAGGTGACGCGCTTACGCTGGACCCGCATGCACAAAACGAAGGCCCGACCTCGGCCATGGCGCACCAGATCATGGAAACGCTGGTGATGCGTGATCACTCAGGTGCACTGGTTCCATCGCTGGCGACCGAATGGGCACCATCGGAAGAAAATCCGAATGTCTGGGTGTTCAAACTGCGCGAGGGCGTTACCTTCCACGACGGTGCCGAGTTCGACAGCGAGGATGTCGTGTTTTCGCTGAACCGCGCGATGACGCCGGATTCGGATTACAAAGAACTGCTGGCGTCTGTGAAAGAGGTGCGTGCGCCCGACAAGTTCACGATCGAGATCGAAACTGACGGCCCGAACCCGATCATGCCCAACAACCTGACCAACATGTTCATGATGGACAAAGGTTGGGCCGAGGCAAACAACGCTGTCAAGGTTCAGGACTATGAGGGCGGCGAAGACACGTTTGCGGCCAAGAACGCCAATGGCACCGGTCCCTACAAGCTGGTCAGCCGCGAGCCGGACGTGAAAACCGTCCTGGCCGCCTATGACGGCTATTGGGGCAAGGATGAGTTCCCGCTGCAGGTGACCGAGATCATCTATACGCCGATCCAGAACGCCGCGACCCGTGTTGCCGCGCTGCTGTCGGGTGAGGTTGATTTCATTCAGGACGTGCCCGTACAGGACCTCGAGCGTGTAGCCGGAACCGATGGTCTGGACGTACGCACCGCGCCGCAGAACCGGGTGATTTTCTTTGGCATGAACATGGGCGATGCTGATCTGACCTCGGACAATGTGGATGGTAAGAACCCGCTGGCTGATGTCCGCGTTCGACAGGCGATGTCAAAAGCGATCAATCGCGATGCGATCAAACAGGTCGTGATGCGTGGTCAGTCTGCTCCTGCTGGCATGATCTCACCTCCATTTGTGAATGGTTGGGATGCAGATATGGATGCGTCCTCGTCAACCGATATCGAAGGGGCCAAGGCGTTGATGGCCGAAGCAGGCTATCCTGATGGATTCTCGCTGACCCTGAACTGCCCGAATGATCGCTACATCAATGATGAGGCGATCTGTCAGGCAGCGGTTGGAATGCTGGCCCAGATCGGCGTCACAGTTAACCTGGACGCCAAACCGAAAGCCCAGCACTTCCCGTTGATCAACAACCTAGAAACAGATTTCTACATGCTGGGCTGGGGTGTTCCGACTTATGACTCGGAGTACATCTTCAACTTCCTCGTCCATTCGAAGGGCGAAAAGTACGGCTCGTGGAATGGCACACGCTATTCCAACCCGGATCTGGATGCCAAAATCGTGGCCCTTGCCTCTGAAACTGATCTGCCCGCACGTGATCAGCAGATCGGTGATATCTGGCAGGTTGTTCAGGACGAACAGCTTTATATCCCGATCCACCATCAGGTGCTGAACTGGGGCATGAAATCGGGCGTGGGTACCATCGTCGAGCCGGAAGATTCACCGAAGATCAAATACTTTGAGATGAACTAAACTATCCTCTGTGATGGTATGCAGGGCGCGGAAACGCGCCCTGTTCTTGTTTGCGCCGTCGGTAACGGACCTGTGATCTCGGCGCAGGAACGGCTTTACGTGGCAGCGAAAAAGCTGGATTGTTTCAGCGCTAACAGGGAGATTTCGCCATGATCCTCAGAAACAGTGCAATCGGCCTGACCATGTTGCTTGCAAGCGCCGCGCAGGCGGCCGAATTCAAGTGGGCCTCGACCACCGATCCGCAGACGATGGACCCTCACGCGGTCAACTCGGCCCCAGTTCTCGGGTTCCTGAACAACGTCTACGAAGGGCTGGTCCGCCGCGGAAAGGATATGAGCGTTGAGCCCGCGTTGGCTGTCAGTTGGGAGCCGATCGGCGACGGCGAAGGATGGCGGTTCAATCTGCGTCAGGGCGTGACTTTTCACGACGGAAGCAGCTTTGACGCGCAAGATGTGCTGTTCAGCTACCAACGCGCCTCGGGTGAGGCGGCGGACACGCGTAGCTGGTTCGCTCCTGTCAGTGAAGTCATCGTAGTTGATGACTACACAGTTGATATCATGACCACAGCACCTAACCCGCTGTTTCCGTCATCGATTGCCAACTGGATGATCATGGATCAAGACTGGACTGAGGCCAACGACGCCGTGGTCCCCGACAAAGAAACCGGAAACTACGCCACCATCAACGCCAACGGCACTGGCGCGTTCAAGGTGACCGAGCGCGAGCCGGGTCTTAAGACCGTGTTGGAGCCTTATGAAGGCTGGTGGGGGGATGTTGAACACAACATCACCCGTGCAGAATTTAATCCGATCCAGAATCCTGCCACCGCCGTAGCGGCGCTGCTATCGGGCGATGTGGACATGATCAACCCGGTCCCCATTCAGGACGTCGCACGGCTGCAGCAGAACGCAGACGTCGATGTCATCCAGGGCATTGAGGCGCGCGTGATCATGCTGGGCTTCGACCACGAGGCTGACACGCTGAAATACACAGACGATGCGGGCAAACCCAACCCGTTCCGTGACGCGCGCGTGCGGCAGGCAGTTGCGCAAGCGGTGAATGTCGACGCCATTCTGGCCACGATCATGCGCGGAAATGCCGAGCCCGCATCGCAGCTTGTCAGCCCAGCCATGAGCGGGTTTTCCGAGGCCAACGCCGGACGCCCCGCGTTTGATGTGGAAGCTGCCAAGTCCCTGCTGGCCGAGGCCGGATATGCAGATGGTTTCTCATTTGGCCTGAAATGCCCCAATGACCGCTATCTTAATGACGAGGCCGTCTGTCAGGCCGTCGTTGGTATGCTGGCTCAGATCGGGATCACCGCCGAGCTGGACGCGATGCCAGTGCGGAACTATTGGCCGGAACTGCGCGAAGATAATTACGACATGTACCTGCTGGGCTGGAGCCCCGGTACGTTCGACGCCGAGCATCCGGTCCGGTTCCTTGTCGCAACCCCGAACGAAGAGAAAAAGCTGGGTAGCTGGAACTTCGGCGGCTTCTCGAATGCACGTGTCGATGAGCTGTTGCCGATGATCCAGTCAGAACTGGATGAGGCCAAGCGTCAGGCGATGCTGGACGAGGTTACCCAAATCTATCAGGACGAACACGTTTATGTGCCGATGTATGTCCAGCCGTTGGTTTGGGGCACGCGCAGCAATGTCGAGGTCACGCAGCGTCCGGACAACTTCTTCCTGCTGCGTTGGGTGAATGTGAATTGATCGGCGGCAACGTCGCGTTGGGTTGACAGCACTCTCTTGACCATCTGGTCAAGGTCGGCCTAGAGAGACCGATCTACGAGGGAAACATATGTTCGCATATATCGTCAGACGGATGTTCCAGTCCGTCATAGTGCTGTTGGTCGTGGGGTTGGTCGCCTTTTCGATGTTCCGATTTGTTGGCGACCCGATCGACAACATGCTGGGTCAAGAGCGCACGCAGGCCGACATTGACCGCCTACGGACCGAGCTTGGGTTGGACCAACCCTTTGTTGTGCAATACGCCAAGTTCCTGCAAGGCGCTGTTCAGGGCAATTTCGGTGTGTCTTATCGCCAGGGGCGACCGGTCTCGACCATCCTGGTGGAACGCGCCCCGGCGACGTTGGAATTGGCCTTTGTGTCCGGCTTTCTTGCGATCACGATGGGCATTGCCCTCGGTGTCTTTACTGCAATCCGACGACAAGGGATCGCTGCCAATGTGATCATGACTGTTTCCTTGATCGGGGTTTCGCTGCCGACGTTCCTCATAGGTATCCTGCTGATCTATGTTTTCTCGGTTGAACTTGACCTACTGCCCAGTTTCGGGAGGGGCGAGACCGTTATGATTGGCAGTTGGTCCACCGGGTTTCTGACGACCTCGGGGCTCAAGGCGTTGATATTGCCTGCAATCACGCTGGGCCTCTATCAAATGACACTGATCATGCGGCTTGTCCGGTCCGAGATGCTGGAGGTTCTGCGCGCTGACTATGTCCGCTTTGCCCGCGCCCGAGGGCTGTCGGACCGGGTGATCAATTTCCGCCACGCGCTGAAGAACACTCTTGTGCCGGTGATCACCATCACGGGCCTTCAGCTGGGGTCGATCATCGCTTTTGCCATCATCACCGAAACGGTGTTCCAATGGCCGGGCGTCGGCTTGCTGTTCATCAACGCGATCCAGTTCGTGGATATCCCCGTTATGGCTGCCTATCTGATGCTGATCTCAGTGATGTTCGTGACAATCAACCTGATTGTCGACCTTCTGTACTATGCCATTGACCCGCGCCTGCGTGTCGACGCGAGGGCCACATGACCGAAACGATGGGAACCCCGAAAGTCGCGCCTAAATCGCGTTTGGCTAAATTCTGGGACAGCGATTTCGCCTGGTCTTTCCGGCACTCTCCGGTAGCCATGATCGCATCTTTGGTCGTGGTCATTCTGGTGCTGGCGGCGATCTTTGCCCCGCTGATCGCGCCATATAACCCGTTCGATCCAGCAACACTGAACCTGATGAACGGGTTCACACCGCCAGGTACGCCCAATGCGTTCACGCAAGAGACCTTTTTGCTAGGCACGGATGACCAAGGGCGCGATGTGTTCTCGACCATCCTCTACGGGTTGCGCATTTCATTGTTCGTAGGTGCCTCTGCTGTGCTTCTTGCCTTGATCATCGGCGTGATCCTCGGTCTGATCGCTGCGTATTTCGGAGGTTGGATCGAGACGCTGATCATGCGTATCGCAGACGTGCAACTGACGTTCCCGGCCATTCTGGTCGCAATGCTGATCTTTGGGATTGCCAAAGGAATCACTCCGCCGGAATACCGCGATGAGATGGCAATCTATGTTCTGATCATCGCGATTGCGTTGTCGGACTGGGTGCAGTTCGCACGCGTCGTCCGTGGTGCTGCTCTGGTCGAGAAAAACAAAGAATATGTACAAGCCGCGCGCCTGATCGGGCGTGGATCGTTCCCGATCATGTTCCGTCACATCCTACCCAATGTCCTTAGCCCGGTTCTGGTCATCGCCACCATCTCGCTGGCGCTGGCGATCATTGCTGAGGCCACATTGAGTTTTCTGGGTGTGGGCGCTCCCCCGACCCAGCCGTCGCTGGGAACACTAATCCGGATCGGGCAGGGATTCCTGTTCTCGGGCGAATGGTGGATTTTGTTCTTCCCGGCCTGCACGCTTCTGGCACTCGCCCTGTCGGTCAACTTGTTGGGCGACTGGCTGCGCGACGCGCTGAACCCAAAACTGCGGTGATTTCATGAGCCTTCTGACCATCCAAGACCTCACCGTCGAATTCCCGACCCGCCGTCAGCTATTTACCGCAGTGGACCACGCCAGCCTTTCTGTAGAACCCGGCGAAATCCACGGGCTTGTGGGCGAATCCGGGGCAGGTAAATCCACCATCGGCGCTGCCGTGATGGGCCTTCTGGAACGCCCAGGTCGCATCGCCAGCGGCCAGATTAGGCTGGGCGGCGATAAGATCAGCGGCATCGATGCCGAGGCGATGCGCGGGCTACGCGGCAAGAAGATCTCGATGATCTTTCAAGACCCGCTTACGTCGCTGAACCCGCTATTTACAGTGCGCGAACAACTGGTCGAGACGATCCAGGCCCATCTGGGTGGATCCGAGGCCGAAGCAAGCAAGCGCGCCCGTGATTTGATCGACCGCGTTGGCATCCCAGACCCGGATACTCGGCTGGATCAGTACCCGCACCAGTTCTCGGGCGGCATGCGGCAACGCGTGGTGATTGCTCTGGCACTTTGCACCGAACCGGATGTGATCATCGCCGATGAACCCACGACAGCTTTGGATGTTTCGGTTCAGGCCCAGATTCTGGACCTGATCAAGGAACTGGCACAAGAGCGTCAGGTGGGTGTCATCCTGATCACCCATGATATGGGCGTGATCGCCGATACAACTGACCGCGTGACCGTGATGTATGCGGGCAAGGTGGTTGAAAGCGGCACCACGGCACAGGTGATGGGCCAGCCGCAACACGAATACACCAAGTCCCTGATCGCAGCCGTACCACGCCCGACGCTGAAACTGCATCGCTTCCCTCAGATCAGCTATGGCGGGCGTGAAACGCGTTTCGCGATCGAGGATATGGCACGCCACTGGCCCAAGGTGGATAACGACGCCAGCAAACCGATCTTTGAAATCCGCAACCTGACGAAGAAATTCCTGCAAAAGCGTGGATTACTGCCTTGGGATCGTACCTACTTCACCGCTGTCGACAACGTCAGCTTTGACATTCGCGCAGGTGAGGTCTTTGGGGTTGTCGGTGAGTCCGGATCGGGCAAGTCCACCGTCGCGCGGATGATTGCGGGGCTCTATCCTGTGGATGGTGGCACCATCACCTTTGACGGGCAAATGGTAAGCGATCTGAGTAATCGTACGGTGCAGGAAGAGTACCGCAAAAACATCCAGATGATCTTTCAGGACCCCTACTCGTCTCTCAATCCGCGTATGCGGGTGGATGAAATTGTGGCGGAGCCGATCCGCCATCACCGCCTGATGGAAGGTGCCGACGTCAAGCGCCGCGTGGACGAATTGCTGGATCAAGTGGGTTTGGGGTCAGAGGCCGGGCTGAAATATCCGCATGAGTTCTCGGGCGGTCAGCGCCAGCGCATCTCGATCGCACGCGCACTGGCGACACAACCCCGGTTCCTGATCTGCGATGAGCCCACAAGCGCGCTCGACGTTTCGATCCAGGCGCAGATTTTGAACATCCTGAAAGACCTGCAAGAGCATCTGGGCCTGACCATGCTGTTCATTAGCCACGACCTACCTGTGGTGCGCCAGATGTGTGACCGAGTTGCGGTCATGAAACAGGGACAAATCGTCGAGGTTCAGGACACCAGCGATCTGTTTGCCAGTCCGAATACCGAATACGCGCAAGAACTGTTGCGGTTGATGCCGAAACTCGATGACCTGTCGACTGACGGGCTTGGGGTCGAAGCGGAATAAGGCCGCTACACCCGTTGCAGGCGCTCCGTGACTAGAAGCCTTGTTCGAATGCCCGGAACTCGGCAGCGATAGCCGCTGCTGCTATCGCCAGCAGACGCTCGCCATCCTGAGGATTGGCCAAAGCTGAATGCGACCCAACGCGGCCATCCGGGAAGTCCGCGCGATGCTCGTCGGGTGGACCATGGCGATCACCTGCGTGATCCCGGATGTATTCGGCGCTGAGTTTCTGGGGCGGCTCAGCGGCCTGATTGGCAGGCAATGGTCCAAGCAAAGACTGGGTTATGGCAATCTCCGAGGGGGTGGCGTGCATCCCTTCCCAATCTCCATAGAGCTGCTGTCGCAGAACATTCACTGCGTTCGGCTCCCACCAGCTACGGATCAGCAATTGACCACCGGCAATTTCGCTTTCGATCTGCCGAAGAGGCGCCAGATTGGCCCCGTGCCCATTCACTATGAACACTCCAACGAAACCTTGCTCCAAGAGCCCCCGGATCACCTCATCTGCGATGGTGCGAAAGGTTTCGGCTGAAATAGACACCGTTCCGGGAAATCCCGCGTTGAAAGGCGCTGGCGTGTAGGCCAGCGCCGGAGCGACGATACCCTCGCATTGCATGGCGGCAGCGAGTGCGACAGCCTCGGCGCAAATCGTGTCGGTGCCAATGCGACCCATCGGGCCGTGCTGCTCGGTCGATCCAACCGGCAGCAACACGGCCGCACCGGCATTGATACGAGTGTCAACCTCGTACCATGTCATGTGCTCAAGTTTCATGACTTTGAAAACTCTCGCAGGCGCTCCAGTTACTAGGGCCTCTGATCAGAGACCCCAGCGTTCCCGGTTTTCGTCAAAAAAGCCTTGGGCTTTTTTCACTTCAATCCAGTTGTTCACATAGTTGATCCAGACCTGATCACTTTGCGGCAACAGCATCGCGATAGGAGAAGGAGAACGCGGCCCGGCATTCTTGACGCGGACGACCGGGAACTTTGCTTCAAGGGTCGATCCCTCGATATTCGAGGTTATGAACACATCTGCACGACCGGCCAAGACCTCCTGAAAACCACGCGCGGGGGCTTCGACTACTTTGATATCCGCATCGGGGAACCATTCGCGCACGCGCTTTTCAAAGGTGGTGCCCAGAGTAGTAGCAACCTTCACGTCTGGCTTGTTGATCGAGTCGTAGCCATCAAATTTGTCGGCCTTTTCCTTGGTTGTGTAGGGAAACAACTCAACCGCGATGTAACTGTCGGAAAACCCTGCAACTTTCATGCGCGGAGGTGAGATAGAAGCCGAACCGGTGATGTGGTACTTCCCCGCTACCACACCATTGACCAATGTTTTCCAGTCGGTGGGCACATATTCGACCTCAACACCCAGATCAGCGGCCAGCGCGTTCATGATGTCGATATCATAGCCTTTATAGCTGTTAGTCGCCGGGTCGCGCAGTGACATCGGATTCCAGTCACCGGTTGTCCCCACTTTCAGCACGCCGTCATCCAAAATTTCATTCAGAGCCGACTGTGCTTGCGCAGCGCCGCTGATCACAAGACCGAGCGCAGCCGCAGCCGCGACTTTAACAAAACGTTTCATGTGGTTCTCCCGTTGGTGGCGTTAGTCTTTTATTACGACATTGCTTCTTGATTTAAGCGTAAAGAAAAAGATAACCTCAAGCAACTAATTAACTCATAGTAATCACAAGTGGGCCAGCAGATGCCAAACGCAGCGATCGAGCTTGTCGACGTAGACAAGTGGTTTGGCACATTTCACGTGCTCAAGAACATCAACCTGACAGTCAACAGTGGTGAAAAGGTTGTGATCTGCGGCCCATCCGGATCGGGTAAATCAACGGTCGTAAGATGCATCAATCAGCTTGAGAAACATCAAAAGGGCACCATCCGCATCGATGGGGTCGAACTGAACGATGATGCCAAATCTGCAGCCACCATCCGGTCAGAAGTTGGCATGGTGTTCCAGCAATTCAATCTGTTCCCGCATCTAACAGTGCTGGAAAACCTGACCCTTGGCCCCATCAAGGCCCGCGGGTTGAGCCGAAAAGAAGCCGAAGACAAAGCGCGCCATTACCTCGAACGTGTTCATATACCCGATCAGGCCGACAAGCGCCCGATACAGCTTTCGGGTGGACAGCAGCAGCGAGTGGCAATTGCCCGTTCGCTTTGCATGGAGCCCAGGGTCCTTTTGTTCGACGAACCCACCTCAGCGCTCGACCCTGAGATGATCTCCGAGGTGCTCGACGTGATGGTTGAACTTGCCGAGGAAGGCATGACCATGGTTGTGGTGACCCATGAGATGGGATTTGCCCGAAAAGTGGCCGACAACATGGTGTTCATGGATGCAGGCGAGATTGTCGAACAAGGTAAGCCCGAGCATTTCTTCACCAATCCAAAGTCTGAGCGGTGTCAGAAATTCCTGAGCCAAATTCTGCAGCATTGAGTTGGGTCCGATGAAAAAAACACTTCTCTTCCTTCCCCTTTTCATGCTGATCACGGGCTGTTCGTCCTCACAGACCTGGGGTTGGTACGTCATCGATCCAACCACGGCTTCAGGCTGGACCAATGTAAAATTCCTGATTTCGGGCATGGGTGCAACCATTCAGATTTCGCTGATTGCGGCGATTTTGTCGATTGTCATTGGATTGCTGGTTGCCCTGCCGGGTCTGTCGGAAAAGCGCGGCTGGCGGCTGGTAAACCGCGTATATGTCGAATTTGTCCGCTCGATCCCTCTGTTGCCTATGCTGTTTTGGGTGTTCTACGGGTTGCCGATTGTCTTTCAGTCGATGGGTATGGACATCCCAATCGATCCCTTCTGGGGCGCAATTATCACCCTTGCGATATCGGACAGCGCCTTTACCGCCGAGATCTACCGTGCCGGTATACAATCTATCGCAAAAGGGCAAAGCGAGGCGGCGCAGACGATTGGCCTGAACTATTTTCAGACCATGCGCTATGTGATCCTGCCGCAAGCGATCCGGCGCATTCTGCCGCCGCTGGCCAACCAGTTCATCTACATCGTGAAGATGAGCGCATTCGCCAGCGTCATCGGCATGCAAGAACTGACACGCCGTGCGAATGAGCTGGTAGTGACGGAATACCGCCCGCTTGAGATCTATACCTTGTTGATCTTCGAGTATCTGGTGCTGGTACTGATCATCAGCGCCGGTGTGCGTTGGCTCGAGCGCCGGATGGGCGCAGATGAGCGCGGATAAGGAGCATAAGATGGACTGGAAAGACTTCATGGCCGAGACCGAGGCCAATATTGGTGCATTCTCGAAAGAAGTGCCCGAAACCGTGCGTGGTTTCGGCATCATGGGTAAGGCGGCCAAAACAGATGGTGCGCTGAGTGAAAAGACAAAGGAATTCATGGCGTTGGGGATTGCCATCGCGACGCGCTGCGACAGCTGCATCGGTTTTCATGTCCGCTCATTGGTGCGGCTGGGTGCGACCCGCGAAGAGCTGTGCGAAGCGCTGGCAATGGCCACCTATATGGGCGGCGGCCCGTCTTACGCCTACAGCGCCAAGGCGTTGAAGGCGTTTGATGTGTTTTCAGAGTAATAGACCGGTACGCGGTCCGATTTCATTGGATGGTTCTTGCCATGGCAGTCACCGAAATCCGTAATGAAGGGATGCGAATTGGTGGCGAGATCATCTTTACCGCTGAGACCATCCCGGTTCACTACCCCTATACCAATGAGGTCGTGGGCCATGTGCCCGCAGGGCAGGCTGAACACGCGCGCCGCGCCTTCGAAATTGCGGCCCACTACAAGCCCGAACTGACCCGCTATGAACGCAGCCAAATCCTGCAACGGGCTGGAGAGCTGATTGGTGAACGTCGCGATTACCTCAGCAAATGGCTGGTGCTTGAGCTTGGCATCTGCCATCAACACGCGATCTACGAGACCAAGCGCGCGCAGGATGTCTTTCAATTTGCGGCGGCCGAGGCACTGAAGGATGATGGCGAAATCTTTGCGTGCGATCTGACCCAAAATGGTAAAGCCCGCAAGATTTTCACGATGCGCGAGCCTGTGACCGCGATCAGCGCGATCACTCCGTTCAACCATCCACTCAACATGGTCAGCCACAAGGTTGCTCCGTCGATCGCCACCAATAACAGCATGGTCTGCAAACCGACCGAGTTGACGCCTCTGACCTGCCTGTCGCTGGCCGATATTCTTTATGAGGCAGGCCTGCCACCTGAGATGTTTCAGGTGGTCACTGGCTGGCCACAGGACATTGGGAATGAGATGATCACCAATGAAAACATCGACATCATAACCTTCACCGGTAGTGTTCGCGTGGGCAAGATGATCGCAGAGAAGGCGGTTTACAAACGTCAGGCGCTGGAGTTGGGCGGTAATGATCCACTGATTGTTCTGAATGACCTCAACAATGCCGATCTAGACAGGGCCGCAACGATCGCCGTAGCCGGGGCCACCGGCAATTCGGGACAGCGCTGCACTGCGATCAAGCGAATTCTGGTGCAAGAGAGTGTCGCGGACACCTTCGTGCCTTTGGTGCTGGAGAAGGCCAAAAAAATCAGGTTCGGAGATCCGCAGGATCCAGAGACCGAGCTGGGTTGCGTGATCCACGAGGAAGCGGCCAAGCTTTTCGAAGATCGTGTTCACTTGGCCCAGAAAGCGGGAGCAGAAGTCCTTTACCACCCTGGACGTCAGGGCGCGCTGCTGCCGCCGATCGTGGTCGACGACGTTCCCCACGACTCTGCGTTAGTGATGGAGGAAACTTTCGGCCCCATTATTCCCATCATTCGCGTGCCCGACGACGATGACGAGGTCATGCGCATCTCGAACTCTACTGTGTACGGCCTGTCGTCGGGGGTATGTACCAATGACCTGAACCGCGCAATTGCCTATATCAATGGGCTGAACGTGGGCACCTGCAATATCTGGGAACAACCCGGATACCGTATCGAAATGTCCCCCTTTGGGGGCATCAAGGATTCGGGCAATGGTGTCAAAGAAGGGGTCATCGAGGCCATGAGGTTCTTTACGAATGTCAAAACCTACTCGCTTCCTTGGCCCGGTTGAAGGCTTGTTGAAGATTGCAATGCACACCACCAGTGATGCATGCTCGCTCAGCCAAGAAATGACCGCTTGAGCCCTTCGGCTCTTGGCGTCATATGTGCCTTCGAACGCACGCGCGATGCCCCGAAACAAGGAAATACCTCATGCAAAAGGTTCTGATCACAGGTACTGCCGGATTTATCGGGTTCCATCTTGCCAAACTTTTGCTTGAGAACGGTTGCCGGGTTCATGGCTTTGACGGGATGACTGATTATTACGATGTCCGCCTCAAACAGAGCCGACATGCGCTGTTGCTGGAGAACCCAAATTTTTCGTGCGATGAAGGGATGCTGGAAGATACCGCCAAGTTCGACCAGATCGCTGATGCTTTTGAACCGGACGTGATCATCCATCTCGCAGCGCAAGCTGGCGTCCGGTATAGCCTGGAAAACCCGCGCGCCTATGTCGAAAGCAATGTTGTCGGGACGTTCAACGTTATGGAAGCTGCGCGGCGGCACAAAGTGCGGCATCTGCTGATGGCTTCGACTTCGTCGATCTACGGGGCAAATCCTGACATGCCCTTCGACGAGTGCGAAAAAGCAGATCATCAACTCACTATGTACGCAGCCACCAAAAAGGCAAATGAAGCGATGGGACACTCCTATGCCCATCTTTGGAATATTCCGACGACAATGTTCCGCTTCTTCACAGTCTACGGTCCTTGGGGGCGCCCGGACCTTGCGTTCTTCAAATTCACGGACGCGATCCTCAACGACCGCCCGATAGACATCTACAACCACGGCGACATGTATCGTGATTTCACCTATGTGGATGACCTGGTGCGCGCAATCTCTCTGCTGATCGACGTTGTGCCTGTTCGCCCCAAAGCCCCCGAAGACATCGCCGAAGGTGACAGCCTGAGCCCGGTCGCTCCCTATCGCATAGTGAACATTGGAAATTCAGACAAAGTGCGTTTGTTGGATTTCATCGGCGCCATCGAAGAAAGCCTCGGCAAACCCGCGATCCGAAACTATATGGAGATGCAGTTGGGCGATGTGCCTGCAACTTGGGCCAATGCCGATCTGCTGCATCGCCTGACCGGTTATCGCCCAAAAACCGAAATCAGGGACGGCATACAGGCCTTCGTGGACTGGTATCGCGCATATTACGGTAAATAGAACCTGCGAACCTGCCTAAACCTGAATTCGCCGGCCCCAGCACCGATTAAACCGTCAGCGCGATCAGATCGCTTTTTTCAGTGCCTCGATTATCTGCTCTTGCGAATTCTCCTGCAGATACGGGTGCATCGGCAGGCTAATCACTGTTGCGGCGGCCTGATCGCCAACAGGCAAATCGGCATTTGGGTCAGAAACAGCTGGTTGCTTGTTCAACGGCAGTGGATAATGCACAGCGGTCGGAACCCCGGCGTCTTTGAGCTTAGCTTGCACATCCTCACGATTGTCCACGCGTATCGTGTACTGCGCCCAGGCGCTGGTCGCCCCCTCCATCAGCGTCGGAGCGGCGATATTGGTTTCCTTCAGTAGCACTTTGTAACGGTCCGCGACGGTGTCTCGCAGGACCAGTTCATCCTCGAAAATATCCAGCTTGCACAGCAGGATCGCAGCCTGCAACGTGTCCAGGCGGCTGTTAACGCCAACCCTGATATGGTGATAACGCCGGTCCTGCCCGTGCCGGGCAATCTGGCGAAGAATGATGCTCAGATCATCGTCCGAGGTGAAGATAGCACCACCATCGCCGTAGCAGCCAAGGGGTTTCGATGGGAAAAAGCTGGTGCAGGAAATCGTTGACAGGTTTCCTGACCGTTTGCCACGCAAAGATCCGCCAAAGCTCTGAGCAGCATCCTCGATGACAGGTAAGCCGTTTGCCACAGCTACCTCGTTAATTCGTTCGAAATCAGCAGGTTGGCCATACAGCGACACCGGTATAATTGCCTTTGTCCGGGGTGTGATCGCAGCGTCAAGCTTGTTGGGATCAAGGTTATAACTAGTCTGGTCGATATCGACATAAACCGGCTTTGCGCCCAGCAATCTGACGGCTTCAGCCGTGGCGATATATGAAAATCCGGGCGTGATGACCTCATCCCCCGGCCCGACTTCAAGCGCCATCAAAGCAATTTGCAATGCATCCGTTCCATTCGCGCAGGTGATGCAATGTTTAGCTCCCGTAAAGGCAGTCAGCCGTGCCTCTAGTTCAGCCACTTCTGGGCCAAGAATGTACTTTCCATGCGCCAACACATTGGCAATGCCAGCATCAAGCTGATCCTTGATACGTTTCTGTTGTTCCGCCAGGTCAATAAATTGCATCGCTAAAACGCCCTATTGGTTCTTGAGGAATTTCTGCAAGCTGTACCTCTGCAGTTTCCCATACATAATCCGGCACCGCTCGACCATGTTTATTCGTCGGCAAAGACTTAATACAACGGGTCTGTTTGGCACGAATTACCGCAGTACTAATAACTGGGCGGACCGTTTCCCTGTATTGCCCAGTGCCCAAAACGTCATGGGTGGTGGGATAACGTGCAGACGATCCGTTTGATCAGAGTACCGTGCTGCTCATCAGCTTCGGATGCTGCTCACCTTTGCTTGCTTCGATCGAGGCATTGCGGATATGGCTGACCATCGCAATTGCAGGCCGGTTTTCATTCAATCCAAACCCGTTCCCGTTCAGAATCTCTTCGTAGCTTCGCGTGTGCAAGTTGGCAAATCCGCCCGAGAATTCGATCTCTTCCCCATCAATAGTGATGGAGCGATAGGTTCTGGCTCCGGTTTCTCGCGCCTCTGCCGGAACGTCATTTACGTCCAGCGACAAGAACCAACGGCACCGGGCGTGTTCAAACTCAAGATAGCCCGCGGCCTTGGTCGGGGCATTGAGATGCACATGGTTCGCCTGAAGATCTCCGAAGAGGAAGTGCAGCATGTCAAAGAAATGCACGCCGATGTTGGTGGCAATACCGCCAGATTTGCGGACATCCCCCTTCCAGCTCTCCAGATACCAACGTCCACGGGAAGTGATGTAAGTCAGATCGACCTCGTACTTGGTATCCTTGGGGCTGTTTCGAATCTTGTCCCTCAGAGCAATGATCGAGGGATGTACGCGCAACTGCAGGATCGTGTTTACGGTCTGTCCAGTCGCTTGCTCAATCGCTTCCAGGCCATCGATATCCTCTGGGTTCAACACCAGCGGCTTCTCACAGATCGCATCGGCGCCAGAACGCAATGCAAACCGCATGTGGCTGTCATGGAGGTAATTCGGCGAGCAGATCGAGACATAGTCAATTTTGCCCGCTTCGCTGCGACGTAACATGTCAACATAGCGATCAAAACGCTCGAACTCTGTGAAAAAATGTGCATCGGGGAAGTGGCTATCGATAATCCCAACGGAGTCGCTTGTGTCCAGAGCAGCCAACAACGTGTTTCCGGTATCCGTTATCGCCTTCATGTGGCGCGGCGCGATGTATCCTGCGGTTCCTATCAATGCAAAGTTGCTCATTCGGTGCGTCCCAAGTGCTCAAATTGTGCTACAGCGCTTCCAAGAATTTCTTTGGGAAGTCAAGAGAGGAAGGCATTTCAAGCATCGCCAATGACGCTGGAAACCCCGATCAACCTCTGTTAGAGCGGTTCGGAATTGTCAAAGCTAGATTGATCTTCGACCGATGTCAGACACCCGCGCAAAATTTAAAAAAACCGTATTCTGTCTTACCTACCACGAGATAACGGCGGATGCGCGCGTTCTTAAAGAAGCGCGCGCGCTTCAAGCAGCGGGCCATAACGTACATATCTTCTGCGACTGGCCAGGGGGCTTGCCGCAAGAAGACAGCATCGATGGCATTCGGATCACTCGATTCAACTGGCAGTCTTGTGAGAACATCACTGAAAATTTGCTTGAACGTTTCTCGTTTATGGAGGGCACGTCCGCTCAAGTCGAGCAACGTGTCGTACCGTATGTCGAATCCGCTATTCAGCTGAATTCTTTGAAAACCTGGTTGAAGACTTTTCTGACGGACGAAGACGTCCAAAAGCTTGACCCTATGTACTACAAAAACTTCGGCGGTGATGAAAGGCGGGCTAGAAAACTCGTACACAAGCGGCTGCTTTGGAAAACACGGCTTGGACTTGGATTTGGAAAAGGCCCGAAAAACCTCAAGTCATTTATGTTGATGGCCCGAAAAGTCAGAGAAAATTTCTTTAAACTCTATCAGTTGGAATCATTGATTTACGCAGAAAACCTTTGCCACCTTAAATTTGATGAGGTCCCTGACGTCATCCACGCTCATGATATATATTGTCTCCCTGCAGGCGTCGTACTTGCCAGGCAGTTCAACGCAAAACTTGTTTATGACGCCCATGAGTATGAGCCCGCGCGCGCTACAAAGAACCCGTCGAATGGATCGAACTTCGCCGAAAGCCTAGAAGACGATTGCCTCCCCTTCGTCGACTATATGATCACCGTATCGTCGTCCATCGCAGATTTGTATGCCAAACGCTTCAAAGATAGTCCGACACTTATCCTCAATGCTCCAGAGATAGATGTCGATTACATGGAGAGTCGTAATAAACAGGAGTTGGATCAGCTTTCAATCCGTGCTCAGGCAAACGTTGCTGACGGGTCGCCCTTGATTATTTTTACTGGCGGCATTCAAACGTCACATCGTGGGCTAGATAAAGTCCTTGAGGCTCTGGTTCAACTTCCTGAGGTCAAGTTAGCTACGATGGGGCCACGAAACCATAGAAACGACAAGTGGTTCATGAGTGTTGCTCATGACTTAGGAGTGGATGATCGCGTTACCTTGCTTCCACCAGTGGCTGCTCCAGATGTACCCATAGCGATTAGTACCGCAGATGTTGCCGTCATTCCGATTCAAGATGCGTCATTAAGCTATCGGTTTGCAATGCCCAATAAGCTGTTCGAAGCCGCGTTTGCAGGATTGCCGATCTGCGTCTCCGATCTTCCCGACATGCGCCGTTTTACAGAATCGCTCGGTTTGGGGCGAGCAATGGATGAAACCGACCCCCAGAGCATTGCTGAAGCTATTCGGGATGTCCTTGATCATCCTGAACGCTTTACGTTGAGCGCCGACAACAGAATGAAGCTTTGGGAGTCCTACAGCTGGCCCGCGCAAGCCAAGAAGTTGGCGGCGCTCTATGACGGTATTTAAGACGGTATTTAAGCTCGCGCGGCCAATATCTGTGCGATTTGTTGTGATGCGGTTCCATCACCATAGATTTCCACCTGATTTCCGGTAGTCCCTATCGCACTGACGGTTCCACCTTCGATATTCCCTTCCATGGGCGAATCGACACGATTCCAGCCGCTTTCATCAAGCTCAATCGACCCTGTTTCCGTTCTAATAGTGACGCATGGGACGCCGTAGAGATACGCTTCTTTCTGCATTCCGCCAGAGCCCGTAGAAACCAGCACCGCATTGCTTTCTAGAGCGACCATATCCAAGTACCCGACTGGGTTTATCGTTTAGACATATTCGAATTTACGACCGATTCCATTTATCCTTGCGGCAGTACGTTGATGAAATGGCAAGACAACCGGATTTTGTTTCGCAACCGCCTCCAGACCATCCACAATGCTTGTCAACGTTTCTAGCGAACCCGTATTTTTAGCTCTATGGATCGTCGCGAGTATGAATCCCTTTGCGTCAACCCCAATGTCAGTCAAGATCGTTGATTTCTGCTTGGACTCACCTCGCAGATCGCGGCTCTGATGCAAACCAGTTCAGGGAGTCTTCACAAGACAAGGGGGTACGCGCTGGCATTCCAGGCCGAAAGCAACAAAGTACAACTTCAAATACGACAAACGCAGATGCAAGCGGCAAAACCGCGTTGAAATCATGTTCGGCAGGCTCAAGGGCTGTAGACGCGGCGCAACGCGCTATGAAGGCTGCCCAAAGGTCTTTCTCGCAGACATCGCTCTCGCGGAAACCGTCTCTATTGGTTGGGGATCATGACCCTACTGAAATGGCTAAATCTCATTCCGCAATACAAGCATTGCTAGACTTATCGATTCAGAATGGATTCTATTAGACAGCATAAGGCCGGTGCGCCTGAGCGGCGACCGGCCTTTTCCAATCAGAAATGTGCCGAATTGGAATTTGCGGGCTTGGCGACCGGAGGTGCAAAGCGGGTCAGGTCGATCCCTTCGACAGCGGCCTTGTATTCCTCGATTTTCGGAGTTCGCCCGAGGATGGCAGACAGTACAACTACCGGTGTGGAAGCCAGAAGGGATTCACCTTTCTTATCTTCCGAGTCCTCGACAACACGCCCTTGGAACAAGCGAGTAGATGTCGCCAGAACAGTATCACCTTTCTCAGCCTTTTCCTGATTACCCATGCAAAGGTTGCAGCCCGGACGCTCAAGATACAGCGTATTTTCGTATTCGGTTCGCGCTGATGTCTTGGGGAAAAGATCGTCGAATTCGAAACCGGAATATTCCTGAAGAATGCTCCACTCACCTTCTTCCTTTAACTCATCAACGATGTTGTAGGTTGGTGCCGCGACGACCAGAGGGGCTTTGAATTCAATCTTGCCCTCCTTCTTCTCAAGGTTCTTAAGCATCTGCGACACGATGATCAGATCACCCTTGTGGACCATGCAAGACCCGACAAATCCCAGATCCACTTTCTTTTCCCCTTTGTAGTAGGAAACAGGCCGGATCGTATCGTGCGTATAACGCTTGGAGACATCCGCGTTGTTCACATCAGGGTCGGCGATCATGGGCTCGTTGATCTCGTCCAGATCAACGACCAGCTCGGCAAAATACGCGGCATTTTCATCCGGCCTCAGGGCTGGAACTGCGCCGGATCTGATCTCGGCTATACGTGCGTCGGCTTTGTCGATCAGGCCTTGCAGGATCCGCGCCTCATTCTCCATGCCCTTGTCGATCATGATCTGAATCCGACCTTTGGCGATTTCCAGTGACTCGATCAGGGTCTCGTCTTCGGAAATACAGATCGAAGCCTTCGCCTTCATCTCGGCCGTCCAGTCGGTGAAGGTAAAAGCCTGATCCGCCAGCAGGGTTCCGATATGAACTTCGATAATACGCCCTTGGAACACGTTATCGCCGAAAGCCTTCAGCATCTGCGCCTGTGTCGCGTGGACCACGTCGCGGAAATCCATGTGATCGGCCATTTTGCCTTTGAACGTCACCTTCACGGATTCCGGAATGGGCATGGTTGCTTCGCCCGTGGCCAGTGCCAAGGCAACGGTGCCCGAATCCGCCCCGAAAGCCACACCTTTGGACATGCGCGTGTGCGAGTCGCCCCCAATGATGATGGCGCGATCATCCACGGTGATATCGTTCAGAACCTTGTGAATCACGTCGGTCATCGAGTGATATTCACCCTTGGGATCGCGCCCTGTGATCAGGCCGAAATTGTTCATAAACGCCATCAGTTTGGGGATGTTGGCTTGCGCCTTCTTGTCCCAGACCGAGGCGGTGTGGCAACCGGACTGATACGCACCATCGACGGTTGGAGAAATCACGGTCGCCGCCATCGCCTCAAGCTCTTGCGAGGTCATCAGGCCAGTGGTGTCCTGCGATCCTACGATGTTGACCTTGACCCGTACGTCCGACCCGGCGTGCAAGACCGTGCCTTCCACTACTCCCAAAGCGTTGCGGTTAAAGATCTTTTCGACCGCGGTCAGGCCCTGTCCATCTCGGCTGATCTCTTTCGAAGGCGCAAATGCCGACTTCAGCTCGACTCCCAGTGTCTGTGCTGCAAATGTTTGCAACTTCTTGCCGAACACGATGGCGTAGGATCCGCCGGCCTTCATGAACTCCTGCTTTTGCGGAGTGAAGGACGAGGCAATATCAACAAGCTCTTTGGCGCCATCGGCGTCATAAAGCTTTTTGTCTTTCGTATTGATTGTGAGCACTGTCCCGGTTTCGACCGAGTACTTTTGCTCCAGGATAGGGCTGTCGTCATTGTTGAGGATCGGATTCCCCTCGGAATCGACTTTCTTGACCCAGTTTTTCAGGTCGATACCAATCCCGCCCGTCACACCAACGGTGGTCAGAAAGATCGGAGAGATACCGTTCGTGCCGGCCACGATCGGGGCAATGTTTACGAATGGCACATATGGGCTGGCCTGCTTACCGGTCCAAAGCGCCACGTTGTTGACGCCCGACATCCGGGACGAGCCAACTCCCATTGTCCCTTTCTCAGCAATCAGCATTACGCGTTTATCTGGGTGCTGGCGCTGTAATTCTTGAATCTCGTCTTGCGCTTGCTGCGAGATTAGGCACTTGCCATGCAGCTCCCGATCCGAGCGCGAGTGTGCCTGGTTGCCCGGCGACAGCAAGTCAGTCGAAATATCGCCCTCGGCAGCGATATACGTGACAATTTTGATCTCTTCCTCGATATCGGGCAGCTTGGTGAAGAACTCGGCCCGCGCATAGCTTTCAAGAATGTCGCGCGCGACCGGATTTCCGGCAGAAAACGCCTCCTTCAAACGATCCGTATCAGCCTCATATAGGAAGACCTGTGTTTTCAGCACTTCGGCCGCCTGCCCTGCGATCTCGGGATCACCACCCAAAGCCAGATCAAGAAGAACCTCAACCGAAGGACCGCCTTTCATGTGCGACAACAGTTCAAAGGCAAAGGGTACTGAAATTTCGTCAACCAGCGCTTCGCCCAGAATGATCTCTTTCAAAAAACGCGCCTTCTCGCCAGCGGCGCTGGTCGTGCCGGGCAGCGTATTATAGATGAAATAGTTTAGAGAATCCGCACGATGCGCATGATCGACGTCCTTGATCTGTTTAACAAGCTCTTTGACAAGCGCGCCGTCATCAATCGGTTTCGGATGCAGACCCTGCGCTTTGCGGGCTTCAATTTCGTCGAGGTAGTTGGTGTAAAGGCTCATGGCTCGTTCCGGTATATGTGGCTCGATTAGCAGGGGCTCAAAGACGTTATGAACGCCCGAGGATCCTAATTGTATGCGGCGGTATACTAAATGATCAGAACTTGCAAGCCTTGCACCTGTGGCGCGATGTCCCGTCTAAAAGCAACACTTCACAAAGGATTTTGTGCCAGCCAATGACTTTCGATAAATCCGATAGGTCCTTATCTGAACCCTGTTCCCAGACGATACGCATATAGACCGCCGAGATAATGAATAGCCATAAGGCGTAAACCGCCCCTGCTTCGAATTGCGTCAGGCAGTTGCTCGGGTCAGATAATCCTGAACCATGTCGCCAAAACTCTGTTCAACCGCAAACTCAAAACCGCCCTCGTAGCGCATCACAAGTGCTTTTAGGCCAAACAACTCGGAATAGGTTACTGCGTCTTCATCAAAAGCAGTGACATGCAGATCAAGCGGGCAGGCAATAGCCATCACTTCAGCGGCTTGGGGTCCGGCGACACTAAAGAAGGTAAGGGTGTCCGATATCCGCACTATACTGATGTCCGCAGGGCAATCCGTTGGTTTGAGCTGTGCTTCCAGTGCCTCTTCCAGTTCCAGCGAAGCACGTACAATCCAGTGATTGCGTCCAATGTGATATACCTCAAACGCTTCCTGCATCGCCCTCGTGTTGGGGCGGCTTGGCAGAGAAAATTCGGCCCAATTTTGAACGACCTCGGGATCCCCTTTGAGGTCAAACAGCGCATTCAGGGTTTGGCGTTCGATCTTGACGTCGTAGCTCATCTCAGGACCTCAGGCGCTGACCCTCTGGGTCATGGAATACAGGCTTTGTGATGGTCACCGGGATCACCTCGTCTTTCAGCCGAACATGCGCGGTTTGCCCGTGTCGCTCCTGCCCGTTCTTCAGCAACGCCAGGCCAACCCAGCGATTGTTGACGACGCTCCAGACGCAGGCGGTAACCAATCCTTCGGTCGCTTCTTTGCGACCTTCAGGGGTCAGTGGCGCGCCTTCGGGCACTTGCTTGTCAGGGTCTTCGGGCAAGATGCCGACCAATTCCCGGCGTTCCCCTACCGCTTCACGGCGCAAGTGGACCGAGCGCTTGCCTAGGTAGTCGGGCTTTTTCTTCGACATTGCCCAGCCCATGCCCAGGTCATAGGCGTCCACGGTACCGTCGACCTCGTGCCCCAGCGAAAGAAAGCCTTTTTCCACACGCAAGACATGGCTGGATTCCGATCCTACAGGCAGGATACCAAAGGCTGCACCAGCCTCCATCACCTTGTCCCACAAGGCGGCCATGTGGCGTGGGGCAACGTTGACCTCAAAGGATAGCTCACCGGTGAAACTGACGCGCACAACCCGCGCAGGGAACCCCGCAACCGTACCGTCCCGGAACGACATGAAGGGGAATGCCTCGGGCGACAGATCGATATCCGTACACAGCGCGAGCATGACATCGCGCGCGCGGGGTCCACAAATGGTGGCGTTGTTCCACTGGCTTGTCACAGTTGTGATCATGACTTGCCAGTCAGGAAACTCGGTCTGAAGCAGCTTTTCCATGTGCTGGTTGACGGCGTCTGCATGGCCCGTTGAGGTCGAGATCATCCAGCGGTGCTGATCCAGCCGAAAGGCCACCCCGTCATCTATGATCAGACCGTCATCCGACAACATAAGACCATAGCGACCATCGTCGGGCTTCAGGCTGGACATGATGTTCGAATACAGAAAATCCAGAAAGCGCGGAACATCGCGCCCTTTAAGCTCGAACGTGCCGAGCGGCGAACCGTCGTATACGCCAACGCCTTCACGCACCGCGCGGCATTCCCGGTTCACCGCCTCTTGCAGGCCCTCACCGGGTTTGGGAAAAAACCCCGGACGGCGCCATCGGGCACCAGCCTCATACATCACTGCGCCATAATCCTTGTTCCATTGGGTCACCGGCGTGTGCCGGTAGGGGAACAACACCGAGTCCTCACGCAGCCCCCCAATCGCACCGAATGAGACCGGCGTGTAGGGAGAGCGGAATGTCGTCGTGCCAACATCTTGCAATGGAACGCCCTTTTGCAAAGCAACGGTGCCAATAATGTTGATATTGCCCGTCTTGCCCTGATCTACGCCCATCCCGCCAGTGGTGTAGCGTTTGACATGTTCCACGTTGTCATATCCTTCACGCAGCGCCAGATGCACATCGCTGACCGCAACATCGTTCTGAATATCCAGGAATGCCTTTCCGCGTTGCCCTGGCACATCTACGCGCCATAGCGGTTCAATCGAATAAGGCAGCTCTGAACCGTCATCGATGATCCGATCCAGTGTGAGATCCCCCGCCGCCGCGCCGACGGCCCGACAGGATTGAATCGGTTGATCGGGCAAAAACGCAGCGAGTTCTTCATCAAACCGAAGTGTGCTGCGGGACTGAGACCACAGGTGCACCGTCGGATTCCAACCGCCGGAATGAGCCAGCAAGTCGCAGTCGATCCAGGTGCCTGCGCCCCCGGACTTGGGAACGGCCTTGACAGCACGGATGCTTTTGTACCCTCGGATATCGGCGGCTACTGTTCCGGCATGGACGGTTATCCCCGACACCAGATCAAGAGCTTCCCTTGGAACCGTGTCGCGGCTATCGAGGATCGCGTTAACCGTTACCTCAGCTGCGACCAGATCGGCGGCCACTGCGTAAGCGCTGTTGTTGTTGGTGAACAGAACCACACTCTGACCGGGTGTCACGCCCCAACGATTGACATAGGCCTGCACGGATGAGGCCAACATGACGCCCGGCCTGTCATTATTGGCAAACACCATCGACCGTTCCGTAGCCCCGGTGGCGATCACCACCTCAGCAACACGGACCCGCCAGTTGCGTTCTAGAATGCTGGCCTGATCCGGCTCGCGTTCATTGACGATCAGTAGGTTGTGTTCGCGATAGGCCCATACGGTCGCGTTCTGAAGATGGGTGACGTTTGCCATATGGCTTAGTTCTTGAACCGCTTCGCCCACCCAATCCATCGCCGGACGCCCGCCAATGGTCAGGGTGCGGTTCAGGAGGCTGCCGCCCGCTTCGGTTCCCTCGTCTGCGAGGAAGACACGCTTGCCCGCTCGACCAGCCTCAAGTGCAGCTTGCAGGCCAGCGGGACCCGCACCTGCAATCAAGACATCTGCATGAGCGTAGCGCGCTTCGAAATGCCCCGATGAAGGCGGTTGCGCAGGCGCTGCTGCCAGCCCCGCCGCCTTGCGGATGTATGGTTCAAACAGATGCCAGTTAGGCCATTTGAAAGTTTTGTAGTAGAAGCCCGCAGGAATAAAACGGCCAATCAATTGATTGATCCCGCCCAGATCAAACTCGGGCGATGGCCAGCAATTGACCGAGCGTGCATTCAGCCCTTCGCGCAATGGAACCGTGGTCGCAGGACGGTTGCCCGAGGCGTCCTCGCCTTCCAGCTCCACAAGCGTTCCTGGCTCTTCGGGACCGTGTCCGACAATGCCGCGTGGGCGGTGGTACTTGAAACTACGGGCTGTTACTCGCACTCCGTTCGCCAGCAGGGCCGAGGCCAGAGTGTCCCCTTCGAACCCTTCGTAAGTTTTCCCATTGAACTGGAACGTCAGAGGGCGGCTTCGATCAACACGACCACCCACTGCGCGGCGATTAATCTGAGCCATCGGGCACCTCCACAATGTCATGTTTCACGGTATCCCGCCAGATTGTCAGCCACTCGCCGCAGCCCCGTGCGTGCCACCACCGCTCTTGCACAGGCCCCATCGGGTTGGGCGTTATGGTCAGGTATTCGACCCAATCAGCATCGCTGACGGCGTTGGTATCGGGTCGAGCAGCTCCGACCGGGCCGCCATAGACGAACTCGCTTTCATTGCGCTTGCCACAGAATGGGCAGGGGATGAGCATCATGATCCTGTCCCTTCCTATCTCGCCGTTGTGGTGCCGGCTTCCATCACAAATTCTAGATGGCGGAAGCGGTCCAAAGTGAACGAGGCCATCAGCGGATGCGGCTCGCCTTTGGCGACCAGATGCGCAAGCGTCAGTCCGCCCGCAGGAATGGCTTTGTATCCGCCCCACCAGCCAGCGGTCACGAACAGCCCCGGTACCTCAGTCTGATCCATGATGGGCGAGGCATCATGGGCAATATCAAGATGCCCACCCCATTGGCGCATTAGTTTGAGTTTCTTGAAGCTCGGGAAAAGCGACAGCATCGCGGTCACAGTGTCTTCGAACACATGTTGCTTGATGTCGCGACGAAAGCTTTGCCCCATATCAGGAGCGCCGCCGATCACCATCTCGCCCTTGTCAGACTGGCTGAAATAGAACCCACTGTCCGGGCAATTTACAATGACATCCACCAAGGGCTTCACTGGTTCGGACACAAAGGCCGTCAGGTTCATCGTGCGCAATGGCAGCTTGAGCCCCGCTGTCTCGGTCAACGTCGTGGTATGGCCCGATACGGCCACCACAACCTTTTTCGCCCGCACGGTGCCGCGATTGGTCTCGACACCTTCGATGCGCCCATCAGCGCCACGGATCAATGCTTGCACGGCGGTCTGTTGGTGCATCTCCACCCCCATCGCATCCGCCGCGCGGGCATAGCCCCAGGCCACCGCATCATGACGGTTTACACCTGCGTCCGTGTGGACCATTCCGCAGATGATCGGCAGGCGCGCATCTGGCCCACCGCCTGTCAGCGCAGGTATGCGTTTGCGCAATTCTTCTGCGGTGATTTGTTCATATGTCGAGCCATAGATGTCCATGACCAATTGCCGTCGCCGCAACTCTCGCAGTTTGGGCCAGGTCTGCACCACATCCACCATGGTGCGCTTGGAATGCATCATGTTGAAGTTCAACTCATGCGTCAGCCCTTCGTACATCTCGACGGATTTGACGTAGAACGGGATCGACTCGTCACGCATGTAATTTGACCGAATCGTAACCGTATTGCGCGCTATGTTTCCGCCACCCAACCAGCCCCGTTCCAGCACGGCGACGTCGGTTATGCCAAACTCTTTGGCCAGATAGTAAGCCGTGGCCAGCCCGTGACCCCCTGCCCCGATCACCACCACCTCGTACCGGTCTTTGAGCGGCGGGCTCCGCCAGGCTCGGGACCAGTTCTTATGACCAGAAATCGCGTTACGGGCGAGTGAAAATGCCGAATATTTTTGCATAGCAAGCACAATATTTATCAGAAAAAATATATCGTCAATAAATATATTTACCATTACGCAAAAACTGCTTGGGCAATCAAAGGTGGTGGGCTACCATGGCGCATGACCTTCAAAATTGAACAGTTTCATCGGAATCTTGCTGGCAAATGGTCGGCCCGATCCCGCTGGCCCTGCTTCATCATAAACTGCCGCAGTTCACCCTCTCTCTGACTCCATGCAGACCGTGGCGCTTTGCGCCTGAATTCAAACCCGACGGGAAATGAGGCGGATGCTATGGATGGAAGAACTATGATAAACACACCGGATACAGATACTGTTCAGCAAGCGTATGCGCGCGACGGCGTCGTTTTATTGAGAAACATCCTCACAGACGATTGGTTAAACAAGTTGCGTGATGCCGTGGACGAAGAGGTCAAAAAGGGTGACCGGTATTTTGCCTATAAAAATATGCGTGAAAAACCGGGTATCTTTCAGGACTATTGTCTGAACTCAGATATTGGAAAGCGCGTGGCCGAGGTGGCGGGCAGCCCCTGGACTTCGTTGATCTATGACCAAATTTTCGTGAAAGAACCTGGCACACGCACCCAGACCGGCTGGCATACAGATCAGCCCTATTGGCCTGTGGCCGGTCCCATCATGACAATGTGGATCGCACTTGATCCTGTCGACCCAGACAATGGAGCGCTGGAATTTGTCCGTGGCTCGCACGCTTGGGGCGCAAAATACCGGCCTTTCAAAACTGACCAGCTTGGCAAGTTTCTTCACTATCTGGAAGAGGATAACCCGGACTATATCGACATGCCCGATTTCGAGGCGGATCGCACTAAATATGACATATTCCACTATGAACAGATGGAACCTGGCGATGCCCTGGCCTTCGATGGAATGACTGTGCATTCGGCGATGGGCAACCGAACCTCGACCCGTCGCAGGCGTGGATATGCGGTACGTTTTGCCGTTGAAGGTGCCACCTATGAACCGCGCGATAGCGTTACTGAATGGCTGCATGATGACGACCTGAAACCGGGTGCTCCCTTTGCCGGTGGGCGCTTCCCTGTCATCTATAGCAACACCTAAGATAAGGGGCCGGGAACTGGCCCATGTTCAGGTTTCAGGCTTGCCGAATTGCACCCTCTGGCACAGCGGCCTCGGCCTCGATCGCTCGGTCGAGCACGCGTCGGTATGTTTTTGCCCCGGCATCCAAACCTAGATCAATATGCGGTGTCTGAGCGTTTTTCATGCCCTTGTGCACTTTTTCCAGCACATCTTTGTCTTCAAGAAACGCCATCCGCGCACCATCATTCATGAATTTCGAAACCTCGGCATTGTCCGGATCAGAGTTGCGATGCTGGAACCAGAAATACCTGGTCTGATCCTCGTTGATTGGCGTCATGAAGTTGTAAGAGATGTTGATGAATGTCTCATCGACAGGATCTTTGTCATATCCACCCGTGCCAACCGGGGTATAGATGGACTTATTCAACCCGATTGCAGGCATGCACATTTCGTAATGCTGCAAGCGGTCGCAATCGCCGTCGAACGAGACCAGTTTGGCATAGTAAGGCGATGGTGGTTTGTTTTCGATCCAGCGCGAGACAATCACGCCGCGATCTGTCTTTTTGACGTCCAGAGGCTCTTCATCCGTTCCCGCGCCGGCGAATGACGAGACATGTACCCAGGCCACATGGCTGGGATCAAGCAGGTTGTCGCAAACCCAAAGATAATGGCAATCGATATCCATCACCCCGCCATCGGTTAGGCCCCAGCTCGTGTCATCAAAGTTTTCGATTGGGAAAATCAGGTCCGGATCAGCCAGTTCAGGATCGCCCATCCAGATCCAGAGCAGGCGATAGCGGTCGACAACTGGATAAGACTTCACCACCGCGCGCCGAGGCGTCATCCCCCGCTGCGTTGGGCTGTCCGTACATTTGCCCGAACAATCGAATGTCAGCCCGTGGTAGCCGCATTCGACCAGATCCCCTTTCAGATTGCCATCGGATAGCGGGAGCTTGCGATGCGGGCAGGCATTCTCAAGCGCAACGGGCGTCCCATCCTGCCGACGATAGAGCACAATGTTCTCACCCAGATATGTCTCAGCCTTCAGTTCACGCCCGATATCCTTGCTCCAGGCGGCAACATACCAGCAATTTCTGAGGTACATGGTTTGCTCTCCAATTTGATCAGTTGGCTTAGCGCCATTATGGCAGCGTCAGTGCAATACACCATTCTGGATTTGTAATGATACATATAAGGCAAGCTAATTCGGCAGCATTACCGACGGGGGCAGATCGGGCTGCGAAGCAACTTCGGCCTTGATCCAGTTCAGGAACTCGCTGACTTTTTGGCTGTCTTTGCTATCAGGGCGCCGGACGAGCCAATAGGAAAGTGGCGATTGGTTCAGTTGCTGAAACGGTCGCACCAGACGGCCATCGCACAACGCATCAATAACCAGCGGTTCGCGCCCAAGCGCCACCCCCAGCCCCTCAATCGCTGCCTGTATGACCATGTTTGATTGGCCCAATCGGCGCGTGCGCACTCCAGACGGCAATGTCAGATTGGTTTGCCGCGCCCAGAACTCCCATGTTGGGCTGGACGTACCATGGTGCAGATTTTCATCTACCAGCAGTGTGTGCTGTGACAAATCTTCAATGCGCTTCAGTTCAGGCAACAGCGCGGGCGCGCAAACGGGAAACAGCCTTTCCCGCATAAGCAAATCCACTTCAAACCCGGGATATTCACCAAGACCATATCGAATGCCGATATCGGAATCTGCGCCGGAAAACGGATAGTATCCCGTATCCGTCGCGATCGAAATAGACAGGTCCGGGTGGGCCAAATCAAAGTGCAGAAGCCTTGGAAACAGCCAGTTGAATGCAAACCCCGGCAAACATGAAATCACGATGGTCCGGTCCGCACGCGTTCGATCGCGAAGTTGCGCACACACATCTGAAATGCGCCCCAACCCATCCGAGATTGCCTGCGCCAATTGCTCACCTTCGCGGGTAGGTCGCGATTGCCGCGCACCGCGCACCAGCAAATCCCGCCCAAGCCATTCTTCGAGCGATCTGACGTGCTGGCTGACGGCACTTTGGCTGACCCCCAGTTCCTCGGCGGCGGGTGAAAAGCCGGAATGGCGTACAACTGCCTCAAAGGCTCGCAGCGCGGAGTATGGCAGATTCAAGATCATATTAGTCATCCTAATGTCAGCCATTATCACTTTCAAATGGATTGCCGGCGGCCCTAGGCCGTAAGTTGATAATGTCAAGTAATCAGGAGATGTCGATGTCCGACATGACGCCAGAGCGGGGCGCTTACAATCTGCTGGTCAATTGCGCCCGCGCGGCGGCGGGTGAAAGGCTGCTGATTGCCTATGAACCTGCAGAGTTTGGATATTTCGACGCCGACAGCGTAAATGTTGTCAGTCAGGCGGCCCGTCAACTTGGGCTGGGGGTCGACACGATTGATGTGGGCTTCAATCCGGACAATCCGCAACTATCGCCCGATCTGCTTGCCCGGTTCGAAGCGGCAGACATCATTCTATTTCTGGCCCGACTTGGGGATCAGTTGCGGTTCTCGGACATGCCGCAGGGTAAGAAAGTCATCGTTAGCTTCGCTTTAACCAAAGAAATGCTGGGATCTGGTTTCTCCAACGGCCACCACGATGCGTTCATGGAGCTTAAGGCCGATATCAACGCGGTCTTGGACGCGGCCAGCGAGGTGCGGATCACCTGCCCGTTGGGCACTGATGTAAGCGGTCGGCCGGTGATGAACCTGCAACCCTCGGGCGACACCTCGATCCTGCGCTTTCCGATGTCAGTCTTTACTCCGGTTCCTGCCCACAGTTTCTCGGGCCGTGTGGCGATCAGTTTTCTGACGGGAACGGGGTCGAAGTATTACGATGACTACACCATCGAATTCGACCGCCCCGTCTTTGCGATGATGGAGAATGGGCGGCTGCAGCGTTTTGACGGCGATCCCGCCAACGCCGCACGGGCCGAGGCGCATTATGACCGGGTAGCCAATCAGTTGGGAATTGATCGCAATTTCGTGCACTCTTGGCATGCAGGTATCCATCCGGGCTGCGGCTACCCCTGGGATATGCGCGAAAACTATGAACGCTGGGGCGGCTCCGCTTTCGGAAATCCACGCATCCTGCATTTCCACACCTGCGGGGCGTACGCCCCCGGTGAAATCAGCTGGAACGTTATTGATCCGTCCATCGAAATCGATGGCGTAACTTATTGGGACCGCGGTACATTCCATGCCGAACGGCTGCCTTGCGGTCAATCAATCCTGGATCGGCACCCTTGCGCGGCCGCCCTGTTCGCCCATCCCGATCCGGATATCGGTCTGCGTGCAGTTGGCTGATCAATAGCGGCTTGATCGAATCACGAGCTGTGGAAATACTCTTAGATAATAGGGTCTGTTCGAGTTGGCCCTATGGTGCGGAGCACTCCCGTCTCCGGTGCCGGAATATGCGCAGAGGGCAAGACCCCCGCTCCGGCAAAATCATGGAAATCACATGTCAAAAGCTATTGTTACGCCGCTGACTCAGGCTCTGGCCGAAGGAAAACTGACGCGCGAAGAACTCAAGGGATTTATGCAACGCTCGAACGCACCCGGGTTACGTCATCTTGCAATGTGGGTTTTGGTGCTGGCCTGCACGACAACATTGATCACCCTAGCCTGGAACAGTTGGCTGATTTGGCCCGCGATGTTTCTGCAAGGGGTCGTCTTGGTGCATCATTTCTCGCTTCAGCATGAGTGTGTGCACTATACCGTGTTTCGCACCCGGTGGTTGAATGATCTGGTTGGTCAGATTTGCGGGCTGATCATCATTCTGCCGCATCGGTTCTTCCGATACGAACATTGTGATCATCACACATATACGCAACTGAACGGAGAGGATCCCGAACTGATCCCGCTGCCCAAATCCCTTGGCGAGTACTTTTTGTACCTGTCAGCCCTGCCTTATTGGCGCGGTAAGTTCACTGAGCTGTTCCGACATGCCTTTGGGAAGCTCAGCAAGGCCGAGTTGAGTTTCATTCCCAAAGAGGAGCAGCAGTCGGTCTATTGGGACGCGCGCCGCATGCTGGCCATTTACGCTTTGATCTTTCTGGCTATGGCCTTCACCGGATGGTGGGGATTGATCTGGTATTGGATCATACCCCTGTTTCTGGGTGAGCCGGTGATGCGATTCATACGAATGACCGAGCATGTCGGACGTCCCACCGTGGCGCAGATGTCAGAAAACACGCGCACCAATCTGGTGTCAAAGCCGATGTCATTTTTATGCTGGAATATGAACTATCATGCCGAACATCACTATGTCGCCTCAGTTCCCTTCCACGCCCTGCCCCGTCTGCATGAGAAGTTAAAGGATCATATCTTCGTCGAGAAAGGTGGATATCTGGCTGCGCATCGCGACATTCTGCGGCAGATCATGCAACGCAAAGCCGAGGCCTGAGAGATGGTGGCAGACAAATCTTGGCGCGATGTGATCGAGGCATCGAAGCTGGAAGAAAACTGGGTCACGCGGGTTCAGATCGGGCCGAGATTGATTGCAGTTTATGATACACCCAGTGGTGTCTATGCCTCGCTGGCATTGTGCAACCATGGTGGGGCTGATCTGTGTGACGGCTATTTCGATGGGCATGTTATCGAATGCCCATTGCACCAGGGCGCGTTCGATGTGCGTGATGGCAAGCCCGTTTCAGCGCCTGCGAACCGAGCAATGCGGGTTTTTGAGACACGGATTCAGGATGGAATGGTTCAGGTCCGAATGTGACCTGAACCTAGCGCTTGTCAGATCGTTTCTCTAGCCGCGCAAAGATGCGGCTGAGGCCGAAGCAGACGACAAAATAGAATGCAGCCGTTGTGATCCATGCCTCAAAGATCATCCGGGACGAAGCGACCAACTCGACGGTCTTGTAGGTCAGTTCCTGAACCGAGATCAGCGACAAGATCGAGCTGTCCTTGATTAGTGAGATGAACTGGTTGGCCAGCGGCGGCACGACCTTTTTCATCGCCTGCGGCAGCACGACATAGCGAAGCTCTTGCAAACGGCTCATCCCGATCGAGCGTGCAGCTTCACGCTGACCTTTGGGGATCGATTGAATACCGGCACGGACAATTTCGCCGACAAATGCGCTTTCAAACAGCGCCAGAACGATGACACCTGAGACAAGCGACGGAAAGCGCCGCATCTCACCAAAGAAAAATGTCCAGATCTGGTTGTCTTCTTGCCGCGCAATTCCACGTGCCCAGCGTTCAAGGTTTAGTGCGTCGATCAGTTGCTGCGACAGGAAGAAAAAGAAAATAAAGACAACAACAACCGGTGGCACATTACGCAGAAATTCAAGATAAGTGCGTGCCAGCATGCGTATGGTCAGGTTGGCAGAACAGCGCGCGATCCCCAGAATTGTACCCAGAATGAGCGCCAAAATGCCGGAATAGATGCTGATACGAACCGTCGCCACCAGGCCTTGCAGCAATAGATTGGCAAAATACTCTTCTCGCCCAGTATGCCAGCCGACGATGTAGCTGGGGATCAATTCCCACCGCCACTTATAGTTCAGCGTACCCTCGATCGACAGCCAGATATATCCGAAGAAGGCGATCAATACCGCCACGATCAGATAATCTGGCCATCTGAGTTTTCTAAGAAATTCAGGCACCTGGGCGCTCCGCTTCAGGCCCGAGGGCGGCTGACCGCCCCCGGCTAATTGGTTATTGGGCAACCTGGTCTGCCCACTCTTCAGTTGCGAACCAATAGTTGTGACGCTCTTCCAACCAACCCGACCGCCAGTTCTGAGCGATCCAATTGTTGAAAAAATTCATGGCGTCCGGATCGCCCTTGCGTACTCCGAACGCTTCGCCACGCGGATCATAGAGGTTATCGAACGGAACGGTCAGAGTTTCCGGATGACGACCGGCCTCGCGGTTCGGCGTAGGTTGAGCCGCCATCGAAGCATGCGCGTTTCCGTTTAGCACTTCTTGTGTTGATGCACCGTCTTCATCAAACAACAGCAGCGTCGCGTTGGGGAAGTTTTCCGCGATCACTGTAGCTGGTGTCGCACCGCGACGAGCGGCAAAGGTGACCTCAGGTTTATTGAAATCTTCCAAAGACATACCATCGGTCAACTGTTTGTTAGCCATAATAGCCAGGCCCGAATACGCGTAGGGATCGGTGAAGTTGATCGTCAAGTTTCGCTGCGCAGTCACCGACATGCCCGAGATGATCACGTCGAAATTGCCGGATACGAGCGCCGGGATGATGCCATCCCAGGCGGTCGGTACAAACTCGACCTCTACACCCATGTCCTCGGCCAGCTTGCGACCGACATCCAGTTCGAACCCGATCAGATCACCATTCTTGTCGCGCATCGACCACGGCACGAACAGCGACAGACCAATCCGGATCACTCCATCCTGTTTGATCGTTTCAATCACACTTTCGCGGGACAGTTCCTGAGTCGCACTTTGCGCCCAGCCTGAGGTCGCCATGCCTGTTGCCACGACCGCGCCCAGGGCCGCCCCGAGCATTCTGCGAGATAGCTTCATCTTGGTTCTCCTTGTTGTCCGGTTAAGTTCTTGTGGTTATTGGTCGACGGCATATTTCTTCTCCAGATAGCTTACGCCAATCGACAGGATCAGGGTCACCACCAGATAGACCAGCGCGATAGTGAACCAGATTTCAAAACTCATATACGTGTCGGATATGATGTTGCGCCCGAATGTGGTGAGTTCGGCCACGGCAATGACGCTGACAATGGCCGAGGATTTGATCAGATGAACGACCTCGCCCGTCATGGGCGGTAGCATAAAGCGAACTGATTGCGGCAGAATTATATATCTGTAGGTCTGATAGGGGGTCATACCGATAGACTTGGCCGCCTCCCACTGACCAGATGGGATGGCGTTGATCCCCGCCCGCAGGATTTCTGAAATCAAGGCTGAATGAAACACCGCCAAGGTCAAGATGCTGGCGGTATATCGATCAAATCCAAAGATAGGACCCAGGACATAATAGAAAAGATAAAGCAGAACCAGCAGCGGGATATTGCGGATCAGTTCAAGGTAGGCAACCGCGACAGCCGTGCCAACTACCAAGCCGGACAAGCGCAGTAACGCCACCAGCAACCCGATAGCTGTGGCCAGCAGAAACGAGGTAACTGACAGCTTGATCGTGGCAACCAGTCCGATGGGGATTTCGCCCCACTCGAACCCGATCTCGGTGTTGCGGTACAGGAATTGGGGCACGCGATACCACTGCCAGTTATAGCCCATACCCTGCGCGCCAACATATGACCCGTAGGCGATCAACCCGACAATAACCGCATAGATCACGACGGACACTAACACCGAACCAAAGAACCGCTTGTATAGTGGTGGCTTCGGCAGCGCTTGCCCGCGTCCCTGTGATATGCCCAGATCGGTCACGTTAGTGTTCCAATATCTGGTTCAGGAATAGACGGCAGCGCTCGCTTGACGGGTTGGTGAAGAACTGATCGGGCGGCGAGATTTCAACGATCTGCCCCGACTCCATAAAGACCATCGTGTCGGCGACCTTGCGCGCAAACCCCATCTCATGCGTGACAACCACCATGGTCATGCCGGTATCGGCCAGTTCAACCATCACATCCAGCACCTCATTGATCATTTCGGGATCAAGCGCGGATGTCGGTTCATCAAACAGCATGATCCGTGTTTCCATGCATAAGGACCGCGCGATCGCGACGCGCTGTTGCTGCCCCCCCGACAATTGCGCCGGGTACTTATCGGCCTGCTCGGGAATATGAACGCGATCAAGATAATTGCGCGCGGTTTCCTCGGCCTGCGCCTTGGATAGCTTGCGCACCTTCATCGGTCCGATCATCAGGTTTTCAAGCACAGTCAGGTGCGGAAACAAGTTGAACTGCTGGAAGACCATGCCGACTTCCTGTCGCAGTTCACGGATTTCCTTGGCACCTTCATAGACTTCGATCCCATCGATCACGAGACGCCCGGAATTATGCCACTCTAACCCGTTGAAACAGCGGATCAGCGTGGATTTTCCCGATCCGGACGGGCCGCAGATTACCACCTTCTCGCCCTGATGAACGGTCAGATCGATGTTCTTGAGCGCATGGAAAGTCCCATAGAACTTATCCAGATTGGTCACTTCGATCATGGGGGAGAGCTGTGTCATACCGAACCTGTCAAGATGCGGATCAGCTGGCGCCGCTGATCTATGACGCTGTGGTAGTGCGATCGCAACATGAGGTCATGCACGCATGCGCACGAAGTCATTCGCGGCGATTCAGGCAGAGTGGAGAGATCTGGCAAAGCTTCAGAATCCTCAAATTCGTTGCGCGCTGTTCAATATGGTTGCTTAATGTGCAATATTCGTCAATAAAAAACTCAGCCGAACGGCACACGCCGCGAAAATAGAAACAGAAAACACGAGAGGAAACGTGAATGTCCGCCTGGATTCGGATGATATCTGACGAAGATGCCGACGAGCACCTGAGAGCGACTCTGGATCTGGCGCGCACACCACACGGGACCGTGGACAACGTGATGCGTGTGCATTCACTGCGTCCCAACACCATGAAAGGTCACGTCATTCTGTATCGCGCGTGCCTGCATGATGAAGCCAATTCCATACCCATGTGGTTTCAGGAAGTCATCAGCTCTTACGTATCGACGTTGAACACCTGCCCCTATTCTTATGCCAACCACTGGGCAAACGCCCGACATCTGATCGGTGACGACGCACGCGCCGACGCAATCGAGGCCGCGTTAAAGGCCCACCGGCCGCAGGATGCATTTGAAGGTGCGCAGTTGGCCGCGCTGATCTATGCGCAAAAGCTGACCCTGTCGCCGGGTGCAATGGAGGAATCCGAAGTTCGCGCATTGAAAGATGCCGGCTGGGAAGACGGAGAGATTCTCGAGATCAACCAGATCGTCGGATATTTCAATTATGCCAACCGATTGCTGAATGGTCTGGGTGTCACAACGGAAGGGGACGTGGTGGGCTACTACGCCGAGGAATGACGGATTGAATCATGCACGATGACACGCCGGGAAGACAGATTGATCGCGCTATTGGTGCCTCGCTCAGGGAGCTGCGCCAAAGCCGCAAGCAATCCGCCCGTCGGTTGGCAGAACAGTCTGGTATCTCAGCTGCTATGGTCAGCCGTATCGAAAACGGGTTGGTCTCTCCGTCAATCGATACGCTGGCTGCACTTGCCGAAGCGTTAGAGGTACCAATCGTATCGCTGTTTCGCGAAGCGCGGACAGACCACACCGACTATACGCTGGTTCGCCATGGCGAAGGGCTAAAGTCTACGCGACTGGCGGGCGGCCATTCGCACGAATACGTCAACCTTGCGCTGCATTCCCGGAAGGACCTGCGCTTTCAGGCCCGTCGTGTCACGTTGTTGCGCGACGAGGGGCAGCCGCCCACTTATGTCGGCCATGGCGTCGTGTTTGTGCAGGTTCTCGAAGGGCAGGCCATCTATCGCTATGGCGAGGCCCGATTTACTCTTTCAGCAGGAGACAGCATCAGCGTCGATGCAGAGCTGAATCACGGCTTCGAAGAGGTACTGACCCCCGAGTTCGTCTTCCTGACCGTTCAGGCCGAGCGTCCGTAGTGGCCAGTTGATATGGCCATCCCAACTGAAATTGATCTGACGCGCGGGCCAATCTCGACCCATTTCCGAACCCTGGCGATCCCGGGCGCAATCGGGATGTTGTTCAACACTCTCTACAACGTTGTCGACATGTTCTTCGCCGGCCTTCTCTCGACCAGCGCGCAGGCTGGATTGGCACTAGGGTTTCAGGCCTTTTTCATTGCCATTTCGGTCGGGGTCGGGTTGGGTGCCGCGATGAGCGCGCTGGTCGGCAACGCATTAGGCGCTGGAGACACTCGAGCAGCGCGGCGGTTTGCGGCACAGGGAATGATCTATGGCTTCATTGCAGCCTGTGTTCTGGCGGCGGCTGGTCTTTGGTACGGCCCTGCGCTGATAACTCTGGTTTCGGAACCGGGACCTTATCGCGATGCAGGTTTACGTTATTTCCACTGGCTCCTATTGGCCTTGCCCGGATTTCTACTGGCCTTCGGTTGCAATGGCATTCTTCAGGCACATGGTGACGCGGTATCGATGCAACGCGCCCTCATGGTGGCGTTTTTTGCCAATATCGGTCTGAACCCCCTCTTGATCTACGGCATTCCGGGCATGATCCCGGGCATCGGATTTGATGGCCTCGCTGTATCGACAGTGATCAGCCAGACCGGTGTGATGGTGTTTCTGATCCGTCAGGTCCTCAGACGCCGCAGGATGAGGCGCATGCGCCCCCGAAACTTCATTCCGCGCCTACAGAAGTTCAAGGAGATCTCGGTTCAGGTACTTCCCACAGCGACATCTTTCTTCGTGATGCTGCTGTCAGGTTTTGTCATGCAGTTCGCCCTGAAAATCTTTGGAGAGCACGCAATCGCTGGCTTTGGCATTGCCATTCGGCTTGAGCAGATTTTGCTTTTGCCGGTGCTGGGGGTCACGGGGGCACTGCTGCCCATCGCGTCCCAGAATTTCGGTGCCCGCGACTATGAAAGGGTACGCGAGGCACTGTTTTATTGCTGGAAAGTCGGGTTCATCATGACCGCCATCGCAGCCCCCATATTGTGGATTTTTGGCCGCCTTATGATGGGCTTTTTCACCGACGATCCCGAAGTGATCCGCGTCGGACTTAGCTATCTACGTGTCGATAGTCTGATCCTACCGATCTACATGATGCTTTTTTCCATCAACTCGCTATTGCAAGCCTTGAAGCGACCGATCTGGACCGTGTGGATCAGCCTATATCGTCAAGGATTTGGCGTCGCCTTTTTTGTCTGGATTTTCGTCGGCCTGCTCGGCTTTAACGAAATTGGTGTCTGGTTCGGCACTGCAGGTGCCGTGGTGACTGGCTGGATGATCGCGTTGCTGATGACGTCCCATGTGGCTCAAAAAGAGCTGGGCGGGCTTTGGCTCAGGACGAGAACCGATCTGGGCTGAAGGCTTCTATATCGATGTCCGGTGATCTGCCAGCAATTACATCTGCGATTATACGCGCCGTCGTCGCGCCTAGTGTCAGGCCAAGCTGTCCGTGACCCGTCGCAAAGGCGACGTTAGCCAGTCGCCTGCTGCGGCCAATGATCGGACGTGTGTCCGGTGTAAACGGGCGGCGACCCATCCGGCGTTCCGCACTATCGGTCTTCAAACCCGGTAATACGCGGCATGCACGCCTGACCAGCACATCGGCTCGGTTCCAATTCGGCTGCGCGTTCAGGTCGGCAAATTCTGCGGTACCGGCCACTGCCAGCGCCTGCTGATACGGTGTAATGCCAAACCCGCCTTTGGCATAAAACACCGTATGGCGGAGCTCGACCCCGCTATCTTTCAACGCAGTCGAATATCCGATCACCCCTTCCATCCTCAGTTGAACGCCCAGCGTCTTGGCCAAGATTCTAGACGGCGTTCCCGCAGCGATGACGAAATCATCTGCGCTGATCGATCGCCCATCGCTCAGCTTCACGCTTTTCACATGTTGTCCGTCCTGCGTAAAACCGATTGCTCTTCCTGCCACGACAGCCCCGCCGCGGCTGCTAAAACTCTGCGTCAGCGTTTCAACCAATACCTTAGGGTCCGTCACAAAACTCCAGTCTCTAAGTAAAGCTGCATGTTTGAAATCAGATGCTATTGCAGGATCGATTTCATGCGCTTCCTGACCTGTGACTTGATCAATCGTGCAACCCAACTCACGCGCCAACTCAAAAGCTGGGCGCATGGTCGCAAGGTCATGGTCGTCGTCAAACAACTTGATTACCGGCCGTTCGACCAAAAGCTCAGGATGGCCTACATCTAAAAGCTGAGCTTTGAAATCCGCTGTTGCAGCAAACGTAAGTCTTGCCAGATCGGAGGCGATTGCGCGCATTTTCGAGCGACGCGCATTGGCCGTAAACCGTGCAAACCATGGTAGCAATTTCACCGCTGAGGCCGGGCGCAATGTCAACGGGGCCTCGGCATCCAGCAACCAGCCCGGCACTTTCATCAGCATCCCCGGCTGCGACAACGGCACGATCTCACCCACTGCGATACAACCGCAGGAAGCCCAACTCGCGCCCTCACCAACCGGACCCGGTTCTACGACGGTGACCTCGTGGCCCTGCGACTGCAATGTCAGCGCACAGGATATTCCGACGATGCCGCCGCCAATTACAACCACCCGTGCCATTACTGGGACCCCTACAGAAGTTCGCGAAGTTGCTTCATCAAGTCCGCCGTGACGCGAACACCATCCGCTTCGGCGGCAGCACGGTTCTTCAAGCGGCCATCTCCGGGAACGCGGGCATCCCCGTTACCTTCAATCTCAGCGCAGATGCGTTGGACATAGCCTTCAAATGCGGCATTCCCGAAACGCGCCGGATCAATCGCGATCAACGTTGAGCCGCCCTTGATATTCAAGGCACCGTGCGCTTCGCGGTTGGCATTGTCCACGGACAATGTTCCACCGGCCAGTGCCGCGCCAAGAACTTCGATCAGGAAGGCGATCGCCGCGCCTTTGTGCTCGCCAAACGGCAACAGACTGCGGGTCTCCAAAATCGCGTTGGGATCGCTGGTTGGCTGACCGTTCGGGTCAAGCCCCGCAGGGCGCGGCAATTCGTGCCCTTCTGCCGCGGCCATCCGGATGTCCATCAGTGCAACCATTGACGAGGCCTGATCCCAAACAACCGGCGCACGACCCGGTCGCGGGCAAGCAAAGGACATCGGATTGGTGCCAAAAACAGGGCGGGTGCCGCCTTGCGGCACCACCATCGAGAGCGAGTTCACAACACCTAGCGCTACCAGCCCAGCGTCCGCCAGCGGACCTGTATCGAAACGTAGTGCCCCCAGATGGTGGCAATTGGCACAAGTAAACGCGGCAATACCATTCGCGCGCGCCATTTCAATAAGCTCGTCTCGCGCTTTGGGGGCCACGATCTGGTAATAGCCATTGTCACCATCTCCGCGCAGAACCCCCGGTGCGATCCGTTCGACACTCGGGTCGGCCTCGGGATTGGCATATCCCGAAGAAAAGCTCTGCGCATAAACAGGTAACATCCTTAACCCATGGCTACGCGGGCCGTCGCGCTCGCTCATCCGCACAAGCCCGGCCAGAACCGTGCTGCCATGTTCATCCATGCCTGCAGCCACAAGCACAGATTTTGCCAATTCCTCTACTTCGTCGAGTGAGAGAGCGATCGTCGAGTTATCGGTCATGTGCCTAATCCTGTCGTTGGTTGAGGAAACGGGCACATAAGTGCCCGCTTGCAGATCTGTTTAGGCGCTGTATTCCACCCGCTTCTTAGCGACAAATTCATCCAACGCCCCGCGCTGATCGTCCGGCATTGGTGGCTGGACGTAGGTGTTCAGCATACGCTGCGCCTCTTCCGTGCCAACGGTTTCTGCGGTTTTCGCACCTTCTGCCTCCCACTGTTCAAAACTGTCATTGTTTTGCAAGTGGTTCATATGCATTGGGTTTTCGCGCGTGTGGTCAGTACCAAGGAAGTGCCCACCCGGTCCGATTTTGTCAATGTCACCCAGCAACGTGTCCAGATTTTCCTCTTGCAGGCCGCTGAAGAAACGGTGGAAGTTCTCCAACTGCAACGCGTCCTGCACCCATTTTGAGTAGCTGACCCCAAGCGCGCCTTCTAGGAAGCCTGCCGAGTGTACGATGTAGTTTGCACCGCCCAGAAGCACCGGCCACATGGTGTTTGCGGTGTCGAACGCAGCCTGCATATCCGGGGATTTCGATCCGGTCCACATGGTACAGGTCCGCCATGGCACACCATAAAACCGTGCCATCTGACCCACCAGAAGGTTCATCAGCCCGGGTTCCGGAGAGCCCATCATCGGTGCACCTGTCTTCATCGAAACGCCCATGATTGCTACCCCCAGCACCATCGGGGCTCCGCGCCGGATGATCTGGCTGTAGGCCATACCGGCCAGAGATTCTGCAATCAGCAGCGCGACACCACCCTGCGGGCTTGCAGGTGTGCTCGCCCCGGCAAGAACAAAGGGCGACAGCAGGCAGGGCTGGTTGGCGGCGGCATAGACGCGCAGGCTCTGCAACATGGTCTCATCCCAGACCAACGGTGTGTTGCAGTTCAGCAGGGCTGCCATCACCACATTGTTGTCAACAAACTCCTCACCAAACACGATGCGAGTCATCTCGACCGAATCCAACGCTGCCTGTTCGGATAGAACTGAACCCTTGATAGGTTTGTCGGTCAGCGTCAGTGCGGCATGGACCAGCTCCAGGTGGCGTTGCGGGACGGGTACGTCCTGCGGCTCGACCGGCAAAATACCCGGTACCATCATCGACTGACTCATCTGACTGAGTTTGAAGAAGTTATGCGCATCCTCCAGCATCGAAGGGCGGCGCACACCATCCAGACCATAGACAAATGGCGCGCCATACGCATTGGCAAAGACCGAATGCCGATTGCCCACCCGTAGCGAGCGTTCCGGGTTGCGCGCGGCATAGCCCCATTCCGAGGGAACGGCCGAGATCAGGTCCATAAGCATCTCGCGTCCGATGCGCACCCGCTCACCCTGAACATCCGCACCGTACTTCTTCCAATCCGCTAAGGCCACCGGATCGCGGAACTCAATCCCTGTGGTTTCAAGTATAGTCATGGCCGCGTTGTGGATTTTCTCAACGCCTTCAGGACCAAGCAGATCAATCGGGCCAACTTTGCGGTTCAGCGTCGACAAGTAGACTGGGGGCGGGTTGGTGCGAGCCTTGACCCGCGCGGCACGTCCACCGCCACGGCCCGAGCGTGCTTTGACTTCTGCCATCTCAAATCCTCCGGATCAGGCGCGCGCGCGGGCGCTGGTGGGATCAACGGCGCAGGTATCGATCACTTCGGCCTCGCGCATTTCATTGTGGATGAGCACCTGCATTTTGGTGCCGGGTGCCGTCATCTCGTGTGGAACCAGCGCCATCGCAATGTCGTGGTTGCAGTAATACGAGAATCCGCCCGAAGTGACGCGTCCGATCAGCTTGCCATCGGCATAGACGCCTTCGTCAAACATCACAGAGGTGTCGCAGAACGGCAGCTTCAGTGTGACCAGTGTGTTGTATCCACCCTGCTCCTGCTGCTGTTGCAACGCGGCTTTGCCGATGAAATCACGTTCGGCCACCTGCCCGCCGATCTTCTCGGTCATTGCAACGAAACGGCCCAAATCGGCCTCATATGGGGTCAGGTCCTTGCAGATTTCGCGGTTGATCGCGCGATAGGATTTCTCAAGCCGCATCGACTCCAACGCTTCAAGCCCGAAGGGTTTCACACCCGATTTCAGCAGCAGATCAACGAGGTGGCGATTGTACCCGACCGGGTGGTGCAGTTCCCATCCCAACTCACCGGTGTAGGAGACGCGCAACAAGTGCACACCTTTGGCATAGCCCACCTCGCCCATCTGTGCTGACAGCCATGGGAATGCTTCGTTCGACAAATCATTATCGGTCAATGGTTGCAGGATGTCCCGTGCCTTGGGCCCGGCCAGTGCGATCACGCCCAGCTGTTCTGAGATATCCTCGATCACCACCGAGCCATCACCTGGCAGCACGCGCTGTAATTGATCCCAATTGTAGGCTCGCCAGTTCGGCGTCGATATCAGGTAGAAATCGTCGTCGGCATAGCGCACGATTGTGTACTCCGCATCCATGCCGCCCTTATCGTTCAACATCAGCGACAAGGTCATGCGGCCCACCTTGGGCAGCTTGTTGGCCATCAGGCTATCCAGCCATTTGGCTGCACCCGGTCCACGCACTGTGAACTTGGTCATCGGCGACATTTCGATGAAGCCAGCCTCTTCACGGGTGGTGCGCACCTCTTCCTGAACACGCTCCATATGGTTGGTGCGGCGGAAACTGTGTTCGGGGATCGCCTCTTCGGGCGATTTGGCAAACCAGCGAGGAAATTCGTAGCCGTTAAAGCTGGTCCAAACCGCGCCCTGAGCAGTCAAAAGATCATATGACCCCATGGTCTTCATCGGGCGCGCATCCGGGAAGTCCTCACCCGGAACATGCGCATCCATATGGGTGCCCCATGTCTCGCGCACCTTATCCATGGTCCAACGTTTTGAGGCGTAGTCCGAGAACCGACGCGGGTCGAGCTCCGACATATCCATGCCCGGATCGCCATCGACGATCCATTTGGCCAAACGGTTACCAACGGTGCCGCCCCAGAGGATGCCACCTGGCATGCCTTCGGCCAGCCAAAGGTTCTCATGCCCCGGTGCGGGTCCGGCCAGAGGCAGCTCGTCCGGGGTCATCTGGAACGGGCCACGGGTGTTGGCCTTGATCCCAACCTCACCCAAGGTTGGCACCCGTTCGATGGCGCGTTCCCATTGGGTTTCCACGGCATCAAAATCCTCGGGCAACAGATCGGCTCCGAACTCGGGCGGGACACGATCCTCGGCAAACAGTTTGAGGTCTTTGGTGAATTCATACGGCCCGAACTGGATCCCGCCCACATCTTCGCGCAGATAAGCGCCGTAGTCCTCATCCCGCAGGATTGGGAATTCGGGCAAGCCTTGCGCCCGGCGCTCTTTCAACAGCGGCACCGTCTCGGTCGTCCAATACTGGTGAACGATCGGGATACATGGCAGGTCCAGCCCCACGCGGCGCGCATTTTCGCGGGCGTAGTTTCCGGTGGCAAAGATCAGATGCTCGCAGGTGATCTCACCCTGATTGGTGGTCACTTTCCAGTGGCCATTGTCCAGCTTCTCATAAGCCTGCGCTTCGGTGTTCTGGTATACCTTGGCGCCGGCATCCCGCGCAAGCTTGGCCAATGCCATGGTAATGTCGGCGGGATTCACATAGCCGTCTTCCGTGTGCAGAATACCACCCCGAATATCTGGACTTTGGTTCAGCAAGGGATGAATCTCGGCAATCTCCTCCGGCGTCAGCAGTTGGCAGGGCACGCCCGCAGCTTCGGCAATCGAGATATAGGACTGGAACTCATCCCAGCGCTTTTCGGTATTGGCGACCCGCAGCTGTCCTACCTTACGCAGTCCGACCGAACTGCCCATCTTCTCTTCCACCTCGGTGTAGATGCGGATGGTTTCCATCGTCATCTTCGACACGTTGTGCGACCGCACAAAGGTCACTAGCAAACCAGCCGCATGCCACGTCGAACCCGAGGTCAGTGTGGTGCGCTCCAGCATAACGGCATCAGAGCATCCATGTTCGGTCAGCCCATATAGAATTGACGCCCCGACGCATCCGCCACCGACAACCACGACTTTTGCATGTGACTGCATACTGCAACTCCTTCAAATTGTGCACGACCAACCGGGGATCGAATTGCATGAGGAAAGATCGATATGATGTCCAAGGGGTTTGAGGACCCTTGGCACATCCCTTGATCATGTCTCAAACGGTTGTGGCGAATTTTCACATTGAACTGCTGGCGGGCAATTGCAAAAAGATTCACTCTGCATAAGATGAACTAAGCCAAATCGCTGCTGATTGCGTTCTTATTATCGGGTTTTCAACTTGTCACAGGTCAAAACATCTTGCCCAACCGCCCATATGATCTTCCGCCCCTAAGCTCTCTGATCAGCTTTGAAACCGCAGCGCGGCATGTGAGTTTCAAAACTGCTGCTGAAGAGCTGAATGTTACGCCCGCAGCGATCAGCCATCAGGTCAAAGCGCTTGAGAACGAGCTGCAATGCGCGCTGTTTCTGCGCCATCATCGCGGCGTCGAACTTACCGAAAGCGGAGCCTATTTGCTGGTCGCCCTTCAACGTGGCCTTGAAGGGATCAGCGAGGCCCTTGGGCAGTTGCGCCGACAGTATGACCACAAAGGCGTGACGATCCGTTCCTCTACGGCGGTCAGCTCGCTTTGGCTTACACCACGGCTTGCCCAGTTTTGGAAAACGCATGGCCATGTTTCTGTGACACAAGTTGTGACCGATCTCGGGGTCGATACCTCAAAATGTGATCTAAGCATTCACTACGGTGATACACGCCGCGATTCAGGGATTATCAAGACCTTGTTTCACGACAACATCATGGCCTTATGCAGCCCTCGGTTTGCGAAACAGAACCCAATCGAGCATGTCGGCGAGATCGCCAAAGTGCCGCTCATCCATCTTGATGCACCAGATACCGGTTGGACCGATTGGCGGGCCTGGACCCGTAAACTGGGCTATGAAGGCCCGCTGAATTCCGCGCATCGGGTCAACAATTACACGATTGCGCTTCAGGCCGCTCAGGACGATATGGGCGCAGTGCTGGGATGGGAGGGACTGACCTCGGAGCTGACCGCATCCGGAAAACTGGTCAGACTGTTGCCGCAAACCATCTCATCGCAACTGGATTTCTACGTGAAACTACACAACACCTCATCCGACCGCGCCAAGCTTGTGTTCAAGTGGCTCGGCCAAGCGGCTGACGGAAAGGTTTAAACTCGGCTCAGACCTGATCAGGACGAAATATCTTGTGAGCGAAGATCGAGGGCCTTACCGTTGATTTCTCGCAGTCCTGAATAAAAGCAAGAATACAAACACCGATCCGATTGAAGTTGTGACGATCCCCACCGGCAATTCCTGCGGAGCCAGCATAAGCCTGCTGAGAATGTCAGAGCCGGTCAACAAGGCAGCACCAGCCATAGCGGCGGTAGGTAGAAGGTTTTTGTGCAGGGGACCTGCGATCCCGCGTGCAATATGCGGCACCATCAGACCGACAAAACCAATCACTCCGGCTACGGAAACAAACACGGCCGTTGCCAAAGCTGCGGTGAAAAACATGCTGAACCGCAGACCCCGAACCGGCACACCCAGAGTAGCGGCAGTCAAATCCCCGGTCAGCAGCGCATCCAACCAGCGGCTGCGATAAAGCGAATAGCTCAGGATCAGCAGCAGACCGATGCACACCAGCGGGAACGTCTCCCAACGGGCCAGGCCCAGCCCCCCCAGCATCCAGAAGATGACAGAATGGGCGGCGCGGCTATCACCGGCGAAGATCAGATAGTTGGTGATGGCCGAAAACAAAAATGACACAGCCAGACCCGCAAGGATCAGCTTTTCCGGTGCGCTGGTGCGAAGCCCATGAACCAGCGCCAGCACGATGCCCGACGCCACAAGACCGCCGCAAAAGGCAGCCAGAGGCAGAGTCCAGAAACCCAGAATATCTCCGGTCACGGTAATTACAAACACCGCCCCCGCTGCCGCACCCGAGGACAGGCCGAACAGAAATGGATCGGCAAGGTCATTACGTGTGGTCGTTTGCAGCACCACGCCAACGATGCCCAGCCCGGCACCGATCACGGCTGCAAACAACGCGCGGGGCAATCGCAGGTCGAATACGATCCTATGCAGCGGCGACATCTCTCCGTCCTGCAACCCGGTACCGCGCAAGATCGCGGTGAAGGTGTCGGACAAAGGAATCGAGGTTGTACCGTAGATCGTGGAAATCAGCAAAAGGGCGGTCAGAACGACCGCCCCCAGCAACAACGTCAGGCCCAGTCGGCCCATATTAGCTCTGACCCGGATGCATCGCGCGCGCCATCTTCGAGATCGCTTCGATATTTGCCGGTCCCGGCGTCAGCTCTTCGTAGCGCAATCCGATCCAGCGTTCGTTCTTGACGGCATCAGTCTGCGACATGACGGGATGTTCCTGCAGGAACTTGAAGGTGTCCTCGGCGCCATTGCCGGTCTGATAATCCAACAAAACCAGGAATTCCGGGTTCGATGCGGCAACGGCCTCCCACGAAGTGCGGCCCCAGCTCGTGTCCATGTCATGAGTGACGTTTTCACCACCGGCGGCAGTGATCATCGCATCGGGAATCGCGAATTTACCGGCGGTAAACGGAGCATCTGCAGGACCATCCAGAAGAAAGACGCGGGGCTTGGGCAGTTCAGCAGTCTTGGCTTCGATCGCTGCCAGCTGCTCTTTCCAGCCCGAGACCAAAGCCTCGGCCTTGTCTTCGACTTGCATCACCTTGCCCAAGCGCAACACATCGCCAAATAGAAGATCCATGCTGGCTTCGGGGCGATCCTTGTCCAGATGGACGCAGCTTTCGGTTAGAACCATGGTCTTGATTCCGAACGGTTCCAATGTATCTGGAGTCACATCACCACCCGGCTTCATGCCATAGTACCAACCGGCAAAGAACAGGTCGGGTTCAACCGCCACCAAATTTTCGACGGTCGGATATTTTGGCGCAAGCTCGGGGATGTCGCCACGCAGGGCATCAAAATCAGGGCTGGTCTTGTACCAGCCGGTGATGCCGGTCAGGCCGACGATCTTGTCCTGCAGACCCAATGCAAAGGCCATATCGGTCATGTTCATGTCATGCACAACCAGGCGCTCGGGCGCGGTATCAAAAACCAGCGGTTCGCCGCAGTTGTCTACGGTGACTTCTTGCGCAGCAGCACCGCTTGCCATGGCGGTGGCCAACGCCACGGGCCAGATGTATTTCATCTCAGTGTGTTCCTTCGACTAAGTTGAGACTGTAGTTCTTCGAATATCAAGCGCCGGGATCACGCGGCCTTCGTGGAGAAAGCAGAGGAAATCAACGCCAAAAGTTTCGCGGACTCTTTCGGGTGTCAGCACCTTGTCCACCGACCCAAACTCGATCATGCGGGTCGATTTCATCAGCGCCACGTGTGTGGCGAATTCGGGGATCATGACAAGATCGTGTACGATCATGACCACGGTGATCCCAAGCTCGGCGACCAAAGACAGCATCCGCCCTTTTGCATCAGGATCCAGATGGTTGGTCGGTTCGTCCAGAAACAGCAACGAAGGGTTCTGCGCCAAAGCACGCGCGATATGGGCACGCTGTCGTTCGCCTCCGGACAGTTGGGCCATGCGCTTGTCCGTAAGATTGGCGAGACCGGTCATGTCTAAAATCCGGTCCAGCTCTTGCGCGTGGCCTTCGGCAGAGCGGTCCGCACGGATGGGTATTTGCCCCAGCGCAACATAATCGCGTAACGCCAAGCGTCCATCGGGCAGTTCCTGCTGACCTACCACTGCAATCATGCGCGCACGCTCTTTGGCCGTGAGCTGTTTCAGACTGCGTCCTTTGATCCGAACATCGCCAAGTGCCAGCGGCTCAGCGCCGCACAACAGATTGAGAAGCGTCGTTTTCCCCGCCCCGTTCGGGCCGGCGATGGCTAGAATGGAACCCTCGTCCAACTCGAACGAGACGCCCTGCAACAGGACATCTCCGTTAAGGGCATAATACTCAAGGTTTTCGGCAATCAGAAAGGGTGGCAACGTCATTGCGATGCCCCCTGTTCGATCCGCGGCATGCGCGAGAGGGTTTTATTGGACAACGCCTCCGGGCGATCAGTGGCATTTGTCCAGCCATCCGGGCTTTCACGATACTGCGCTGCAAACTCAGCCAGCGCCTGCACCTCATCCGCGGTCTGAATGCCACCAAAAAGGTATTGCGCCTTTCCTACGGCCTGGAACCCAACCGTTCTGGGACTATCGCAGCCTGCCATGCAAGACGACGCGCGGATCGCAAAACTGCGAGGTAATTTCCCAGTCAACGCATCGCAAATTTCATCAAGGGGCAGCCCTTCAGTGCAGCTTTCGCAGACTAGAATGAAATGATCAGGCGTATCTGGCATGGTCCACTCCACTTGTTTCCAAGCGCATGCGGAAGCTGCCGACAATGTAAACACGCGATTGACGCGCCATCAAAGCCTCCTTCCAGGACGCCCCGCCCCGGGTTGGTTAAACATCTGATGGCAGGTCTCCTGACTTGCGGGTCCGCGCTCGGCCAACCTTCCCGACCCTGTGGACCAGTGGCTGTTTGACCTTGCTCACCGCTTACAGTTGCGGGGGCAGTTACGGAATTGGCACCTTTTGGCAAACCTCACCGTATTCCCTTTTCATCCCGCGGCAACACCACCGGGAACCATCAATCGATTGAGTGCCCGAGAACACCGGACACGTCAATGATAAAGTCGAAGGCGCCCAACTCTGGTCGAGGATCGAGCGCCGGCAACCACGTGTCCGAAGCACCAACCGAATGGGTAGGGCTGCGCGCCGAATTTGTCTGGCCACAGCTGTCCATAGTTGGTGTGTTTGGAAATTAGACAATCTGAGGTAAGCTGAACAAATTTAGAGGTTTAGCTTTGTCAGCGCCTTACCCCTGTTTGATCATTGCCTGGGTTTATCCAAGGAGACGGTTCTTTGACACATGTTTCGCAAAACGCATTGCCGCCGGATATTGTTGATGATGTCATTGACCACAATCTCGAGGCCGTTGCACGGTGGAAAGGCCATCGCTTAAGGGCTCAGCATGGGCGCAGTCACGGGTGCGTGGCTGCAATATTCACCGTCAGAAACGATCTACCAGAACAGTTCCGTCACGGCCTGTTTGAACAGCCCGCAGCCTATTCAGCCGCACTTCGCTTTTCCAACGGCGCGCATCTGGATGACCGGAAATCGGATGCCCACGGGATGGCGATCAAGCTTTTTGACGTGCCAGGCCCCAAGCTGATCGACGCCGAGGCACTTGCGCATCTGGGGACCACACAACTCAGCGACGAGTTCGATTTCGTATTGGTCGATCAGGATGTGTTTCCCAGCTACGTCCCCGATGAATATGAGCGATTGGGCAGGCTTGTCGCCACATTACAAGCGGTCCAGCACGCGATCAAAGGGCGACGAAAATGGAGCCTTAGGTTGATCACCAAAGGGCTGCGCGCAGGATTTCGCGCCTTCCTCACTCGTGAAGGCAAGCGTCAGTTTCGCGTCGCGAGTGATTTTGCCTCGAACTATATGCACTCGCCTTTTGAGGTCCATTTCTGGTCGACAACACCGTATCGGCTGGGCCCCGATCTAACAGTCCGATACCTGGCCCGCAGCCCTAAACCAAAAGTTCCGGCACATCCGGTAGACGACCCAGATGGGATCGGTCAGTGTTTGCGGCAAGACGTGGCCGATGCAGATAATCACTTCGAGCTGTGTGTGATTGAGCCCCCGCGCCCGGCCGACGAATTCGATGTGCTAGACAATCGCATCCGGTGGGCATGCGATCCGCAACCAGATGCACCTCTTGATCCGTACCATCATACCGTCACGCCCGTGGCGGATATCACGATTCCCAAAGGTGCAGAATTTGATCCGCAGAATGGCGACGCGATGAGCTTCTCGCCCTGGCGTGTCACGGCAGATCACGAACCTTTAGGACCGATTAATGCGATCCGGCTCAGAACCTATCTGAGCCTGGCCCGCGCCCGGTTCCCGAACCGATGACCAAACGGAGATGTATTGATGCTGGACGTTGATGATCTGATCAAACTCGGATTCAAGATCTCCCCACCCGTTACGAGTTATTTGGCCGCGATCAGGCTTGCAAACGCCGCGAAGATCCACCGACCGCGGCCCTATACAATGGGCGCAGACTACACGACATGGCCCGGCGTGTTTTCCCATCGCTGGATCGGTCGGCATACGACGCCAGAAGACCTCTCACCCGTCCTGCCGTCGGAAAGCGAAGTTGCTGATCTCTTTCGCCGACGGACACAAATGGATGGCAGCCCGCTTACCTTGATGTGCCCGCAAGGATCGACACTTTTGTTTATCTCGGCCGCACAATGGTTTACCGACAGTTTCCTGCGCACCTTTGGGGCGAAAGGACCGGTTGATCAGACGGATTCGAACCACGAGGTCGATCTGTGCCAAATCTACGGGCTGAACGATTTTCAGACCGACATGCTGCGCGAACGCGATCCCGATACCAATGAATTAACCCACCGGTTGGCCTTTCGTCTGGATACACAAGGCGAGATGTGGGCCCCGAAGCTGTTTCAAAAGAACCAATCCGGTGGTGTTAAGCTTGCGCCCCCCTTTGATGGCAGTCTTGCCACTGGCGAGAATTGCGGAAAGCCCCTGCACGATCCATGCAAGCTGTGGAATGCGGTGAAACGGGCGCATCCGGGTCTCAGCGATCACGCGATTGACCAGCTACTGCTCGATTTTCATGCAACCGGGCTCGATAATGGCAATGGTACCATAGGCTATATCGCGATCAATACACTGATGTTGCGCGCCCATAACACCTTTGCCGATCTGTTGTGGCGCGAAAAGCGCGGCATTTCGGGCTGGGATAAAGAGCGTGTGTTCCAGACCACACGCTGCACCTTGATCGCATTGCTGATCAAGCTTGTGCTTGAGGATTACATCGCCCACATCGCCAATATGCCATTCAAACTGCCCATTGGCGTAAATCGCTGGCAACCCTGGCATCACTCCAACCAGATCGCGATTGAGTTCAATTTGCTCTACCGCTGGCATTCGATGATCCCCGAGCGATTCATAATCGACGGCGCACAGGTTGGCCCGGAGGGGTTCAGATTCAATCCACGACTGGTCGAACAAACAGGCTTGGCGGAAATGATCCGATCATTGTCGCGCCAACCTGCGGCCCGCATGTCGCTGCGCAACACGCCCGATTTCCTGTTCCAAAGGCCTGCGCCCGGTGCTCCTGCCCCTGTCGAAGCTACAATTGCCCTGACGCGTAAGGCGCGTCTTCCGTCGCTGAACACTTATCGTCATCATTTCTGCCGCAAACCGCATTCAAGCTTTACTGAGATGGTTGGTGATCAGCCGTTTGCGGACGAATTGATTGCCGACCTGAGCCGGCTCTATTGCGACGTCAATAGGGTCGAGTTGTTCCCTGGTCTCTTTGCGGAACAGCACAAGGGCGATGTGATCATGGGCGATCTGATGACATCGATGGTGGCGTATGACGCGATCACGCAGCTTATGAACAACCCGATGGTGTCCAAAAACTTGTACTCAGCTGAGACTTTTTCAGAGAAAGGTTTTCAGTTGTTGAAGAAAACTTCGTCATTCTCGCAGGTGGCGCGTTTTGTTGGCTTGGACCTGCAACCCGAAGACTGCACTTTAGGTCGACGTCCCGGCGGGACCTAAGACGCGACCGCGCGCTCTTCCAGCTCAGCAATCCGCGCGGCAACTTCCGTATCGGCTGGCCGGATGCAGGCAAGATCACTCAGCGCGCGCAATTCATACAGCGCCGCGCCCTGATCATTTGCCACGGCTATAGCTTCACGCAAAGCCGCCTCAGCCGCGTCGAACGGACTACCTTGTTCCAGTAGAAGAGCCGCCTTTATCCGGTGGATTTCAGCCTCATAGTTCCGCTCGTCAGTGTTTTCTGCACATGTCAGGCCAGCCTCCACCGCATCCAACCCTTTCTGAATCTCACCCAGAGCAAGATAGCCCCGTGCGAGCTCGGTGTTGACGAGCACGCCAGCCGCCTCGGCACCCGTTGCGTGCATCCTTCCCCAAGCGGCCTGCAGCATGGCCACGCCCTCTGTGGCCTCGCCGGTTCTGATGGCAGCCCCGGCAAGATGGGCCGTCGCAACAGCTTGGTAATAAGGGCCGCCCTTGTCCTGAACAGCCGCGCTCAGCGCCTTGGCCATGCGCGCATAATCCGGGTGGTCCATCTGCATGTGGATTTCGGTCAACCAGTGCATTGCATTTGCAATGATCAAGGGCTGGCCCGACGCCATCGCGGCGTCAACTGCCCGCTTGGCTTTGGCGAGTGCCACTTCAGTTTTGCCCTGAAAGCTGTCGACCAGCGCGCTCATACTCTCGATTTGTATCACGGCTGCAATATCGGGGCTGTTTCCAGCTTCGGCGCGATGCGCATCCGCATGAGACGCCGCTTGTTCCAGAGCTGCTGCCGCATCCTGAAACCGACCGCGCGGGGACAGCGCGGCCCCACAGATGTAGTTTCCGACCATTCGGGTGTGGTGATCGTCATACGCATCGATGATCGCTTGCCCCCATTGCTCGGCGTTCTGGTAATCACCTTTGACCATTGCAGCGGTAAACAGACCCCTGCCCGCGCGCACAAGAGTACGCCTGTCGCCCAGCTTTTCAGCCAGTTCAAAACTGCGCCCAAAGGCATCGATTGCGGGCTTGGCACCATAACCGACATGCACGCGTTCGGCAGCGGCCAGAAGGAATTGCAGGTTCAATTCAGCTTCATCGCGTTGGTCTGCTGGCAACTCGTCCAACAGCCGCAATCCGTTTCGGGCATGCTGAGCCCCTTCGCGATTTGCGTGCCGCCTCAGGTTCAGCCGCGCGGCCTCCGACCAGGCGGCCACCGCCTTCGTTGTTTCACCGGCCAGTTCCCAGTGCCGCGCTATTTGTTCAGGCTGTCGGGCGGCTTCCGGTTGGGCGGCAAGGGCTTCTGCCGTGCGTCGATGCAAATGAATGCGACGGTCCCGCACAAGGCTTTGATATGCCGCCTCACGCACCAATTCATGGCGGAACCGCCATATCATTTCGGCGTCGTCATTCGCGCCGGGCAGATGTTGCAATATACCCGTGGCGGCGAGCCCAAAGATCGCGTCTTCGGACTCGTCTTCAGTCAGTTCACTGATCTGAGCCAGCAAAGGCGCCCCAAAGGCACCACCAATAACAGCGGCCTCGATCGCGGCACGTCGGAGTTCTCCGACCTCGTCAACCTGTTGCGCCAGGAGGTCATGCAAGGTGGCGGGAATGTTGTCCACGATACGTTCAGGCGACGCAGCGATGGCGGCAGAGCACTCCTTGATGAAAAGGGGCACGCCATTGCCCCGCGCCAAAATCTGCGCCGTGGTGCGGTCGTCAAGGCGCTCACCCGAGGCCGCCTTGGCCAGTTCTGACGATGTCGCATCATCGAGCGGAGGAAGCGACAATTGCTCAAGAGACGGTATGCTCTCTTTGATCGCTGATGGCGCCGGCATCCGCGAAACCATCAACATCAGGACGGGAAGTGATGTCAGATGCTCGGCCACGTCGCGCAGCACCGAAAGGGTCGATGGGTCGACCCATTGCATATCCTCAACCACGACAAGCACCGGCCCCTCTCGGCTGAGTTTTTGGTAGACGCGGATGAATATGTCACTCAGTTGCGCGCGCAGTTCGTCCTCACTGGTCGTCCCGCTGTCGCCAGGGCCCGGGGCAAGAATGAAATACAGCGTGCGAAGTTGCGCGTCGTCCAGAATATCGCTCAGATGTTCTGACAACCGGTTGCGACGCGCGGCAATATCGTCCTGATTGTGGATGCCGCACCACCGTTCGACCTGTGATATGAAGGGAAAGAACGGTGTGCTGACATGGAACGGGCTGCAGTGATAGGTCACCCATGCCTGCGGCCCGACCGACGAACGCAGATCACGGATCAGGTGCGATTTGCCAATCCCTGCCTCACCCAATATGTGAATCACCCGCCCTCTTCCGGCTTCCACATCTTTCCACGCGCGGCGGAGTTGTCCGCGTTCGGCTTTGCGGCCAAGCAACGGGGTGCGGTTATGGCGGCGTGCCTGATCCTTGCCTTCACCGGTCAATCGATAAACTGGAACAGGCCGGTCGAACCCCGCGAGGTTCTGAACGCCTTGCGGCTCGAACTCCATTTGTTCGGCCCCAAGCGCTCGTGTTGCCGCAGAAACCATTGTTCCACCGGGGGTCGCCAACGACTGAAGACGTGCCGCAAGATTTAGCGTCGATCCAAAAATCGCGTCCGGCTGAATATTGGTCCCAAGCGCGATGTCCCCGACAAGCACTACGCCGGATGCGATCCCAATCCGGCACCTGAGATCGAGCGGACCCGCCATTGCGGGCAGATCAGTATGGATGCGCAGCGCAGCGCGTAGAGCGCGCTCGGCATTATTTTCAGACGCAGCAGGCCAACCAAAGGCGACGAGGATACCGTCGCCCACGATCTGCAGCACCCTGCCCCCGAACTCAACGGCAATTTGTTCGACCAGTTTATGATAACGTAATGTCGTAGACAGCAAATCTTCGGGCTCAAGCATTTGAGCCAATACCGTGGACTCGACAAGATCCACCATCATGACAGTCAGATGGCGGTGCTCCATCGCGCCAAGATCAGTTTCCGGGCCGGTGGGGTGCAGCACCATCAGTGCGCTCCGCGACCGGCGCTCATGCGGCGTGGAGATTTAAGGCCAACGCCTTCCCCGGAACCCAAAAACGAGAACATGCCCCCCATCGCGAAGCCTTAAAATAATTAACAGATTGCTCGCACCGCCGCTCGACACCACGAAAACTGATTGTGAGACTATATGAAGCTTCGCATTCTGGCTATGCCCAACGCCTGCTGAAGCGAAGAAGTGCCTGATATTACATGTAGGATTGAGAATGCGCGCCAGCGGTCGAACGAATGCCATCGTCGGAAATCCGATCTGGCAACGAATCTTGATCGCAACACGCCGTTCTTCGCCGAGACCAGATAGCCAGTTCAACGCAAGCCACGAACAGCACTTGAACAATTCACCACAACAAGCATATTCGGTCGCCAAGAGACAGTCTGATGATTTTGCCCTATCGCCCGCAACACCTCAGAAGTGCCGAGCTGTTGTCGAAAGCAAGCCGGCAATGCCTAGGCGGTTGTAATTATCGAGCCCCAAAAGCTCTTAGTTCAGCGGTTGAAAGAGACCAGGAAATGCGCCATTGGCGAAACCCAAAAGAAGGAATTCGATAAATGCGCATTGCGATGATTGGCACCGGATATGTCGGTTTGGTGTCCGGGGTTTGCTTTTCGGACTTTGGCCATGATGTGATTTGCGTCGATAAATCCGATCGCAAGATCAAGATGCTTCAGGATGGAGAGGTGCCGATTTACGAGCCGGGCCTTGATGTGCTCATGGCCAAGAACGTGGCTGCTGGCCGCCTGACCTTTACCACCGACCTGGCCGCTGCGGTCGACGGCGCGGACGCGGTGTTCATCGCGGTAGGCACACCTACGAGACGCGGGGACGGGCACGCTGATCTGACTTATGTGATGGCCGCCGCCGAAGAAATCGCTCAGGCCATCACCGGCTATACGGTTGTCGTAACCAAATCGACTGTCCCGGTCGGCACCAACCGCAAGGTTCATGAAGTTGTCTCGGGTGCAAATCCGAAGGCGGAATTCGACGTCGCATCGAACCCCGAATTCCTGCGCGAGGGCGCCGCAATTGATGATTTTATGCGCCCAGACCGTGTTGTCGTAGGGATCGAAAACGAACGAGCGGCGGATGTCATGGCCGAGATTTACCGCCCGCTTTATCTGCGTGACTTTCCGATCCTGACCACTGATCTAGAAAGCGCCGAGATGATCAAATACGCGGCGAACGCATTCCTGGCGACCAAAATCACGTTCATCAATGAAATCGCCGGTCTTTGCGAGCGGGCAGGCGGCGATGTCAAAGAGGTGGCGCGCGGTATTGGTCTGGATGGGCGGATCGGCAACAAGTTTCTGCACGCAGGCCCTGGCTATGGCGGCTCGTGTTTTCCGAAAGACACCGCTGCACTTGCCCGGATCGGACAGGATTTTGCCCACCCGATGCAGATCACCGAAACCGTCATTCGTGTAAACGATGAGGTCAAGAAGCGGATGATCGAGAAGATCCGGGTTGCCTGCGATGACAGCTTCAATGGCAAGACCGTGGCGGTTCTGGGTGTGACTTTCAAGCCCAACACCGATGACATGCGCGACGCACCTTCCCTGACCATCGTTCCCGCCCTGATCGGCGGCGGTGCCCAGGTCCGCGTTGTCGATCCGCAAGGCCGTGCCGAGGGGGAAGCGCTGCTTCCTGGCGTCGAGTGGATGGATGATCCCTACGCCGCGGCCAAAGATGCGGACGTTGTTGTCTTGCTGACAGAATGGAACGAGTTCCGCGCCCTGAACCTGAGCGAGCTGGCAGAGACTATGAGATCCCCCCGAATGGTCGACTTGCGTAATATCTACTCGTCCACGATGGTTCTGGGATCGGGATTTGAAACCTATGTCGGCGTCGGGGTTGGGGATCAGCGTTAGGGCTGGCACCGCCAATGCCTCTGGCCCAAATCAGCTGTTTGTGGCAGCCGTCTGATACAGTCGGCGCATGATCAGCGGCGTCAGATACATCGGTATCTGATAGGCCCCGATGAACACCATGATCGGCGCGGTCACTTCAGGTGGCAGTGCCACGAAGAATATCGCGATGTTCCGGTTTCCGGCGATCAGAGACACCGCCGTAGCCTCGGCACCGGGCATTCGAGTTCGTGTGAATTGGAATGAGACAACCTGAGCCCCAAAGTTGATCAGACAGGCAAACGCGATCCAGAACAGCGCGAAACGTGGGTCCACAAGTGCGGTTGCGCTCAATGATGGCATCAGGCCAACAACGAAAACGGACAGAGTAATCGTTGCCGCACCTTCCACGTTCAAAAGCGTAGACTTTGAAGGTTGGCGCAGCACCGTGCGGCGCAATATGACAGCCGCGAGAATTGCTATTGTGATGGTAAGAAAAAGCCGAAGCGCGGTCATCAGGACCGCCCTGAGATCACCCAATTCCGGCATCAGCCAAAAGATCGGTAACGCGGTCAGTGGCAAAACAGCCGTTCCAACCACGACTAGTCGCATCGCCGGTTCCGCAGAATAGCCCATCATCAGGCACATATTGGGGCTGCCGGATATTGATGGGGCTGCAGCCATGACAAGCAATGCCAAAAAAACTGGCGAACCGGTCCATCCGCAGGCAATTCCAATCCCAACGACAGACAACGGCAAAACCAATTGAAAGGCGGCAATCGTTCCCGCAACTTTTCGCAGGTCAACCAGCGAACCCACAATGGCCCCCGGCTGCATTCGCAGCAGCGTCAAAAACAGCAGGAGCATGACCAAGGGCGGTAAGAGAGGCCGCATCGGTGCGGCCAGCCCCGGCAGCAGAAGGCCTGCGGCAAGGCCCGATACTAACACATATGGGCCGTGACGCGCCGCGAGGTGAAGCGGGTTCAACGGTGTCTACCCACCGGGGCTTTGACGCAGGTTTTCGGGCAGCCACGTCGCCAACTCGGGGAACCAGATCAGAACGAACACCATCAGCACCATGATCAGGAACATCGGGATCGCAGCGCGGGCGATATAGCTCATTTCATGGTTAGTCATGCCCTGCATCACGAATAGGTTGAAACCAATAGGAGGTGTGATCTGCGCCATCTCGACAACGACCACGATGAAGATCCCGAACCAGATCAGATCGATCCCGGCGTCCCGGATCATAGGCTCGACAACAGCCATAGTCAGTACAACCGAAGAAATCCCATCAAGGAAGCAGCCCAGAATGACGTAGAAAACCAGCAGAACCATGAGCAGTTCGAACCGGGTCAGTTCCCAGCCCGCGATCAAATCCGCAAGCCCGCGCGGCAGGCCGGTAAAGCCCATCGACAATGACAGGAACGCAGCACCCGCTAGGATCAGCGCAATCATCGCACTGGTGCGGGTTGCGCCCATCAAACTTTCAGTGAAGGTCTTCCAGTTCAACGATCCCTGCCCTGCTGCCAGTAGCAGTCCTCCAATCACACCGAAAGCCGCCGCCTCGGTCGCCGTAGCATAACCCAGATACATCGATCCGATTACCACCATGATCAGCAGGATCACTGGCAACAGAAAGCGAGAGTTCTTAACCTTTTCGGAAAAGGTCAACTTGCTCTCGTCGTTGGGGTTCCAGTCTTTGCCAACTTTGGAATAGATGGCGACATAGCCCATGAACATTGCGGCAAGCACAAGACCGGGTAGGATGCCTGCAAAGAACAGCTTGGTGATGGACTCGTTGATCGTAACGCCGTACACGATCAACGTCAGTGACGGTGGGATCATTAGCCCAAGTGTTGCCGCGCCGGTCAGCGTGCCGATGACCATGCGTTCGGGATAGTTGCGCTTTCGCAGTTCCGGGATCGACATCTTGCCAACCGTAGTCAGCGTCGCCGCCGAAGAACCCGAGACCGCAGCAAACACTGTACAGCCTACGATATTCGTGTGGACCAGCCCGCCGGGCAAAGGTGCCATCCACGGCGACAGGCCTTTGAACATGTCTTCGGACAATCGCGTTCGGTAGAGGATCTCGCCCATCCAAATGAACATAGGCAAGGCAGTCAGGGTCCAGGAAGAGGACGCCGACCAGATCGTGGTGATCATGACATCGCCTACGGGGCGCGTCGTGAACAGCTCCATCCCGACCCAGGCGACGCCCATCAGGGCCAGCCCGACCCAGACACCGGTGCCCAGCAAGGTGAAAAGGACAAAGAGGAAAAGGATAATAACGGATATATTTTCCATGCTCTTACTCTCCGTGGCTCTGATCGGCCAGATCACGGGTGATGCGGTGATCACCCTTGAACAGGACATGGAACAGGTGATCGGTCAGCGCGATGGCCAGAATGACCGCTCCGATCAGCATGGTAGATTGCGGTATCCAAAGGGCGGTTTTATCTTGCCCCTGGCTGATATCGTTGAACTTCCAGCTCCAGTAAACAAAGCGATAGGCATACCAGCAGAAATACCACATGACCGCCGAACCAATCGCAAAGCACCAGATTTCCAGAATTCTGCGAAAGCCATCGGGAACCGCGTTCAGGAGAATGGAGACTCTAATATGGCTGCCTCGGTTCAGGGCGTTGGCGAAGGCCAGAAAAGACGCAGCGGCCATCGCATATCCAGCATAGTCTGGCGCGCCGGGAAACACCTCACCGGTCCAACGGGCCAGCATTTGCACGACAATCAACACCAGAATGGCAATCAGGCTGAGCGCCGCCAGAACCCCTGCTGCCAGATAAATGAAATCCAGTACGGACCTGAGCCCTCGCATTGCCGCCATGCTGTCCCCGCTGTGCTTTTTGTGGATTGGGAGCAGACGGCAGGATGAACTGCCGCCCGCATTCGAATGGTTACTGAGAGTTGAACGCGTCGACGATAGCTTTGCCTTCGTCTCCGGCGGCCTCAAGCCATTCGTTGGTCATGGTGACGCCGATTTCTTTCAGCTCATTCGTCATCTGTTCGGATGCAGGACCAACTGTCATGCCGCCATCGCGCAGACCCTGAAGCGTAAAGCCGGTATATTCCTTGGCGCGCCAGTTACCTGCATACTCGGCCAGTTCCGCGCAGCCTTTGATGACGTTCTTGTTCGCATCCGAGACACCGGCCCAGACATCCGAGTTCACCATCACGTAGTTGCGCGGCAACCAGGCATCCACTTCATAGAAGTAGTTCAGGCTTTCCCAGACCTTCCGGTCATAGCCGGTCGACCCGGATGATACCATGGAATCCGCTACTCCGGTGGCAAAGGCCTGGCTAATCTCAGCCGCCTCGATGGTGACGGGCAGCATCCCAGTCAGTTCGGCCAGGCGTGAGGTGGCGTTGTTGTAGGAGCGGAACTTGATCCCCTCCATATCCGCAACCGAGTTCACTTCGTTCTTGAAATAAAGCCCTTGAGGCGGCCAAGGCACGGCGTAAAGCAGCGTCAGGTTCTGTTCAGCCAGCAGCTTTTCGATGGACGGCTTTGCCGCATCCCACAGCTTGGCGCTGTCGTCGAACGACGTTGCCAGGAATGGGATCGAGTCAAAGCCGAACAGCGCGTTTTCGTTCTGGTGCCCAGACAGCAGACGCTCACCAATCGGGGCTTGCCCGGTCTGGATCGCACGCTTGATGTCGGCACCTTTGAACAGCGAGCCGGACGGGTGTGTGACGATTTCAATCTCACCACCGGTTCCTGTGGTGACACATTTGGCGAACTCCGCGCCGGTGGCCGAATGGAAATTCGATGCCGAATAGGCCATCGGCATATCCCATTTCTCTGCCATTACTGGCGCTGCTGCGGCAGCCGTCAGAGCGGTTGCTGCCAGAAGGCTTGTCAGTTTTTTCATCATGTTTCTCCCTGTTGAGTTTTGAGACGCCGGCGTTCTTCGCCAGTCATTTCTATGTTGCGAAACGCGAGGGCGCGTAGACGCTCATGTCAGTGTTCGGTGTTCTGCCCGCAATTATCTGGGCCAGAAGTCGCCCCGTTTTCGGCCCGCCTGTCAGGCCAATGTGATGGTGCCCAAAGCCCATATACGCACCGCTAATCCCCGGAGCCTCACCGATAATCGGGATCGAGTCGGTTGGTGCTGGGCGGTGCCCCATCCATTCCACTTCCTCCTTCCATGTCAAACCCGGGAAGGCCATCCGGGCATTCTTGCGCATCAATTCAAACGGCGCGCGTGAGGGTGGCGCATCAAGACCGCCAAATTCCACGATGCCAGCCAAACGAATGCGGCCATCCATCGGTGTGGCGACAAATTTGCCGGAAACCACCATGACCGGACTGCGCGGCATGGCAGAAGGCTCCACCAATTCAAGATGATAGCCGCGTTCGGTTTCAAGGGGAACAGAAATGCCCAAAAGCTTAGCCAAAGGCCCCGACCAAACGCCCGCAGTTACAATTGCCGTATCACACGCGATGGTTTCGCCTGCCGCCCGTATACCGGTTACGCGACCATTTTCCTGAACCACGTCATCGACCGCTGCACGTAGGATTGTGCCCCCATGTGCCTCGACATACGCCGCCAGATCTTTGACGTACCGACCTGGATCCGTGATATGGCCATGATCCGAAAGTTTCGCCGCAAAACCGATATCTTCACTATAGACCGGGTCGTAGGCGTGAAAGCCCGGGCCTTCCAATTCGTCCCATGTGAATCCGTTTCTGCGCCGAATGTCCCAGCCAAACGCATCATCATTGAAATGCGCGCGGTCCTTGTACAGGAACAGATAGTCAGACGGCACGATCCACTTTTCAGCGCCTGTGCCCTCGGCCAACGCTTTGTGGTCGTTCAGGCTATCGCCAACAATTGGCGTCAAAGCTGACGCGATGCGTTCCACATCTGATGCATTCGCATGACTCAGATAGCGGGTTAGCCAAGGGATCAGCTTTGGAAGATACCCCCATCTCAGGAACAACGGCTGAGACGGGCTTAGCAGCATTTTGGGCGCCTTCCGGAGCAGCCCTGGAACAGTCACCGGAACAATCGAGCAGGACGCCAGCACGCCCCCATTGCCATGTGAGGTGCCCTCTCCCGGTCCGGCCTTGTCGATCAGGATTACCTCGTGACCATCCCGCTGCAGCCATACCGCAGCAGACACGCCAACGATCCCGGCGCCGATGATCGCTATGGTCTTCTTCTCGCTCATGCCCCCACCGCCTTGGACACTGCATAATGCTCAAGCTTGGTTACATCAGGCCTGTTGCCGAGCCCGGGTGCGTCAGGAACTACAACTTCGCCGCTGCTTACTTGGAAAGGGCTTTCCAGAATGTCTTCTTTCAGGAAGTAGGAGGCTTGATAGAACTCGCAGCCCAAAGTGATTTCAGGGGTTGCCGCGATCATATGCGTGCCTGCCAGATGCGCCAATCCGGCTTCGAACATATCACCACCATAGGCCATCAGACCATGTGCTGCAGCAATACGCGCGACGGTTTGCCCGCGCGTAAGGCCACCGGATTTCATGATTTTCACCGATATGCCATCGCAGATACCGTCACGCGCTGCCCGCTCCATGTCTTCGGGGCCAAAGACGCTCTCATCAGCCAGAAGTGGGACGTCAATCATCTGTCGCAACTTGCCCATCATGCCGAAATGGTGGGCGCGGACGGGTTGCTCGATGAAATCCGGGGCAAATTGCGCGACATCGCGAACCTGCGCCGGTGCGTCCTCGATACTGAGCCCCTGATTATAATCTACACGAACCCTGAATTCCGGGTGGTTCTGTGCGAGATATTCCAATCGCATGATATCGAAGGCGTGATCCTTGAACCCGGTCTTGAGCTTTACAATCCGAACGCCATCGGCCTGCAATTGTGCCAGCAGCTCAACATCCTGAGCAAAATCCGGGTTCGCAATTGAGCAACTGAGTGGAATGGTTCCCCGGCACTTCCCGCCCAGCAGAGACCAAACAGGAACCTTGCTGATTCTGCCCGCAAGATCCAGCAAAGCGGTTTCCAATGCAGCTTTCGCCTCGGTGCAATGAGCCACGGCATAAGCTGCCTGTGCCATGATCGCTGAACGGTCGCCCACTCTGGCCCCAACCACAAGTGGGCGCAAATAGCGATCAAGCGCTGCATAAGTGGCCTCTGGGGTGCCCGTGAAGACAGACCAGGGAGAGGCCTCACCAAATCCTTCACTGCCGTCCTCGGATCTCAGCCGCAGGACGACGACTTCGCATGTTCCTTCGACGGACCCGATGCCATGATCACGGCGAGACGTCACGGGCAACTCAAGGTGCCAAAGATCATAGCCGATGATTTTCTGTGTCAGATCGCCCATTGCACCCCCTGCCAATGGCCGAAGCCTGCCTTGACGAGGATATCATTTCAAATACTATATTATCTAGAGGTCATCAGGAAAAATGATACTATAGCGATGTCCCTGCGATTTCGTCAGCTACAGGCTTTTCACGCCATCATGGAAACCGGCACTGTCACGGGTGCGGCCTCGGTGCTTGGGATTTCACAGCCCGGGATCAGCAATCTGTTGGCACAGCTAGAGCGCGAAGCGCGTTTACCGCTGTTTGAACGCAACAAAGGCCGGTTGCTGCCTACGCCAGAAGCTGAACTTCTATACCGCGAGGTTGATACGGTTGTTCGGGGGCTGGATCACGTAGCGCAGGCGGTCACGGATCTGCAGAACAAGCATCCGGGTCAATTGCAGATCGCCGCACCACATCTGCTATCCTTCGGCTTCATGCCGCGTGAGATCGCTCGCTTCGCAGAAAGCCGCCCGAACCTGTCGGTGAGTTTTCAGTCGCAGTATTCCTCGAAGATTCAAGAATGGGTAATCTCTGGCCTGTTTGAGATCGGCATTGTCGAGATGCCCATTCTGCATGACACACTGAACTATCAGGTCTTTGAGTTCGAAACGCTGGCGACCTTTCCGGAAACCAGCCCTTTGGCAGATTATGATGTACTCACACCTGAAATTCTAGAAAACGAACCATTCATCGTGATGGGGCCAGAGCATCAAACCCACCGACGAACTCGGGACATCTTCCAATCAGCGGGGCGCAACTGGCGGACCCAGATTCACACCCATCTGTCAGAAAACCTGCTAAGTTTCGTCAAGCAGGGCATGGGGGTCGCGATGATCGATCCCTTCACTGTCACCTTTGACGACGAGAGCGGGTATCAAACCCGCCCCTTCCGACCGGCTGTGATGCTTGATCTGGCCATTATCACCGCGAAAGGGCGACCCCTATCAACGATTGCACAGGATTTTCTGGCTCAGCTAACCCCTTCGATCGCCTCTTATGCCACCCATTCCGAAACCGGTGCAGCGGCCTCGTGAAGCGGTTGTGAGTGAATGTCGACCAATGTCGGGCCATCATGCTCGATAGCCTGTTTCAGAACTTTGGACAGGTCTTCGGGATCTTTGACAGTCCATGATTTCACACCAAAGGCGCTTGCAACAGCGGCGTGGTCGGTGCGGTTGAAATCAACATTGTAGTATCTCTGCCCAAACCCTGCGTCCTGTCCGGCCTTGATCCAGCCAAAGACCGAGTTCGAGAATACAATTGAGGTGATCGGCATGTTGTGCCGCACCATGGTTTCGAACTCACCACAGGTAAAGCCGAATGAGCCGTCACCCATCACCGACAAGGTCTTGACCGAAGGCCGTCCAACATGCGCACCCATTGCGGCACCCAAGGAATATCCTAACGCCCCATGCGCCCGGTTGGTGATGAAATGCCGCCCCGATTTCCGCCAGCGGTAGTGCGCGCTGAAATAGGGGCACGGCGTGCCGGGATCAGCGACAACAATTGCATCGTCATCCAGGATATCCATTAGCGAAGCCATGACAGCCTCGGGCCGGATCGGCGTTTCTCGGCTGGCTGCAAGCGGGGCAAACGCAGCCAATTTGGCCGCCCATGCCGCGTTTGATTTGGCTGCCCCGCCCAGCCTGGGCAGGTCTTGGCGTGCCGCCAATGCGTCCGCCAATGCTTCCAGCGCGAGACGCGCGTCGGCACAAATAGCGACTTCGGTCGGATAGTTGGCTCCGATCACCATCGGGTCACTGTCGATATGAATGATGGTGGCATCGCGCGCAGGGCTTCTCCAGCGCTCGGTCGTGACGGATCCCGCGCGACATCCGATGAACAGAACGACATCCGCCGCATCTACCACAGCGCGGGTGGCAGGCACCCCGCCATTCGATCCGACAACACCAAGCGCGAGCGGGTCTGTCTCGGCAATCGAGCCCTGCCCCGACACGGTCGTGGCGACAGGCATTTCCAACAGTCCCGCAACCCGGCGCAGTGCGTCGCTTGCCCCTGATAGAACGGGTCCACCGCCACAAACGGCTACAGCGGATTTAGACTTTGAAAGTATCTCTGCTGCCGCCTCGACCGCATCCATGTCGGGGCCTGCACGTTCCGCCGGATAGCTGCGATGTCTTGCATCCGCCCAGATCTCTGCCTCGTCCACCGGCGCTTTCTGAGTATCGAAGGGCAAGGCAAGATGTGTGGCCCCAGGTGTACCGGTGGTCATTGCACGGAATGCCGCACGAACCATGGCCGGCAATCGTGTGGCGTCATCCAGCGACGCATTCCACTTGGCCAGCGGCTTGAACAGCGCGGGTTGGTCCAATTCGGTCAGCGGGTACTTTCCCCGGCTGGTTGTCGCCACATCCGAGGTGATCGCAAGAATAGGAACCGAGCTTTCGTTGGCTTCGACCACCCCAGGTAGGATGTATGTCGCCCCGCCTCCAGACGGGCCTTCGCAGACACCCGGCTTACCTGTCACCCTTGCATAACCATCCGCCATGTAGGCCGCATGACGTTCATCCCGCGTCAGAATGTGCTGAATACCGTGATCCATCCGAGATAGCGCATCATAGAATGGCAAGGTTGTATCACCACATAGGCCGAACATGTGCTTCACGCCATGCGCCTCAAGCATACGGACCATTGCCTCGGCTCCGGTCAGGTAATTCGTTCCTGTCATGGTCGGCGACTCCCTCAATCTAATCTGCACACAGATCTGTATACAGTTTTGTATATTGATTTCAAGACTGGCCTGTGGCACCTGTGGGGCAATGACCAAAAGGCAGTACCAATGGCAGGTCCACGCGTTGATGATATCTACGATCAGGTGAAGGCCATGGCGGTTTCATTCCGCCTGCGTCCCGGCGATCGTTTGAACGAGGTCGCCCTGTCGAAAGAGCTGGGCGTCAGCCGCACCCCTTTGCGCGAAGCACTGAACCGGCTGGTTGCCGAACGTTTATTCGACTTCCGCCCGGGACAGGGTTTCTTTTGCCGCCCATTGGATGCCCAAAGCATTTTTGACCTGTTCGAGCTGCGCCAAATCATCGAAACCGCCGCCGTCCGCGCAGCGTGCACCAAGGCCACCACAGAACAACTGCAGGCGCTTCACGACGAACTTTATGCGACAGGTATCGATATCACCGGGCTTACCGTTGAAGAGGCCGTCACGCGAGATGAAGCGTTTCATCTGGGCATCGCCCGGCTGTCTGGCAACATAGAATTGCTGCAAACCCTGATGCGGATTAATGAGCGCATTCGCTATATCCGATGGATTTCCATGAGTCTGGACCGGGTCCAACGCTCAAAAGACGAACATAAGCGCGTCATGCAGGCCTTGATGAACCGCGACGCTGATGAGGCCGCGCAGGCTTTGGGCACCCATATCAACAAGCGGATGGATCAGGTGCAGGACGCGGTGCGCCATGGGATATCAAGCATCTATATGGAAGGGTCGGACGATATCTCGACCCGCATCATTCAGGAGGCGCAGTCATGATCGCGCAGGGCGGAAAATCCATATACGGCGCATCTGTCGGCATCCTGATGTTGGACGCACAGTTTCCACGTATTCCCGGTGACATGGGCAACGCTCGGACATGGCCGTTTCCCGTGCTCTATCGCATCGTGCGCAACGCCTCGCCTGATCTGGTGGTCCGACAAGGTGCTGAAGGAATGCTTGGAGCGTTCATCGATGCCGCACGGGAACTTGTCAAAGACGGGGTAGACGGGATCACCACCAATTGCGGCTTTCTTTCGCTGTTTCAGGATGAACTGGCCGAGGCGGTTCCTGTTCCGGTCGCGACGTCCTCGATGATGCAGGTCGATATGGTGAACCGTATCCTTCCTGCAGGAAAGCGTGCCGGCATTCTAACCATCTCCGCCTCAACACTTACGGATGAGCACCTGCGAAAGGCACAGGTCCCCGACGGAACTCCAATTGGCACCACCGAAGGCGGCAGCGAATTCACAACCGCTATTCTCGAAAACGCATTGACGCTTGATGTGGACAAAGCCCGCGACGACAATGTCGAAGCAGCGCTTGCGCTGCAAGCGGGCAATCCCGACCTTGGTGCAATTGTACTGGAATGTACAAACATGTGCCCTTACGCGGCGGACATACAGCAGGCGACTGGTTTGCCCGTGTTTTCTATCGTCACTTTCATCAACTGGTTTCAGGCCGGACTAAACCCGCCAAGGTTCTGATCGAGTGACCCCGTAAGTCCAGAGTAGCCGCCTCCTATAGCCAGATGGCGATTCTGGACCTATCGGCAACAGCTTGACGGTGAACCAGAACCAAGCAATCAAGAAACGAAATCGGAACAGCGCCAAAACGATCATCGTTAACCTCAAGGCACCTGTTCTGACGCCGATTAACAACAGTTCAGGAACCGAGAAGCATGACGAAAACACCGATCGAGTTGTTGGCGGCCAGTGCCTCGGAAACCCGCCCAGTTGTTGCGCTGAGCGAAGGCACCGATCCCCGCATTGTTGCCGGAGGATTAGCCGCCCATAAGGCTGGTCTGGCCAATATTATTCTCGTTGGACCTGAGGCCGACGTTAAAGCGGCGCTCGCGGCAGAGGGTGGCTCAACCGGGGACGGTATCGCCATCCATGATCCTGCGCATTCGGAACTGACTGACGCTTTTGCGGCCGAGTATCATTCTCTGCGCAGACACAAAGGTGTCGATGAAGCCAAGGCACGCAAGGCCGCAGAAACTCCGCTGGTCTATGCGGCGATGCTGGTACGGCTGGGCCACGCAACCGGGACCGTGGGCGGCGCAGTCCATACCACGGGCGATGTCGTCAGAACTGCCATCCAAGTCATCGGGATGAAGCCCGATGCTGGAATGGTATCCTCGTTCTTCCTGATGTACCCACCCGAGGCCGCCGCTGAGGGCGCGCGCGCCATGCTCTATTCTGACTGCGGCTTGGTGATCGATCCGACCTCCGAAGAACTGGCAAACATTGCAGCTGCTTCAGCGGTTTCCGCGCGGGCATTGCTGCAGGAAGAGCCAAAGATCGCGATGTTGAGTTTCTCAACAAAAGGCAGCGCCCAACACCCAGCGGTGGACAAAGTCGTCAACGCGACAGAAATTCTGCGGGCGAAACACCCAGAGTTGAATGTGGATGGAGAGCTGCAATTTGATGCCGCCTTCGTGCCGTCGATTGGTGAGCGAAAATCCCCCGGGTCCTCGGTCGCGGGTCAGTCGAACGTCAAGATTTTCCCAAATCTGGATGCCGGAAATATCGGGTACAAGATGACTCAACGGCTGGGCGGTTATCTGGCGATCGGTCCGGTTTTGCAGGGGCTCGCCAAACCGGCCAATGATCTATCGCGCGGATGCAGCGCAGAAGATGTGACGCAGATCATCGCGGTGACCATCCTGCAGGCGCGCGAACCCTAAACTCGGCAGCTCGCCTGCCCCTTCGTGCGGGCTCGCGACCCATTCCTTACAAACGAAAGACTATCCGTTATGGCGTCCGCCGATCCCTCAGACCTATCCCTCACCGAGCGGAGCAAGGAGCGTGTTCGCACGCTCTTTCCCGGCGTCATGATTGCCGTAACCGTTGCCGTCGCCGCCAAGTTCCTGTCCGAGCATTATGCTACCCCGGCCATGCTGCTTGCCCTTCTATTGGGGATTGCGGTCAGCTTTCTCGGCGAAGAAGGAAAAACCGTTGAGGGGATCGGATTCGCCGCACGCACACTTCTGCGCCTTGGCGTGGCCTTGCTGGGTGTGCGCGTGTCGATGACCCTGATGCTGGGTCTGGGCTGGGACCTGATTGCCCTTGTGATCGTCGGAGTGCTGTTGACCATAGGTTTTGGCCTGTCCGTAGCTCGTTTTTTTGGCCACAAATGGCGCTTTGCCTTTCTGACCGCCGGTTCGGTCGCAATTTGCGGTGCATCGGCAGCAATGGCGATCAGTGCAATCCTGCCCAAGGACGAACGCTCGGAAGAGCGTCTGATTTTCACGGTAATGGGCGTGACCGTTTTGTCCACCATCGCCATGATCGCCTATCCGATCCTCGTTCGCTCATTAGGGATGAACGATATTGCGGGCGGTGTGTTTCTAGGTGGCACCATCCATGATGTGGCTCAGGTTGTCGGCGCGGGATTTTCGATCTCGGAACAAACCGGAGATACAGCGACGCTGGTCAAATTGTTCCGCGTGGCGATGCTGGCACCGGTGGTTTTGGTCGCTTCACTGATTATTCGTGGCTTTGCTGAAATGGACGCAGACGGGAAACGCCCACCGCTGTTGCCGGGATTCGTGTTAGGATTTCTGGTTCTCGCTGCGGCATCCTCATTCGGATTGATCCCGCCAGCGATTTCAGAATTTCTAAGCCAATGCTCTCGATGGTTGTTGCTTGTTGCGATCGCAGCTGTTGGGATGAAGACAAACCTTAAACAGATCCTGTCGGTCGGTGCAGCCGCAATCGCCCTCATCATAGTGGAGACGTTGTTCATCGCCGTGGTAATTCTGGCCGGGATTAACCTATTAACCTGAAGCAGTTACCAAGAGTTTCCGCCGACTGCGACGGCTGAACGGCAACCCCTGACAGTCCGGTGCGGGTTTGCCGATTGCCTTCGTGCGCGGTGTTTGGTTCATTGGCGACTCGCGCTTTGCAGCGCTTTTTCGTTCGATTCCGAATGGTCCCTCAAGCGAGATGAAGAATATGGACAACACCTTGCCTCTGCCACCCGGCCCGCATTCCGAACCGGGCTTTTGGCTTGATACATCTGAACACCGCACGTGGTTGAAAGATCAGGCTATGCGACAGTTGGCGTTTTTCAGCGCAAGTTGTCGGACCGAGCCAGGATTTTTCATCCTCGACCATGATGGCAGCCCGCTGCCAAACACATTGCAGGAACTGCACACGACTACACGCCTAGTGCATTCTTACGCTCTGGGGCATCTGATTGAATTTCAAGGCGCAGAGCGGATCATCGATCACGGTATGGCCTACCTCAACAGCCACCACAAAGACCGGGATCACGCCGGTTACCTTTGGGCTTTGGATGGCGACAACATCAAAGATGATCGCAAACTTGCCTACGGGCATGTCTTTGTTCTGCTCGCTGCCTCAAGCGCAAAACAGATAGGGCACCCGGAAGCTGACAAACTGCTGACCGAAGTCCGGGATATCCTTGATACACATTTCTGGGATGATGAGACCGGGTTGTTCCGCGACGAATGGAACCGCGATTGGACGCCGTTTTCCACATATCGCGGAATGAACGCGAATATGCACGGAGTTGAGGCACTGCTTGCAGCTTTTGAGGCGACAGGCGACGAAATCTATCTTACCCGCGCCGGTCGTATTCTGGATTTCTTTATCGGCCGGATCGCACCTGCTGAAAACTGGCGCTTGCCCGAGCATTTCACCTCAGATTGGCAGATTGACCGGGGCTATGCCGGTGACCCGATGTTCCGTCCCGCAGGCACGACCCCGGGCCATTCGTTCGAGCTTGGGCGACTTCAGCTGCAGCATTGGGATTTATCAGGCCGACCAAACTCGGGCGCGCCCGAGTCATCGCGACGATTGATTGAGCAGGCCCTCAAGGATGCGTGGCTGCCCGGCGGCGGCATGGCATATACGCTGGATTTTGGGGGTCGGGTCGCAAATGCGTCGCGGTTCTGGTGGCCAGTAGCTGAAGCCATTGGTGCGGTTGGAGCCCTGATCGCACTGGATAAAAGGCAAGAGGATGAAATTTGGTACAGAAAACTCTGGACCTTTGCGAATGAAACGTTCGTGGATCACCAACATGGCGGCTGGTTCCCGGCGGTGGATGAATCCGGTGACATCGTGACATCCATCTTTGACGGCAAACCGGATATCTATCATTCATTGCAGGCTTGCCTGTTCCCGCTATCGGGGCGCTTATCTCGGATGGTGCCGCTTTAGCGCGCGCGAATTCAAGCAGAGCGAGCCCCGCATCGAGCCGGCTCAATTGAAGAGTCGGGGCAAATCTGCTATGTTAAATACATTCAACACCATCCGACGACCTGCGAATTCGGATGCGTTTCTTGACGAATGGATAGGAGAGTTGAATGGCAAATCAAGCACGTGGAAAGCGAACGACCCGAAAGGGCACACTTGAGGTGAGACCACAACCATCGGCTCATTCCGCCCTGAGCGAACGGGCCGGGGCGTCAGGCCTCATGACCCCGCAAATGCTGAGCGAACGCGATGAGCGCGTCTCAAAAACTCGCAAAAAGGGCGGGCCTGCTTTGGAAGAAGATAATTCGGATCAATCCGGCAATGACGCTGATCCGACGGAACTGGATTACTAATCAATTACGCACATTTTTTTGACATGAATAGATTACGGAGGCTGCTATGCCCTCGACCCATCAGCCAAGGATTTTCAACACAATAAACCTTACGGATTTCGATACTAACGGCCAAACCTCTACTGTGGGCGAGCCGACAGTTTCCAGCAATGGAGGCCAGATTCTGGCCACTGGCAACTGGTATGCAAGTCGGTCACTGGACGGCGGCCAAAGCTGGTCTCACATGAGCCCTTTCACGTTGTTCCCACCTGTTGACGGGGGGTTTTGCTGTGACCAGACCACGATTTACGACCCAAGCCGGGATCTGCTTATCTGGCTGCTTCAATATATCGAACAGGGGGGCACCAACACACTGCGGGTTGCGGTCAAACAAGGGCGCACCTTGGGGAACGACACATGGAACATTTGGGATTTCACCCCCGCCGGGCTTGATCCCGCGTGGAACAATGAGTGGTTCGACTATAATCACGTTTCGTTGTCCGAAAACTATATGTATGCGGGCACCAATGTGTTCTCGGCCGGGGCTAACCAGTTTACCCGCTCGGTCATTCTGCGGATTTCACTGGACGAACTGGCGACCGCGGCAACGCTATCATTCGACATATTCGAAACAGAAGACAACTTTTCTCTGCGCTGCGTACAAGGCGCACGCGGCGCGATGTACTTTGCCAGCCACAACACGAACTCGCAGATCCGCGTATTCAGATGGGCCGAGAACGCCTCGGACGTAGATGAATTCGACATCGATGTCACGCCTTGGTCCGCAGGCAATTATTCCGCGCAGACCACCGGTGGCGACTGGATGTCGCGCACTGATCCACGCATTATGGCTGGTTGGCTGGGACGCGGCGTTCTGGGCTTTATGTGGACAGCTAATCGTCAGACCAACAGGCCACTCCCTTTCGTCAGGACCGTCCGCATTGACGAAGCAACCATGTCATTGATTGACGAACCGGATATCTGGAACAGTCAGATCGCGTTCGCCTACCCCTCGACAGCTGTAAACCGGGTTGGTGATGTAGGGCTTTCGGTCTTTGCGGGTGGTGGGAATTTGCATCCGAGCCATGTTGTTGGCTCATACGACGATATCGATCTGACTTGGCGGCTGGCCCTCGCTCGACGGGGCACAGACACTCCGGGTCTGGGAAAATGGGGCGACTACACCAACTGTGCCGAGGTTGCCGATGATGGCTTCACCTGGCTGGCAGCCGGGTACACGCTACAGGGCGGGAACACCCAAACTGACATCGAACCAACCATGACCTGGTTCGCACAGCAGCGCTATGACGCACCACGTCGCCATCCGCCCGTTATCGTCTAAAACATTATAACCATTTATAATTCAGGGATCTACATCATGCACAGAGCGATTAAATCACAAGGCGTAAAGTCATTCTTGCGGCAGGAAGCCCCCTGGCTACTTATCGCCTTTGTTATTGCTGACCTATTCTACAAATGGGGGTCATTCGCCCTGGAATGCGTCGGCTTTCTGTTGACTTGGTACGTCCTGAGCCTTCTAGCCAGCCTGGTGTCACGTATGCTGTGGGGGGAAAACTCAGCTGTCGGAGATTGAACCATCGATCAATATTTTAAGCTTGCGGACTGTTGGTTTGCATCCCACCCTGGGACATTACGAGTTTGTTGCGCGTAGGTCTGAAATCACTTCGGACAACAGCTCAATCCCTTTTCGGATAGAACCGGGTTGGATTGACGAGACGCCAAGACGAAAGTGGTATCTCCCTGCGGTTTTATTTGAAAAACAGGGCCCGATCGGCTCCACAATAACACCGCGTTTTAGGGCGGCTTGACATATCGTCATGGCATCCAACCGGGCCTCGGGATCAGAAAGCACAAAAACCGTTCCGCCAAATTCGCCCGTTTTCAGGAAATGGGGTAGCTTTTCACGGATCGTCGTATCAGCCAGATGCCAGCGCAGCTCATAATTCTGGCGAACCCTGCGCAACAAGCCATCATAGTACCCCAAGTTGATAAACGCGGCAGCAGTGTGCTGAAGAATCATCGGCGGATGGCGCATCATCATTCCCCGGCAATCGCGCGCGGCGTCAATAAATTCTGGCGCAGCCGCCAGATACCCCAGGCGCAAACCTGGTGAAAGACCTTTGGAAAGGCTGCCCAAATAGATCAGTCGATCCGTGTCATCCAGACTGCGCAGCGGCAGCAAAGTAGAATGCCGGTAATCCACATCGCATTCGTAATCGTCTTCGACTATGTAAAAATCATACTCTTCAGCGGCCTGCAGCAAGGCCTTGCGGCGGCGCTCGGACATCGTAACGGTGGTTGGGTGCTGGCGATTGGGGGTTACGAATACCAGGTCAGCCTCGCGCAGACGTTCATCGACGATCAGACCTTCGCTATCAATGGGTTGAAACCTTACATTCCCAAAATTTGCCTGAAGGATCTTGCGTGCATCCGGATATCCCGGATCCTCCATGACCGCAGTTTTATCGCGCCCGCCGAACAACAGGCTGGTGATAAACAACCCGTTTTGCGAACCCAATGTGATCAGGATTGAGTCGCTGGGTTCAAAAATACCGCGACGGGGCAGGATGCGCTGCCGGACCTGCTCGATAAGTTCAAAGCAATCCTCGTACAGCCCGTCCGCAGACCAGATTTTCAGGTGCTTTCGATTCATGGCCAACCGAGTGCATTCGCGCCAATCCGCAACCGGGAATGCGCCATCATCGATTTGGTTGCACACAAACGGATAGTCGTACTTGTACCAGTCATTCGGGCGCTGGATGGTTTCGATCTCTTCGGTGCGGCGCAGTTTGTTCAGTTTCTGGCCAATCGATGTGCGCTGTCTGGTGCTGGTTCGCCCAATCGCATCACCGTCCGTGCGAATCCCCACGTCAGAGCAGACATAATAACCCGAGCGGGGCCGAGCCTCGATCAGTTGCTCTTCTTCAAGCTTTCGATAAGCCGCGACGACCGTATTGATCGAAACATCGAGATCCCGCGCCAACCCCCGACATGAGGCAAGCTTTAGTCCAGACGGCATCAAACCTTCAAAAATGAGTCGTGAAATCTGCGAGACGATCTGATCTCGCAAACCGCTGGACTGAGATTTGTCGATGCTCAACCGTTGTGTCATGTCCTGTCAGGCTCTAGTCGCAAATTCTGCGACGCGATTTGCAAACTGTATCCATGTTTTCAAGTGCTCCATGCAAAGTGGAAATGACGCCAAATTCCCCAATTCTGTGCTGGCAATGCTGAAAGCAATAGCGCTCTTACTAAAAGCGTGTTGATGATAACTCAAAAAAGCGACTTCAGCCAACGCTATGTTTTTAAAGTACTTATACAGACCACAGATGTGCTTAAGCAACCTGCGCTGCCATTGTTGAACTTGAAACATCTTAACGCGCGGGACTGAATCGCGGCATCGAATAGTCACTTGGCGCGATGAAATCTGTACCCATTATTACAAACAACTGTATCTTTCTCAGTCGAACTCCTTCGCGTTTGCTGTAGCGATCCGGGAAGTTCCATGTCGAAATTAGGGATCACCCGGGCCGTTCGATGCGACTAGGGAGGGAGACCATTCGCATGGTTTTGCAGGAGTGGGATATGCGTCGACTCTGTGAACAGCGATTCAGCAGACGTTTCTCTGATGTCCGTCCGAACCCCGACGCGAAGGGTCCGGTACATCAATTCAGCGCACAGATTTTTTGAGGGAGAACCAGATCCATGAAAAACACAACGAGGTTGGCATGCTGATGCGCGGTCTGGAAAAGCTGACAAGCGCAATCTCAGAAGTCATGGGCCGCATCGGCTGGTTTCTCATCTTGTATTGCATGGCGTTTGGCGTGTCGGACGTATTCATGCGCTATGTACTGAACGCGCCCTCCCAGTGGATCGGCACCACATTGCAAGCTGCGATGGTGTTGTTGGCATGCACCGGCGGCGTCTATGCGTTGCAGCATGACAGTTTCGTCAAACTCGACCTGTTTTATGCAAACGCCAGCAAGCGGTCAAAAGCGATTTTGGATGTCCTGACGGCACCGATTGCAATCCTGTTTCTGGTCGCATTGATCTGGAAGGGTTACGAAGCCGCATCGCTGTCTCTGATGCTTAATCAGAAGACCCCGACATCCATTCCGATCCCGATTTATCCGATCAAATTTGCGATCCCGCTCAGCGGCGCAATGGTTCTCTTGGTGGTCCTGAAACACTTGCTCCGCGATCTGCAAACGATCTTCGGGCGCAGTTAGACACGCTGTTCTGGGCGCCCGCAAATACAAACGAAAATAGACTGATCCACTAACGAGGAGGAATTAACATGAAACCAAACAGGTTTGTGCACACAACCATGTGGGCAGGCGCCATAGCCGTGACCGCAAGCATTGCCGTCGCACAAGATGGGCCGCCGGATGAAGTAACCGAGTGGACCTTCCAGCCCGCATTTGACCAGACCGATGCCGGCTGGGACAATGGCCTGATCCCTTGGGTTGAAGCAGTTGAAAAAGCGACTGAAGGCACGGTCAAAATCCGTGTTGAGCCCGCAGGGGCGCTGGTCAGTGGTGCAGAGGCCTTTGGCGCAGCGGCTGCTGGTCTGACCGATGGCTACGCGGGCTGGGGTTCAGTCTATGGTGGCGACATGCCCGAAGGCATGCTGGCGTTTGGCATGGCCATGGGCGCCGACAACACCGAAGAAGCGTGGGAAGTGATGTGGGGCAACCCCGACTACCGCGTTGGGGACATCGTGCAAGAGGCCGCCAATGCGCGGAACCTGCAGTGGGCAGGCTGGACCAACCAGGGACCGAACGCAATGTTCACCAAGTTCCGTGTCGAAAAACTGGAAGATCTGGAAGGCCGCAAGATGCGCGCCGGTGGACCCCAGGCCATCTTCCACTCGACCATGGGCGGCGCGCCGGTCTCGATGAACGGTGGTGAGATTTACACCGCAATCAAACTGGGCACCATTGAAGGCACCTACTGGGATACAGGCGGCATCGATGACATGTCGTTCCAGGAAGTTATCGACTATGCGATTATGCCCGGTTGGAACCCTGCTCAGCACCAGGAGATCTTCATCAACCTGCAGAGCTGGAACGCCCTGACCGACTGGCAGCGCGAAAAGATCAACGGTGTTTTCGAAGAAACCTATTTCGAAACCAGCCGCATGCATGCGGAAGGTGTCGAAGAAGCGCTTCAAATCCTGCGCGATGCCGGTGGTGAAGTAATCGAGCTGAGCGATGAAGAAGTTGCTCGTATGCGCGAGAAATCAATTGCCGAAGTGTGGCCGCAGGTTGCAGCCGCATCCGAGGGCAACGCCAAAGGCGTGGAAATCTTCAAGAGGTTCCTGGAAGACAAGGCGAACGCGCAATAATCCCGCGCAATGTCATCTTTCCAATATAGCTAAAACTCTTTCGCTGGCCCAATCGTCGGGCCAGCGGACCAGACGGGCGCATGTCAGTGTTAAAAGCACTGCTGACACACAACCCGGCAAAGACCGCGCGAACGGCCACTAGGTAGGGAAGCTAAAGATCATGAGCCTCGAACTAATTACAGCGCTGTATTTCTTAATACTGTTTGGGATCCTTTTCATGGGGCTGCCGGTTGCGTTCGGCTTGGGCGGAACAGCGGTTCTATTTGCCCTGGTTTTCGAACCTCGCGCGCTGTTGTCCGTACCCAGTGCATTCTATTCAACGCCTTGGAATTCGGTACTGGTCACAGTGCCATTGTTCCTGTTCATGGGCTCACTCATAAGATTTTCGGGGATAGCCGAAACGGCCTATGACGCCGTTTACAAGCTGATCGGCCACATTCATGGTGGTCTCGCGATGGGTACAGTTCAGGTCTGTACTGTTTTTGCTGCAATCACCGGGATCACACCGCCGGCGACCACTACGATGGGTCAGATCGCCTATCCTTCGATGATGCGCTACAAATATGATCGCCGTATCGCGATCGGTTGTATCGCGGCAGGCGGTGCGTTGGGTGCTCTGATCCCACCAAGCGTTCCGTTCATCTTCTATGGATTGCTGGCCAAGGTTTCGATCGGTGACCTGTTCATGGCGGGGTTGCTGCCCGGCCTGATGCTGGCCACGTTCTACACGATCTACATCGGCGTACGTTGTAAAATCCAGCCCGAGCTGGGCCCCGCCCTGCCCGCTGATCAGAAATTCACCCGCACCGAAAAACTGACCGCCGTTTTCAGCATCTGGCCGTTTGCCTTACTCATCATCATCGTTCTGGGCGTCATCTGGGGCGGTATCGCAACACCGGCGGAAGCTGCCGCATTTGGTGCCGCAGGCGCCTTTGTCATCAACCTGATCTACGGCAAACTGACCTGGGAGGTGCTGAGGGAATCGTTGGTGTCCACCTTGAAGCTCAGCGGTATGGGGCTTTGGATTCTGATTGGTGCCACCGTCTATCTTAATGTGTTCAACACGCTTGGCAGCCAGGACCTGCTGACCAATCTGGTTCTTTCCATGCCCGGCGGTGCAACCGGCATCCTGCTGATGATGATGCTGATCATCCTCGTCCTGGGTATGGTGATGGATGATTGGGCCATCATCATGCTTTGCACACCACTGTTCATCCCGATTATCGACGAATTGGGGATCGACAAGCTGTGGTTTGGCGCGCTGTTCATCGTGAACATCCAAATCGCTTACCTGACACCTCCGTTCGGTTTTGTGCTGTTCTGGATCAAAGGGGTTCTGCCCAAGGATGTCAGCATGGGGGATGTCTACAATTCGGTTGGCCCGTTTGTGGCACTCCAGTTCGTTGGCCTGACACTGATCTTCATCTTCCCGCAGATCGCTACCTGGTTGCCCAACATCCTGAAATAATCCGGAGGTACAGATGTATAACCATATCCTCGTTCCAGTCGCCCCTGATCACATCAACGACTGTGCCAAATCTCTGGATGCAGCAAGCCGCTTGCTATCGGATGGCGGGACAGTATCGGTGCTGTCCGTTCTCGAAGAACTACCTTCGTATATCGGGTCATACTTTCCACCCGAGCAGGTTCAGAAAAGCGTTTCTGATTTTGAGGACAAACTGAACGCATCGATGGAGTCTCCGAAGATCGGCACCCATGTTGTTACAGGTCATCCAACAAATTCCATTCTGGATTGGGCCGAGGAACACAAAGTGGACTGCATAGTAGTGGCGTCACACCAACCGGGCCTTTCGGACTATCTGATCGGTTCAACGGCGGCACGTGTGGTCCGTCATGCACATTGCAGTGTCGTGGTACTGCGCGACAAGTAGAGCAGAAGCATAACACCTGACAGGTGTTATGCGTGCAAGATGGCTGGCCAATGAGGCCAGCCATTGTCGTTCAGAAACCTTGCATCAGCATGTCTACGGCCACGGTGATCTGCTCGAAATCATCTTTCAGATGACCCACGGGTGATTTGAGGAGTCCCACAGGAACAGCAGCCATGAACTGGGTCACCATTACAACCTGCTCACCATCTATCAGGAACTCAGGGTTGAGGCGGGTCGCTGGTTTCGGCGCATGTGCTTTTGGTAAAAGCGGCACCACCATGCGGGTATTCAGATCGCTCAAAAGATCGGTTTGCACATCCAGAAGATAGCCATCGCCGGATGGGTTGGGGAATACATCGTATTTCGGCATCAGAACTGACGAAAGCGGTCCAAGGGCAACCCGTGCCGTTCAACATACGAGTTTGAGCTTTGCAGTGCCTCCGCGTTTTCGGCCCTCCACTGTGCTGCCTTCGCAGCGGCAACGGCGGCACGCACTCCTTCTTCGGCGGCACGCGACAGGTTCACGTTCAGCGCTCTGGCCTCGGTGAGCAAAGCGCTATCAAGTGATAGATTGGTCGGTTTGCGTGGTTGAGCGTTCATTCTGTATTGGCCTCCTTGTGCCTGAGAATATCAATATACTATATGCGCGTCAAATATGCGCATATCTCCTAAAGGACTTCTCTGGCATCGTGGCTCGTTCTTATGGTATTTCACTCAATGCTTATTGAACGAGAACCTAACGATTTCGGTTGAAATCGTCCTCTCATCCCCCTAATCACGACCCTACCTCGGGGTGCGCTAAAGACCGCGCTGAGATGCCAATTGGTAAACCCGTTGAACCTGAACCGGCTAGAACCGGCGGAGGGAAAGGTACAGGTTTCATCCATCCTTACCCTCTCGCCGCATTGGAGGATGATATGAAACATCTGGCAATTGCTGCGGGAATACTGACTGCGACTTCGGCTGTGGCAGCCGATAAGCCCACGTTGACCGTATATACTTACGACAGCTTCGTTTCGGACTGGGGCCCCGGCCCGAAGGTCGAAGAGGCGTTTGAAGCGCAATGCGAATGCGACCTGAACCTTGTCGGCGTCGAAGATGGCGCGGCACTGCTGTCACGCATTCGGCTGGAAGGCGAAAACAGCGACGCCGATATTGTATTGGGTTTGGATACCAACTTGATATCGGCGGCTAAAGAAACCGGCCTGTTTGCACCTCATTCAGTCACTGCCGAGTATGCTCTGCCCATCGAGTGGACCGACACAGTTTTTGCACCCTACGACTGGGGTTACTTTGCATTTGTTCACAATGCAGATTTTGCCGCTCCTACCAGCTTCCGCGAGTTGGCAGATAGTGACATCAAGATCATCATTCAGGATCCGCGTTCATCGACGCCGGGGCTGGGTCTTCTGCTGTGGGTCAAGGCCGCGTATGGCGATGAAGCCCAAGAAATCTGGGCTGACCTTGCTGACAATATCGTGACGGTGACCAAGGGCTGGTCCGAGTCATATGGCTTGTTCCTTGAAGGTGAGGCCGACATGGTTCTAAGCTATACGACCTCGCCAGCCTATCACCTGATTGCCGAGGAAGATGCCAGTAAAGCAGCGGCAGCCTTTGACGAAGGCCATTATATGCAGGTCGAGGTTGCGGCCAAGCTAGCCAATTCCGATCAGCCCGAGCTGGCAGATCAGTTTCTGAACTTCATGGTGTCTGACGCGTTTCAGATGATCATTCCAACAACCAACTGGATGTACCCGGCCGTAACCCCATCTTCCGGTCTGCCCGAAGGTTTTGAAACTCTAACGATCCCTCAGAAGTCCTTGCTGTTTGATCAGGACCAAGCCGCCATCGCGCGGGAACAGGCGCTTTCGGAATGGTTGGGCGCACTCAGCCAGTAAACCCGCTTCCTGGTGTCAGTGCGGCTGCGATCGTTGCCGCGCTGATATTGGGCACACTGTTCATGGTGGCGGTGCGCGCTGATTCTGGCGGTGGGTTTGGTCCAGCCGACTGGGCAGCCTTACGCTTCACCCTGTTGCAAGCAACACTCTCTGCAGTGTTCAGCGCTGGTCTGGCTATTCCGGTCGCCCGCGCGCTGGCCCGCCGCCGGTTCACCGGTAGGCGCGTCCTTATCACGCTGTTGGGCGCACCTTTCATCCTGCCGGTCATCGTCGCCATTCTGGGATTGCTTCAGGTCTTTGGCCGGGCAGGATGGATCTCGGACGCGTTGGGCTATTTCGGTCTGCCGCCCATTCGAATCTATGGGCTGCACGGTGTCGTTCTGGCCCACGTATTTTTCAATCTACCTCTGGCAACACGCCTGATCTTGCAGGGTTGGCAGGAGATCCCTGCCGAGCGTTTCCGGCTAGCGGCCCAACTTGGGTGCGAAGGAATGGCAATGTTCCGTTTGATCGAATTGCCAATGCTTCGCCGCATTCTGCCCGGAGTGCTGGCCGTGATCTTCGCCATTTGCCTGACCAGTTTTGCGGTTGCCCTGACGCTGGGTGGAGGGCCGCGCGCCACCACGATTGAACTCGCGATCTATCAGGCCTTTACATATGATTTTGACTTAGGGCGCGCCGCCTTATTATCCGCTTTGCAACTTGTCCTGACTGCAGCGGCTGCGTTGGCAGCCTTAAAGTTCTCGCGCGGCGACGGGTTCGGTACCGGCCTGAATCGTGAGATCCGGCGCTGGGATGGCCGAGGACCACTGCTGGATGCGTTTTGGATTATCACCGCCGCCGCGTTCCTGCTGCTACCTCTGGCATCCGTCACGATTTCGGGTATCGCTGGGCTGTTTGAGATGCCGGTTTTGGTATTCCGTGCCGCTATAATTTCAATCTGTGTTGCCGCCGCCAGTACCATCCTCCTATTACTGCTGGCCCTGCCCATGGCGACAGCTGTCGCGACAGGCCGGTTCGGCATCGTCGAACTTGGCGGACTTCTTGGCCTCGCCGCCTCGCCCTTGGTCATTGGTACGGGTCTCTTTATTCTGATCCGCCCGCTGGCCAATCCTACAACTCTCGCGTTGCCGGTAACCGCGCTTGTGAACGCGGTCATGGCCTTGCCCTTCGCCCTTCGAATTTTAGTTCCCGCAGCGCGCGATGTGTTGGAACGGCACGGGCGGTTGGCACTGGCCCTGAACATGAACAACTGGTCCTTTTTCTTGCGTGTCATGCTTCCACGCCTGCGCCCCCAGGTCGGTTTTGCCGCGGGCCTGACGGCGGCACTGTCCATGGGTGATCTGGGTGTGATCGCCCTGTTTGCAGATGCGCAGATCGCAACGCTGCCCCTGCAAATCTACCGCCTGATGGGCGCCTACCAGATGCAGGCCGCAGCAGGAGGCGCGCTGCTGCTGCTTATACTATCGATGGGTGTTTTCTGGGTTCTGGATCGAGGGGGTCGCTGGCATGCTGAAGCTTGACAATTGCATCATTGCAACTGGCAATTTCCAACTAAGCGCTGACTTTGAGGTCAAGGCCGGATCCAGCGTTGCGATCATCGGTCCGTCGGGGGCAGGAAAATCAACTCTTCTTGAAACTATCGCGGGTTTTCGAGACCTGAGAAGTGGGCACATCCAATGGAAGGATCATGACCTATCGACATTACCACCAGGCAATCGACCGATCGCAATGCTGTTTCAAGACGGAAACCTGTTTCCTCACCTGAGCGCCGAACAGAATGTCGCCCTGGGCCTAAGGCCCAATGGAGGTTTGACCGCAGACGACCAACACCACATTCAATCGGCCCTTGGCCGCGTTGGCCTGCAGGGAATGGCGGCCAGAAAGCCCGCCGAATTGTCAGGTGGTCAGCAAAGCCGCGTGGCGCTGGCGAGGATACTTGTGCAAAAGCGTCAGGTGTTATTGCTCGACGAACCTTTTGCAGCGCTCGGGCCTGCCCTGAAAACTGAGATGCTCGATCTGGTCGCTGAATTAGTCGCCGAGACCAAAACCACACTGCTTATGGTCAGCCACGACCCACGGGATGCGCTTTGGATAACCGACCAAACCGTATTGGTTGCGGATCAAATCGCACATCCACCTGCTGAGACCGAGACACTCTTCAACAATCCTCCGCCAGCGCTGCGCGATTACTTGGGCTGAATGAACTGATCCAGACAAGCGTCCAGCACCTCGTGCACACGCGGACCAATCTCGGGGGCCTCCGAAGCGCGCGGGCCTGCAATGTTCAGAACAGTTACAGGGATGGCGCTCAGCCAAGTCCGCATCTGTTGCGCGCAATCGGCCTTTCCTTTTCTTATATCCACCACCAGATGCGGTTTTTCAGCATCAACTGCAAACTCAACCGTTTTCCGCGTGCCGGGACTGTCTGATCCGTCGATAAAAACAAGCGTGGCGTCACTGGCAAAGACGTTGAGCCTTGTCCGTTCAGCGACATCTTCAGACTTCGTTTCAACAAGCCCGCTGAGATGCGCCGGAATCAACCCATCCTCATTCGTTCGACCCTTCGGCACCCAGCCGCCATAGGGGATGCCATTTGCACGGGCAAACTCCAATGCGGCAGTGTCTACGCCGGTTTGTCCACCTGATACGATTTTCTGAACACGACGCCCGAATGGGATTCCGTCTTGCTCGTCTCCCTGCGTCAACGCGCAATACCAAATTGAAACGGATCATTCTGCGCAAAGAAAAGCTTACCCTCTGCCATCACATGCGCCTGGCCAGTTAGCTGAGGGACAATGCCCCCGCCATGCCCCGGCTGATAGGACAGCCTGTACGAACTTCCGATGATGCTTTCCTGAACGATTTCTTCTCCAGCGGACAAGCGCCGACTAGCCGCGAGGCAGGCCAGCCGGGCCGAGCTGCCGGTGCCGCAAGGCGAACGGTCATAGTCATCGTCGGGGCACAGAACAAAGTTTCTGCTATGAATACCTGCATTCGGTGAGGTGCCCTGAAAGATCACATGATCAACCGGCTCGCCATTTTCGCCACCAACTTCTTGCGCAATGCAGGCTTCGCGAATTGCGATAGCCATATCGGTCAGCGGGCGAATGTTCTCAGGCGTAACCGGGATCGGGCCTGGCTCGACAATGAAGAACCAATTGCCGCCATAAGCGACATCGCCGGTGACGGGGCCATACCCTGCAGTCTCGACCGTCACGGACTGATGTACGCGGCGGCTTTCAATGTTGGTGACCTGCACGGTGTTGGCGTCCAGCAGATCAATCTTAACCTCACCTACCGGAGTTTCGATTCGGTGCGCGCCAACCTCGATCTGTCCAAGATGCGCCAATGTTACGCCCAACCCGATCGTCCCATGGCCGCACATGCCCAGTACCGCATCCGCGTCAAAGTAGATCACGCCCGCTTTGCATTCAGCACTGACCGGTTCGACAAGGAGCGCCCCGACCATGCCGGGCTGGCCGCGTGGCTCCAGTAGAACAGACTTGTAGAACCGCTCATGTTCCGTTGCCAGTCGCTTGGCGCGTTCAGCCAGTGATCCTGAACCCAGATCAGGCCCCCCGTCCAGAATGACCCGTGTGGGCATTCCACCGGTATGGCTGTCAATCACATGCATTCCGCAATGACCCCACCCTGACGAACCCAATCGGTAAACCACGACTTAAACAAATTGTACTGTTGCTCGCAGTAATTTCTCTGGGCGTCGGATAACACGTCGGTTTCATTGAAATGCAGGCGGTATTCTTCTTCGCCGTTCAGCACCAGCAGATGCTTGTAGTAAAGAACAAGATCCGTGCCTTCGTCAAAACTTGCCAGAACGCCAAATGCCTCGTCCAGTTCGCGCGCACGCAACCGTGCTTCGGCATGTCCCTCTGCTGCCTTTTTCGAAAGCGCCGCAAGCAACAATGCCTCTTTGGGCAGCGCCGTTCCTATCCCGGTGATCGATCCGGTGGCGCCGCAATTCACAAACCCATGGTAGACTTCAGTATCGACGCCTACCATCAAAGTGACCTGATCGTCCTGCGATGTAATATGTTCGGCGGCATAGCGCAGGTCGCTCTTGCCCCCGAACTCCTTAAAGCCAACCAAATTCGGATGCTCGGCCCGCAGTGCAAAAAACAAATCCGCACGAGTGGCAAACCCATAGACAGGGCTGTTGTAGATGATCGCAGGCACGTCCGGTGCCGCAGAAAGAATAGCCTTGAAATGGTTCTTTTGCGCGGCAACCGATGAGCCTCGTGACAGAACCCGAGGGATAACCATCAACCCTGCCGCGCCGACCTTCTGTGCATGTGCTGCGTGCGCCACAGCGGAATTCGAGTTGATGGCACCCGTCCCCACGACAACCGGCAAGCCAGCGTCGACCAGTCGTTCCACGCCCTCCATCCGTTGGGCATCCGTCAGAAGCGGCCAATCCCCCATCGAGCCACAATAGACGACAGCGGACATGCCGGCCGCGATCATCTCTTTGCCCTTTTTGACCAGCGCGTCAAAGTCAGGTGTCCTGTCGGCCTTACACGGCGTCATAAGGGCAGGCATAGTTCCAGTGAAAATAGTCCGGTCCATGAGATATCCGTTTGCTCAGGTTGGTATTGGTATTCTGCGCGAAAGCGCCGTGGCCTAACGTGTCATTCCAGCGAAACCCACAGGACCCTGGCGTCTTCCTTACTCGTAGAAATACAGCCATGCCCCATACCGCTATCGTAGTACAGAGAGTCTCCGGGTTTCATCGGTAAGGGGCGGTAATGCTCGGATACGAATATCAACTCGCCACTGATAACGTACATGAATTCTTCGCCTGTGTGCCTGATCCAGTTCTCATATTCTGATATGTCACGCGCTTTTATCGTCGCGATGTAAGGAAGCATTCGCTTACTGGTCAGGTCCGAGCACAGCAATTCGTGCATGTAGGTCGGCGTATTTCTTATCTCGCCTTGCCCTTTCGGCGTAAAATCACGTCGCCCCGAAATTCCCGATTGAGCGGACTGCAAGAACAGCTGTGGCGTGTTCATGTCCAAGGCCTGTGTCAGCCGCCGCACGATCTCGAAACTTGGTCGTGTCTGGTTGTTTTCGATCTTTGAAAGTGTTGATCGACCGATTCCCGCTTCGCGCCCGGCCTCCTCCAATGTCCAGCCTTTTGCGCGGCGTGCATCCCGGATCGACCGACCCAAAGCCGCCCCCTCGTCCTGTTCTTCCGGTCCGGCACCATCTTTCAGGTTGTCCTCAGACATGGGAATCTCCTTGTTTTATCAAAGCTTACTCATTTCCCCCGAGCCAAACAACTTTACTGTGATGAAATTTTTGTTGCCTTGCGTACACTAATTCCACTATAGGAAACAAAATTTCGTACACTGGAAACGAGATTACAGGAGGAGATCATGTTCACAAAACCGCTCACCGAGGCTGATCCCGTCATCGCAGCATCGATCGCACGCGAGGGCACACGCCAGGCTGAACAGATCGAACTGATCGCTTCCGAGAACATCGTCTCTCAGGCAGTGATCGATGCGCAGGGTTCCGTACTTACAAACAAATACGCCGAGGGCTATCCGGGTCGCCGCTATTATGGCGGGTGTGAATATGTGGATGAGGTTGAGGCCGAAGCCATTGATCGATTGAAGAAGCTGTTTGGCTGTGAATATGCAAACGTTCAGCCGCACTCGGGCGCGCAAGCCAACGGAGCGGTTAAGCTGGCACTACTCAGCCCAGGTGACACGATTCTTGGTATGTCGCTGGATGCTGGGGGTCACCTGACCCATGGCGCAAAACCTGCTCAGTCCGGCAAGTGGTTCCGTCCGGTTCAATATGGCCTGACCCAGGCCGGGCTGATTGACTATGATCAGGTTGAAGAATTGGCGAAAGCCGAAAAGCCCAAACTGATCATTGCAGGCGCATCGGCCTATTCGCAAAAGATCGATTTCGAACGCTTCCGCGCCATTGCCGATGAAGTTGGCGCGTGGCTTCTGGCAGACATGGCCCACATCGCCGGCTTGGTTGCGACTGGCCTGCATCCCTCGCCCATCGGGCACGCACACATTGTTACGTCGACTACGCACAAGACGCTGCGCGGTCCGCGCGGTGGGATTATTCTTACAAACGATGAAGCGCTGGCAAAAAAGATCAACTCGGCTGTTTTCCCGGGTCTGCAGGGCGGCCCCCTGATGCATGTGATCGCAGGCAAGGCAGTCGCATTTGGTGAAGCGCTGGAGCCTGAATTCAAAGAATATATGCAGCGCGTTGTCGACAGTGCCTCGGCACTGGCCAACGTGATGATGGCGCGCGGGTGCGACATCGTTTCGGGCGGCACTGAAAACCACCTTATGCTGGTTGATCTGCGCCCAGTCGGCGTAACCGGCAAAGACGCCGAAGCGGCGCTAGAGCGTGCAGGATTCACCTGCAACAAAAACAGCGTTCCGGGTGATCCCGAAAAGCCCACTGTCACCAGCGGCATCCGTCTTGGTACGGCCGCAGGCTGCAGCCGTGGGTTTGGACCAGAAGAGTTCAAACAGATTGGCCACATGATCGGTGATGTGTTGGACGCGCTGGCACAATCGTCTGACGGTGACGAGACCGTCGAAAAGGAAACCCGTGAAAAGGTCCGCGCGCTCTGCGCAAGCCACCCGATCTACTGAAAGAAGACCAAATGACTTACGATCTTATTGTCATCGGGGGCGGTCCGGGCGGCTATGTCGCCGCGATCCGCGCGGCACAGCTGGGCCTGACAGTCGCTTGCGTTGAAGGCCGCAGTGCGCTTGGCGGGACCTGTTTGAATGTGGGGTGCATACCCTCCAAAGCGTTGCTGACCTCCTCGGCCAAATATGCCGAACTTGCACATCTCTCCTCCCACGGTATTGAGGTCGAGGGGGCCAGCATCGATGTGCCCGCAATGATGGGACGCAAGGACAAGATCGTAGGCGACCTGACCAAGGGCATTGCGTTTTTGTTCAAGAAAAACGGCGTTGATCTGATCGAAGGTTGGGCCAGTATTCCGGCCGCTGGTCAGGTCAAGGTAGGTGACGAAGTCCATGAGGCCAAGAACATCCTCATTGCCACTGGTTCCGAACCTACTCCGTTGCCAGGAATTGAGATTGACGAGCAAGATATCCTCAGTTCGACGGGCGCGATTGCGCTGGAGAGTGTGCCCGAGCATCTGGTGGTGATCGGTGCCGGTGTCATCGGACTGGAACTTGGGCAAGTTTGGGCGCGTCTCGGAGCCAAAGTTACGGTCGTCGAATATCTGGACCGCGTGCTGCCCGGCATGGATGGTGAAATTGCTAAGCTGGCGCAACGCGCGCTGTCAAAACGTGGCCTGAAATTCCAGCTGGGCCGGGCACTGAAATCCGTCGACAAAACGGATACTGGCCTGACACTAACTGTGGACCGCGTCGGCAAGGACAAAGAAGAAGTGATCGAGGCCGACAAGGTGTTGATCGCCGTGGGTCGCCGCCCAGTCACACGTGGCCTTGGCTTGGAAGAGCTGGGCGTGGCCGTGAACCAACGCGGTTTCATTGAAGTTGACGGCGCATTTCAGACATCTGTCCCGGGCATCTACGCCATCGGTGATTGCGTTCCCGGACCTATGCTGGCGCACAAGGCCGAAGAAGATGGTGTCGCCTGTGTAGAAATGCTGGCAGGCGAAGCTGGCCACGTCGATTACAACACCGTTCCCGGCGTGGTGTACACCGACCCCGAGGTCGCCTCGGTTGGTTTGACCGAAGAAGCACTGAAAGAATCCGGTGCCGAGTATTCGGTCGGCAAATTCGCCTTCATGGCGAACTCACGCGCGCGTTCGACTGGTGAAACAGACGGTGCAGTGAAGGTTCTGGCTGACCCGAACGGCCAGATCCTGGGTGCGCATATTTGCGGAGCCCATGGCGGCGATCTGATCGCTGAACTGGTTCTGGCGATGACAAAGGGCGCAACGGTGTCCGAAGTCGCTGCAACCTGCCATGCGCACCCGGCCATGGGCGAGGCCGTCAAAGAAGCCTGCCTCGACGCCCTGGGCCGCGCGATCCACGCATAAGGGAGACCAGCCAGATGACCATCCAGCTTCGTCCTCGCCACCCGGAAAAAGCCAAAAAGGCCGACAGTGTCATCCCGCGCAAGCCTAAGTGGATTCGCAAGAAAAAGGGCGACAGCGCTGAATACTATGAAACACGACGCCTCATGCGCGAGCATGATCTGGCGACGGTCTGCGAAGAAGCAGCCTGCCCCAATATCGGCGAATGCTGGTCCAAGCGCCACGCCACCATGATGATCATGGGTGAGGTTTGCACGCGGGGTTGTTCGTTCTGCAATGTCTCAACGGGTCGCCCGGATGCTCTGGATGTGTTTGAACCCGGGCGAGTCGCCGCCGCCGTCAAGAAACTGGGCCTGCGCCATGTAGTCATCACATCGGTCGACCGTGATGATCTGGCAGATGGCGGGGCCGAGCATATCGCTCAGACCATCCGTGCCGTGCGCCATCAGAACCCCGGTACCACGGTCGAGGTTCTGACACCCGATTTTCTTGGAAAAAGCACTGCCTCAGAGGTCGTATTTGAAGCGGCGCCGGACGTTTTCAACCACAATCTGGAAACTGTGCCGCACCTTTATCCAACTGTGCGACCGGGTGCACGCTATTACACCTCGCTGCGTCTGCTGGATGATGCCAAACGCGCGAACCCGGAGCTTTTTACCAAATCTGGCCTGATGGTCGGGCTTGGCGAAAGTCTGGACGATGTCCGTCAGGTCATGGACGACCTGCGCGCGGCCAATGTCGATTTCCTGACCGTCGGCCAATATCTGCAACCGACCCCTAAACACCATCCGATTGACCGGTTCTGGACACCGGAAGAATTTGCCCAACTGGAACAGATCGCGCGTTCCAAGGGCTTTTTGCACGTGTCGGCAACGCCGCTGACCCGATCATCGTTCCACGCGGACGAAGACTTTGCCGCCCTTAAGCGGGCCCGCCAGCGGGCTTTGGCGAACAGGGCATAAACCTAACGCAAATGGGAGGGAAACCATGGAAGCGTTAAATTCAATCGTAGGGGCCATCAATGGCGTCGTGTGGGGGCCGCTGATGCTGGTTCTCATTCTCGGCGTTGGCTTCTTCCTGCAGGTCGGCCTGAAGTTCATGCCGATCCTGCGCATTGGCACAGGCTTCAGCCTGCTGTTCAAAGGCCGCGAAGGTCAGGGCGAGGGCCAGATCAGCCCGTTCAACGCACTGATGACCTCGCTATCTGCGACTATCGGTACGGGCAACATCGCTGGTGTGGCCACAGCTGTCTTCCTGGGCGGTCCGGGCGCCTTGTTCTGGATGTGGATGACCGCCCTGGTGGGCATGGCCACCAAATATGCCGAAGCTGTCTGCGCGGTGAAATACCGCGAAAAAGACGAGCTTGGTAACTATGTCGGCGGCCCGATGTACTACATCAAAAACGGCCTCGGCGCGAAATGGGCCTGGCTGGGTGTTGCATTTGCTCTGTTCGGCGCAATCGCGGCGTTCGGCATCGGCAACGGTGTACAGGCCAATGGTGTTGCACAGGTTCTGGAGTCGAACTTCGGCCTGAACACTTCGGTTACCGGCGTTGTCCTGATGGTTCTGACCGCGGCCGTGATCCTGGGCGGCATCACCCGCATCGGTGCGGTTGCAGGTAAACTGGTTCCGTTCATGGCGATTGCCTACATCGTCGCAGGCCTGCTGGTTCTACTGATCAACATCGGTAACATCGGCTCCGCTCTGTCGCTTGTTTTCACCTACGCCTTCACCCCGTCGGCCGCCGAAGGTGGTTTCGCGGGTGCTGCCGTTTGGGCCGCGATCCGCTTTGGTGTGGCACGTGGTGTCTTCTCGAACGAAGCCGGTCTGGGTTCCGCTCCGATCGCACACGCCGCAGCCGAGACCAAAGGTCCGGTCAACCAGGGCCTGATCGCGATGTTGGGTACGTTCATCGACACGATCATCGTCTGCACCATCACCGGTCTTGCTATCATCTCGTCGGGTGCCTGGACATCGGGTGAATCCGGTGCAGCACTAACCAGTCACGCGTTCGAACTGTCGCTGCCGGGTATCGGTGGGTATCTGATCGCCATCGCTCTGTCGATCTTTGCCTTTACCACCATTTTAGGCTGGTCCTTCTATGGCGAGAAATGTGTTGAGTTCCTGCTAGGCGTGAAATCCCTGATGCCATACCGCGTCCTGTGGATCGTCATGATCTATTTTGGCGCAACAGCGGATCTGGGCTTCATCTGGCTGCTGGCCGATACGCTGAACGCGATGATGGCCATTCCGAACCTGATCGCCCTGGCGCTGCTGAGCCCGATCGTCTTCAAACTGACGAAAGAGTTCTTTGCCTCAGGTGGCAAGTCCGAGGAGCCAGGCGGCACACCCGCCGAATAATCTCGGATGAAAATACGGGGGGCCATCCCGGCCCCCCGGCTTCAAACAGAATTCCATTTCTCGAGGAGAGACGTGATGGCCACGAAAATCCTGCTGCCGATTGATCACACCGACGACCGTTCGTGGAAGAACGCCCTGCCGCTCGCACAGGAACAAGCAAAGTTCTACGGCGCTGAATTGCACGCGATTGCCGTCATTCCTGAGATCATCCAGTTGCCGAATCTGCCCGCCAATTATGGCGCAGGCGCAAAAGACCACGTGCGCAATGCGGTGCAGGCCATACTGGATCACAACGGTGCATCTGATGTGGCGATCCATATCGAAGAAGGCAGCGTCTATCGTGAGATTCTGAAGCTCGCCTACAAAGAGGGCTTTGATCTGATCGTCATGGCTTCGACCAAAGGCGATTTCCCGAACTATGAGATTGGCCCGAACCTGGCCCGTGTCGTGCGCAACGCGCATTGCACCGTCACGGTTGTTCGCGACCAGTCCCGCTGATTGAAAGGTTAAGTTGATGACCGAATTAAAACGCACGCCTCTTCACGCTTTGCATGTTGAGTTGGGGGGTAAGTTGGTTGATTTTGCGGGTTGGGAGATGCCTGTTCAGTATCCGTTGGGGATTATGGGGGAGCATAAGCAGTGTCGTGAGAAGGCGGCGGTGTTTGATGTGAGCCATATGGGTCAGGTGATTTTGCGGGGTGAGAATGTGGGTGAGAAGCTGGAAGCGCTTTGCCCGCAGGCTTATGCGACGCTGAAGGAAGGCAAGGCGCGGTACGGGTTTTTCACCAATGCCGAAGGCGGGATCATGGATGACCTGATCGTGTCGAATGCGGGCGATCATTACTTTGTGGTGGTGAACGCGGCGCTGCGGCATCAGGACATTCCGCATATGCGTGAGCACCTCGAAGGCGTTGAAGTGATCGAGATTTTCGACCGCGCGCTGGTGGCGGTTCAGGGCCCTGCGGCGGAAAACGTTGTGGGCGAACTGTGCCCCGCCGCGCGGGATCTGAAGTTCATGGAAACCACGGTGGCCGAGATCAACGGCGTCGAATGCCGCATCTCGCGGTTGGGGTACACGGGCGAGGACGGGTACGAGATCTCGATCCCCGAAGACAAGGCGATCGAGATCACCAAGGCGTTTCTGGCGCATGAGGATTGCGAAGCGGCCGGTCTGGGCGCGCGCGACAGCCTGCGGCTGGAGGCAGGTCTGTGCCTTTATGGCAATGACATCGACCAAGGCACCTCACCGATTGAGGCCTCGCTGGCTTGGGCGATCCAGAAACGCCGCAAGGAAGAGGGCGGCTTTCCGGGGGCGGACCGCGTGCAGAAGGAACTGGCCGAAGGTCCCGCGCGCAAGCTGGTGGGCATCAAGCCCGAAGGCCGTGCGCCAGCGCGTCAGGGCGTTGAGATCCAGTGCCTTGAGGGCAACAGCATCGGTCAGATCACCTCGGGCGTGTTTGGCCCCACGGTGGGTGGACCGGTGGCGATGGGCTATTTGAGCAAAGGCCATGGCGAGCCGGGCGAGAAGGTGAACCTGATCATCCGGGGCAAGCCGCAACCGGCTGAGATCGTGGCGCTGCCCTTCGTCAAACAGAATTACAAGCGTTGAAGTCAGGAGAGAGAGACATGGCAACCTATTATTCCGAAGAGCATGAATGGCTGAGCGTTGACGGCGACACCGCCACGCTGGGCATCACCAAACACGCCGCCGAGCAATTGGGTGACGTGGTGTTCGTGGAACAGCAGGAAGCAGGCGACGAGTTCGAAAAAGGCGGCGAGATCGGCGTGATTGAATCCGTCAAGGCGGCGTCCGAGCTTTACGCACCGGTCGACGGCGAGATCACCGAGGTGAACGAGGCACTGGCCGACAATCCCGGCGCGCTGAACGAAGACCCCGAAGGCGAGGCCTGGATCTACAAGATCAAGATCGCGGACGCCTCGCAGCTCGAAGACCTGATGGACGAGGCCGGCTACAAGGCCTTCATCGGTTAACTCAGGCGGCGGGTCCGTGCGCGGCCCCGCCCCTTCATCTGTTTCCAAATACTTCCGCCGGAGGCTCCTGCCGTCTCCGCCGGGCCTGACCTATCCTTGAGGAGCGCACACATGGCCTTCAAACTGACCGATTACGAAGCCTATGACTTCGCCAACCGCCGCCATATCGGGCCCAGCCCGACCGAGATGCGCGACATGCTCAAGGTGATCGGCTTCAAGACGCTGGACGAGCTGATCGACGCCACCGTCCCGCCCGCGATCCGGCAGAAAGAGCCGCTGGACTGGGGTCCGGCGATGACCGAGCGCGATGCGCTCTTTCACATGAAAGAGGTGGCGAGCAAGAACAAGGTTCTGACTTCGCTGATCGGTCAGGGCTATTATGGCACCACCACGCCGGCGCCGATCCTGCGCAACATTCTGGAAAACCCGGCCTGGTACACGGCTTACACGCCCTACCAGCCCGAGATCAGCCAGGGCCGACTTGAGGCGCTCTTGAACTTCCAGACCATGGTCAGCGACCTGACCGGGCTGGACGTGGCCAACGCGTCCTTGCTGGACGAAGCGACTGCGGCGGCGGAAGCCATGGCCATGGCCAAGCGCGGTGGCCGGTCCAAGGCCAACAACGCGGCCTTCTTTGTCGACAAGAACTGCCACCCGCAGACCATCGCGGTGATTAAAACGCGCGCCGAGCCTCTGGGCATCGAGGTGCAGGTGGCTGATCCGGACACGCTGGATGCGGGCGCGGTCTTTGGCGCCATCTTCCAGTACCCCGGCACCCATGGCCATGTGCGCGACTTCACCGCCGAGATTGCGGCCCTGCATGAACACAAGGCGATTGCCATCGTCGCCGCCGATATCCTGTCGCTGGCGCTGCTGAAGTCGCCCGGTGAGATGGGCGCGGATATCGCCATCGGCTCGACCCAGCGCTTTGGTGTGCCGATGGGCTATGGTGGCCCGCACGCCGCGTATATGGCGACCACCGACAAGCTGAAGCGCTCGATGCCGGGCCGGATCATCGGTGTCAGCATCGACAGCCGGGGCAACAAGGCTTACCGCCTGGCGCTGCAGACCCGCGAACAGCACATCCGGCGTGAGAAAGCCAACTCGAATGTCTGCACCGCGCAGGCGCTGCTGGCGGTGATTGCCTCGATGTATGCCGTGTATCACGGCCCCGACGGCATCAAGGCCATCGCGCAATCGGTGCACCGCAAGACCTCGCGTATGGCTGCCGGTCTGGAAGAGGCAGGCTTTGCTGTGGAGCCGGAAGTGTTCTTCGACACGATCACGGTTGAGGTTGGCCATCTGCAGAAAACGGTCATGGAGGCCGCTGTGGCCCGGGGCGTCAACCTGCGTAAGGTCGGCGACACGAAAGTGGGCATCAGCCTGGACGAACAGACCCGGCCCGAGACCATCGAGGCGGTCTGGGGGGCCTTCGGCATCGACCGCAAGGATGACAGCTCGAACGTGGCCTATCGCCTGCCGGATTACGCGCTGCGCGAAAGCGAGTACCTGACCCACCCGATCTTCCACAAGAACCGGGCCGAGGCCGAGATCACCCGCTACATGCGCCGTCTGGCCGACCGCGACCTGGCGCTGGACCGGGCGATGATCCCGCTGGGCTCGTGCACCATGAAGCTGAACGCCACGATCGAGATGATCCCGGTCACCTGGCCCGAGTTCGGCAACCTGCACCCGTTCTGCCCCGAAGATCAGGCGCAGGGCTATCACGAGATGATCGATGATCTGAACGACAAGCTGTGCCAGATCACCGGCTATGACGCGATCAGCCAGCAGCCCAACTCGGGGGCGCAGGGCGAATATGCGGGCCTGCTGACCATCCGTAACTACCACTTCGCCCGCGGCGAAGGGCAGCGGAACGTCTGCCTGATCCCGACCTCGGCGCATGGGACCAACCCGGCCTCGGCCCAGATGGTGGGCTGGCAGGTCGTGCCGGTGCAGGCAGATGAGAACGGCAATATCGACCTCGCGGACTTCCGCGCCAAGGCCGAAAAGCACTCGGACCATCTGGCCGCCTGCATGATCACCTACCCCTCGACCCATGGCGTGTTCGAGACCACCGTGCAGGAGGTCTGCCAGATCACCCATGATCACGGCGGTCAGGTCTATATCGACGGCGCCAACATGAACGCCATGGTGGGTCTGTCGCGTCCCGGAGACATCGGCGGTGACGTCAGCCACCTGAACCTGCACAAGACCTTCTGCATCCCCCATGGCGGCGGCGGCCCCGGCATGGGTCCGATCGGCGTCAAAGCGCATCTGACCGAGCACCTGCCCGGCCACCCGGAATACGGCACCGCCGTGGGTCCGGTCTCGGCGGCGCCCTTTGGGTCGCCCTCGATCCTGCCGGTTAGCTGGGCCTATGTGCTGCTGATGGGCGGCGCGGGTCTGACCCAGGCGACCAAGGTGGCGATCCTGAACGCCAACTACATCGCGGCGCGGCTCAAGGATGCCTACCCGATCCTCTACACCTCGGAAACGGGTCGCGTGGCGCATGAATGCATCCTCGACACCCGCCCGCTGGACGAGGCGGCCCATGTCAGCGTCGATGACATTGCCAAACGTCTGGTGGACAGCGGCTTCCACGCACCCACCATGTCCTGGCCGGTGGCCGGCACCCTGATGGTCGAGCCCACGGAATCGGAACCCATGGACGAGCTGGACCGCTTCTGCGACGCCATGCTGTCCATCCGCTCCGAGGCACAGGACATCATCGACGGCAAGATCGATGCGGAAAACAACCCGCTGAAAAACGCTCCCCACACGGTGCGCGATCTGGTCGGCGACTGGGACCGTCCCTACACCCGTGAACAGGCCTGCTTCCCCCCGGGCTCCATGGGCGTCGACAAATACTGGTCCCCCGTCAACCGCGTCGACAACGCATACGGAGACCGAAACCTAATCTGCACATGCCCGCCAATGACCGAATACATGGACGCCGCTGAATAAACCTCAATCAATAAACCCCCGCCAACTGGCGGGGGTTTTCGCCCATCGGAAACCTGTGTTCTGATCTGAGCCCATCTCCAGTGTCGTTTTCCGCTGATGAAGCGTCTTTTACGCTTGCTGCAGGTGCAAACGACCCATACCTCTGTGCGTGGGACACCCCTCCCCAACGAGGGGCGTGTATCTGGAAGGGTAATACACATGACTATCGAACAACCGGCGACGCGGCCGGCCAACCCGCGTTTTTCCTCGGGCCCCTGTGCCAAACCCCCCACATTTGATCTGACCAAACTGGGGGATGCCGCCTTGGGCCGCTCGCATCGGGCTGCTGTCGGCAAGGACAAGCTGAAGGCGGCCATTGAAGGCACGCGAGAGATTCTAGGCATACCGGCGGATTATCGCATCGGCATTGTACCAGCCTCGGACACCGGTGCAGTTGAGATGGCGCTTTGGTCTTTGCTGGGTGAGCGTAAAGTTGAAATGCTGGCCTGGGAAAGCTTTGGCGCGGGTTGGGTGACTGATGTGGTCAAGCAACTGAAAATCGACGCTGAAGTGAAAACCGCCGAGTACGGGCAGATCATTGATCTCGCGTCCGTCGATTTCGCCAACGATGTGGTGTTCACATGGAACGGAACGACTTCGGGTGTGCGGGTCCCAGATGGCGACTGGATTGCTGATGATCGTCAGGGTCTGACGATCTGTGACGCGACATCCGCTGCGTTCGCGATGGACTTGCCATGGGACAAGTTGGATGTGACAACGTTCAGCTGGCAGAAGGTTCTAGGCGGAGAGGCGGCTCATGGGATGCTGATCCTGTCTCCGCGCGCGGTCGAGCGCTTGGAGAGTTACACCCCGTCATGGCCTTTGCCGAAGATCTTCCGCCTGACCAAAGGTGGCAAGCTGATTGATGGGATATTCACCGGCGCGACGATCAACACACCCTCAATGCTCGCGGTTGAGGATTACCTTTTCGCGTTGGATTGGGCGCGTTCAGTCGGAGGCTTGCAGGGGCTGATTGCTCGTGCGAATGCCAATGCTGGCGCGGTTCATGCGTTCTGCGACCAAAATGACTGGATCGCCAATCTGGCCGAAGTCTCGACAACTCAATCAAATACGTCGGTCTGTCTGAAGTTCACCGATACGCGCATTCAAGATGGTGCCGTTTTTGCCAAAGCCGTCGCCAAACGGCTTGAGGCCGAAAACATTGCGCTTGATATCGGTGCCTATCGCGACGCCCCTGCGGGTCTGCGCATCTGGTGCGGCGGCACGGTTGAGATATCAGATATCGAGGCGATGCTGCCCTGGCTTGCATGGGCTTTTGAAGCCGAGATTGCAGCGCAAATCGAAGCTGCCTGACCTTTTCTACCGGGCCGCATCCGGCCCGGACCTTCCACAATGTTCAAGGACCAAAAATATGGCTCCCAAAGTACTCGTCTCTGACAAGCTGAGCGAAACCGCCGTTCAAATCTTCCGCGACCGTGGCATCGACGTGGATTTCATGCCCGATCTGGGAAAGGACAAAGACAAGCTGGCCGAGGTGATCGGTCAGTATGACGGCCTCGCCATCCGTTCTGCCACCAAAGTCACGCCAACCATTCTGGAGAAGGCAGACAAGTTAAAAGTCATTGGTCGTGCCGGGATCGGCACCGACAACATCGACAAGGATGCGGCCTCGAAAAAAGGCGTGATCGTGATGAACACACCGTTCGGTAACATGATCACCACCGCCGAGCATGCCATCGCGATGATGTTTGCCGTGGCGCGGCAGATCCCCGAAGCCAGCACCTCGACCCACGCGGGTAAGTGGGAAAAGTCCAAGTTCATGGGGATTGAGCTGACCAACAAGACCCTGGGCGTGATCGGCGCGGGCAACATTGGTGGCATCGTATGCGAGCGTGCTTTGGGTCTGAAGATGAAGGTCGTCGCCTATGATCCCTACCTTGGCGAAGAGAAAGCCGCGCAGATGGGTGTGGAAAAGGTCGAACTGGACGAGCTTCTGGCCCGCGCTGACTTTATCACTCTGCACGTGCCGCTGACCGATCAGACGCGCAATATCCTCAGCCGTGAGAATCTGGCCAAGACCAAGAAAGGCGTGCGCATTGTCAACTGCGCCCGTGGCGGTCTGGTCGACGAGGACGCGCTGGCCGAGGCGTTGCAATCGGGTCATGTCGCCGGTGCGGCCTTTGACGTGTTCAGTGAGGAACCGGCCAAGGAGAACGCCCTGTTCAACCTACCCAATGTGGTTTGCACACCGCACTTGGGTGCGGCCACGACTGAGGCGCAGGAGAACGTGGCGCTGCAAGTGGCCGAGCAGATCTCGAATTACCTGCTGACCGGAGCGGTCGAGAACGCACTGAACATGCCCAGTGTGACGGCAGAGGAGGCCAAGGTCATGGGGCCGTGGATCAAGCTGGCCGGGCATCTGGGCAGCTTCATTGGTCAGATGACGGATGAGCCGATCAAGGCAATCAACATCCTCTATGACGGTGTCGCTGCGAACATGAACCTGGCTGCGTTGAATTGTTCGGTCGTTGCCGGAATCATGAAGAAATTCAATCCCGAGGTGAACATGGTCTCGGCCCCGGTTGTCGCGAGAGAGCGTGGCATCCAGATATCGACCACCAATCAGGACAAATCCGGTGCGTTCGAAGGCTATATCAAGGTCACTGTGGTGACTGAAAAGCGTGAACGCTCAATCGGTGGCACGGTGTTCAGCGACGGCAAGCCGCGGTTTATTCAGATCAAGGGCATCAATATCGATGCCGAGATCGGGGCGCATATGCTCTATACGACTAACGAAGACGTGCCGGGCATCATTGGTGCTTTAGGACAGACCATGGGCGAGAACGATGTGAACATCGCGAACTTTACTCTTGGACGATCCGAAGCCGGCGGTGAGGCGATTGCGTTGCTTTATGTTGATGAACCGGTACCAGCCGAGGCGCGCGCCAAACTCGCCGAGACAGGTCTGTTTACTCAGATCAAACCGTTGGAGTTTGACGTGGCCTGACGGTCGCTGTTGAACTTCTGTGACAGATTGATGCCCGCGCTTGTCCAAAGCGTGGGCATCGCCTTTTCAAAGTGCTGATTTTGCGCCAGAAGTGCGGCAATCACCATTGCCCGAGGGGAAGCTGATGACCAATCCGATCTACGCAATTGGAGATTTGCACGGCCGCGTGGATGAGTTCGAGCGCTCCTTGGCGCTGATCGAACGCGATGGCGGCCCCGATGCCGAGATCGTGTATCTGGGCGATTACGTTGATCGGGGCCCCGACAGCCGGGGCGTTCTGGATCGGCTGATCGCTGGTCGCGATGCGGGCAAGCGGTGGATCACTCTGCTGGGCAACCATGACCGGATGTTTTCATGGTTCCTCGAAGATGTCCCACGTCACGATCCGCATATGTTGGTCGGGTATCATTGGCTGCACGAGCGGTTGGGTGGTGTCGAAACACTACAAAGCTATGGCGTGTTCTTCGATCAGCAGACACGGCTCGAGGATCTGCATGCAACAGCGCGGGGTGCGGTTCCCGATGCGCATCGGATATTTCTGCAAGGGCTCATCGCCATGCATCAAACGCGCGAGATTGCTTTTGTCCATGCGGGCATTCGGCCCGGTATTCCGTTGAGCGAACAACGGGAAAATGATCTGGTCTGGATCAGGCAAACCTTTCACAACCACCGAGGTCCGCATCCGAAACTGATCGTCCATGGGCATACGCCGGTGGATCAATCAACGCATTACGGCAATCGCATCAACCTGGATAGCGGCGCAGGGTATGGCCGTCCGGTTGGCGTTGCGGTGCTCGAAGGACAGGATTGCTGGTTGTTGACGGACAAGGGTCGCGTTGCGCTTTTGCCTTGAAGATCAGGTCTTGGTGAAAAGGTCTTTGCAGCGGTCACGCAGGATGTTCTTTTGCACCTTGCCCATTGTGTTGCGGGGGAGCTCGTCCAGCAAGATCAACTGGCGGGGATGTTTGAACCGGGCGAGCGCGTCCCGAACCGCACCCATGATGGCCTCGATATCTGGCGTGTGACCGGGGGCAGGGACCAGAATGCCAACCGGGGTTTCTCCGAAATCCGGATGCGGGACGCCAATTACCGCGCTTTCCAGCACGCCGGGTTGTTCGTCTAGCAGCAGCTCGATCTCTTTGGGGTAGATATTATACCCGCCCGAGATGATCAGGTCTTTGCCACGCCCGACGATATGGACATAGCCATCTTCATCGATCCGCCCTAGATCACCGGTGATGAAGAACCCGTCTTCGCGCAGTTCTGCGGCGGTTTTGTCGGGCATTTGCCAGTAGCCCTGAAACACATTGGGACCGCGCACCTCGATGATGCCGATCTCACCATCTGCTAGGGTTTGACCTGTTTTGGGGTCTGTGACCTTCAGTTCAACATCCGGCAGGGGAAATCCGACCGTTCCCGCCCGGCGTTCGCCGTCATAGGGGTTAGAAGTGTTCATGTTCGTCTCGGTCATGCCATAGCGTTCCAGAATGCGATGACCTGTACGGTCTTCAAATTGAACGTGGGTATCTGCCAGCAAAGGCGCTGAACCTGAGATGAACAGCCGCATATCCTGAGTCAGATCTTGGGCGAAGCGGTCGTCGCTTAGCAGGCGGGTGTAAAACGTCGGCACCCCCATCATCGCCGTTGCCTGTGGCATCAGGCGTAACATATCTTCCAGGTCGAACTTCGGCAGAAATATCATCGACCCGCCCGATGCGAGGACGACATTTGTCGCAACAAACAGTCCATGCGTGTGAAAGATCGGCAGCGCGTGCAACAGCACGTCATCATTTGTGAATCGCCATTCCTGCACAAGGGTCTCCGCGTTCGACAGCAGATTCGCCTGCGTCAGCATTGCCCCTTTCGAACGCCCCGTCGTGCCTGAAGTATATAGAAACGCAGCCAGATCATCTTCGGATCGGTGGGCCGGCTGAAAGGCCGGAAGCATCCCCAGAGCACGCCGCATCAGGCTGCCTGAACCGTCGGCGTTCAGCGTTTCAAGCCGGGCATTGTTCTTTTGCGCGATCTCGGCAAGCCCTGCCTCGTTTGCCTCATCGCACACCACCAGTGAAGCGCCGCTGTTTTCGATGAAATAGCTTAGCTCTTGCGTCGTATAGCCCGTATTGAGAGGTAGAAAGATCAGCCCCGCTTGGACACAGGCGGCATAAAGCGCCAGTGCCTCAACGGATTTCTCCACCTGCACCGCCACGCGGTCGCCCGGTTCCATTTCCAGTCCTGTCATGGTGTTGGCCAGACGGGCCGCCGTGTCCAGAAACGTGGCATGGGTCAAAGTCTGATCATCCGGAAGGTGCAAAAATGGCGTATCCTTGCCTGCATGGATGCCCAGCAAACGATCATAAAGCGGGTTGCCCATCCCGATATCCTTTCCAGCAGACGCGCACATTCTGCAGCAAATCTGTCGTGGAATTGGGGAAGCGTAAAGCCCGGACAATCAGAACTCGGTTGTCATCCGATATCCGGCCGCAAAATACATCTTGGCAAACGTTACCGGCTGACCCTGCAGCCAGGTGATACGCTCGGCAGTAAAAACGGGTTCACCCTCGGGAACGTCCAGAAATCCGGCCAAAGTGGTATCGGCGCGGCTGGCCAGAAAGGTCAACTCGACATTGGTGAACGGGACAGTTTGCACCAGCCAGTCATTGGGTCCGACGCTAGAGAAATCTGCCTGCGTGACCTGAGGTACGCTGTCTATCACGATCCAGCGGTCTTCGAACTGAAAAGGTGAATTGCCGGAGAAATGCATGCATCGCACGTGCATCACACTTTGATCAGCACGTAGGGCCAACCGGGCCGCCAGCCAGTCTGGGGCGATCTGCGTTTCACATGATACAAGAGCGTAGCGATAGGTTCCGCCCGCCGCTTCGATTTCATCTCGGACCAGAGGAATTGTGAAGCGCGCCTGTCGCTGCGGTGCGCTAAGGACCCGGGTGCCTGCCTTTCGGCGCCGTTCAAGAAACCCTTCATCCGCCAGTTCCCGCAGTGCTCTGTTGACTGTGGTGCGGGTGCACGAAAACTCGACCGCTAATTCTTGCTCATTGGGAAGCAGAGCGTCGGGCTGCAATTCGCCCGAGCGGATTCGGCGCAGGACGGTTTGCTTAATGTCTTTGTAGCTGGTTGTGTCGCTGGTTTGGGTCATATCAGTTCAGATGTCTTCCAAAAGGTCATTCATCGCGGCACGATAATTGTTCAGGATCGCATCGCGGGCGATATGCCGCCCGCCGCGCACCTGATGTCGCCCGGCAGACCAAAGGTCGGTCACTGTTCCGTCAGGCGCGGCAAAGCTCAGGCCGTCAATCAATTGATCGTCGCGCAAAGTACACAGGGTGGGGTGACTTCGATCGATCGCAACCAGATCGGCCAGATGACCTATTGCGATCTCTCCGGCGTCGCGCCCCAGCGCCTGTGCGCCACCGCGGGCGGCTCCGGTATACAGCGTTTGACCGACCGAGCCTTCGCCACGTACCAGCACAGTGCGGGCCTTGTCGCGCAGACGTTGAGAATACTCCAGCGTACGCAATTCCTCGGGCAGTGAAATGCGCACATTCGAGTCTGAACCGACACCAAAGGCACCGCCCTGCTCGATGTAGACGGCACCATTGAAAATACCATCCCCCAGATTGGCCTCTGTGATCGGGCACAGACCGGCCACAGCCCCGGATCGGGCAAGAGCGCGGGTTTCATCGTCTGTCATATGAGTTGCATGGATCAGGCACCATCGTTCGTTCACATCCACGTTGCTCAGCAGCCAATCTACCGGTCGCTGACCCAGAGCGGCTTCTACATCCGTGACCTCCTTCTCTTGTTCAGAGATGTGGATGTGCACCGGGCCTCGCGGGGTAGCGTTCAGCACTTGCCGTAGATCATCAGGCGAGGTCGCACGCAGAGAGTGCGGCGCGATGCCGATCTGGCTGTCTGCATAAGGCATCAGCGGCTTACAGTCCTCGACAAGCTGCAGGAACCTTTCCACATCATTGCCGAACCGCAATTGTCCACCGGTCAGAGGCTCTTGCGCGACGCCGCCATAGGTGTAGAGCACCGGTAGATGTGTCAATCCAATCCCGGTTTGGCTGACTGCCGAGAAGATGCGCTGACTCAGCTCAGACAACTGCGCATAAGGCGTGCCGCCGGGTTGGTGGTGGACGTAGTGGAATTCCCCGACCGCAGCATACCCGGCTTCCTGCATCTCCATATAGACCAATGCAGCAATGGACTCGATCTGTGCAGGAGTGAGGCGGTCCAGAAATCGGTACATCAAGGTACGCCAGGTCCAGAAGCTTTCGCGCCCTGCTACGCGCGTTTCGGTCATGCCCGCCATGGCGCGTTGAAAGGCATGGCAGTGCAGGTTCGCCAAAGCGGGCAGCAACACGTCGACCCGAGTGTCTTCGGGTTTTGGCTCGGTCCCTGATTTCAGCGCAGCGATCCGACCGTCCTCGATTTCGACTCGTAGGTTGTGCACCCACTCAGAGCCTAACAGGGCCGTTTTGGCATGAACCGTCATCGTAATTCCATTTTGTGTAGACTTTATATTTTTAGCCGTATACGAAAAAAACAAGCGCAGGGGGAGCCCAAAAGAATCGCCATGACGAAAAAAACTGTTCTTTGTAGCAAACATGTAGCCACCATGGGGGGCGACCAACCCTATGGGATGATCGAGGATGGTGCGATTGCCATCGATGGGTCGGAAATCGTTTGGGTTGGCGCTCGGTCGGCAATGCCGCCGTCATATGCCGAGTGGCCGCTAAACGACTATGGTGACCGCTTGATCACGCCTGCTCTGATTGATGCTCATACTCATGTTGTGTTTGGCGGCAACCGCGCGGTTGAGTTCGAAATGCGCCTGAAGGGCGCGACCTACGAAGAAATTGCCCGCGCGGGTGGAGGCATCCTGTCGACCGTAAACGGCACGCGGGCAGCAACAGAAGAAGAGCTGCTTGCAGGCGCGCTTTCGCGCGTGGACGCATTGCTGGCCGAAGGTGTGTCCTGCATCGAGGTGAAGTCGGGTTATGGGCTCGATACCGAAACCGAACTGCGTATGTTGCGCGCGGCGCGCCGAATTGCGCGGGAGCGCCCTATTCGGGTCAACACCAGTTTTCTTGGCGCACATGCCGTTCCGCCAGAATATGCGGGTCGGGATGACGCCTATATTGACGAGGTCTGCATTCCGACACTGCGCGCGGCCCATGCCGAAGGGCTGGTGGACGCGGTGGATGGGTTCTGCGAAGGCATTGCATTTGATCCCACACAGATCGAACGGGTTTTTGTTGTCGCGCAAGAGCTTGGCCTACCGGTGAAGCTGCATGCTGAACAACTTTCAAATCTAGGTGGGGCTAAGCTGGCAGCAGCTTACGGAGCGATATCCGCTGATCATATCGAATATCTGGACGCCGACGGCGTTACCGCCATGGCTGGGGCCGGAACGGTCGCGGTCCTGCTGCCCGGCGCGTTTTATACGCTGCATGAAACGCAAGCTCCGCCGATTGAATTGTTGCGCCAGAAGAATGTTCCCATAGCACTGGCGACCGATTGCAATCCGGGATCCTCACCCCTGACTTCTCTGCTGCTAACAATGAACATGGGGTGCACTTTGTTTCGCATGACGCCTGAGGAAGCATTGGCAGGTGTTACCCGCGTCGCGGCCCGTGCTTTGGGTCTGGATGATACCGGCGTGATCGCGCCCGGATTGCGCGCTGATCTGGCCGTCTGGGATGCCACTCACCCTGCAGAACTGTCCTATCGCATCGGTTTCAACCCTCTGCATAAACGTATTTTTGGAGGTCTGGAATGACACCTCTGTTGCTTGTCCCTGGTCAGGTTTCGCTGGATCAGCTTGCCCAGATCTACTGGACCGAAGCCGCCATTTCGCTTGACGCCACCTGCCAACCCAAGGTTGAGGTCGCTGCTGCCCGCATTGCGCAGGCTGCCGAAGGGACCGAGCCCGTCTATGGCGTCAACACCGGCTTTGGCAAACTGGCGAGTCACAAGATTGCGGCCAAAGATACCTCAACCCTGCAGCGCAACCTGATCCTCAGCCATTGTTGCGGGGTGGGTCCGGCAGTGCCGCGTCGTCTGGCGCGGCTGATGATGTCACTGAAGTTGCTGTCATTCGGCCGAGGTGCTTCGGGTGTCCGCTGGGAACTTGTCGAATTGCTACAACGGATGCTGGCGTGTGGTGTGACACCTGTGATCCCGGCACAGGGTTCGGTCGGCGCGTCTGGCGATCTTGCGCCACTGGCCCATATGACCGCTGTGGTGATCGGTGAGGGCAAGGCAGAGGTGAACGGTGTTGTTATGCCGGGTGCAGAGGCTCTGAAAACAGCTGGGCTAGAGCCGATTCAACTTGGTCCAAAGGAGGGCCTTGCATTCATCAACGGGACGCAATTTTCGACTGCCTTTGCTCTGTCCGGATTGTTTGAAGGTTGGCGTTCAGCACAAAATGCGCTGGTGATTTCGGCGGCTTCAACTGATGCGATCATGGGATCCACCGCCCCTCTGCAACCCGAGATTCACGCGCTGCGCGGGCATCGTGGTCAGATCGAAGCGGCGGCGGCGATGCGGGCCACTCTGGAGGGATCTGAGATCCGCGAAAGTCACCGTGATGGGGATACGCGAGTGCAGGATCCATATTGCATCCGCTGCCAACCACAGGTGACCGGCGCAGCGATGGATGTGATCCGGCAGGCGTCTGCAACTCTTGTAACTGAGGCCAACGCGGCCACTGATAATCCGCTGGTTCTGACCGATCCGGATGCAATTGTTTCGGGCGGGAATTTCCACGCCGAGCCGGTAGGCTTTGCCGCCGATATGATTGCTTTGGCCCTGTCAGAGATCGGGGCGATCGCACAGCGTCGGATCGCATTAATGGTCGACCCGGCGCTTAGCTTTGATCTGCCGCCCTTCCTGACGCCCGAGCCGGGGCTGAACTCGGGTCTGATGATCGCCGAGGTCACGACGGCTGCATTGATGAGCGAGAACAAACATCTGGCCAACCCATGTGTGACCGACAGCACACCTACATCGGCCAATCAAGAAGACCACGTCTCGATGGCTGCCCACGGGGCGCGGCGTTTAGGCCGGATGGTTGATAATTTGAACTATATTCTGGGGATCGAACTGCTCTGCGCCGCGCAAGGCATCGAGTTCCGCGCACCTCTTGCGACCAGCAAAGCGCTGACCAGCGTGGTTGGGCGATTGCGCGACGGTATCCCGTCGCTTGGCGATGATCGCTATCTGGCACCCGAATTGGAAACCGCGAAGTCCCTAGTCGAAAGCGGAACTATTCTGCAGGCAGCTGCAATGCCCATGCCGGAGCTGTCGTGATGCAGGTTTTCAGCGTTCAGCGTGGCGATGGGCCCATCGTGCTGGGACAGCCGCATGGCGGCACGTATGTGCCCGACGACATTGCTGCGCGACTGAATGCGAATGGGCAGGCGCTGGCGGATACGGATTGGCATATCAATCAGCTCTACGATGGGCTCGTTGCCAACGCGACGGTCGTGCAATCCCATATCCACCGCTATGTCATTGACGCTAATCGAGACCCTGCGGATGTATCATTGTATCCTGGGCAGAACACAACAACTCTGGTGCCGTTGACCGATTTTGACGGTCAGCCGATCTGGGCCGAGGGGCAGGAGCCCTCAATCGATGAGATCGAGGTACGTCGAACCGCCTACCACGCGCCCTACCACAACGCGCTTGAGCAAGAGCTTGAAAGGGTGCGGGCAATACACGGCGTTGCGATCTTGTTTGACTGCCACTCGATCCGCAGCAAGATTCCGTTCCTGTTTGAAGGCACCCTGCCGGATATGAACATCGGCACCGATGGTGGCGCGACCTGTGCCCCCGGCATTGAGGCCGCGGCCTATGAATTTTCGCATTCCTCCCCTTACAGCACCGTCCTGAACGGGCGATTCCGAGGGGGTTGGACGACCCGCCACTATGGCCGTCCTGATGAGGGCCAACACGCGATCCAGATGGAGCTGGCGCAATCTACCTATCTGTCCGCCGAAACCCCTCCGTGGGCGTTTGACGAGGCGAAAGCCAAGCGCCTGCGTCGCTGGTTGGTGGATATTCTCGACGCCATCCAAGACACTGCATTGGAGCTTTGACATGACCGATCCTCGCAAGAATACCCGCGATATCTATCCGCCCACCGGCCCCGAACTGAACGCAAAAAGCTGGGTGACCGAAGCGCCGTTGCGGATGATGATGAATAACCTGCATCCGGATGTGGCCGAAAACCCGCACGAGCTGGTGGTTTATGGCGGCATCGGTCGCGCGGCGCGGACATGGAACGATTTCGACCGGATCGTCGCAGGGCTGAAAGATCTGGAAGAGGATGAAACCCTGATCGTCCAGTCGGGCAAACCGGTGGCGATCATCCGCACCCATAAGGATGCGCCTCGGGTTCTGATCGCCAACTCAAACATCGTGCCTCATTGGGCCAATTGGGATCACTTCAACGAGCTCGATAAGAAGGGGCTGATGATGTACGGCCAGATGACGGCCGGTTCGTGGATCTATATCGGTACGCAGGGCATCGTACAGGGCACCTACGAAACCTTTGCCGAGGCTGGCCGTCAGCACTATGGCGGCGACTTGACTGGCAAGTGGATTCTGACCGGCGGTCTGGGCGGCATGGGTGGCGCACAGCCTCTGGCGGCAGTGTTCGCCGGGGCCAGTTGTTTGGCGGTCGAGTGCAATCCGGATTCTATCGATTTCCGCCTGCGCACCAAGTATCTGGACGAAAAAGCCGAGACTCTCGACGAAGCGCTTGAGATGATCGACCGCTGGACCAAGGCGGGCGAGGCGAAATCTGTGGGTCTGCTAGGCAATGCGGCTGAGGTGTTCCCCGAAATTTATGCGCGGATGCAGGCCGGTGGCATGCGCCCCGATATCGTCACTGACCAAACCAGCGCCCATGACCCGATCAATGGGTATCTGCCGATTGGCTGGAGCATGGCGCAGTGGAAGGACAAGCGCGAAACTGATCCTAAAGCGGTTGAAAAGGCCGCCCGTGCCTCGATGAAACAGCATGTCGCTGCAATGGTCGATTTCTGGAACGCGGGCGTTCCGACGCTGGATTACGGCAACAACATCCGTCAGGTGGCGCAGGATGAAGGCTTGGAGAATGCCTTTGCCTTCCCCGGCTTTGTGCCCGCCTATATCCGGCCGCTGTTCTGCAAGGGCATCGGCCCGTTCCGCTGGTGTGCATTGTCGGGTGACCCCGAGGATATCTACAAGACCGACGCCAAGATGAAGGAGCTGTTCCCTGAGAACGAGCATCTGCATCGTTGGCTGGATATGGCGCAGGAACGCATTGCGTTTCAGGGTCTGCCCGCACGTATATGCTGGATCGGCCTTGGAGATCGCCACCGCGCGGGGTTGGCCTTCAACGAAATGGTTGCCAATGGCGAGTTGAAAGCGCCTGTTGTCATTGGCCGAGACCATCTGGACTCGGGCTCGGTCGCCAGCCCGAACCGCGAGACCGAGGCGATGCTGGACGGCTCGGATGCAGTGTCGGATTGGCCGCTGTTGAACGCTCTGATCAATACGGCCAGCGGTGCGACCTGGGTCTCGCTGCATCATGGCGGCGGCGTGGGCATGGGCTTTAGTCAGCACGCGGGTGTTGTGATCTGCGCCGATGGGACCGATGATGCCGCGCGGCGATTGGAGCGCGTTCTGTGGAACGACCCTGCCTCAGGCGTCTGGCGTCACGCAGATGCGGGGTATGAGATCGCGAAAGACTGCGCTCGCGAACATGGGCTGCGCCTGCCTGGTATTCTCGGTTAGATCAATCTGCCTCTGGTGAAAATGCTGCACCTGCGATATCCCGCAGGTGCGCTAATCGGAGGCCTGACATGTATGTAGCTACTCTGCTGACCAACCCTGCGGCCCCTTCTTTAGAGGCGACGCTGGTTGAGTCGTTGCGGAATGCATGGGGCGGGGGTGATGCGAACTGGCTGAGCCTCGATGAGGCGGCCGAGTTTTCCCTGCCAGAAACTCCCGACAATCGCTGGGACGTCTGGGGCGAGTTGCAACAGATGGGCGTGGATCTGGTCGTGCAAAAAGCCGACGGTCGCCGGAAAAAGATGCTGCTGGCCGATATGGACAGCACCATGATCCAACAGGAATGCATCGATGAACTGGCTGATGAGGCTGGTGTCGGTGATCGGGTCAAGGATATCACCGCGCGTGCAATGAACGGCGAGCTGGATTTCGAAGGTGCGCTGACTGAGCGTGTGGGCTTATTGAAAGGGCTGGATGAAAGCGTGATCGGCAAGGTTCTGGATGAACGGATCACATTGATGCCCGGTGGTAAGGTGCTACTTGCCACGATGCGCGCGAATGGGGCCTATGCAGCGCTGGTGTCGGGTGGGTTCACGGCTTTTACGGCTAAGGTCGCCGAAGCGCTTGGGTTTGATGAGAACCGGGCGAATACATTGCTGGCTGAGGATGGCAAGCTTACCGGCGACGTGAAGTGGCCCATTCTTGGGCGACAGGCCAAAATAGAGGCATTGGAGCAGATCACAACACGCCTAGGTATCTCCGAGGTTGACGTGATTGCCGTCGGCGATGGAGCAAATGATCTGGGAATGTTGGGTCGGGCGGGGACGGGTGTCGCGTTGCACGCTAAGCCTTCGGTCGCTGCCGAATGTGATGTCCGCATAAATCACGGCGATCTGACAGCGTTGTTGTATCTGCAGGGCTATGGCAGGTCAGAATTTCAAGGCCTCTAAGGGGCTTCCTTTAATTTAACTATTGTGTTAAATAAGGCCATGAATACGCTTCTGGTCACATTCTCCGCTTTGTCTGATGCCACTCGGTTCTCGATTGTCGAGCAACTGATGGACGAAGGCGAACTGCCCGTCGGTAATTTGATTGAAGGCAAGGGCATGTCAGGGGCCGCGATCTCGCGCCATTTGAAGGTTTTGCGCGAGGCCGGGTTGGTGCAGCAGCGGGTACACGGCACGCAACGGATGTATTCGGTGCAACCCGAGGGGCTGCGCGCGATAGCCGAATGGACGATTTCGAAACGACATTTCTGGGAAAGCAGCCTCGACCGTTTGGAAGAGCTTATTGAAAGGGAAAATTCATGGCCGACCTGAAACTGGAACGAGATTTTCCCGTTAGTCCCGAGGTCCTGTTCGCATGGGTCAGCGATGGTGCGAAACTTCTGCAGTGGTGGGGGCCCGAAGGGTTGCATGTACCGGAACATGATCTCGACTTTTCGCGCATTGGTCCCTGGTATTCGGTTATGCAGAATGGCGAGGGTCAGCAGTTCAAAGTCTCGGGTCACGTTACCCATATCGATCGACCAAAATCTGTTGGATTTACGTGGGCTTGGCATGACGATCAGGACCAGCGCGGTGCGGAAAGCCATGTGACCTTTTCGGTTACCGCGACCAACAGCGGATCACGGCTGGTGGTTGATCACCGTGAACTTGTCGATGCCGAGTCGGCCACGAACCACAACGAAGGCTGGACATCGTCGCTGCGCAAACTCGAAGCACTTTGCAAATAGGTTTTCATCAGGGAGGAGCGATATGCCCCAATATTTGTTTGTTTATCACGGGGGTCACACCCCAACCGATCCCGCCGAGATCGAGGCGACCATGGCCGCTTGGGGCGCTTGGTTTCAGGAAATCGGCGGCTCATTAGAGATTCCGGGAAATCCTGTAGGCCAGTCCTACACGGTCAGCAGTGGTGGGATCGAAGACAATGGTGGTGCAAACCCGGCCTCGGGTTTCACGGTGGTCAAGGCTGATAGCATTGACGCCGCAACCGAGATGGCCAAGGGTTGCCCGATGGTTGTGAACGGCTCGGGTTCGGTCGAGGTGGCCGAGGTCCACGAGATCGAGATGTAATCCTCAGCCGGGGAAGCCCGGTGCAGGTTTGATAGCGCCGCATTCCAGCCCACGACGGCTGTATTGCGTGGCGTTCATGAATTTGCGAGTGGCCGGGTGATCGGCCTCTAGCACATCTAAATGCACTAGAATCGCGGCGATGGCGCATTCGCTGGCGCGGGTAGTGCCGTCAGTGATTTTTAGCGCAACGCCCATGCGCTTTTCCGGGATGATGGCAACAAAGACGGCCTCGGCCCCTGTCTTGATTGCAACGCGCCCGTTCATCGCTCGCATCAACTCGGTACAAGCGCGAGTTTCACCTGCGACAAGTTCGGGATGTTTCACCATTGCTTCTGTGAGCTGTACCGCTGCTTCGCTGGAGCGGTCCGAACGGTCTGCCGCAGAGGCAAACCAGGCCATTGATCGCGCAAGTCCCGCCAGAGACGTCGCAAAATTCGGCGCCGAGCACCCGTCGATTCCGTAGGTGGGACTGGTTTCGCTTGTGGTTTCTTCGATGGCAGACAGGCAGGCCTGCTGAACAGGATGATCTATTTCCAAGTATTCCGGCCCGGCCCCCATATGCTGCGTCAAAGTCAGGAAACCGCAATGCTTGCCTGAGCAATTGTTGTGAATCTGGCAAGGCGTGTCATCTGCCAGTATCAGCCCGTCACGGGCCGCCATGTCGGCAGGTTCCTGCGGGCCGCAGCGCAGATCGGGCTCGGACAGGCCGAGGTGATCGAGCCATGCCGACACGCGGTCAGTATGGATATGCGCCCCGTTATGTGAAGCGCAGGCCAAGGCCAGATGTTCGCTGTTCAAACCGTATTTTGCAGCTGCTCCCGAGGTGATCAGCGGCAGGGCCTGGATCATTTTGGCCGAGGAACGGGGATAGATCACCGCGTTTGGATCACCCCAGCTGCGCACGATCTGACCACTATCGTCACAGATCACTGCATGGCCCATATGCAGGCTTTCCAACAGTGACCCGCGCCAGAGTTCTGTCATCGGTACGGCTTGTGTCATGTCCACCCCATCAATCATGCGCAAAAATCTGCCAATCGCCCTTTCGCCTGTGGCGAAACCTGCGTTAGTGTGTGTATGTCGACAATCATCGGAATACGCAACTGATCAGACGAACCGGCAGAGTTCGCACGTATTTCCGATGGGTATGAGGTAATAGGTCGGGCTAGGAGGCTGAACCGATGGGATTAAAGCTCGTCCGCGTGATCGCGGGCCTGTGCATGGCAGGAATGGCGACAACGGCAATTGCGCAGCAGGCGACCAGTACCAATCGCGTCGCTGCAAAAACGGACTGGAGCGTGTTTGTCGAGGACGATCCAACCGAATGCTGGAGCGTATCTGCCCCGAAAGAGACCGTGAACACACGCGGTGGCCGGGTCGTTTCCGTTCGGCGCAGCGATATCCTGCTGTTTGTGTTCTATCGCCCGAATGCCGAGGTTAAAGGGCAGGTGACCTTTACCGGCGGCTATCCGTTTGCGTCTGGTTCTACTGTCAATTTGGTTGTCGATGGCAGCGAGTTCGAGCTGTTCACCGATGGTGAGTGGGCATGGCCTGCGACCGCCTCGGATGATGCCAAGATCGTCACAGCGATGAAGCGTGGAAGTGAGGCGGTGCTGACCGCCCGTTCGGAACGTGGTACGCAGACCAAGGACACTTTCTCGTTGCTGGGCTTTACGGCCGCGATTGAAGACGCGGAAACGCGCTGCACGAACTAAGCCACAAGCAGATCAAATTCCGAAACCCCGCTTTCCGGCGGGGTTTTATTTGTTTGGTCCGATCCTGTGTGTTTTCAGAAATTTACGCTACGTAGAGCGGTGTTTCTTGATCCGTGTCAAAGCCTGCGTCCCCGTTTTCTGAACTAATTAGTTCAGAATTTGTTGAGGAGTCGGCAATGAACTTAAGCAAAAACCTGGCAGTGCTCTTGATGGCGTCTGCGGTGATCCTTGCAGGTTGTGAGAAAGGATCGGAAACCTATCCGATAACGGGTGAGCAATGTGGTCCGGAAGATCCCGTAAAGACCCTGGATGCAGAAGATTGCTACATCCCGCCCGCAGTAAACTAACAACAGTGGGCCGCTTAAGTTTCTGCTTTAGTGGCCCATCTTGATTGGGCGCGCATCTTGATCTGTGATAGACAGATATCTCTGTCTGGAGGATTGATGGATGCGATGGGCATTTGTTTTTTTGATGTTTCCGATATCCGCAATTGCGGATCCAACTATGGAGTGTATTGACGCCGGTTCGCAGGTGGAAATTGGATCTTGTGTTTCGGATATGGAGTTGCGGGTAAACGCTGCGATAGACTCCAGCTATTCGCTGGCGCTTGGCTCCGCACAAGAACTGGACGAGGTCACTGGACGGGTCGTCGCTGTGCCTGCGCTGGAGGCCTCGCAAAACGCGTGGGTGGCCTATCGCGATGCGCAGTGCGAAGCGGTAGGTGCTTCGTTCGGCGGAGGATCGGGTACGGGGATCGCCATCACAGCCTGTCGGGTTGACCTTGGCCGGGCGCGGGTTGACGAATTGTTGCGTTACGCAAATTGAAGCACGAATTCTTTTGATCTTTACGTGTGTTCCTATATAGAGGCGCATCCCAATCCAGAATCCACCGAGATACGCCAATGTCGCCCAAAGCGCCGATCACTCAAGACGTCATGACCATCCCCCGCAAACTGCCCGAGGGGAAGATGAACCTTGTCGGTTTGACCCGCGATCAATTGCGTGAGGCGCTAATTGAACACGGCACGCCCGAAAAGCAGGCGAAGATGCGCACGGGGCAGATTTGGCAATGGATCTACCAATGGGGTGTGCGTGATTTTGGTGAGATGACCAATCTGGCCAAGGCCTATCGCGCGCAACTGGCCGAGCAGTTCGTAATCGAAATCCCCGAAGTCGTGACCCGTCAGGTTTCAGAGGACGGCACCCGCAAGTATCTGTGCCGCATCGCGGGCGGGCATGAGGTTGAGGTTGTCTATATCCCTGAAGATGATCGCGGAACTCTATGCATTTCATCTCAGGTGGGCTGTACTCTGACCTGCTCCTTCTGCCACACGGGCACGCAGAAATTGGTGCGCAACCTGACAGCGGCCGAAATTGTCGGGCAGGTCATGATGGCGCGTGACGATCTTGAGGAATGGCCAACACCGGGTGCGCCCAAAGATGAAACACGCCTGCTGTCAAATATCGTGCTGATGGGTATGGGCGAGCCGCTTTACAACTTTGAAAACGTCCGTGACGCAATGAAGATCGCGATGGACCCCGAGGGGATTTCTCTGTCCCGTCGCCGCATCACGCTGTCGACCTCGGGTGTGGTACCCGAGATCGCGCGCACGGCTGAAGAAATTGGATGCCTGTTGGCGATCTCGTTCCACGCTACCACTGATGAAACTCGCGACGTACTTGTTCCGATCAACAAGCGCTGGAATATCGAGGAACTGCTGCAGGCGTTGGCCAGCTATCCCAACGCCTCGAATTCTGAACGGATCACGTTCGAATACGTGATGCTGGATGGCGTGAACGACAGCGACGAAGACGCACATCGCCTGATCGCACATATCAAGCGCCATAACATCCCGGCCAAGATCAACCTGATCCCGTTCAACGAATGGCCGGGCGCGCCCTACAAGCGCAGCTCGAACAATCGTATCCGCGCCTTTGCGAACATCATCTATCAGGCGGGCTATGCCTCACCCATCCGCAAAACACGGGGTGAGGATATCATGGCGGCCTGTGGCCAGTTAAAATCGGCCACCGAACGGGCCCGGAAATCGCGAAAGCAGATCGAGGCTGAAGCCGGGCTAAACCGTTAAGGGCATGGGCCGTGGCTTCACGCGAAAAACTTAATGAATTGAGTGCTGTTTCCTTGTTCAAAATTTGGTATCTTCGGCGCAGACCCGCTCTGGATGGGGAACTCACCGACAGACACAAGGTGGTGAGATTGCCGGGGCGGTGCTGGTAACACCAATTAAGGCCGCTACCATTTTTCTGAAGCAAAGCGGCATTTAGGCGAACTGATCAGTCAGGGAGGCCACAATATGATTGTAAGTCACCGGCAAGTCTTGGGTATCGCGGCTGTTCTTGCGATCTCGGGATTTGTTCTCCACGCGGCATCTGCTCAGACCAAAGATCAAGATGCGCATTTGGCGATTGAAAACCCAGCCGATCTGACCAAGGAGCAAGCGCAGAAACACTATCAGTCATTGATACGACGCATGTCGCGGGGTTATGCGGCGGCACAGATGGACTTGATCCGAAACTATCAGAACTGGCCTTTGTTCAACGATGCGCCCTACATCTCGGCCACGCATGGGCAGCGCTATGTCAACAGCTATGCGAACCGCATGGCCCACAACTACGGCACATTGCAAGAAGGCGAAGAGCTGCCTGCAGGCTCGGTCCTGGCCAAAGACAGTATGACTGTCACAGATGAGGGCAATATCCATCCCGGTGCCCTGTTCGTGATGGAGAAACTGCCAGAAGGCACCAACCCGGAAACAGCCGACTGGCGTTATATCATGGTGATGCCGGACGGTTCGCTGTTCGGTGATACGATGGGCTTTCGCGCGTCAGAGGTCGATTACTGCCATGTCTGCCACGAGGCCGTCGCGGACCGGGACTATACGTTTTACGTACCCGAAGAGTATCGTGTCGCAGAGTGATCTTCAGGCCGCCGGGTCAGGCAGCTTCAGCTCGGTCGCTTCCTGACGACTGAGTTGCTCACCCTGTTTGCGTTTGGATAGGACCTCGCGGGCGAGCGCGTATTTCTCATCCTGCCAGAAGATCAAACAGCCGTTGCAGCCTTTGCCGCAACATCCCTCGGTTCCGATACGATTGGTTTTGAAGCGGCGCTCATTGCCGTCTTCGCCGATTTTCTCGACCAGCTCGTCACGACGGCGGGTATAGGCCTTAGGGTTGTCGCGACCTGAGGTTTCCAGCCCCTGAACCAGCTTGTCAAACCGAATGCGACTCCAGTGTTCGTCGGTCAGGGCACGTTCTTTGCGCAGGACGGAGTAGACCGGGAAACGGGTGCGCAGATCGTCGATATCCTCGTGATCGAACAGGGTGAAGGGAAGGCGGATGATGGTTTTGGTACTGCCATGCACAACGTTCAGCCGCGCCCCATCATGAGCGCGTTCAAAGTCATAGACCCGCAGCAGAACCGTCTCGCGCGAAATCGGAGAGACGAAATCCAATACATCCCCCGGTTCCAGCTTGTTTTTCACCTCGACCAGAAAGGCATCCTCGGTCACCTCGGTGACGATCCCGGCATATTCCCACTGCGCAATCGAGGCTGTGTGTTCGTAATCATGTGCATAATTGGTCAGGCGGCCTTCGTGGAAAGCCAGCGTGTAGCCGCGGTTCCCGACTGTTTCGAGTTCACGCATATAGGGCTTCGGGTCCCAGTTCTCGGGGTCGGCGTGATAGTCGTCGATGGCCATACGATAGGCGCGCGCGACGATGGCGGCATAATACTCCGATTTGCCGCGCCCTTCGACTTTCAGACTGTCGACACCGATCTTCAAGTATTCATCCAGCTTGGGCATGATGCACAGGTCGCGGGAATTGAGGATGTAGGATCCCCGATCATCCTCTTCGATGGGCATCAAATCACCGGGGCGACAGCCTTCTTCCAGCAGGAATTCGAATAGGTCGGCGTTTTCATCGGTAATGCGCAGCTCCTGATGCGTTCCGTCTTTCAGACGCAGTTTCAGACCGTAGTTCCAGCGGCAGGAATTGGCGCAGTTGCCCTGATTGGCCCCGCGTTCGGCCATGAAGTTCGACAGTAGGCAGCGGCCCGAAAAGGTCATGCACATGGCCCCGTGCACAAACGCCTCAAGCTTGATATCGGGGCATTTCTCGCGAATCTCGACCAATTCGGGGTATGAGACTTCGCGGGCCAGAACCACAAGCTCGGCCCCCTGATCCTGCCAGAACTTCACCGACAACCACGAACAGATATTGGCTTGCGTCGAGATATGCAGCGGCAGTTCCGGCGCGCGTTCGCGGACGTATTGGAACACTCCGGGGTCGGCGATGATCAGCCCGTCAGGTTTCACCGTGCGGACAGTGTCGATGTATTCGTCCAGCTTCGGAATGTCCTTATTGTGCGAGAACAGGTTCAGCGTCAGGTACGCGCGCCGGCCATGGTTGTGGCAAAACTCGACTCCCTCTATCACCTCTTCCAGCGAGAACTCGGACTTTGTCCGCAGCGACATATCCGGTGTGCCCAAATAGACCGCATCCGCGCCATAGAGGATGGCGAGTTTCAACTTACGCAGATTGCCCGCAGGCATCAGCAATTCGGATCTGGACTGGGTCATGGGGATACCGGGCTAAGGATCAAGGGCGCCTTCTACGCCAAAATCCCGGCTCCCAAAACCCCGTTAACTGCGACGGAATCGCGCTGTTCCGATCACTTCGATCAGTTGTTGGCGAACCGGTTCCGGTTGCGCCTCGACTGCGTTCAAAACCTCGCGCAGTTCGGCGCGCAGCCCATGCATCTGGTCGATCAGAGAGATCATCATCGACAGTGCATCGGCCTCCATGTCGTACTGGTCATGCAGTTCGCATGCCAGTTCCAGACGTGCAACGTCGATACGCTGATATCGCAGACCTTGCTCCGATTGCTCGGGGATCACGATCTCAGCGGCCAGATATTCGGTCAGGCGATCCGAAGTCAGGCGGGCGATGGCGTCGATCAGTTCGGCTTCGGTCAATGTGCGGCTCATGACGGCATTCCTTTGCGCGGATCATAGCCGTGGGTTTCGCGCCATGTCTCCATGAAGTGCTTCAATTCATCGTCTACCTTGTCTGGCATTGCGACCGTCAGTTCTATGAACTGATCGCCCCGTTCGGACGAGCCGCGTTTCTTGACCCCTTTGCCACGCAGGCGCAGGGTTTTGCCGCTGCTGGTGCCCGCTGGGACACTGACATTGACGCCACCGTCGATGGTGGGGGCGGGAACCTTGCCACCCAGAACGGCCTCATCAATGGTGATGGGCAGCGTGATGTGGATGTCATCGCCCTGACGGTCGAACACCGGGTGATCCGCAACCGAGATCGTCACAAGCGCATCGCCGGGAGGCCCATCGCCGTACCCCGGGGCCCCTTTGCCACGCAGGCGGATGGTTTGCCCGGTCGTGATACCCGCAGGTATCTTCACTTCAATCCGGTTCCCATCTGGCAGGGTCAATTTCTGGCTGGCTCCAAAAACGGCGTCAAGAAAGCTGATCTGCAGCGAGTAGTTCAGGTTGTGGCCCGGTGCATGGAACTCTTGGCTCCGCTGGCCATATCCACCCCGCCCGCGCATGAATTCGGCAAAGATGTCGGACATATCGTCTTGTTCAGCCGCGTGACCGCGATAAGGGTTGCCAGCAGCCTCGGCATATTCGCGATAATACTGCTGCTGCGGACGTTCCTGACCCGACGCATCAATTTCGCCATTGTCGTAGCGTTTGCGCGTCTCGGGGTCTTTCAGCAGGTCATAAGCAGCAGCAGCGGCTTTGAACTTGGCCTCTGCCTCGGCATCGCCCGGCTTGAGGTCCGGGTGGCATTCTTTGGCGATCTTCCGATAGGCTTTCTTGATCTCGGCATCGCTAGCGTCTTTGGCGACGCCAAGTACGGAATAGGGATCGTCGCTCATCTTGCCTCTCGTCGATGTGGGGTTTGGCCTTGATGAAGGTATTTTATCAATTGATTTCAACAGGTCAAAAAGAAGAGGCGGCTAAATTGTCTCGTAAATCTGTCAAGCTCTGCTAATATTAAGATGTTTCAGATTGATCATTGACGGAGATCACCCCATGACGCGCAGGCTCAAATCGGTGCTGGCATTGCTGGCTGGGAACGCCATCGGGCTGCTATTGGCCAGTTTGCTGCTGTCAGAGTTTGCGATCCGACCGATTTCCTTCATCGTGGTGGTAGTCGTGTTCACCCTGGTCCAGGTGATAGCCGAACCGCTGATCCTGAAGCTGGGGGAAAAGAAGGCGCCGGCGCTGAAGGGCGGAATTGCCTTGATCGTAACCTTTGTTGGTCTTCTGGTCACCGATCTGATCACATCCGGTCTGACCATTGGCGGTATCTCAAATCTGTTGGCCGCAACCTTGCTGGTATGGTTGGGCGCTCTGATCGGCAGTATTGTGCTGCCGATCTACGTGTTTCCCGAACTGCGCGACCCTAAGAAATAGTCATATCGCGTCTAAACTGGCCTCGATGGCCTGCCACAACTCGTCCACCGGTTCGCACCCCACGGACAGGCGGATGAAAGCAGGATCGACAGCATCCCCCCAACGGGCGCGCCGCTCGGCCGAACTGTGGACGCCGCCGAAGGATGTAGCCGGACGCAGTAGTGGGCAGCTGTTGATGAACTGTTCGGCTTTGGTCTCGGTCTCAAGCGTGATGCTTAGCAGAAACCCGAAGCGCGTGGTTTGAGCCGTCGCCAATGTGTGCGCCGGATCATCGGTCAGTCCGGGATAGCGGATCTGTTTCACGGCCGGGTGCGCCGCCAGCCGTTCAGCCAGTATTTGTGCTGAGCTACACATCCGATCAAACCGCACATCCAACGTCTCCAAACCACGATGCAGCAACCACGCCTCGTGTGGCCCCGGAATCGCACCAGAAACGCGGCGCCATTCCTCAACTCGCTCCATGATTTGCGTATTGCGGCTGGCGACGTGGCCCATCAGCAGGTCCGAATGCCCGCCCATCGCCTTCGTATTCGAACTCACCACCACATCGACGCCAAGGTCCAGCGGGCGTTGGCCCAAGGGTGTCATGGTTGTGTTGTCTGCGATGGTGATGCCACCGGCTTCGCGCACAGCCCCGGCAATTGCGGGCAGGTCTAGCATGTCCAGACCAGGGTTCGAGGGGCTTTCCAGAAACACCACATCGAATCCATCTAAGCCGCCCTCGGCGAAGGCTGTGGTTGGACGCTCAACAATCGAGACGCCCAGATTTGATAGAAACCGATCAGCCAAAAGACGTGTCACATAATACCCGTCGGACGGGATCAGCAGCCGCGACCCGGCTTGGACCGTCGCAAACAAGGCCGCCGAAATCGCACCCATACCCGAAGGAAAGCTGAGGCAGGGTGCATCTTCGAGATGCGACAGAACGTGTTCCAGATGCACCCAGGTCGGGTTATCGACCCGGCCATAGCTGGCATGCCCATCCGGCGCGCCGGGCAGATGGTACATGCTGCTTTGGGTCAACGGCAGGGCCACAGGCTCGCCTTTGTTCAGAGCATTCCCGCGCAGGTGCAACATTTCTCCGGTCTTCGGGCTCATGGCTCAGCGCCCCGGTATTTCATCGCGTGGGGGCGCGGGTTCCCAGTTCTCGATGATCTCGACTGCCTCTTGCGCAGTGTCGACAAAGCGGAACAGGTCAAGATCCTCGTCCGAGATCGTGCCCGCATCGGCTAGCGCTTCCCAGTTGATAACCTTTTCCCAGAACTCACGCCCGAACAGCAGGAATGGGACGCGGTCCATGCGGCCGGTCTGGATCAAAGTCAGGGATTCGAAGAGCTCATCCATGGTGCCGAAGCCGCCGGGGAAGATGGTGATGGCGCGAGCGCGCATAAGGAAGTGCATCTTACGGATGGCGAAGTAGTGGAAATTGAAGCTGAGATCAGGCGTCACGTATAGGTTCGGAGCCTGCTCGTGCGGAAGCACGATGTTCAGGCCGATTGAACACCCGCCCGCATCCTGTGCACCACGGTTACCCGCCTCCATCACGCCGGGGCCGCCACCGGTGACGATCACATTTTCGCGGCAGCCTGTCTGATTTGACTTCTCGGTCATCAGCCGCGCAAACTCACGCGCTTCATCGTAGTATTTCGACAGCCCGGCCAAGGTCTCGGTCCGTGCCGTGTGTTTCTGAGCGGGTTCCGGAATGCGCGCGCCACCGAACATGACGATGGTCGAGGTGATCTCACGCTCGGTCATGATCATCTCGGGCTTCAGCAGCTCCAGTTGCAGCCGCACGGGGCGCAGCTCATCCCGGCACAGGAAGTCATCATCAGCGAAGGCAAGGCGATAGGCCGAAGACCGCGTCTGCGGGGTATCCGGTACCTCGCTTGCGGTCGAGCGGTCGGTCTGTGCGTCGCGAAAGGGGCTGAGGCGATCTTCTCTCATATGCGGGGTTCCCTGCTTGCGTGTTTCCAAAACAGCTATAGGGTTCGCGGGCAGAGTGCCAGTCACGGAAAGACAAGAATGGATTGGAAAAGTGAAATATTGGCAGCGCGGGACCGCATTGCCGGACACGCGCAGGTCACACCGGTGATGGAAAGCCACATTCCGGGCTATCCGATTGAAATGAAGCTTGAACATATGCAGCACACGGGCAGCTTCAAAGCGCGCGGGGCGTTCAATACCCTGCTCAGCATGGATGTGCCTGCGGCAGGCGTCGTGGCGGCTTCCGGTGGCAACCACGGTGCGGCAGCGGCTTATGCCGCGCAATCACTGGGCTACCCAGCGAAGATTTTTGTGCCCGAACTTGCAGGTCCCTCCAAGATTGCGCTGATCAAGCGGATCGGGGCTGATCTGAGTGTTGTTTCGGGTGAATACGCCAATGCACTGACCATGGCGCAGGCGCATGAGGAAAGCACCGGCGCCATGCAAATCCACGCCTATGATGCGCCAGCGACGGTGGCAGGGCAGGGGACATGTTTTGCTGAATGGGACGCGCAGGGCTTGCAGGCGGACACAGTATTGGTGGCCGTGGGCGGCGGTGGGCTGATTGCCGGAGCTTTGGCATGGTTTCAGGGTGCGCGCAAAGTCGTGGCGGTCGAACCGGAAACCTCTTGCGCGCTGAATGCTGCGTTGGCTGCGGGCGAACCGGTTGATGTTTCCGTTTCGGGCATTGCAGCGAACGCACTGGGCGCACGGAGAATTGGTGAGATTTGCTTTGGTCTGGCCCAAGGTATGAGTTCGGTTCTGGTTTCTGATGATGCGATAGCGCAAGCCCAGAATACTCTGTGGCAGACGCATCGAATACTGGTTGAACCAGCAGGGGCTGCTGCGCTTGCCGCACTGATTTCGGGCGCTTACCAGCCGGAGCCGGGTGAGCGTGTCGCAGTGCTGATTTGCGGCGGGAACATCGCGCCAGATCCGCTAACAGGTTGAGAATACGGCTTGTAGATGTTGTTCATGGATTTTATCTATAATTCATGACCGCAACCATTGCCGACACAATCTATAATGCCCTGAGCCAGAAAATCATCACCGGCGATCTTCCTGCCGGTGAAAAGCTGCGTCAGGACCATATCGCGCGCGACTTTGAGACCAGCCATGTGCCGGTGCGCGAAGCACTGCTGCGGCTTGAGGCGCATGGATTGGCCAAAAGCGAACCGCGAAAGGGCATGCGCGTCACCGCGTTGGACCCTGCCGAAGTGCGTGAAGTGATCGAAATGCGTGTCGCGCTGGAAACGCTGGCGATGCAGCATTCCGTGCAAAATATGACGCCAGCTGCTCTGAAAGTGGCTGATGATGCGCGAAAGGCATGTGATCAGGCTGAAAACATGCCTCAATGGGAGGCGCGGAACAGGGTCTTTCATCGTGCCATCCTGACACCTTGCGGGTTGCCCCGTCTTTTGCATGCTGTCGATGATCTGCACATTGCCAGTGCCAGGCACCTATTTGCACATTGGCGGCCCAAATGGGTGCAGCGCGTCGATACGGATCACGCTGCGATCATTCAGGCGCTGAAGAGTAAAGACGTTTCCGCCGCAACCTCGATACTTGTGCGCCATATCCGTCGTGCAAGCTGATACTTTCTGCCTTTGAAACGACGATCTGTGCCTTCTCAGAAGATTTGACTTGATTTTTAATAGATAAAAATGATGATCAATTCCGAATCTATGTAATATTATCTATAAAAAGAGAATGACGATGAAAGCCACTCTGCAATCCACCCTCCCGGCCGCCGGAGTAATAACCCCTGCGGGTCAGATCCTTCGTGTCGCGTTGGGTATTCTTCTTTTGACCGCCAGTGCAAAAGTCCAGGTGCCATTTTGGCCTGTGCCCATGACCCTTCAAGTCGCCGCCGTCATGGCTATCGCCGCGGCATTTGGGCTGCGTCTCGGTTCTGCAACCGTGATCGGTTACATGGTTGCCGGGGCAGTGGGTTTGCCGGTGTTTGCCGGAACGCCCGAAAAAGGCATTGGGCTGGCCTATATGATGGGCGGAACCGGAGGTTATCTGCTGGGCTTCGTCGCCGCTTCGGTTATGGTTGGATGGGCAGCGGACAATCTGCGCAAGCTGTTTCTGGTTCCGGCGATGCTGGCTGGACTTGCAGCGATCTATGCGCTGGGTCTGGGTTGGTTGGCTCAGTTCGTGCCTGCAGACAAGGTTCTGGTTTACGGTTTCAGCCCTTTCATTCTGGGTGATCTCGTGAAGATTGCATTGGCATCCGTTCTCGTGATTGGCCTGCCGACGGGTCTGATGCAGAAAATCCGTGGGCCGCAGCCAGATGCTTGATACCGGGCAAGATATCCGCAGCGATTGGACCGTGGATGAAGTGGAGGCGCTGATGCGCCTCCCACTGTTGGATCTGGTAGGTCGCGCAAATGTAATTCACCGGACGTATCACGATCCAAACGACATCCAAAAAGCCAGCCTGCTGTCGATAAAAACCGGAAGCTGTCCCGAGGATTGCGCCTATTGCCCGCAATCCGCCCATCATCGCGAGGTCGAGCTGACCAAGGAAAAGCTCATGAACCCTGCGCATGTCATCTCGCTTGCCAAACGGGCGCGCGATGCGGGGGCTGAACGGTTTTGCATGGGTGCTGCATGGCGTCAGGTGCGCGACGGCGAAGAATTCGACAATGTGCTGGTCATGGTGCGGGGCGTGCGCGATCTGGGCATGGAGGCTTGCGTGACCCTGGGCATGCTCAAGCCACATCAGGCCAAACGATTGGCGGAGGCGGGACTTACGGCGTACAATCATAACCTGGATACTTCGCCGGAATTCTATGGCGAGATTATTGGAACTCGTACCTATCAGGATCGTCTTGAGACCCTCAGCTATTGCCGGGACGAAGGTATTGATCTGTGCTGCGGCGGCATTATCGGTATGGGTGAAAGCCTGCGGGATCGTGCCTCGCTGTTGCAGGTCCTTGCGAATTTTGACCCGCATCCCGAAAGCGTACCAATAAACGCGCTGATCCCGATCAAAGGCACGCCGCTGGCGCATCTAGAAAAAGTAGGCATTTTTGATCTGGTGCGCATGGTTGCGACCGCGCGGATCGCCATGCCGCAAACACGGGTGCGCTTGTCGGCAGGACGGTCGGACTTTTCAACTGCCGAGCAGGCTTTGTGCTTTCTGGCTGGCGCAAATTCGGTTTTCTACGGCGATGTGTTGCTGACTGCACCCAATGCCGGAACCCAAAATGACCGGGATATGTTTGCCGCACTCAGCGCACTTACCGATGATTGACGCAAACCGAGGTATCCGCGTCGCATTGCGCCATGGGTCTCGCTTGCGTATAGGCCACATCAACGTGAACAGATTCTCTAGGGAGACGCCCCATGTCCAATGCGCAACTGGAAGCCGCCATCGAAGCCGCCTGGGAAGTACGTGACACAATCACCCCTGCGACCACCGGCGAGCAACGAGAAGCAATCGAAGACACGCTGAGCGCGCTGGACAGCGGTTCGCTGCGGGTGGCTGAAAAGCTCGACAATGGTGATTGGCACGTGAACCAGTGGGCGAAAAAAGCAGTTCTGCTGGGGTTCCGCATCAAGGACATGGAAATCCAGACCGGAGGCCCGCAAGACGGCGGCTGGTGGGATAAGGTCGACAGCAAGTTCGCCGGCTGGGGAGAGAACCAGTGGCGCGCGGCAGGGTTCCGCGCCGTGCCAAACTGTGTGGTCCGCAAGTCGGCCTATGTCGCACCTGGTGTGGTGCTGATGCCCTCGTTCGTGAACCTTGGCGCTTATGTCGATGAAGGCACGATGGTTGATACCTGGGCCACCGTTGGTTCCTGCGCGCAGATCGGCAAGAACGTGCACTTGTCGGGCGGCGTCGGCATTGGAGGCGTACTGGAGCCGATGCAGGCCGGTCCGACCATTATCGAGGACAACTGCTTTATCGGTGCGCGTTCGGAAGTGGTCGAAGGCTGCATCGTCCGCGAGGGTTCGGTTCTGGGCATGGGCGTATTCATCGGTAAATCCACCAAGATCGTGGACCGCGAAACCGGTGAAGTCATGTATGGCGAGGTTCCGCCCTATTCGGTGGTTGTTGCGGGCTCGATGCCGTCCAAGAACAATGTAAGCCTGTATTGCGCGGTCATCGTGAAACGCGTCGATGAAAAGACCCGTTCGAAAACTGGGATCAATGAGCTACTGCGCGACTGATCCCCTCGTTTCAGTTTGAATAGGCCGCAGAGTGCATGCTCTGCGGCCTTTCTTATTTTGGCATGAACTCCAGCACTGTTTGCTGAAAGAAATCAATCGCCGCCTCACCTCCGGCCCCTTTGGCCAGAGGGCCGACTTGATATCGGGGCGATTGAAGGGCGCGCTGCATCTTTTCGCACACCCAGACATCCTCGGTCTGAAAATCCCCCGTCTCCAGTGGGTGCAGGGTCCAGTGAGAGGATTTGATCCGACCGGATTCCGGGTCGTATCCGGGTATGTCCGCCGCGCGATGCGTATAGGTGAACCAGCCTTTAGGCGACCAGTTTCTGACCCGCAGCAGAGTTGTGTTGGCGTCGACCGGTTCCATGGTCGATATCGAAAACCCCCAGGGGTTTGGCGTCAGGATCGTGGTCGGAAACAGCATGTAGACCCCACCATAGCCCGGCGTTTCGGCATTCCGTACCGTTTTCAGGCCGGACCCTTTGGCCGAGTTTTCAACAAACTGAGGGATACGATGTTTGACGCCTTCGCGCTCGGTCGACCACCAGACCATGTTGTGGCCAAAAACCTCCCAAAGATTCTTGTCATGGGTTGGCCCGCCCAACGTGTCTTTGTGCAGATAGGCCAGATGATAGCCGTCGATTGCATTTTCAAAGAAGACCTTCCAATTGCAGTTGATCTCATAGACCACGTCGTCGGGGTTCTCTTGTAGCTCGCTTGATGCCAGATCATGAGGCCAAGGTATTTGAGCCAGATCGCCAAGCCACGCGTCAAAGCTTTGATCCGGTTCTGGGTGAACAAAAACAAGGTTGCGGAAGACACCGACTGAGGCACCGAACAACGCGGTTGCCTTCTTGTCCAGATCCGGAAAGCACTCGCGCTGGGCTGGTACTCCGCGCAATGCGCCATCCAGATTGTAGACCCAGTTGTGATAAGGGCAGACAATGGTCTTGCCTGCGTTGCCGCAACCTTCCAACAACTCGGTTCCGCGATGGCGGCATTGGTTGTGGAAGGCGCGCAAGTCGCCATTTGCGTCCCTTATGACGATCAGAGCGTAGGCCCCGGCCTGAATTGTCCTAAAATCGCCGGGTTCGGCGAAATCCATAGTCACGCCGGCAAAACTCCAGCACTTGCTGAACAGGGTTTTCTGTTCGGCCTCATACCAACTGTCAGAGACATATGCCTCACGCGGCAGTTGTTGCTTGGGTTGATCCGGAAGTGCGTCAGGCGGCATTGTCGAGTCCGTTTATTGTCAAAAATGATAATCATCAATATTGACAATAAACCTTCGAATGTCCAGATTTCACCTTAAGATTTTTCTGAACCCGCTTGGAGGCAGGATGACTTTTATTCAAACCCTGAGGAATCAAAGGTGGATGACACTGCTAATTCTGGCGGCGCTTCTTGTCTCGACCTTCGCCGGGTATTACGGCCTTTGGGGTCTGTTGTTCATATTTTGGGGGCTCTTGGCGGTGCGCTCGGGGCAGGCCTTCTTGATCGAACCGATAAACCGCGCGACAGATCCGGCACTGTTCTGGTCGCTGACGGGTTTGTGGATCGGTTTGGGCGTTCTCTACGTTCTGGCGGATGTTTTTCCACCAGTTGCGAACGGATTCTGATGCCCCGTCCCAGTATGAAAGACGCCAGATCCGAGCAAATCCTGAACGCATTTATGCGTTGTGTCGCGCGGTACGGGCTGGATGGCTCGACCCTGGCGCGCATATCAGAAGAGGCAGGCGTCGGGCGGCCATTGCTGCGCCATTATCTGGGCAACCGGGATGAGATGGTTCGCAAGCTGCTGGATCACGTCCTGAAAGTCTTCGCGGAGCAGGTTGAGGCGCTCTTCGACACTCTGCCGTGCACTGATCGGGTTGCAGCGATGCTGGACGCTTTGTTCGGACGCGGCACCTATTCTTCGGAAAGTGCTGCGGTGTTTGCCGCTTTGGTCGCAGCCTCAGAAAGACACGTGGATTTGCGAGAACCCTTGCTTGGGTTTGTCTATGACTTCGAGGCAAGGATCGCTGCTGAAATCATGAACGAACTGCCTGCTGCCAATATGCAAGGGGTCCAAGCCGTGGCAGCGGGTATGTCCGCAATTTATTTCAATACGGATGCTGTGATGCCATTGCGACCCCGGGCGGAATGGCGCGACACGCAGCGCGTGGCAGCGCAGATGCTGTTGGACCACCTATACGACAGCACCTGCGACTGAGTTGACCGTGCCATCGGGCCAGCGTATTGCGGGCACTATGGAAAAGCAGAAAAAACCTTCGCGCCAGCAAGTCTATACGTTGTTGGTTCAGATCGGTCGCAAAGATGGCGACGGCCTGCCCGAAGGCGCGACCGGGGCGGCGTTGATGTGTTTTGCCAGCGGCGTGGACGAGGCCGAAGCCGTGCGCGAGACAGTAGCGATCCTGAAGCAGGCCGATACTGCACCGCTGGATGTCACCGGCTATGGCACCCTGGCCGAGCGTGAGGCGCAAGGACATGATATCGATCCGGATGAGCGGGCATTGATGCAACGGGCGCTGGATGAAAACGCGGTTATCGTGGCACAGATGACGCCATTCTTCGGCGACGAGGAAACTGCTTAGTTTCTTACCCCGAACCACTTGCGATAGATTTCGTCATAGGTGCCGTCTTCGCGCAGGGACAGCAGCGCCTGATTGACGTCTTCGACCAATGGCGATCCGGTTGGAAATGCGATCCCATAGTTTTCACGCAGGAAGATGCCCCCGGTCATTGTCGCCATTCTGCGCCCTTCGTGGCTTGCATAATAGGACAGGATCGGAGCGTCGAAAACGACCGCATCCAAATCCTTATTCTCAAACGCGTTCAGCATGTCCTGCAGATCGCCATAGCCGGTATAGTCGATCTCGCGCCGGTTCAGGAAACTGGCGGCGGTTGAATCGGAAATCGTCCCGACCTGTTTGCCGTAAAGGTCGTTGACCGAATTGACGCTGCCGGTGATTGCGTCCACCGTCATCACCGAGGTGATCCGGGCCGTGAAAACGGAGACGATGAATAGGGATGACACCACCAGTACTACACCCAACAGGCGGCCAAACGGGGTGCGCGGCATCCGCTCTTCAAAGCCACCGTTCACCACCAGGTTGAGGGCCCACCAGAACGACGGGAACCACGCCTCATTCAATTTGCGATCAAAGTAGGGCTGCGCGCGTTTTTCAAAACTCCACATCAGCATGCCGCCACCAAGCAGGATCGCAAAGGCCAGCCCGATGGCGATGAACAATTCCCGAGACAGCAAAGCGTGCAACAGCGATGGCTGGCGAGCGGCCTCTGACGGGACCATGATCTGTAATCCGGCCTCAAATATCGGTTGTGTGAAATCCATTCGGGTTTCGCGCAAGGCGGTGATCGATATATTAGCGATCGCCAGATCGGCAGAGCCATCCTGAACCGCGCCCAACATTTCTCCAAATGTCTCGACGCGGTTGATCGAGTATTCCCAGCCGAGCGATTCAGACAGTGCCGCCATAAGATCCATCGAGAAACCGGTCTGGGCACCGTCCTCGACAAATGAGAACGGAGGACGGGTTACCGTTGTAACCGTAAGAGACTGGGCCTGGCTTTGCTGCGCAAGAGTCGCGAAAGTCAGGCAGATCAATGCGAAGAAGACACGCTTCATGTGGAATCACCTGTTTCGCGGCCCTCTAACGCACTTAAGGGCAGCGCGGCAAGGCAGCCGCTGGGTCAACGCTCATGTTTTGTTGGGGTGCAAAATCAAGCCGCTTGGGCATTCGGTCTCGGAATTCGACTATTCGGGGTTGGCAATCCGGGCAATTCGTTGAATCTGTGCGCGAACACAGGCACCCCTAAGGACAAGAGGCCCAATATGACCGATCCAGTTGAGCTGACAGCAAATCTGATCCGTTGCCCATCGGTCACACCCGATGAAGGCGGGGCTTTGGTCTTGCTGCAGCAAGTGCTGGAGGAGGCCGGATTTTATTGCACTCGCGTAGATCGTGGTGGAATCTGCAACCTCTTCGCCCGATGGGGGCAGAAGGGTCATGCATGCAGCTTTGGCTTTAACGGGCATACGGATGTAGTTCCGGTAGGGGATGAGGCGGCCTGGACCATGCCCCCTTTCGGCGCTGAGGTCCGGGACGGGGTGATGTACGGCAGGGGCGCGACGGATATGAAATCGGGCGTGGCAGCATTTGCGGCAGCGGCTATCGATTTTGTGCGTGACACGCCCCCGGATGGGGCGGTGATCCTGACGATCACAGGTGATGAAGAAGGCGACGCACTGGATGGCACTGTTGCTTTACTGGATCACATGGCCGCAACGGATGAGCGGATGTCGGTTTGTCTGGTGGGAGAACCCACTTGCCCGAACACGATGGGCGAAATGATGAAGATCGGCCGGCGCGGTTCGATGACTGCGTGGTTCACTGTGACCGGAGTGCAGGGGCATTCGGCCTATCCGCATCGGGCAAAGAACCCGGTGCCCGCGATGGCGCGGCTGATGGATCGGCTGGCCAGCCAAGAACTGGATCAGGGGACCGACCACTTTGACGCCTCGACCTTGGCGGTTGTCACGATCGACACCGGTAATCCGGCGACAAATGTGATCCCGGCGCAATGTTCTGGGACAGTGAACATCCGGTTCAATGACCTGCATTCCGGGGCCAGTTTGAGCGATTGGTTGCAATCCGAGGCAGACACCGTTGCCGAGGCGTTTGGCGTCGATGTCGAGACCCGGATCAAGATTTCGGGTGAAAGCTTTCTGACCCCTCCGGGGGCATTGTCTGATCTGGTAGCTTGCGCTGTCGAAGCAGAAACAAATATTCGCCCCGAGCTTTCGACCACCGGCGGGACCTCGGATGCCCGCTTCATCAAAGATCATTGCCCGGTGGTCGAGTTTGGTCTGGTCGGGCACACCATGCATCAGGTCGATGAATGTGTCGAAGTGGCGCAAATTCATCAACTCAAGGCGATCTACACCCGTATTCTGACGGATTACTTCGCCTGATCCATGCAGAAAACGCTGGTCATCATGGTGAAAGAGCCACGTCCAGGGCGGGTCAAGACCCGTTTGGGGCGCGATATCGGCATGGTTGGGGCTGCTTGGTGGTTTCGGCATCAAACGCGATCTCTGATCCGGCGTCTGCGTGATCCGCGCTGGCAGATTGTACTGGCGGTCTCTCCAAATAGGGAGGGAATGGACAGTCGGGTCTGGCCTGTTGATTTACCCCGGAAGCCTCAGGGGCGCGGAGATCTGGGCGACCGCATGGGGCGGATGTTGCGCGGTGCTCCCGATGGTCCGGTGTGCCTGATCGGTGCGGATATTCCGGGCATCACACGGGGTCACATTGCGCGGGCCTTTCGCGCGTTGGGCCGGGCTGAGATGGTGTTCGGGCCATCCCCGGATGGCGGCTATTGGTTGGTTGGTGCTCAGCGTTATGGCGCGTTGCCTTCGGGGTTATTCCGCGATGTGCGCTGGTCAACGGAACACGCGTTGAAAGACACACTGAATTCGGTTCGCGGGTGCCGAGTAGCGTTGCTGGATAATCTGCGCGATGTGGATACCGTGGCCGATCTGCACGGCTGACATGAGGCACCGCTTTTTGACCATGACGCGGTCGCATGCCCGTGCTAGGCCAAACTCATGACACGCATTCCGACCAAGCAAGAGGTCCTCGACTGGATCTCGGCGAACCCTACCCTGACCTCGAAACGTGATATCGCCAAGGCTTTTGGCATCAAAGGCGCGGATCGGATCGATCTGAAGCGTATCCTGAAAGAACTTGAGGCCGACGGCCATCTGGAAAAACGCAACCGCAGCTATCGCGATCCGGATCGTCTGCCGCCGGTCAGCGTGTTGCAGGTGAAGGCACCGAACGTAGATGGCGACCTGTTTGCGCGCCCGTTGGAATGGCACGGTGAGGGAGTCGAGCCCATCGTTCTGCTCGTAACGCGCGCCAGCGATCCGGCGCTGGGTGAGGGTGACCGCATTCTGGCCCGCCTGACCGTGGTGCATGAGGAAGATCACAATTACGAAGCCCGCTTGATCCGCCGCATCGGCACCAACCCGCGCAAGATCGTCGGCATTTTCCGCAAAGGGGCCGAAGGCGGGCGGATCGTGCCCATCGACAAGGCTGGTCAGACAGAGTGGCTGGTCGCGGACGGGGCCGTTCTAGGGGCCAAGGATGGTGAGTTGGTTGAGGCCGAACAGGCCGGACCCAAGAACCGCATGGGTCTGCCGCGTGCGCGTATTGTTGAACGGCTCGGCGATCCGACCGCGCCCAAGGCTGTCTCATTGATCGCCATCCACCAACACGGTATTCCCGACGACTTCCCGGACAAGGTGATCGAAGAAGCCGACAAGGCCAAACCCGTTGGACTGAAAGGGCGTGAAGACCTGCGGGACATGCCGTTGCTGACCATCGATCCTGCGGATGCACGGGACCACGACGACGCCTGCTATGCCCATGCCGATGACGATCCCAAGAACCCGGGTGGCCATGTGATCTGGGTCGCCATCGCTGACGTCGCCGTCTATGTGAAACCCAGTACGGCTCTGGATCGCGAGGCACGCAAGCGGGGCAACTCCAGTTACTTCCCGGACCGCGTAGTGCCGATGCTGCCGGATCGCCTGTCCGGCGATCTATGCTCCCTGCACGAAGGCGTCCCGCGCGCTTGTATCGCGGTTCGGATGCAGATTGATGCCGAAGGCAACAAGATCGGCCACCGGTTCGTGCGCGGCCTGATGCGCTCTGCCGCCTCGCTGAATTATACCGAGGTGCAGGAGGCCATCGACGGCAACCCGAACGACCGCACCGGGCCGCTGTTGGATACGGTGCTGAATCCGCTTTACGCCGCCTATGCTGCGCTGAAAAAGGCACGTTCCGTGCGGCAGCCGCTGGAACTGGACCTGCCTGAGCGCAAAATCGTACTCAGCGATGTGGGTGAGGTGACCAGCGTCGCGTTCCGTGACCGGCTGGATGCGCACAAGCTGATCGAGGAATTCATGATCCTCGCCAATGTCGCCGCTGCCGAGACCCTGATCGCCAAACGCCGCCCGCTACTGTTCCGCGTCCACGAAGAGCCCGCGCCCGAAAAGCTGGAAAGCCTGAGAGAGACGGCGCAGGCGGCGGGATTAAATCTCGCCAAAGGGCAGGTATTGCAGACCCGACATCTGAACGCGCTGCTAAACGCCGCCGCTGGTACCGAGGATGCGGAGCTGATCAACCTGACGACCCTGAGGTCGATGGCGCAGGCCTATTACAACCCCGAAAATTTCGGCCATTTTGGGCTGGCTCTGCGGAACTATGCGCATTTCACTTCTCCCATCCGGCGCTATGCTGATCTGATCGTGCATCGCGCGCTGATCTCAGCCCATGGCTGGGGCAAGGACGGATTGACCGAGGATGAGATTGCACGGTTGGAAGAAACGGCAACCCATATCTCGGATACCGAGCGCCGCTCGATGATGGCCGAGCGCGATACGACTGATCGCTATCTGGCGGCCTATCTCAGCGAGCGGGTCGGCAATGAGTTTTCTGGCCGGATCAGCGGTATTGCCCGGTACGGTGCCTTCGTGAAGATGGACGAGACCGGAGCGGACGGTCTGGTTCCAGTGCGTTCGCTGGGGCGAGAGTTTTTCCATTTCGACCGAGAGGCCGGGACGCTGATGGGCTCGGACACCGGGCTGATCATCGCCATTGGCCAGCGTGTCACGGTGCGGTTGACCGAGGCGACGCCGGTGACGGGCGGATTGGAATTGGAGTTGTTGTCCATCGATGATCAGGCGCTGCCGCGCGGCCGTGGCCCCGCCAAGCGCGGAACGCGGCGCAAGGCCGCCAGCACCAAGCGCAAGAAGGACAAGATCAAGCGCAAGGTCGAACGCAAACGCCGTCAGAGGTGATAAGTAAGCGCGCGCGCAATCAGCCAGCCATGGCGCGTAGGATCAATCTGATCGGGCCGGTCGAACAGAATCGCGCGATTGCCGTCGATCCGATCCTCTCCAGGAAAGGCGGAGGTAAAATCCCCCATCAGTCGGCTTTGGCAGTGTACGAACAACGCAAAGCAAGCCGCCTTGTGTCCGCCCAAACGAATCGTCGAGCCTTTGGGCGCCAGATAGGCGGGCTGGCCCCACCGCAACGCTTCTTCCAGAGGCTGAGCGCGTGGCAGCGAGGCCGCAGTTTCGAAGATCAACTCGCGCAGCGCTAGTGCCCCATTGCGCGTCTCTTCCGGTAGCGCCTCATAGGCTGCAGCGACTTTTTTGTTCTCAAAGGCTGTCATGATAGCGGGATCGCCTGCTCCATTCGGTCGATATAGCTGTTGAGCAGCTTATCTTGTTTAATCCGACGGGTCAGGGGGGTGTCTGATGGTGTCGCGCGCATCGCCGCCAGCATTGGACCGACGCTCATGTCCGCCGAGGTTGGTTTCTCTCCCATAAGGTAGGGCGATTGCCAAAGATAGGCCGAGATCGCCTCAAAGTCGCGCTCCAGCCGGTCTTGTCGTTCGACGGGCGAAAAGCGGGATACACCTTGAAACGCGAGCCCCTTGAGAACGGATTTCCGGATCGAATTCGAAACCGGCTTGCGGATCAGTGCGGGAATGACGGTAAAGAATGTATCGCGCAGGATTGGCCAAACCTCATCATTGGCCCAACGGTCCTGCACGACATGAAAGTAAAGGTGTTCCTCGGCCATGCGGACCAGTGCGCGGGACTGGGCTTTTTGCAGGTCGGTCAGGCCAGCATCGAAATCGGCCCCCTGAGCCTCAAGCCAGTCGCGGATCAGGTCGCTGTCCGGAATCAGACGTTCAGGCGTGCGAAGAACCGGCAGCTTCTGGTGTGGCATCTTGCGTGGGTCCAGCAGATCGGACCGTTGCCAGCGCAGGCCCGCGTTTTGAAGCATCAGGGCCGTTTTCACACAGAATGGGCTGGCGCTGAACAGGCCAAAGGCGGAGGGGAAGGTGAGAAGGGTCAGCATCATCAGCTCCATAGTTGGGACGCCTGATGGATACGCCGGACTGATGACAGATTCTGACATTAGACTTAGAGTAGAATATACTATGTCCCGCACCGCCCGTCTTTTTCAGTTGATGCAGGCCCTACGATCTGGCCCCTCGCCCAGAACGTCGGTTCAATTGGCGCAGGATCTAGGCGTTTCGCCGCGCACAGTGCACCGGGATATCGATGCATTGCGTGGCCTCGGGGCGATAATCGACGGAGAGGCCGGGTTCGGGTTCACCCTAATCGAGGATGCGACCCTACCGCCGTTGGGTTTCACCAATGACGAGCTCGAAGCGCTGGTGTTGGGCTTGCGTGAGGTGCAATTGATCGGAGACCCGGCGCTGTCGGATGCTGCAAGCGCGGCCCTACGCAAGCTGCAGGGCCGGTTGCCGCAGCGCCAGTCGCATCGGCTGAGCCATGCTGTTCTGACCGCCACGCGATTTGACAGGCCAGCCGTGCCAACAATTGACGTTGCCATTTTACGCCAAGCCGCGTGGGATGAACGCGTGATCGAGTTCGCCTATACCGATGTCAAAGGCGCAGACACCCGTCGTCGGGTCAATCCGCTGAGCATCGTCTATATGGACCGTGCCAGCGTATTGCTGAGTTGGTGCCACCTGCGACAGGATTTCCGAGTGTTTCGGCTGGATCGTATGCAGGGCATGGATGTGACCGAGGATAGCTTCCGACCCAATCGCGTATCGCTGTTGCGTGATGCCATTGCGCGTATTCGCGCGGAACGTGAGGAACAGGATCAGGAAACCTGACGTTCTGCGTTTTGAGAAATCCCGATTGTGCGCTATCATCGGCTCCGAGCAGTAATCAGGATAAAACGGAATGCGTAAGTGTGTAGGTGGCGTTATGACCGCCGCATTATGGGCATCCATCGTGCAGGCGGATACAACAGAAAATTCGATACGGCCTCTGGCCCGACCTATGGTCGACAATGTGCAACTGGCCTCGGCGGATGTGACGGTCTCGGTACGGCCCGTGCTGCGGCCTAAGGTCGAGGTGCAACGTGTATCGGCAGACGGGAATGCCCGATTTCAGGCTTGGCTGGGGGCATTTCGCAAGCGGGCGCAAGAGCAGGGCATCTCGGTCAATACGCTGGATCGGGCGTTGGCTGGGGTGACCTATGACAGTGACATCATCAAACGCGATCGCAATCAGGCGGAGTTTTCCAAACCGATCTGGGAATATCTGGACGGAGCGGTTTCAAAAACGCGGATTTCCAACGGTCGCGTTGGACTAGACAAGCACCGCGAGACTTTGACCCGGATCGAAGCCCAGTACGGCGTCGAAAAAGAGGTCGTGACCGCGATCTGGGGTCTTGAGACTTCGTTCGGCACCTACCGAGGAAGCAAGCAAACCATTCGGTCGCTGGCGACTTTGGCCTTTGATGCTCGACGAGCAAGCTTTTTTGAGGAACAGCTGATCGCCGCGTTGCAGATACTGCAGGCAGGGGATGTCGACCCTAAGAATATGGTTGGCAGTTGGGCTGGGGCGATGGGGCATACACAGTTCATGCCGACCTCGTTTCTTGATTACGCGGTTGATTTCGATGGAGATGGGCGTCGCGAGATCTGGTCGGATAATCCAACTGATGCCTTAGCATCAGCCGCTTCTTATTTGGCAAAACATGGATGGACCAAAGGCCAACCTTGGGGGGTCGAAGTGCAACTACCATCCGACTTTGACTACGCCAATGCGCGGCGAGATTTCACTCTGATGCCGTCGGAATGGGCGGCCCGTGGGGTTCTTGCTTACTCGGGCAAGGCAGTGCCCGATCACGGGCAAGCAGCAATCTTGTTACCGGCGGGTGGTCGGGGTGTCGCCCTGATGATCTTCAATAATTTCAAAGTGATCGAGGCCTACAACGGCGCCGATGCCTATGTGATCGGCATCGGGCATCTGTCCGACCGGCTTGCAGGAGGCTCTCCGTTTGAGGCCGATTGGCCGCGTGGCGATCGCGTATTGAGCTTTACTGAAAAGAAAGAACTACAGCGTCGGCTGACTCAGGCGGGCTTCGATACACAAGGGATCGATGGGCGCACCGGGCCAAATACGATTAACGCGGTGCGCGCGTTTCAGGTTGCTCAGGGGTTGATCCCGGATGGATACCCGTCGCTCGGCCTGCTGGAAAGGATGCGCTGATAATCAGGGCGACCCAATTGGGTCGCCCATGATCTAATGATCAGGACGCAGGCTTCATCAGACCTTTTTTGTTGATTTCAACCAACGCATCATCCAACGATTTTTGAATGCGCACGAACATCTCGTCGATTTCGGCCGGGGTAATGACCAACGGCGGAGAGATGACCAGGCGGTCGTCCACATGACGCATGATCAGATTGTTTTTGAAGCAATGTTCGCGGCAGATATATCCGATCGTGCCGGGATCTGATGCGAACTTGGCTCGGCTTGCCTTTTCAGGCGTCAATGCGATGGACCCCATCAAGCCTGCGATCTTTGCCTCTCCGACCAGCGGATGCTCGACCAATGCGTCCCATTTCTTTTTCATATAGGGCGCGGCCACGTTGCGCACGTGATCGACGACGTTTTCTTCTTCGAGGATGCGCAGATTTTCGAGCGCAACTGCTGCGGTAACCGGGTGGCCGGAATAGGTGTAGCCATGGTTGAACTCGGTGGCGCTGATGACACGGGCGACTTCGTCGCAGACGATCGACCCGCCAATGGGTGCATAGCCTGAGCTAAGGCCCTTGGCGATTGTCATGATATGCGGTTTGATCCCGACGGTTTGCGAGCCGAACCAGTTGCCGGTTCGGCCAAACCCGCAGATCACCTCATCCGCGATCAGCAGTATATCGTACTTGTCGCAGATGCGCTGAATTTCAGGCCAATATGTGTCGGGTGCGATTATCACGCCGCCTGCGCCCTGCACAGGTTCGGCGATGAAGGCAGCGACGCGATCTTCGCCCAGTTCCTGAATGGCTTCTTCCAGCTCGCGCGCGCGGGCAAGGCCGAATTCCTCGGGGCTCATATCGCCGCCTTCCGCCCACCAGTTCGGCTGGTTGATATGGTGGACATTCGGGATTGGAATGCCGCCCTGCGCATGCATTCCTGCCATGCCACCCAACGACGCCGATCCAACAGAAGAACCGTGATAGGCATTCTTGCGGCTGATGATGATGTTCTTGTCCGGCTGACCTTTTTCGGCCCAATAGGTGCGCACTAGACGGATGTTGGTGTCGTTGGCCTCGGACCCGCTTCCGGCAAAGAAGACATGGTTCAGATCACCTGGCGCAAGCTCAGCCAGTTTTGCAGCCAGCGCAATGGCGGGCGTATGGGTCGTCTTGAAGAAAGTATTATAATACGGCAGCTCGCGCATTTGACGTGCGGCTGCATCGGCCAGCTCGTCGCGGCCATATCCGATATTTACGCACCACAATCCGGCCATACCATCCAGAATTTCATGACCTTCGCTATCGGTCAGATAGACGCCCTTGGCACGGGTGATGACCCTGACACCTTCGTCTGCCAGCGCCTCATTGGTCGAAAAAGGATGCAAATGGTGTGCTGCGTCCAGCGCCTGCAATTCGGCAGTGGGCATGTGATTGGTGATGGTGGACATCTCGGATTCTCCAGCAAGCGTCGTTGCCAGATAGAATATGATCAAATTTTATGCTGTCAATCGAATCGCTGGTTTCTAGGTGCTTGGCAAAGCATCGCCCATCATTCCCATACCCTGCTCAATGTCCTGCGCTGTTGCTAACGCGGCCTTTTCTGCATCTCGCTCACGTAGCGCGGCAATAATGTCTTTGTGTCTGTCGGGCAGGCTTTGAGTGCCGAAGCGACCGCAAACGATGCGCAACGAAGGGCCGAATCGCAGCCATAGCCGTTCGGCTAGATCAACAAGTATCGGAGCGTCCGCGTGGGAATACAGAGATTGGTGAAAGGCGTGGTTCAAACGCAGGTAACCCCCTACGTCCCCATCCGCGATCATATTGTCCAATCGTTGATCCAGCTGCTCAAGATAGTCGATCTCAGTTATAGATATGTTCTTTGTGGATCGCCTGGAAAGCTCTGTTTCTATTGAAATTCTTGCGAAAATCATCTGCTCGATGTCGTTGGCTGAAAGCAGCGGGACGCTCACGCGACGATTGCCCTGAAAAATGAGCGCGCCGTCGGAAATCAGACGGCGTATCGCCTCGCGCACCGGAGTCATGCCGACACCAAGCGAATCAGTCAGGCCCTGGATCGTGACCGGCTGCCCGGGCACGAGATCGCCAAACAGAATCTGGGATTTCAGTGTCCGATAGACCTGTTCGTGCGCTGGGCGTTTTTCTTCATCTACCGGAGGTGTATCTGCTTTATTTTTGATCAAATCCAAAAGGTTTGCCCCAATCCAAGTGTTTCTGTCTTGCCAGAATCTTCACCTATTCCGACCATAGGTGAAACCGTCGTGAAACGCAAAACTTGATCAAATCCAAAAAAAGGTCAAAATGGCCGCACAGTTGCAGGGAGAAAAATATGAAACTGAAAACGCTGGGGATGACAGCGATCGTCGCATTGGGGACTTCGGCCGCGTTTGCTGAAGAAGTGCGCGTCTATAACTGGTCCGACTACATCGACGAAGATCTGCTGAGCAAATTCGAAGAAGAAACAGGGCTAACCCTGATCTACGATGTGTTCGACAGCAATGAGGTTCTGGAAACAAAAATGCTGGCCGGTGGGTCAGGCTATGATGTGGTTGTGCCTTCAGGCACGTTCCTACAACGCCAGATCCAGGCCGGCGCATTCCAGGAACTGGATGCCGCCAAGCTGTCGAATGCAGGCAACCTATGGGATGTGATCCAGGAACGAACCGCAGGGTATGACCCCAACAACGCCTACTCGATCAACTATATGTGGGGCACGACAGGTATCGGGTTGAATGTCGGCAAGGTCAAAGAAGTGCTGGGCGACGATGTTGCGCTTAACAGCATGGATCTGGTGCTCAAGCCCGAGAACATGGAAAAGCTGGCCTCGTGTGGGGTGCATTTCCTCGACGCACCGTCTGAGATCATTCCGATGGTGCTGCAGTATATCGGCGAAGACCCTGACAGCCACGACACGGATGTAATTGGGAAAACCGAAGAAATTCTGACCAGTGTGCGCCCGTATGTTCAGAAATTCCATAGTTCGGAATACATCAATGCGCTCGCCAATGGTGATATCTGCGTTGCTGTCGGCTGGTCGGGCGACATCTTGCAGGCACGCGACCGTGCGGCGGAAGCGGATAACGGCGTGGACATTGAATACCATCCCTTTGCGGAAGGCTCGCTGATGTGGTTTGACCAGATGGCTATTCCGGTCGACGCACCAAACCCCGAAGGCGCGCACCAGTTCCTGAACTTTATCCTGGATGCCAACAACATGGCTGCGGCGTCGAACTATGTGTACTACGCCAACGGCAACAAGGCCTCGCAGGAGTTTCTTGAAGAGGACGTGATCGGTGATCCGGCGATCTATCCGGATGATGCGACCATGCAGAACCTCTACATCACCACACCTTATCCGGCAAAGACCCAGCGGGTGGTGACACGTCTCTGGACCAAAGTGAAATCAGGCACCTGATCTGATCATAGCGCAAGGCGGGCCCACTGCCTTGCGCCATTTTTATCCTGACCGATAAACGGGGGCCGCCTTGAATTCTGAAGTCTTTGCGCCGTGGGATGACCCGCAGGCGAAACCCTTGATCCAGTTCCAGAACGTCACCAAGCGTTTTGGCGCATTCACCGCAATCGACAATCTTTCATTGGATATCTACGAGCGTGAGTTCTTTGCGCTGCTCGGCCCGTCGGGCTGCGGCAAGACCACGATGATGCGGATGCTGGCCGGATTCGAAACCCCTACCGATGGTCACATCCTTCTGGGTGGACAGGATATCGACCCGATCCCGCCCAACAAACGGGCGGTAAACATGATGTTTCAGTCGTATGCGCTGTTTCCTCATCTCAGCATCTGGGACAACATCGCCTTTGGCCTGCGCCGGGACAACATGCCCAAACGCGATCTGGAAGAGCGGGTCGATGAGATGCTGCGCCTAACCCGGCTGGAACAGTTCGCACGCCGCAAGCCGCACCAGATCTCGGGTGGTCAACGCCAACGCGTTGCGCTGGCCCGGTCATTGGCCAAAGCACCAAAACTGCTATTGCTCGACGAACCTTTGGGCGCTTTGGATAAGAAACTCCGTCAGGATACTCAGTTCGAGTTGATGGACATTCAGGAAAAAACCGGCACGACCTTTGTCATCGTGACGCACGATCAAGAAGAGGCGATGACCGTTGCCAGCCGAGTGGCCGTGATGGATCAGGGCAAACTGATGCAAGTGGCAACTCCAGATCGCATCTATGAGACGCCAAACTCGGTTTATGTTGCTGATTTCATTGGGGATGTGAATATCATTGAGGGACGCGCTACCGCAGCAGGCGACGAAAGCTATCAGATCGAGTGGGCAGAAGGGCAACCCCCGTTAGCGGCGTCTTCCGCGACCCAACTTTCCAATGGTCAGAGCTGTCATCTGGCGATCCGGCCTGAAAAGGTCGCGATCTCTGCCGAGCGCCCGGTCGATGCGATCAACGCCATTCAAGGCAAGGTGCATGACATCGCCTATCTGGGCAACTTGTCGACCTATCATGTCGAACTGCCAAACGGCACGATCATCAAGGCGCAAACAGCGAATACCCGCCGCATCTCGCGCCGCTCATTCACCTGGGAAGACCCGGTTTGGCTGTCCTGGACAGCGACTGCCGCAGTTCTGCTGGAAAACTGATGCGCCGCGCTGTTCTTATCGCTGTCCCGTATGTCTGGTTGCTGGCACTGTTCTTGGTGCCGTTCTTTATCGTCCTAAAGATATCGCTTTCAGACATCGCACTTGCTATTCCGCCCTACACTCCGACGCTGGACCTGTCCGCAGGTTGGGCGGGTATCAGGGATTTCTTCAGCCAGCTTGATCTGGAAAACTTTGTCTGGCTGACTGAAGATGATCTTTATTGGAAGGCCTATCTGTCCAGCGTAAAGATCGCGCTGATCTCAACGGTGTTGACGCTGATTGTCGGGTATCCGATCGCATATGCGATGGCGCGCGCACCTGAAGAGTGGCGACCTACATTCATGATGCTGGTCATCCTGCCGTTCTGGACTTCGTTTCTGATCCGGGTCTACGCATGGATGGGTATCCTCAGCAACGAAGGCTATCTGAACCAATTGTTGCTGTGGACGGGCATCATCTCGACCCCGTTGACCATTCTGAACACGAATACCGCAGTTTATATCGGTATCGTTTATACCTACCTACCTTTTATGATCCTGCCGATTTATTCGTCGCTTGAACGGATGGACGGGTCGCTGATCGAAGCCGCCGAAGACCTTGGGTGTTCGCGACTGCAGGCATTCTGGTTGATCACAATCCCCTTGTCGCGCCCCGGTATTATCGCGGGCTGCTTCCTCGTGATGATTCCGGTGATTGGGGAATTCGTAATCCCCTCGCTACTGGGCGGATCGGGGACCTTGATGATCGGTAAGGTGCTGTGGGAAGAGTTCTTCTCGAACCGCGATTGGCCCGTCGCCAGCGCGGTGGCCGTGGTTCTGTTGCTCATCCTCGTGATCCCGATTGTGCTGTTCCAGCGCAACCAGCAAAAGCAGACGGAGGCAGAACAATGAACAGGCTGAGCTGGTTCAACACTGTCTCACTGACGCTGGGATTTGCCTTTCTGTATATCCCGATGATCATCCTGATCATCTTCAGCTTCAACGAAAGCAAGCTAGTCACTGTTTGGGCCGGTTTTTCGACCAAATGGTACGGCGAGTTGATGCAGAACGAAGCCTTTCTTGATGCAGCCTGGGTCACGCTGCGTGTGGCTGTGTTCTCGTCAACGTTGGCCACGATTCTGGGCACCGCAGCAGCTTACGTTCTGGTGCGCGGCGGACGGTTCTTTGGGCGCACGCTGTTTTCCGGGATGATTTACGCCCCTCTGGTGATGCCCGAAGTGATCACGGGCTTGTCGCTGCTGCTGCTGTTCATTGGAATTGGCTTGGATCGGGGTATCCTGACCATCGTACTGGCGCATACGACGTTTTCGATGTGTTTTGTCTCGGTCGTCGTGTCCTCGCGCCTTGTGACCTTTGATCGATCGCTGGAAGAGGCCGCACTGGATCTGGGCTGTTCTCCTGCGCAGGCGTTTCGCTTGGTCACCCTGCCGATCATCGCTCCGGCGGTGATTTCAGGATGGCTACTGGCTTTCACCCTGTCGCTGGATGACCTGGTGATTGCCTCGTTCACATCCGGGCCTTCTGCCACCACCCTGCCGATCAAGATTTTCTCGGCCGTCCGCTTGGGCGTCAGCCCCGAGATCAACGCGCTGTCGACGCTTATGATCGCGGTCGTCACGGTGGGCGTCATAACTGCGTCCTTGGTGACCAAGCGGGCGATGGTCCGGCAGAAACAGGATGAGTTGGCCGCGGCAAGCGCTGAATGAGGCGTATATTTCCTGATTATGCCTACGGCCCCGCGCCACGCGCGGGGTGTTGGTGGGATGAGACGATCGCGACCCCTGCTTGGCCAAAGCTCGAAGACGATATCAGCGTTGATGTCGCCGTCATTGGGGGCGGGTTTACCGGCTTGTCCGCCGCATTGCATCTGTCCGAGGCAGGGGTTTCGGTCGCTGTGTTCGAGGCGGAAACACCGGGCTGGGGGGCGTCCGGTCGAAACGGGGGCTTTTGTTGTCTGGGCGGGTCAAAGCTCAGCAAGGCTGGCCTGACCCGTCGCTATGGTCAGGTGGCAACGCAGGCCTATTACCAAGCGGAAGAAGACGCCGTTTCACTGGTTGCTGACCTTCTGCGTGACAACCAAATCGACGCCGAAACGCATTCCAAGGGTGAAACTCAACTGGCCCATTCACGGCGCGCGATGGAACGATTGCGCCGGTCGGCCGATCCGGCCGGACAATTACATGAGATTGACGATCTGCAGGGCCTCGGGCTGGGTGGGGCGTTTTTCGGCGGCTATACAACGCCAATTGGCTTTGCCCTGAACCCCCGAAAGTATCTGTTCGGTTTGGCTGGCGCCGCCCAGGCAAAGGGCGCAACTCTGTTCCAGAACAGCCCGATCACGCAGATCAAACAGGCCGCCTCGGGATTCGTGCTGACCTCGCCTGCGGGTCACGTTCGTGCTTCGAAGGTTCTGGTGTGCACAAATGGCTACTCAAGCGAGGATCTGCCGCCCTGGTTGGCCGCGCGTTATATGCCTGCACAGTCAACGGTTATTGTGACGCGGCCTCTGACTGATGTCGAGCTGCAGGCGCAAGGCTGGACGTCGGATCAGATGGCCTATGACACGCGTAATTTATTGCACTATTTCCGATTGATGCCTGATCGACGATTTCTGTTCGGGACACGAGGGGGGCTGCTATCATCTCCTGGGGCTGAGGCGCGCATTCGGCAAAAAGCTTTCAGGGATTTCAAGGGGCTATTCCCCGCCTGGAACAGTGTCGATGTCACACATACGTGGTCCGGCTTGGTTTGCCTTGCCCGCAACCTCGTGCCCTTTGTTGGCCCGGTTGCTGAGCATCCGGGGATGTTTGCAGGATTTGCTTACCACGGCAATGGCGTGGCGATGGGAACATATTGCGGTCGTGCTTTGGCGCGACTGGTGCTGGGGCAATCCGCAGACATCCCGTCCCCTATTGCGGGTACGCCGGGGCGGTTTCCTTTTGGCCGTTGGCGTCGCGCTGTCATGCCGCCAGCCTATGCGTATCTGGGTCTGGCGGACCTATAAGGCCTCAACTTCCAGCTCATACCCAATGGCATAATCAGCCGCACCGTTTTCGGCCCGCCAAAGACAATAAGCTGCCATGCGCCAGGCAAACCAAGGCCTCAATGACAGATAGCGTTCGGTGATATCGGGTTGGTCGTAGGCCTTAAGAAACAGCGTCTCTTCGGCCTCGGACAAGGGCGCGCCACGATAGAGTTGCTGCATCGCAGGTGAAAGGAATATCGCCAAGTCTTCACATGGGTCACCGAAGGCCGGGCATTGCCAATCGATCAGCGTCAGCCCATTTTTCGATTGCAAGATGTTTCCCGCGACCGGATCGCCATGGATCAAGCACCGCGCGGATAACGGCGGTACTTGGGCCTGAGGTTTTTTTGCAAGCAACGATCGCCGCTCTTCCGCGTGGCAATCAGCCAGAATTTGACACGCGTGCTGTTCCAGATCTTCGCTGCCATTGCAGCCGTTAGGGAGGTCCAGATTGACCGGAATTTGGTGCAACCTTCCAAGCAGATGGGCCACGCCCGAAACATCGTCCTGCCAAGGGACGCCCGGTGCGTGGTCATAGTAGACCCAGCTGTCGTCTCCAAAGGAACCCGTGGCACGTAAATTGGGCACGAAGCCAAAGCTGTTGAGCGTGCGCAGACATTCTGACTCAAGCCGGGCATCGTTGCGAAACAAGGGGTTCTGAAACCCGGTACTGTATAGCTTAAGCACGGCATCACTATTGCCGGACAAAACCTTCCAGACATGATTGGTCCGCCCGCCGTACAACACCTCGAAGGTCACGTCGTGGCGGATCAAACCTTGGGTGCTGAGCTGGGCAACAAGGCCCGGGGGAGGTTGGTGATGATCAGACAGGAGAGATACCGGGTTAGGGGGCGAGTCGCGATGCGCCAAGCTTTGGCCCGCCTTGCCTTCCAGATCAAGCGCCCGTGCGGATTTGCGTGACCATTTCGGCGGACACCTCTGCACCGCTCTCCAGTTTCAGGATGATGCCACCTTCGCTGACCTGTGCCTCTACCACCCGACCGAAGGCAGATGCGGGCGTGCTGGTTAGTAACTCACCTCTTTTGAAGCTCTCCAATGTGGCTGAGTAACTGCCAGCGGGAAAGGGATCACCGGCACTGCTGACCCCGGCCCACTCGAATTCGGCCTTATCGAGAGGCACAGGGACGCGGTCGACAACGGTGCCTTGGTCGTTGCGAATGACCAATTCGGCCCGGTCTGCGGTTGCTTCGGCCTGCGCAAAGATCGGAACAGGCTGGTCTTCAAAGCGAAACGGTGCGTCGGTTTTGACATTCATCCCAACCCAGCCGGTGAGCTGATTAAGATCGACTGCCCCCATTGTCAGCGCGAGACCGGAGAGAAGCTCATTGGCTTTGACTTGTTGTTCGACCATCGAGAACTGCGCCAGCTGAGAGGCATATTCGGAGGAATCCAGAGGTTCAAGCGGATCCTGATTGCGCGCCTGCACGGTCAGCATGCGCAGAAAAGTCTCGAAATCTGACGTCAGTGCCGAGCGTTCCGAATTGTTGTTTGCGCCGGGATTTGCACCCGTTGCGGTCACTGAATTGGTCGCTGAAATCATTAGTTAAAGCCTCATATCAAGGCCCCGTTCAGGGCCAGCCGGGAGTGTGGGCGCCTTATGGTCCGCGTCGCGAACCATTTCGACCGTTTCTGAGGAAGGGTCAGGCTCTGATGGGTCACCATGCTGGGACGAGTCCCCGGACATGCTAAGATCAAGCGACAGATCCCCATAACCCAGCCTTTCGAACTCAGCCGACAGGACCGCAATGTGTCGCCGCATCAGGTCCAGTGTTTCGGGCCGTTCGGCCGCGATCGATAGATGAAACCCGTCTTCTCGACCGTTGAGCGTGATTGATACGCGCCCAAGCTCTTCGGGGTTCAGGGCTATTTCAACGCCACCGGTATTTGGTCGGGTCGAAATCGAAGCAGCCAGTTGCCCCGCAATCGTGCGTGCCGTTTCCGCGCGGGCTGCGGCGACGGGCATCGCTTGCGTCGTGTCGCGTATCGTGTGGCCCACCGCGGTATCTTTGACGGCAAAAAGGTCATCAACTTCCGCGCTGATCGCCGTTTCAGCAATAGCATCGCCCGGAGCCCGGTCGAGATTCCAAGCTGTTGTCTGCGGTTTCAAGGCGGCAGAAATGACAGTTTGCTGGGTTATTCGAGCCTCTGTAGGCTCAAATACGCGTGCGACGAGTGGCACCTCTGGTTCGGGACTTGGCGGTTCCAGTTTCGAAAACGTATCCCCCACAAAGCTAGCATTTAGCGCGTGTGAGGCCGGCCTATGGTGTAGATATCCATTTCCGCTAACATCAGGGATCGGAACTTGGGTTGGCGCTCGAAGAACGTTTGCGTCAGGCCTTGGGGCAGCCGCTTCGGGCGAGCCTGCATTTTGTCTTAGCGTTGAGTTTTCAGAGGCCAACTGCGAAATTTGCTGTACCGGGCTGGGCGGAGCGGCAACATGGTTCGTCTCACCGACGGCAAAATCTGCGTGGTGTTTCGGCGCATCTGCGACCTCTTGCGCAGCCACCTGCAGTTGGGCGGGCTCTAGTTCGTCGGTTTTGATTGTCTCAGTTGAATCTGCCGTAGAAACAGATGGAATTTCTGATTGTTCGGATGGCAGGTTTGAATCAGCCACAAACGGATCAACATCCTTCAATTCGTTTTGTTCGACATCCTCATTAAGCACTTCCTCAAAGGCAAACCCACCTTTGGTATCACGCTCTTTACCCTGAGATGCCCCCGGTTTGTCACCCGTGGCAGGTGCAGCCGTCATGATCGTCAGCGGGTTGGGCATTTTTTGCTCCGGGCTTTCGTTGGTCTGGCCCGCACTGTGCCCAAAGGAAGTTACGTTTATTTTAACCGCTTTCCTCTTTGATCGAGAAAGTTCGAAGCAATTTTTGGAGAATCCGATGACGATTACAGCGACCGGTACGACGGCGAATTCCGCCCAGATTCCACAGAAGCTGAAAGCCGCCTCGGTTGAGCTGGAGGCCGCATTTCTGGCTGAAATGCTCAAGTCTGCAGGCCTCGGCCAAGCGCGAAGTTCCTTTGGCGGTGGCGCGGGCGAAGATCAGTTTTCCTCATTCCTGGTGCAACAGCAGGCGCAGCAAATGGCAAAGGCAGGTGGAATCGGCCTTTCCGAAATTTTGTTCAATGCAATGATGGAGAAGTCCGATGGATAAAGATCCGATTCAGGCACTGAAAGACCTTTTGGATCTGGAGCGCACAGCCCTGGTCCAGGGGGATTTGACCGATCTGGATCGATTGGTGCTTGAAAAAGAGAATCTGATCGATGCAATAAATGATCTGCAGGTGTTGGAAAGCGATGATCTGATCCGGATCCAGAAGAAGGTCGTGCGCAATCAAGCCCTTTTGAACAGTGCGGCCGAGGGTATTCGGGCTGTGGCGGACCGAATGGCGGAACTGAAACAGGTCCGGCAGGAGTTCAGCACTTATGACGCCTCGGGGCAGCGTAGTGGGTTTGCTTTGCGATCGCGGGCAAAGCTGGAAAAACGGGCATAGCATCAGGTTTGATTCAAATCCGAAATTTCGGATTTGCCCGTCTTAGCACTCCGTTAGGAGATCGGGGTCAAATGTGGCGATGCACCTGAAACAACGGGTGGCGCGAAGGCCACAAGGCACGACGCACAGGTCAGAACGACAGAATGCCTGCCGGTTTGGTGGGTCCAACATGGGCGTCAAACGCGCCCGAACGCTAAGAGGATGACAAATATGTCCAGCATTCTGACGAACAATGGCGCAATGGTTGCGCTGCAAACTCTCAAATCGGTCAACAAGAACCTCGCACAGACGCAAAACGCGATCTCGACCGGCAAGGATGTGGCCACAGCCAAGGATAACTCGGCTGTCTGGGCCATCTCGAAGGTGATGGAATCAGACGTTAACGGTTTCAATGCGATCAAGGACAGCCTGGCCTTGGGTGAATCCACTGTCGCAGTTGCTCGAAACGCCTCAGAAACTGTGACGGATCTGCTGAACCAGATGAAAGGCAAGATCGTTGCGGCGCAAGAAGACAACGTTGATCGTGCTAAGATCAACACCGATGTGGCCGCGCTTAGGGATCAGATCGAATCGGTTGTCGGCGCTGCCCAGTTCAATGGCCTCAATCTGGTGAACGGTGGGGCTGGCGCAAGCATTCTGTCCTCTTTGGATCGAGACAATGCAGGCAACGTGACAGCGTCTTCCATTAGCGTATCGGCGCAAAACCTGTCGACAGGTGGTTACACTGCTGCCGACGTGTTCACTGGAACTGACGGGGTCACTGCGGATACGGCCGACGCATTCGGATTTTCGTTGGATGGAAACGGCGGAAGCGATGATGATGGAAGCATCGTGATCGCTGATCCGGGCACATTGTCCGCTGGTGATACTTTCACGGTCCGACTGGGCGACGATGTCGCGTCTTATACAGTCCGGACTGAGGATATCGCCGCAGGCAACGCGCCCGAAGAGATCATCGCTGCGGGGCTGAAAGCTGCCATCGAAGCTTCGGATGCCAATGTTTCGGTCGTCTATGATCCGGGTACGAATGCTGCACAGCTCGATATCACCAACGAAGGGTCGGATTCGCTGCAGATCAGCGGTCAATATGCCAACGCCAACTCTGGCGGTCTAGGCGCTCTGGCCTCGATTGATGTGTCGACTTCTGCCGGCGCATCCGCAGCGCTTGGCGCGATCGAAGGCCTCATCGATACTGCGATTGATGCCTCGGCGGCTTTTGGTTCGGCGCAGGGTCGGATCGAGACCCAGAAAGAGTTCATCTCGAACCTGTCTGACTCGTTTAAATCCGGTATCGGCTCGTTGGTTGACGCTGACATGGAAGAAACCTCGGCGCGACTGCAAGCGTTGCAGGTCCAGCAACAGCTGGCAACCCAATCGCTATCGATCGCGAACCAGGCGCCACAGTCCATCCTGTCGCTGTTCCGCTAACTTTGGAACTGATCCGGGGCACGCACGCTGTGCCCCGGACTTAATCGCCCGCTGAAGGACAATTGGAAGGATTTCAAGTGACACCGCAAACGCTTGCTCACCGCGCTTATGCGCAATCTGCTGCACCGACGCGAACACCTCGGGATACAGAGTATGAGGCGATTTCCAGGATTACACATCGGTTGAAGGCTGCTTCCACGCGGAAAGCGGCTGATTTCGGAGGGTTCGTTCAAGCCTTGCACGAAAATCGCCGCCTGTGGAATGTGCTGGCAACCGATGTGGCGGATGCGGATAACGGGCTGCCGAGCAATCTGCGGGCGCGGATTTTCTATTTGGCTGAGTTTACCGAACAACACAGCAGCCAGGTGCTGGCGAACAAAGCGACCGTTGAGCCGCTGCTTGAGATCAACATGGCCGTGTTGCGCGGGCTACGTCAAATGAGGGGCAACTGATGGGGGGTCTGGTCCTGAAACTTGCCCCAAAGGAACGGGTTCTGATCAATGGTGTTGTAATCGAAAACGGGGATCGACGCAGTCGGTTTTCGATCATGACACCTCAGGCAAATGTCCTGCGCCTGCGCGATGCCATTCACCCGGAAGAGGTCAACACGCCGGTACGCCGTGTCTGCTATGCCGCGCAGTTGGTTCTGTCAGGCGATACCGAACCTGAGCAGGCGCGCCAGCAACTTCTGCGGCGCGTGGAAGAGCTGAGCCAGGTTTTCACGGATGCCGACAGTCGCCGGGTCCTGGCCAACGCAACTGAAGCATTGGTGGCAGAGCAATACTATAAGTGTTTAAAGGCCTTGCGTTCACTGTTGCCGCGCGAAGAACGTCTGATGGCGTATCAGCAGTGACCTTCCAGCCGGTCATACCTTCAGGTGGTCTGGTTGGCTGGCGTTTTTTGCAGCGTACCTATGATGCGCAGCTTCAAAGCTATTCCACCTCGGGGATCAATGAACGGGACTCAAGGTACTTTCTAGACAATATCGGCAAGGTCCAGACGGCCGAGGATCTGGTTTCGGACCGACGGTTGTTGCATGTGGCATTGGGTGCTTTTGGCTTGGAAGGTGATCTCGACAATCGGTATTTTATCCAAAAAATCTTGTCGGATGGAACGCAGGCCGACGATGCACTTGCGAACAGGCTGGCCGACGGCAGGTACCGAGATTTTGCCAACGCCTTTGGGCTTGGTCCTGGCGATGTGCGCAAGACCGGATTGGTGGACGCCATGGAAAAGATCGCTGACGACAACTTGATTGCGCGATTTGAAATCTCGGTTGGTGAAGCAGATGAATCGATGCGAATCGCGTTGTACACCCAGCATGCATTGCGCGATCTGGCTGGCCAGGGTGGCAGTGAGGACAGAAGGTGGTTTGATCTGATGGGGCTGCCTCCCTTGCGCCGCATGATGGAAACGGCATTGGGGCTGCCTGCAGCATTTGCACAACTGGATATCGACAAGCAGCTTGAGGTGTTCAAAGATCGATTGCAGCGCGTTACAGGGTCATCCGATTTGGCGCAGTTCACTGAAGGTGAGGCAATCGACAAACTGACCGACACGTATCTGGCCCGCAATCAGATCAATCAAATCCAACAGACGATCTCACCTGCGCAGACGGCTCTGATCCTGCTGGGCGGTGGTTTTTGAACCATTGATGTCAACCAGACACGGTGTGTACGGTATCTCGCGCAAGGCCATAGGTTTACCGATCCGAGATAGTGGGTGGCACAATTTGAGGTTCAACTCTTGCGAAGTAAACTGTCAAATCAGGCATCGGCTGAGGTTTGCAGGGCAAATGATTTGATCGGTTGCGAGACGTTGTGCAGCTTGATCGCCCCTAAAGGGATCGCCTGTTTGCAAACAGGTTCGATATCTTGCGAGACAACAATTCTATGTCCGACGGTTTTGCCATATTCGCCCAATCTGGCAGCGACATTGGCGGCCTGACCGATCACGGTAAAGTCCAACCGTTCGCGCGAGCCCACATTGCCATAGGTCACGCGGCCATAGGCGACACCAATCGAGCAGTCGAAATCATGATCACTTCCGTCACTGCGCAATTCACCCAGTTTTTCGACGATCTCTGTTGCCGAAAGCTGCGCGCTGGATCGGGCTTTGGCGGCATCGTCACCCGCCGGGAAGACGGCAAGAACAGCGTCGCCGATGAACTTCAGAACTTCTCCGTCATGGTCGTGCACGATCCCTGAAACTGTCTCAAAAAACGCATTCAGTAGCTCGATATAGTCATCACGCCCCAGTTTTTCTTCCAATGCGGTTGAATTTCGAAGATCGCAAAACATGATCGCCGCATCTATGTCATCGCCATCACCGCGGCGAATCTCGCCCCCCAGAACGCGCGCACCGCTGCGCTTGCCTACGTAGGTTTCCAGCAGAACCTGCGCGTTTTCGCGCTGCATGAAGACCTCGTAGAACCGCGCGATGACAGTAGAGCATTCAAAAACCAGACCCAGGTTCTCGGTCGTGAACCCATCGGGATGATCGCAAGTCAGGGTCAGGACATTCGTCCGCCCATCCGAGAAAGGCAGTGGCATGGCAACGTAATCGGTGGCCCCTTTTGCGCGCAGGTCTTCGATGATCGGAAAGCTGTTATGCGGATTGTCGTTGTTCAGGCGCTGGCGGACTCCACCCAACCCGTTTGAAACGTGACGCAGAGGGCTATTGGTAAAGGCAGGGTGATCATGAATTTCATAGGTCGGAGTGTGGGTCGAAATCTCAGCCGAGTCTTTCTCCCAGATATAGTGTTTGCCTGCGATCAGCGGATGCAGCGACCAGACCAGAATGCTTAGGCGTTGAATAGCGATGCCATGTTCCAGCATTTTCTCGGCCAGCGTTTTTGTAAAGGCATCAGGAGTGTTAATTTCGGACGCACCGCGCATCAGCCAATCGATCAGGGGGCCGCTGATATTGCCATCGTCGGGTTGACGCAGTTGGTTGTCGCCGAGGTCGATCCGCGTCGCGGTATCCGGCATGAATCCAATATGGCCCTGAATGGCCGCGCTTTCAGGGAGGGCGTCTTCATAAGCCCAAATCGAGTTCGTAAGGCGCTCTTCCGGTAGGCTAATGTCGTGATAGGTTGCGGTACCCTTGAAGGGGCAGAACGTCTGCAATTCGGTCTCAGGGCTGAGTTCGACGCACAGGTCTTCGCGCGGAACATAGATCGCGGGAGGTAGCCGCGTTTCGTACATCACTTTGGCGTTGTGGCTTTCGGCCAGCAGTATATCACCACGGTAGATCGCGATCCGTCCCTGCAGCGGCTCAACTGATATCCCATAGCCTTTGACATTCGGTGTGGCATGGACGTTCATCTGCAACCTCCCTTGGCCAAGCCCTTATATCATGGGTCTTGAGGGCGAGAATTCCAAGATGCGCACGTAGATTTTACCGCAATGGCATCCTCAGACCATTTGAATAACGTCTTTCTCAATCGATAGCATATAGCCCTTCTTGGCGATGTTCTTCACCAGCAGCTCACTGACCATCTGATTTCCCAAGGCGTCGCGCAGGCGTTTGATCCGGGTTGCCCCGGCGGCCTCATCGCAATCTGCAGCGTTTCTGCCCGAGATCATCGCTTCGATCTGGGCACCCGACAGGACCTCGTCATCCAGCCGGGATTCAGCCAGAACCGAAAGCGTTTCCATCGCGGCGGGGGTCAACTTAAAATCCATGTTGTTGAGATAAACGGTATTCTCTTCACGGCTGATCAGCAGGGATGTTACCTGGATCCCCGTCCGCTCAATCTGGGCCATGCGGCGGTTCAGCAGAACCAGCATGACCAGAAAAACAAGCGCGGTGATCAGCATGGCGCTGGCAAAGACCAACAGCACGAAGATGACCATTCGATAGCTGGATAGCGTATCGGCAAAGGCGGTGCCCGATTGCGCCAGAATCTCGAGCAGACGGATTTCCGATTGCGAGGTCAGGTCAGCCTCGACAAACAGCCGTTCAACCCGCGCGTTGAAGGCATTTGCGTCCGGTAGCGTCCAGAACAGGAAAACCGCTGCAGTCACCAGGATCGCGACGATTGCCGCAATCCCCAGACCAACCAGCCGAACCCCCGAACGACGCGCCTCAGTAACGGAGATAGTATTTTCCGGCATTGGCCTTCCTTTGATCCAATCCACCCGCCTCGAAAACGGTCATCACGTTCAGCAGGGTCCAGCCGTTTGATTTCAGCCGCTTGGCGACTTCTTTCCGGGCCGAGCCTTTATCGCAGCTTGAGACCTGCATGACGCCATAGTGCAGGCGTAAGGGATTGTCCTGCTTGGCCTTGTAGTCGGCATAGCAATCTGCCGCGATGGCTTGTGACCCAACCGATATCAGGGCCGTCAGAGCCAGAGAAGAGAGGATCTGTTTCATGGGCTGCATCCTGCGCATGGGTTGGGTGGATATTCAATAACCTCAGGGGGTTTGTGGTGCTGATATTGAATAACAGTATGCCGTTATTGCTTGTCTGAACGGGGTGGTCGCAGTGTCAGGTTATCAATTCCGCGGTCGGTAACCGGCCTGCCCATTATCCGAAAGGACACGCATCATGCACCGGAAATTTATCGCTCTGATCATAGCAACCGCCGTCGCCATTACGGGGATCTCAGCGTCGCAGGCACGGGCGGCAGATACCCGAGATATTCTCGGCGGATTGGCTGCGATCGCGCTCATTGGTGCTGCGGTCAACCACTATCATCAGGAGAAAAAGCGCGACGAAGAGGCAGAGCGCCGCAAGCGTCACAAGCAGGCTGAAGCCAAGGCGAAGAAGGCCAAGAAAAAACATGCTGTACGCCCGTTGCCAAAGCGGGTGGCGCGGTATGACCTACCGCAGCGTTGCCTGCGCACGTTCAATGCCTATTCGAACAAGCGTCCGCTGCTTGGGCCAAATTGCCTGAAGAAGTACTATAAACATGCCGATAGCCTGCCACACCAATGCAAGGTTGGTTTCTGGAATGGTAAAAAGGTAAAACGGGCATACGAACCCGCCTGCCTGCGCCAGAAAGGATACCGTGTCGTTTACCAGTAACAGGTTTCGAGCAGGAGTGGCGCCATAGAAGCGCCGCGCGGGAGAGGGTGGCGCAAGCTGCCCTCTCTTTTTACTTGCGAAGCGCTACCAAACGCGATTTGCCAAGGGTATGACGACACCTGATTATGAACTCGAACGGGCTTTGCTGGCACGCGGATATGTCCGAATTGCCGGGGTGGATGAGGTTGGGCGCGGTCCGCTGGCCGGCCCGGTTGTAGCCGCAGCGGTTATTTTGAACCCGGATGACATTCCCGCTGGGTTGAACGATTCAAAAAAACTGACGGCCAAGCGTCGCGGCGGTTTGGATGAGATATTGCGCGACCGGGCAGAGGTCGCGGTGGCCGAAGCCACGGTTGCAGAGATCGATCAGCACAACATCCTGCGCGCCTCGCATCTGGCGATGGTACGCGCGGTAGCTGCGCTGGACCCGGCTCCGGATTTCTTGCTGATTGATGGCAACATGATCCCGCGCGGTATGAAATTGCCTTCGCAGGCGGTGGTGAAGGGCGACGCACGGTCGGTGTCGATTTCGGCAGCGTCGATCATTGCAAAAATCTGGCGTGATCAGCTGATGGTGGATTTGGCGCAACAGCATCCCGGCTATGGGTGGGAGGCGAATGCCGGATATCCGACAAAACAGCACCGCGAGGCGTTGCAAAATCTTGGCGTGACCCCACACCATAGACGTTCGTTCAAACCGGTCCACAATATCTTGTATCAAGAGTAAATCGTAAGTCGCTGATTCAAAAAAGAAATTGACGGCGAATCATCTTTGACTCATCCTTGTCTCAACCAAATGAGCGCAAAAGCGCCGTGGAACTGAGGCAGTGATATGACCACAATCAAGACAAAGGGCGCAGCCGCGCTCCCTTTAAACACGATTCTATCCGGTGACTGCATCGAGGCGATGAACAGTCTGCCCGAGGCGTCGATTGACCTGATTTTTGCGGACCCCCCGTATAATTTACAGTTGAAAGGTCAATTGCACAGGCCCGATAATTCTCAGGTCGATGCGGTCGATGATCACTGGGATCAGTTCAGCAGCTTTGGGGCTTATGACCAGTTCACGCGGGAATGGTTGAAGGCTGCGCATCGTCTGCTGAAGCCCAATGGTGCGATCTGGGTGATTGGGTCTTATCACAACATTTTCCGCGTGGGTTCCGCCCTGCAGGATGCGGGTTATTGGATTCTGAACGACGTTGTGTGGCGTAAATCCAACCCGATGCCAAACTTCCGTGGCAAGCGGTTTACCAATGCGCATGAAACAATGATCTGGGCGTCCAAGCGCGAAGGGGCCAAATACACGTTTAACTACGAAGCACTGAAAGCGCTGAACGAAGGCGTACAGATGCGCAGCGATTGGGTACTGCCGATCTGCACCGGGCATGAACGGCTCAAGGACGAAAACGGCGACAAAGCGCATCCGACACAGAAACCGGAATCACTGCTGCATCGTGTCCTGATTGGCTCGACCAATCCCGGTGACGTGGTGCTGGATCCGTTCTTTGGCACGGGCACCACAGGTGCTGTAGCGAAAATGCTGGGGCGTGAGTTCATTGGGATCGAGCGCGAAGAAAGTTATCGCAAGGTGGCTGAAAAGCGTATCTCAAAGGTCCGTAAGTTTGACCGCGAAGCGTTGGAAGTCAGCGCTAGCAAGCGCGCTGAGCCGCGCGTGCCCTTCGGCCAATTGGTCGAACGCGGCATGCTGCGCCCGGGTGAGGAACTGTATTCGATGAACCAACGCCATAAAGCCAAGGTCCGCGCCGACGGGACTCTGGTGGGGCAGAACGTTAAAGGTTCGATCCATCAGGTTGGCGCGCATCTGGAAAATGCACCGTCTTGTAACGGCTGGACCTATTGGTGCTTCAAACGCGATGGCAAAACCGTGCCCATCGACGTGTTGCGTCAGCAGATCAGGGCCGAATTGCATAACTGAATACCGCCGGTGCCTGTGGCCTGACACAAGGCACTACGCCTTGCCCCGCCGTTACCGGCGGGGTCTTTTGTTTTTGCCTGTGAGATGATTGCATAGGGCAGCCCCTGACAGCCCTTTTGGGAGATAAAGGCAATGACCGAGACCACCGCCAGTCAATTCCGCCTTAGCCGGTTCTTTGTTACGCAACCGGACAACTTCGATCTGGACAACAAATATACCGAGGCAGCACTGGAACGACACAAGCGAGAGGGGCTTGAACTGGCCGTTCGTGCACGTTGGATCGCGATGGCGTTGACCGGGCTTTTGCTGATCTATCTGAATCCCCAGTGGGAGGTCCTATGGTACCATTTCATCCTACTTCTGATCTGCGCCAATGGTTGGCTGATCCAACGCGCGGGTCGTGTGGGGCAATCCCGGACCGAGTTGCTTTTGATCTTCGTCGATCTGCTGATCATGACGCTGGGGATGATTGTGCCCAACCCGTTCAGCGACGATGTGCGACCACTGGCGATGCAGTATCGGTTCGACAATTTTCAGTATTTCTTCATTATCCTGGCAGCAGGGACGCTTGCCTATTCCTGGCGCACTGTCATTGCGATCGGTTCGTGGACGGCGATGATGTGGACGGCTGGATGGGTGATCGCTTGGTGGGTCGCCACCCCGATCCCCGGGATTAGCGAGCGTGTGGCCGAGGCTTTGTCAGGCTACCCGGATGTGGCCGAGTTCATGGATCCCAACAGTTTCATGCCAACCCTACGTATCCAGCAGGTGATCGTTTTTGTCATGGTCGCAGTGACGCTTGGGGTGTCGATGCGCCGCCTCAATCGCTTGCTGATGTCCAATGCTGGGCTTGAACGTGAACGTGCTAATCTGTCTCGATACTTTTCGCCGAATGTGGTGGATGAGCTGAGCCAGAACGACGAACCTCTGAAGCAGGTCCGCAAAGAGGATATCGCGGTTCTATTTATCGACATCGTTGGCTTCACCAAGTTCTCGGCTGGCCGTGATCCATATGAGGTTATTGAAGTTTTGCGTGGTTTCCACGCCCGAATGGAGACCGAGGTGTTTCGCCATCACGGAACACTCGACAAATACTTGGGCGATGGGCTGATGGCCACGTTTGGAACCCCCGTACCCGGAGAACTGGATGCAAGCAATGCGCTGGCATGCGCGCGGTCCATGGTCGAGATGATCGACCGTTGGAATTTGGAGCGCAAGCGCGCGGGTGAGCCAGAGATTCGGATCGGGGTCGGGGTTCATTATGGCTCGGTCGTACTGGGGGATATCGGTGCAAACCGGCTGGAATTTGCAGTGATCGGCGATGCGGTGAATGTTGCCGCGAAGCTAGAGGCCCTGACGCGCGATTTTCAAGCGCGCATCATTGTCAGTGATGCATTGCGGTCTCAGGCCCTAAGCGAGACGCCAAATGCGCAAGACATGATGACCGGGTTTGCACAGCACTCGGACCAGCCTGTTCGCGGTGTTACAGCCCCGATGGATGTCTGGGTGCTGTAGCAACCAGGGCTCCCGCCTGTCAGCACCGGATCAAAGATGTGATCCTTCCCGTTGGGCCGGGCAGCGCGCTGGTGCGCGCTGCAGTCAGGTGCGAGGGGCAGGGTTGTGCGCTTTGTTGTAAGGCTTCCAGTTGGTGATTTCGGGATAGTATTGACGCCGCCATGCGCGGACCCTCGGATTCATGATACGCCGCCACAAGGGCGGAATCATCGCGGCAAGGGTCATGACCGGATATCCATGAGGAAGTTGCGGCGCTGCGTCCTGCGTATGGTGTTGCAGCAATGGAAAGCGCCGGTTTGGCTTGTAGTGGTGGTCCGAGTGGCGTTGCAAGTTTATCAACAACCAATTCGAGGCCTTTTGTGACGCGTTCCAGGAATGGCGCGGGTGCACATGCTCATATTTGCCATCGCCCAGATATTTGCGCGTCAGCCCGTAGTGCTCGACATAGTTAACAAGTTCAAGCTGCCAGATCGCGGTGCCGGCCTGTACCAAAAACAGGCCTAGCCCTGCCCATCCGCCGATCAGAAATGCTAGCAGCAGCATGGCTCCTTGCAGGCTCCAATAGCGCCAGAACGGGTTTGCCGGGTCGGTCCACGGGCGGTCTTTGCGGGCCAGTTTTTCCCGCTCGGCGCGAAAGGCTGAGATGAGGCTTTGGCGCAGAACGCGCGGATAAAACCGGTGGAAACCTTCGCTGTAGCGAGCGGTTACCGGATCACGCGGAGTTCCGACGTAGCGGTGGTGAACCAGCAGGTGCTCGGACCGGAAATGTGAATAAAGGACCATCGACAACAGGAAATCGCCCAGCCAGCGTTCCAGTTTGCCTTTCTGATGCATCAGCTCGTGGCTGTAGTTGATCCCGATCGTTCCGGAAAGGACGCCCATGCCGAAGAACACGCCGATTTTTTCGACCGAGCTCATATCTACGGCTCGGGTAGTGTACCAGATCAGCCCATAGAGCGTGAGGAATTGCACCGGCGCCCAGGCTTTGGTCAGCCAGATATACCATTGCAGCCCCGCATCTGGCGTATCCGGGTCGGCGTTTTCAAGGTTTAGGCCGGTCAGCCGGTCAAGCACCGCAAAGACCCACCATGTCGAAAGCGGTACAAGCAGGACCCACCATCCGCCTGCCGTGGTGGTCATCCAGATCAGTGGGATCAGGAGATATGAGACCCAAAAGGGAAGGGCGGATTGCCAGCGGGACAGGGTGTCAGATGCGATCATGTTGAGGCTCCGAAACGTTGGCGGCACCGTAGACCGCTCACTGGGCTTTGCCCAGCAGTCTATTGGCCGCGCCAGAGGTCAAAAGCCTTGCGCATAACCGTGGGCAGGTCGCTGGGCCTGAATTGGTGTTTGTCCATGACTGTCAGACCGTTCGGATCGCAACCGTCTGGCAATTCGGTTGTCCAAATACGCAGGATCAGGTGAAAGTGGGTGAAGGTGTGTCTCACTTCACCGGGGATTTCGTGCCATCGCGCCGGGAACGGAGGGCTTTCCAGCGGTGTTTCGGACCAGTCCGAGCCAGGCCAGCCCAACATTCCGCCCAGCAAACCCTTATCGGGGCGGCGTTCCAACAGCAGGGCACCATCTCCGCGTTGGGCGATGTAGATGTGGCCCAGCCGGGTGGGTTTGGGCTTCTTGGGCGTTTTTTGCGGCAGTTCCACCTGCGTCCTCGCCTTCCGCGCCAGACAGGCCGCATGCAGGGGGCAAATGCCGCAAGTCGGAGATTTTGGAGTACAGATCGTTGCACCCAAATCCATGACAGCCTGCGCGTAATCTCCGGGCCGGTGCTGCGGGGTCAATGCCGCGGCTTTTTTCTTTAACAGGGGTTTTGAGGCGGGCAGGGGTTCGTGAATATCATAGAGCCTTGCCATGACCCGTTCGACATTGCCGTCCAGAACAGTTTCTGGTCGATCAAATGCGATGGCTGCTATGGCCGCCGCCGTATAGGGGCCAACGCCCGGCAGTTCCAGTAGTGCATCGTAATTGTCGGGAAACTGCCCGTTATGCGCGGACGCAACCACCCGCGCGCATTTCAGAAGGTTGCGGGCGCGGGCGTAATAGCCCAGGCCAGCCCATTCCCCCATGACCTGATCATCTTGCGCATTGGCAAGGGCTTCGACGGTTGGCCAGCGCGTGGTGAAACGAACAAAATAGTCGCGAACAGCGGCAACGGTCGTTTGTTGCAGCATCACTTCGGATAGCCAGACGCGGTAGGGGTCTGGTGCTACGCCTGCGGCACGCGCTGCCGGGCCAATACGCCAAGGCATTTCACGTGCGTGGCGGTCGTACCAATCCAGCAGCGTATTGCTCAGGTCAGATTCGGTGCAGTCACGCAAGTTTTATGTAACTCTCTGTCGGGTTTCACTGGCGTCCGGGTATCAGCCTATTACAATAGCGGCGCAGGAGTTGGAAACCAGATGCAACGCAGACGTTCCTCGACCCGCGGGTTCAAGCGCACCGCCACTTTGCTGAACGACCGGATCAGGCAGGCCGGGGAAAGCCGGGGATTTGCCGTCTCGCGCCTTTTGACCCATTGGGCCGAGATTGTGGGCCAGGACATCGCGTCGATCGCCCGGCCGGTGAATGTGGGATACGCCAAGGGTGGCTTTGGCGCGACACTGACGGTGCTGACAACCGGGCCGCAGGCGCCAATGCTAGAGATGCAGAAAGAACAGCTGCGCGACAAAGTGAATGCGGTCTATGGTTACAACGCGATCAATCGGGTGCGTATCACCCAGACCGCGCCTACCGGATTTGCTGAGGGGCAGGCGAGTTTCGATCACAAACCGAAACAGACGAAACCGGTTGTTTCACCAGAAATCGCAGCTGAGGCCGACAATGTGTCGCGCGCGGTTGATGATGAAGATTTGCGCGCGGCCCTTGAACGTTTGGGCCGCAACGTTTTATCCAGACAGAAACGCTAAGAAAGGGCTGATGAATGAGCCGGATTGCAACCGTAATATGTGCGGCTGTCGCCGTGGCCGCTGGCGGCTATTGGCTGACAACGTCGAGTAACACGATCCCTTCGAACCCGCTTGTTGGTGCTGCTGAGGCGCAAGAGGCGGATTTGGACACCTCGACCATCGTCGAGATGGTGCAGGGGGCCGAAGACGCGCCAGTCGAGATCATCGAATATGCATCGTACACCTGCCCGCACTGCGCGAATTTCCATCAGGGCGCGTACAAGCAGCTCAAAAAGGACTTCATCGATACCGGCAAGGTAAAGTTCACTTACCGCGAGGTGTATTTCGACCGCTATGGCCTGTGGGCCTCGATGGTCGCGCGCTGTGCAGGACCTGACAAGTTCTTTGGCATCACCGACCTGCTGTATGAAGGCCAGTCGGAATGGACCCGTGCCGGAGGTCCTGCCGAAATCGTTGATGAACTGCGCAAGATCGGGCGTCTCGCTGGCATAGACAATGATCAGCTTGAGGCTTGCCTGCAGGACGGTACCCGCGCGCAGACACTGGTGGCCTGGTATCAGGAAAATGCCGAACGCGATGGAATTCAGGCGACGCCTACTTTCGTCGTGAATGGGAAGAAGGTTGAAAATCAGCCTTATGACGACTTCAAGACGCTGATCGAAGCCGAGCTTGGCAGCTAAATCCTGAATGGTCAGCCTGTTTTGGGCTGGCCATCTGCCTAAGGTGAAGGCGCGGCCTTCGCCAACAACTCTTTGACTTTGTCATCCTGATTGATTTGCAACCGAACCGGTAGGGTCAGAACTTTGCTGCGGAATGTGGCGGGCAGGCGCACGGCGTCTTTCTCGGTTGTCACCAGTTGCGCGCCCAGTGCTTTGGCCTCGTTCTCAAGCCGCGTCATCAGCGCTGAAGTCAGTGGTTGGTGATCATCCAGTGCCTCGGCCCGCAGTAGTTTAGCGCCTTGCTGTCGCAGAGTTCCAAAGAACTTGTCCGGATAGCCTATGCCCGCAAAGGCCAGAACGGGTGTATTGTTCCAGTCCATTCCGGTTTGGAGCGGACACACCTCGCCGGTGGCGTGTGGGACCGTCAGGGCAGGTTCCCATCTTTCTGAAAATGTTGACTGCGCTGCGGCGTCCCCAAGCGACAACACGAGATCGGCACGTTTCAATCCAACGGCCACAGGCTCTCGCAGTGGACCAGCAGGAAGGCAAAGGCCATTGCCAAATCCGCGCTGCGCATCCACCACGATGATGGAAAAATCCTTGGCAACTGCGGGGTTCTGAAAACCGTCGTCCAGCACGATCGCGGTTGCCCCTGCCGCTGCGGCTGCCTGCGCGCCCGCTGCACGATCTTTGGCGACCCAGACCTCGGCAAACGCGGCGAGCAACAGGGGTTCGTCCCCGACCTGAGCCGCTGTGTGTTTGCGCGGGTCGACCTGCACCGGGCCTTCCAGCGAGCCACCATGGCCTTTGGTCACGACATGAGGTTGATGCCAGGTATCCCTCAAATATTCCAAAACCCAGATCACCGTCGGTGTCTTCCCTGTGCCACCGGCATTCAGGTTGCCAACGCAGATAACCGGTACGCCCGGCGAGATGCCTTGCCCGCTCGCCACGCGACGGGCGGTTGCAGCGGCATAGAGGCGACCAAGTGGCGCCAACAGCCTGGCGCGCAGATCCAACCGATCAGGGGCTGAGTTCCAGAAGTCAGGTGCCCGCATCGTCACGCCCTCGCCGGTCCAGTGTATCCTGTACCATATCGATCAGTTGGTCCGCCTGTGGAGCCCCTTCGGTGACAATCCGCCATCCGGCCAATGCCATGTCTGCTGTGCGGTCAGGTGCCAACAATTCGACAACGCCATCGCCCAACTCTGTTGCGGTTCGTATCTTCAACGCGGCTTTTGCCTGCCCCAATCTGTCATAGAGACTGCGATGCTTGCTGACATGAGGCCCATGGATTACCGCAGATCCCAAGGCGACTGCGGTCAGAGGGTCGTGCCCCCGCGCCCCGCGTTCCAGTGAACTTCCCATGAAGGTAACTGCGGATACACGATGCCAAAGGCCCAGATCCTCGGGCTCGGCTGTTAGAATCACTTGTGTGGTGTCTTCGATTGGATGGCCTTCATCCCAGTTGGCGCATCGAAGGTCCATCGCTTCGAGGCGTTTAAACAGGGGCGATGCCTCGGACATATCCGCCACATGCAGGACCAAAGCCAGACGTGGCAGCATCCGCAAGGCCTGACGATGGGCCGTCAGAACCGAGATGAATTCCTTGTCCTGAACCCATGCGGCCAGCCAAACTGGGCGCCCGGCCATTGTGTGAGTGGTCTCGATCAATTCATCTTCGGGCCAGGGCTCTGGGTTGGGGCTGATATGAAGTGGTGGCGCGACCGAGATTTTTGCCGAGTTCACTCCCAGGCGTCGGATTTGGCGTGCGCTGTCATCATTGGGCGCAAGTATCGCTGTAAAGCAATCCAGCGTGTATCGCGTGATATCAGGTAGCCAACGTCCACCCCTTGCGGTTTTCACGTCGACCACAGCCTCAAGCAAAATTAGCGGAATGCCCCGCTCCTGTGCGCGTGTTATGACATTGGGCATCAGCCCACCGCCAAACCACAGCCCCATATCAGGGCGCCAGTGATCCAAGAACGTGCGCGCCGCGCCGGTATGCTCGGCGGGCAGCATTGTGATCGGGGTATCGCAATCTTCCCAGTCCTTCAGATCAACATCGGGTGGGGCGGTCAGCAACAGCGAAAGTTCTGGTCGCACAGACAGCAGCCGACGGCAAATATTGTCGACGGCCCGCAACCGATCGGGTGTACTGACATGGACCCACAGAAGTTCACCTTCCGGGCGCGCAATCTCGGGGTGACCCGTGCTTTGCGGGACGCCCCAGGACAGGACTCGATAGGCCGCAAGGCTCAGAGATCGCGGCTTGCTCATGCCGGAATTCCGGCCCCATTCGGGTTAAGTCGGGTCTGAAGGTCCGAATGCACCGCTGAACCTGCCGCCACCACGCCGTTCAGGCGCGGGTGGGTATTGTTGAAGCGCAGAGGTTGCCCCAAACGATCGGTACAGAGCCCGCCTGCCTCGCGCAGGATCAGATCTCCGGCGGCGATATCCCATTCCCAACTGGGTCGCAACGTCAGCATCCCGTCAAACCGTCCCTGCGCAACCAGCGCCATCCGATAGGCCAGAGACGGGCGGTATACACGGCGAAAGTCAGGTGCAGCACCGGATTGCCAGTGGCGCGGATCTAGATTGGGTTTTGCCGCCAAAATCTCGGCTTCGGGCAGGTGCGCTTGCCCTGACACTTGGATGGCAGTGCCATTCAACGTTGCACCTTGCCCTTTTGCAGCCGCATACAGCAGATCACGTAAGGGCAGGTAGATGACGGCTGCCGTGACCTCACCGTTCTCGGTTACGGCCAGCGAATGGGCCCATGTGCGCGACCCCTCGGCAAAACTGCGGGTGCCGTCGATGGGATCGATGACGAAGACCCGATCACGGGCCAGACGATCGGGTGAATCCTCGGTTTCTTCGCTCAGCCAGCCATAATCCGGGCGGGCCGCCTGCAGATCACGTTCTAGCATCGCGTTGACGGCCAGATCGGCCTCGGTCACCGGGCCTGCGCCTTCGGGTTTATCCCAGCGCTGGGCATCAGGACCCGAATAGCGCGTGGCGATCTTTCCGGCCTCAAGCGCAGCGTCGATCAGCAGGGGCAGGTCAGTTGCCGGCAAGTGTCATCCCTTCGATCAACAGCGAGGGTACAACGCGCGATAGGTAAGGCCGCGCATCGTTTGCCGGAATGATTCGCATCAGCATGTCGCGAAGATTGCCAGCGATGGTACACTCGTTGACGGGATGGGTGATCTCGCCGTTCTCAACCCAAAATCCCGAAGCGCCGCGTGAATAGTCGCCGGTATTCGGATTGATGGTCGATCCGATCATCGAAGTGACCAAAAGCCCGGTACCCATGTCGCGCAACAACTCTGCGCGGGTCTTCTCGCCTTGCGTCAGGCTCAGGTTCCAGTTGCTAGGCGACGGCGGCCCGGACACGCCGCGCGCTGCGTTGCCGGTCGAGGTCATTCCCAATTTGCGGGCGCTGGACAGGTCTAACGTCCAACCGGTCAGAACGCCATCTTCAACGATCGCCCTGCGCCGTGTTGCCAGCCCTTCGGCATCGAACGGGCGCGAGCCTGAAATGCGCGGGCGATGCGGGTCTTCAATCAAAGACAAATGTGCCGGCAGAACCTGTTGCCCAAGGCTTTCCTTCAGCCACGAGGCCCCGCGGGCTATCGCCGCGCCATTGCTGGCGGCCAGCAGATGGCCGATCAGGGATGATGAAATCCGTTCGTCGAACACCACCGGAAAACTGCCGGTCTGGGGCTTGCGTGCTCCCACGATCTGAACCGCACGTTCACCAGCCGTGCGACCAATCTCGGCGGGGCTGCGCAGGTCAGACTGAAAAGTCCGGCTGTCACCGTCATAGTCACGCTCCATTCCCGTCCCTTCGCCGGAAATGGCGACGCATGAGGTTGAACGGCTGCTGCGCATGTAGCCATCCGAAAAGCCGTTTGTTGCGGCAAGATGGACCCGGTGGGTACCATAGGCGGCCGCAGCGTCGGACACCTGTGAGACTCCCGCAACGTCCAGCGCTGCTGCCTCTGCCGCCAGCGCATCCTGCATCAGAGCTTCAGCGCTGGGTTCAGGGGCTGGGTCAAACAGCTCCAGCGTGTCGATATTACAGTCGGCGACCAATTGGTCAGGCGCGGCCAAGCCGGTGAACGGATCTTCGGGCGCTTCCCGTGCCATGGCCACGGCGCGCTCGGCCATCGCGGTAAGCGTATCGGGGCGACTATCCGAACTGGATACGATTGCCTGCTGTTTGCCAAGGAAGACCCGCAGCCCTAGATCGGTCGCCTCCGAGCGTTCGGCATGTTCCAATGCGCCACTACGTACTTCCACAGAAACGGATGAGCCATCAATTACTATGGCATCCGCTGCCTCGGCGCCTGCCTTGCGGGCTGCATTCAGCAGCTCTTCACTGATTGTTTGAGGTGTTCGCGTCATGAGGCCTCCGGTCTTGTTGTTCTGGACCTAGCCTCGGATAGCCTGTCCCGCAAGGCCTGCAGCCCACTGGCTTTATGTGCCTCGGGCGGGAAAGGCCAGCGCCGCGGCCTTTCCCGATTTGTTTGTCACTTGATACGCTGACCGTTGGCCAGAATCTGTCCATCCTCGGTAAACTCGATTTTCGAGTTCAACGTGTCCGGTTCTTCGCCCGGAACAGCCATCAGACCCATCATCATACGCGCGCCCAGCGCGTCGTTTTCCGACACAAAGCCCATGCCGATCAGCTTGTCCAGCAGAGCGTTGGCCCCAACAAGTTTCAAGTTGGCGACACCCGACGGGGCAGGCAGGCCATCAAACTCTTCCGTGTTGGAGTTGTCGAACGCAAAGTCGCCATCACCGCTCAATTGGGCTCCGACCAATGATACGAGAAGCTTGTTGATCTTCAGCGAATGCAGTTCGCCCGGAACGATATCAGATGTCTCAAGCTCTTCGACGGCTTCCGGGTCCATGAAATCGACCAAAACTTTGGCGGTGCCGGTTGCATCCAGCGCGATGGTCGCCGGATCGCGCGGCAGCGCACTAGCAGGGTCGAACATGCTCCACAACACGTCGGACATGGTGAAATCCGTCAGGTTCATGCCAAATCCAAATGGCTGGATTTCTTCCGAGGCCTGCACCGGAAGCTCGAATTTCAGCCCTGCATTTGCCATCGCGATTTCGATTGGAAAAGGCAGATCCGACGTAGTGACGGCTAGTTTGGTGCTGTTCTGCGCAAGATCGTAGACAAGGCGCTGTGCATCGATGCTGCCGGTAAAGCTGCCTCCTTCGGAACTGCTGCTGAGCGAGAATGGCTCACCCTCGGCAGTGCCTGCCATTTCGGTGCTGCCCGAGGCGTATGTGAATGTACCTGAAGCGGCAAATCCGGCCTTGTAGATGTCTTCAATGTTGGCGACATCCATACCGGGTGGGATGATTGTATCGCCATCAAATTTCAAACCATCCAATTTACCGCTGATCCGGCCCGTGTCTTCACTTTCGGGCTCGTTGAAGGCCACATCATAGGACAGGCTGCTGGCCGTGAACTGCTGCGCGATATCGCGCATCTCGCCGATCTGCATCTGCGATGTGCCTGCGATTTCGTTCATCTGAACGTTCAAGGCAAACATGTCGCTGGATACGGTTTCGCCATCAAACTCCATCGAGTCCATCGACAGAGTCAGGCTTTTCGCCGTATAGTCATATGTCATGTTTTCGGGGGTACCCGAGACGACCATTTCCAAGGCGTCGTGAGCGTACATCAGATCAGCCGAAAATGTCTCGCCCTCGGCTTCACCCGAAATTGTCATCGGGAAGCTGGCAGGGAAGCCGATATTGACTGTACCGTCGCCATTTTCGGTCAACGTCATCTCGGGGATGACCATGTCGAAGGTACCTTCGGTGTCCGGAATGGCCATGGCCATCGTCATGTTCGCGATGGTGGTGACGTTGCCGGAAACGCTCTGATCGCCAGTGACGTCATAGCCCATGCCGCCCAGATAAGCCTGCCAATCGGCCCAGACATCATTGGCGGTAACATCTGCAAACGCGCCGTTGGTTGCAACAGCATAGGCCAAAGCTGCACCGCAGCTACGGCGAAGGAAAACAGTCATAATAGAACCCTTCTTGATCAATTTGCCGGCATGGTCGTGCCTGTAGCGGCCAGCGTCAAGGGGGAAGGGGTGGACCAATTCCCCATTTGCAGGGTACGAGTTAAGACAATTTCAAATGCAGGGATTTAAACGATGCATATGCAAGGGAAAACGGTACTGATCACAGGGGCAAGCCGAGGCATCGGAGCGGAAGCCGGGCGCGTTTTTGCCGCAGCTGGGGCCAATGTGGCCTTGGTCGCCCGCAGCCGCGATCAGATTGACGCTCTGGCTGCGGCATTGGGTGAAAACGCCATGGCGCTGGCCTGCGACGTCAGCGATTTTTCCCAGGTTGAACAGACAGTTGCCGATTGCATCGACCGGTTCGGCAAGCTGGATGTGCTAATCGGGAACGCGGGCGTCATTGATCCGATCTTTCATCTGTCGAATGCCGACACCCGGGCCTGGAGCCAAGCAATCGACATCAACCTGAAAGGTGTCTTTTACGGAATGCGTGCCGTCCTGCCCATCATGCGGGCAGCAGGCGGCGGGACCGTTCTGACAGTCTCGTCCGGTGCCGCGTCGAACCCGGTCGAAGCCTGGAGCCACTATTGTGCATCAAAAGCCGGGGCCAAGATGCTGACCGAATGCCTGCATCTGGAAGAGGCGCATCACGGTATTCGCGCAATGGGCCTGTCCCCGGGAACTGTGGCCACAGATATGCAGCGGGTGATCAAGGCCAGCGGAATCAATCCAGTAAGTCAGCTGGATTGGGACGATCACATCCCCGCAGACTGGCCCGCGCGGGCGTTGATGTGGATGTGCTCGGCAGATGCGGATGAGTTCTTGGGGACCGAGATATCGCTGCGCAACGAAGACATCCGAAAAAGGGTCGGGCTGACGTGATCGAACTGACACAGGATGATGGGTTGTGGACCGTCAAGTTGAACAATCCGGACAAGGCCAATGCGCTGACCTCAGCGATGCTTAGCGAATTGGTACGCATCGCAGAGGCGGCAACCGAGGCACGTGCATTGATCCTGACGGGGGCGGGCCGGGTCTTCAGTGCGGGCGCCGATCTTGAAGAAGCGCGGGCGGGCCTTGCGACATCCGATCTTTGGGAGAGGTTGTCGGGTGCCATTGCCGCCTTGCCCTGCCTGACGGTGGCCGCGCTCAACGGCACTTTGGCCGGTGGAGCCAACGGTATGGTGCTGGCCTGTGACCTGCGTATCGCAGTGCCCTCGGCCAAGTTCTTTTACCCAGTCATGAAGTTGGGATTCTTGCCGCAGCCCTCGGATCCCAAGCGGATGGCAGAGTTGATCGGTCCGGCCAGAACCCGACTCATACTGATGGCGGGACAGAAGATTTCTGCAGAAGAAGCTTATAGCTTTGGGCTGGTTGATCGGGTGGTTGAGCCCGAACATTTGATACCAACTGCACAAGAACTTGTAGCCGACAGCCTGTCCGCAGATCCGTCGGTTGCTGCGGGCATAGCCGGATTGTGCCCATGAGGTTGGCCGCGCTCCGATTGCGGGTGGCGGACCCGGATGCGTTGGCGGCGTTTTATCGTGATGCGCTTGGCATGTCTGTCAGGGTTGAAGGCGCCAATCGTCGTCTTGGATATTCCGGTCAGGATGCCGATCTGTTGCTGATGCCGGGCGGCGGGGGCTACCGCCATGATCCGGGGCAGCGGTATTGGAAGATCGGGATCACGTTGCCGGATGTTGATCTTGCCGCAGAACACCTGCGCCAGAAGGGTACCCCGGTCAGCGCGCCGCGGCAGTTTCTGGATATCGGCTATATGTGCCATCTGAATGACCCCGAAGGGTTTGCCATTGAACTGCTGCAGCAGGATTTCGAGGGCAACCGGCCCGAAAATGCCGCCAGCGCGGACGCCCCATTTGCCAAGGCCTGTATTGGTCAGATCACTTTGCGAACCGGTGATATCGCTGCCGAAGATGCGTTTTGCCGATCCATGGGACTGTCTTTGCTGTCTCTGCAGGATGTCGAACCTCACGGGTTCGATCTGCATTTCTATGCGTTCACCGCAGAGGAGCCTCCCAACCCCGATCTCTGGGCGGTTGAGAATCGCGAATGGCTGTGGAAGCGTACTTATACCACGTTGGAATACCAACACATCCCAAATGCCCGGTTTGCACCGGTGCCGGACTATCTCGGGATCGAAATTGAAGGGCTGGCTGACCCGCAAAAGGATGCATTCGGCGATCCCTGGCTTCCTGCCTGATCATCGCCCGCGTCGTTTGCCCGGCACTTTTGAGCGAAACCCCGGCGGGCGTTTGCGCACCCAATTCAGGAACTTCTCAAGCCTCGGATGTTTGCGCAGTGCATCGACAGTGTGGAAGTCACGCGCCAGTTCGGCCTCGGTCAGTGTCGCGTGGATCTCTTTGTGGCATATCTGATGCAATAAAACGGTGGGCCCGCCCTTGCCTCCCTTAAGCTTTGGGATCAGATGGTGCAGGCTTCCACCACCTTCGGGGATCGGACGGTTGCAGAGCGGGCAGATCGGATCGGAATTTGCCATGACCTAACTTCGCGCTGATGCGTGTACAGGGCAAGAGGGACACAATGGCGCAATCCATGGTTATCGGGGCAGGACCAGCGGGGCTAATGGCCGCCGAACAGCTTGCCGCCGCCGGGCACGAGGTTGTAGTGGCCGAAGCCAAGCCGTCTGTCGCGCGTAAATTCCTGATGGCGGGGAAGTCCGGCCTGAACCTGACCAAGGATGAGCCTTTTGACATGCTTATGGGCGCATACGGGGATGCAAAGGATTGGTTGCATCCGATGATACAAGCATTTGACGCACAGGCGGTGAAGGCTTGGGCCGGTGATCTTGGGCAAGAGATGTTCACGGGCTCTACCGGGCGCGTGTTTCCGAAAGTCATGAAGGCCTCACCCTTGCTGCGGGCTTGGCTGGCCAGATTGGATCAGGCCGGTGTTCAGATCAGGACACGCTGGCGCTGGCAGGGATGGCAAGGTGGCGCGTTGGCTTTTGAGACGCCAGATGGCATGCAGTTTTGCTCGCCCGACGCGACGGTTTTGGCATTAGGGGGCGCCAGCTGGGCGCGGTTGGGTTCGGATGGCGCTTGGGCCCAGTGGCTTGCGGACAGCGGAGTTGATCTAACACCGTTTGCACCGGCTAACGCCGCTCTGTCAGTCGATTGGAGCCCCTATATGCAGCCACATTTTGGCGCGGCGCTCAAGTCGGTGCGGTGGATGGCGGGCGATCTGGATAGCCGTGGTGAGGCCACTATTTCCGCAAAAGGCCTGGAAGGTGGCGGTATGTATGCCCTGACCCCTGCGCTGCGGATGGGGGCGCCGCTGTTTGTTGATCTGGTCCCGGATGTGACGGCTGAAGGGATGCAGGCGCGATTGGACGCGAAGAAATCAAAGGCAACGCTTTCGCATTGGTTGAAGAATGGTCTGCGTCTGTCTCCGCAAAAGGTCGCTTTGTTCCACGAAATGACTAAGGGCCGCGCATTGAAGCAAACGCAATGGATCGGTGCGCTGAAAAACCTGCCCATCAGGTATGCTGGGCTACGCCCGATGGATGAGGCGATCTCAACCGCTGGCGGGGTAGCATTGGGTGCCGTGGACAGCGGTTTGATGCTGACAGCATGTCCGGGCGTTTTTTGCGCGGGCGAGATGCTGGATTGGGAAGCCCCGACCGGTGGTTATCTTCTGACCGCCTGTCTGGCGACGGGACGTTGGGCCGGTCAGTCGGCGGCAACGTGGTTGGCGCGCTAGGCCTTAACCCGATCGGGCCAGCATCGCCAGTCGGATCATTGCACGCTCTACCAGTGCCATCGCAGGTGCGGTTTGACCTGCCGAGCGCAAGGATAGGTCCGTATCTGTAAGGACGGTTAAAGCGGTCTGCAGCTTGGGCGCCCCCCATCCCTGAGCTTGCCTCAGGATCCGGTCACGTCGTTTGCCATAGACCGGAGGGCGCAGCTTGCCGATTCCCTGCGCCGCGCCTCCAGGGTCGGATGCGCAGGCATAGAGCGTTCGGAAATGCCGCGTCGCCCCAATACACAAGGTGACCCCGTTGGTGCCCTGCGCCTGCAGGCGTCGGATAAGAGGGCTGATTTCCTGTGCCCGGCCCTCGGCAACGACGTTCAATACATCATCCAGCGCCGCCTCGGTCGACCGCGGCGCACAGGCTTCAATGTCTTCAATCGTCAGTTCACCGGCGTCACCGCGTTTGTAAAGCGACAGTTTCTCAACTGTTTGAGTGAAATCACCAGGGCTGAGCGCCATTGCAAGTTCGCTAAGCGCCGACATCGAATCGCGCGGAATATTCTTCAATCCGGCTTGCGCCAGAATGCGCTCCACCTCGGCGCGCGAGGGCGGGTCATCGTGGATGCCAACAGCGTATGCGGCAGGGTTCGCTTCGAATGCTTTGCGGATTTTCGAGCTGGGTTTGAGTTGCCCGGCCGTCACGATGATCTGTGCATCGCCATGATCCCAGTCTTCAAGGGCTGTGAGAATCGCAGGCGCTGCGACATCGGTGGCGTCTTCAACAAACACCGCGCGGGGACCGGGGAAAAATCCGACAGCCTTGACCGCGTCCAGCAACAGGGCCGGATCGCTGCGTAGATCGCTTCCGGGAATGCGGGTCAGGCGCATTTCCTCTTCGGCGCCAGGTCCCAGCAAAGCCGCCAGCACCTGTTGACGCTTCAACGCAACGCGCATCGCGTCCGCCCCGTAGATCAGCAATCCGGCTTTGTCCGCGTCCGGCTTGGAAAAATACCCTTCAGCCTCACGCGGGCTCAACTTCATGTGGACAGGCCCGGCGTGGCGTAAAGGCGGTTCACGATCTGATCGGCTAGAATCACCATCAGCCGCTCGGTCGCATCACGCTCATCGGCCAGCGTCGACACAGTTGAGCCCGCAGCAGAATAGCCGACAAATTCGGTAACGTTGCCCGAGGCGATGATTTGCCCGGTCGCATTGGATTTCAGCGCGTAAGTCGCGTTCCCGTCGATGGTGTAGCGATTGGTTTCATTTGCTGTGGTGATCGAGGCCCTGCGGGTGACCGTCGAAACCCCCACATCCAGCTTGTATTCGTTGCCCGAGGTCGCGCTTCGACCTAATTTGCGTTCCAGATTCTGAACAAGCAGAAAGCTTTCGACGGTATTCGGCGCTGACACCTCGACCTTGCCATCCAAGGCCGAGCCTGATCCTCCGGGCGCATAAACCGGCTCGAACCCGCAAGCGGCGAGCGCCAGCGGCATCAATAACAGGGTTCTACGATCAAACGACGACATTAACGATCCGGCCCGGAACAACGATCACTTTCTTCGGTGCAGCGCCATCCAGCGCCTTTTGCACAGCTTCGGTGCTGAGGGCGATTTTTTCAACCTCTGCTTTATCCAGATCTTTGGCTACGCTGATTTCGGCCCGACGCTTGCCGTTGATCTGAATCGGCAGGGTTATGGTGTCATCGATCAGCATGGTCTCATCCGCGATGGGCCAAGGCGCGGTTGCAACCAGGCCTTCGCCGCCCAGCATCTGCCAAAGTTCTTCGGACAAGTGTGGCGTCATCGGCGACATCAGCTGCGCTAGTGTCTTGGCTGCCTCGCGCTTGACTGCAGAGCCCGCTTTGGATTTGGCAAGCGTGTTGGTGAATGCATAAAGCTTTGCGATAGATGCGTTAAAGCCAAAGGATTCGACCCCGCCCGATACGTCATGAATGGCTTTGTGCATCTCACGTAGCAGCGTTTCGTCATCTGCAGTGGCCGGTAGATCCGATTCCGCGATTTCTGCGGCGATGCGGTGCACGCGGCTGAGATGTTTGAACGCGGCCTCGGCGCCCGACGCGGTCCATTCCACGTCGCGCTCAGGTGGGGAGTCGGACAGAACAAACCAGCGCGCAGTATCCGCACCAAAGGCCGAGATGATACTGACTGGATCGACGACGTTCTTTTTCGACTTGGACATTTTGGCTGAGGGGATGATTTCAACCACGGTGCCGTCGGTCAGTTTGCCGTCGGTCACGTCCTCGGGCAGGTGATAGACCGGGCGACCGTTGGCGTCGCGTGTCTGATAAATTTCATGAGTCACCATGCCTTGAGTGAACAGCGCGTTGAACGGCTCAATCGCTTTCTTTGGCAAATGACCAGTGATGTTCATCGCCCGCGCGAAGAAGCGCGAATAGAGCAGGTGCAGAATCGCATGCTCGATCCCACCGATATATTGGTCGACATTCATCCAATACTCGGCTTCGGCAAGATCGGTGGGTGTTTCAGCGCGCGGGGCGGTGAAACGGGCGAAGTACCACGACGAATCGACAAACGTGTCCATCGTGTCAGTTTCCCGCTTGGCTGGAGCGCCGCAGGAAGGGCAAGGGGTGTCGCGCCAGCTGGGGTGGCGGTCCAGCGGGTTGCCGGGGATCGAAAAATCTATGGGTTTGCCGTTGCCGTCATCATAAGGCAGCTCGATCGGCAGATTATCTTTCTTCTCGGTGACCGTGCCGCATTGATCACAATGCACAACAGGAATCGGGCAGCCCCAATAGCGCTGGCGGCTGAGCCCCCAATCGCGCAGGCGGTATTTGGTAACACCTTCACCCCAACCGGCCTTTTCGGCGAAATCAACGGTGGCATTGATGGCCTCGTCACCCGTTGCCTCGGTGAGACCCGCAAAATGATTCACCCAGCGGACTTTCTCGGTTTTCGGTGGAACAAACGCGATCTTGTCGACCGGAGTGTCATCATCCAGTGCAAAGAATGTGTCGACCACAGGCAGGCCGTATTTGCGACAGAAATCGAGGTCACGTTGATCATGAGCTGGGCAGGCAAAAATGGCGCCGGTGCCATAGTCCATCAGGATAAAGTTGGCGATCCAGACCGGCAGCTCCCAGCTGGGGTCGAGTGGATGTTTTACACGTATGCCGGTGTCATAACCCAGCTTTTCGGCGGTTTCGATCGCCTCTTCGGTGGTGCCGCCCTTGCGGCATTCGGCAACGAATTCAGCGACTTTCGGGTTTTCTGCCTCAAGCTGCTTGGCAATCGGATGATCGGGCGAGATGCCAACAAACGACGCGCCCATCAGCGTATCGGGCCGTGTCGTGTAGACGGTGATCGGCTCACCTCCATCGGTGCGTTCGAACCCGAATTGCAGGCCACGGGACTTGCCGATCCAGTTCTCTTGCATCAGGCGTACCTTGGCGGGCCAGTTATCCAGCGTATCCAGCGCGTCGAGCAGTTCCTCGGAATAATCGGAAATCTTGAAAAACCACTGAGTCAACTCGCGACGCTCAACCAAGGCGCCTGAACGCCAGCCACGGCCGTTTTCTACCTGTTCATTGGCCAAAACGGTCATATCGACCGGGTCCCAGTTCACCACGGCGTTCTTGCGATAGACCAGACCGGCCTCGAGCATATCCAGGAACAAAGCCTGCTGCTGGCCGTAGTATTCCGGATCACAGGTGGCGAATTCACGAGACCAGTCGATCGACAGGCCCAGCGGCTTCATCTGTCCGCGCATGTCGGCGATATTGCCGTAGGTCCAATCTTTGGGGTGGCCACCACTGGCCATTGCGGCGTTTTCCGCAGGCATCCCGAACGCGTCCCAGCCCATCGGGTGCAGCACGTTATGACCGGTTGCGAGCTTGTGGCGGGCGATCACATCACCCATCGTGTAGTTGCGTACATGCCCCATGTGGATACGGCCAGACGGGTAGGGGAACATCTCAAGCACATAGTATTTCGGCTTGTCCGCCTTGTGATTGGCGGTGAAGATTCCGGCCTTGTCCCAGGCCTCCTGCCATTTTGCTTCGATTTCGTTGGCCGAGTAGCGCGACATCATGCGGTCCTTCGTGAATGAAAACGCCGGGTAGGAACCCGGCGTGGTAATAGTGTGATTTTTGTCGGGTTTCTAGAACTTGTTGTCCGCAATGCGTAGCTGACGCGCGCGAGACAGGATCGCATCTTCGACGGCGCGCGACGTTGCAGCGCTGACCGGAGAACCGCCACTGGTCTGAAGAGCTACGGACAAAGAACGCGCTTCCAAAGCGGGATCACTGATGTGAACTGTCGCGCGATAGGAACGCCCGCCGCCGGGCGGTGTGCCATAACCCGTTACGATCACTCCGGTAAACGGATCGACCTCTTGGATCGGCAAGAAATTCAGCACATCCAGCGACGCGGCCCACAGATAGCGATTTACCTGAGTGACCTGCTCTGAGGTGTTCGGGCCGAATACGTCCCAGATCGTCGAACGATTCGGGTCATTCAGTTCGCGTTCCTCTGTCGAGCTGCCATCAGCGGTCAACACACTTGCATCGCCAGGCGGTGGCCCTCCGCAGGCTGATAAGGCAGCCGTTACCATGATCAAACCTGGAATCGTAATACGGCGCATCGTTGGAAGGTCCCGTGTCACTTGTTTTGCTCTGTCGAGTGATACTCCTAGACAAGGACCCGTACAGCAACAACCCTATTCTTTTATGATCGACTCGCGCGAACCGCACGATCCGTTGAATTCGACTGTGGCATCCTTGCACCAATTTGGGCCGAATGACGTCTTTGCGTTTATGCCAAGCTTGCGCAACGGGGGCAAAAAAAGCGAAACGGTGTCCGTGCTGAGACGCGTGCTTTGCATGTGTCGAGTAGAAAATCTTTGAAACCGAGGGAAACAAGATGAAAAAAGTTCTCTTCGCAACGACCGCACTGATTGCAACCGCAAGTGTTGCAGCGGCCGAAGTAAAGTTCAGCGGTTACGGCCGCTTTGGTCTGGGATACCTGGAAGACCGTACAGGTACCGTTGACGCAATTGGTGGTGGTGAAGCGACCGGCGTAGAAACCGACGAAACCATCCTGGTCTCGCGCTTCCGTCTGAACATCGACGGAATCGTTGAAACTGACGGTGGCGTTCGCTTTGAAGGCCGTGTTCGTCTGCAGGCAGACGAAGATGCCGGCAACGGCGAAGCAAACTCCGCTGGCCTGAACGGCGCACGCTTCTCGGTCATCTTCGGTGGTCTGCGTGTTGACGCCGGTAACGTAGCCGGTTCGTTCGACAACTTGGCAAACTACTACGGTAACGAGCCTGGCCTGGAAAGCTTCATTGGTCAGTACTCGGGCGTCGACTATGACTTCCTGGCGTACTCGTCGACCGGTTCGGGCGCAAACGCTGTGTTCTTCCAGTACGCAGTTGGCGACTTCGCCTTCGGCGCGTCGTATGACCAGCGCACATTTGCTGACGAAGCTGTTGCGGGTGCGGACACTGATGATGCAGACCGCTGGGACATCAGCGCGACCTACACCTTCGGTAACGTGACTGCCGCTCTGGCCTACGGTCAGACCAGCGGTCTGGGCGACGCCGACAAGCAGAGCCTGACCGTTCTGACCCTGGGTGCAGAATTCGGTGACTTCTCCGGTACTCTGTTCGTCGCAGACGATGACGTTGCAAACGATGACCGCAACGGCACCGCATACGGTCTGTCGGCAGCCTACAACCTGGGCGCGGCAACCACTCTGACCTTCGCTTACGGTGACGGTTCGGCAGACGACGATCTGCAGCAGTACGGCATCGGTGCCATCTACGACCTGGGTGGCGGTGCATCGCTGCGCGGTGGTATCGGCAACCAGAAGCGTGGCGACGGCGACAGCCAGCTGCGTGCCGACTTTGGTGCTCAGTTCAACTTCTAAGTTGGTCTGAACCACAAGGTTCAAGGGCAGGTCTTCGGACCTGCCCTTTTCTTTTGCCGCCACATGGTGTTTTGCTGCTGCAAACGCAGAATGAGGGACCCATGTCGCTGCAAGAAATCACCGATCGAATAGCCAAAGCTGAATCTGCGGCAGGACGCGCCGAAGGCTCGGTGCAATTAATCGCGGTTTCCAAGGTGCAACCTAACGACCGGGTCGAAGCCGTATTGAAGCAGGGCCACCGGTGTTTCGGAGAAAACCGTGTGCAGGAAGCCGCTGGCAAATGGCCTGCATTTCGCGAGAGTTTTCCGGACATCGATCTGCATCTGATCGGTCCATTGCAAACAAACAAGGCACGGCAGGCGATTGAGCTTTGCAATGCCATCCATTCAGTTGATCGACCAAAGCTCGCCAAAACATTGGCGCGATTGGTGCAAGAGATGGGTAAGTGCCCTGATCTTTTTATACAGATCAACACAGGCGAAGAGGATCAGAAAGCCGGTACTCTTCCACAAGATGCTGATGCGTTCATTGCTGAGTGCCGCAGCCTGGACCTGCCCGTCCGAGGTTTGATGTGCATTCCACCGGTTGAAGAAGAACCCGCGTTGCACTTCGCGCTATTGGCAAAAATCGCAGAGCGGAATGGGCTGAAGGGTTTGTCGATGGGAATGAGCAGTGATTTTGAATCGGCAATCGCCTTGGGTGCCACACATGTCCGTGTTGGGTCTGCCATTTTCGGGGCGCGGGTTAAGCCTCAGGGATGATCAGCCGTGTGCCCGGCGTGATTTTTTGGGCAATCCAACGTAGGTGATCGCGCCTGAATGCGATGCAGCCTTCGGTCGGAAACCGTGGGCGTCGCCATTGATGCAGGAAGATGGCCGATCCCCGACTGGGTTCTGAATTGGGATAGTTCCAATCGGTTATCAAGATCAGGTCATAAAGCGGATCTGGGCGACGCAGTTTTTCGTGACTGAAATCATGAGGCGCCCGCACCAAATGGTTATACGCATCGTCCTCTACGTCGTCTGACCATAAATCGCGCGGTCCGATCGGTCGTGCCCAATGCGCCGGCCGTGGCATTCGGTCTGCGCGATAGAGCATACCCACAATGTGATGCACACCTGTTGGTGTTGTTCCGTCACCTTCCTGCTTGGTTGGGCTCAAGCCCCCTTTGCCTATAGCGCAGGGGAACAGGTGCCCGAGAAACCGAATGCCACGTGGTGTAAGAACCAGATCGCTTGGTGTCACAGCAGGTGGCCTGACTTTGCCGCTTTGGTCGCCAGATACGCGCGGTTGAAATCTGTTTCACCTACTTTCAACGGAACACGTTCGGTGACGGCGATACCTGTGCGTTCCATCATCGCGATTTTTGCAGGGTTGTTGGTCAGCAGACGGACCGAATTGAAGCCCAGCGATTTCAGGATATCCGAGCCGAGCCTGAAATCCCGTTCATCGTCTTCGAATCCAAGCCGGTGATTGGCCTCGACTGTGTCAAATCCCTGATCCTGAAGAAAATAGGCGCGCATTTTGTTGGCGAGCCCGATCCCACGTCCTTCCTGATTCAGATAGAGCAGGACACCCGCACCCTCGTCCCCCATCTGGGCCAAGGCCCCGCGCAGTTGCGGGCCACAGTCACATTTCAGGCTGCCCATGAGATCGCCAGTGAAACAGGCCGAATGCAGCCGCGCGAGGACGGGCTTGTCGCGGTCGGGGCGACCGATTTCAACCGCATAGTGTTCCTCTCCACCATCTTCGGGGCGGAATACATGCAGGCGCCCGGCCTCTGACACTTCCATCGGCAGGCGTGCGGCGACGACAGGGTGCAGAGCACTGCGATCTGTCAGATGTGGCGCGGCCCGGGCATGGTCAATGCAGGTCAGACCATGATCTGCCGCAAATTCGCGCCCGTCTTGAATAGGGGCGACGACGGCGGCCGGAAGCAAGTGCGCCGACTTGGCCAACGCAATAGCGATCCGGTGCAGATTTGCGCTGCCTTGCCGTTCGGTCATCAGCGGGCCCTTCATCGGGGCGTTCAGATCATCGGACGGGTCGGCCACCGCCTGCACCCAGCTCAGCCCAGCATCCGCCGGGATCATGACGCGAGCAAGATCGCCGTCATATGCACGCGCTTTAAGTGTTTCAGCGCGCCGAACCGTGATGGCGACAACGGGATCCCCGCCCAAGCCGCGCAAATCGGCCAACCTTTGCGGGCTCAGGGTCTCGGTGGCGAATGCGAGTACTCCAAATCCCAGTTCGTCGGTCAGAACAACGGGAACACCCATACGCAGGTCAGCCCGCGCCCGTGCCAGCAATTCGGTGATGTCGGGAGTGAGACTCATGCAGTTTACCTTGAAACGATCAGACCCTGTCCTACCCCGATCACTGGAAAATGTGAAACATTTCCTCGGCGTCAGACACGAGGGCGTGAGACGACTGCAGTAAATCTTGCTGATTGCATTCTTCATACGCAAGTGATGGAAAAGGCTTAGGAGGACCGTACATGGCTCAGCTCAAGAAAATCCTGCTGGTGGATGACGACGAAGACCTGCGCGAAGCGCTCAGCGAGCAACTTGTCATGACCGAAGACTTTGACGTGTTCGAGGCGTCCGATGGCGCGTCAGCAATGGAACGCGCGCGCGAAGCAATATACGATCTGGTGATTCTGGATGTCGGCCTGCCGGATACCGATGGCCGTGAGCTGTGTCGCCTGATGCGCAAGCAGGGCGTCAAAAGCCCGGTGCTGATGCTGACTGGGCACGACAGCGATGCTGACACGATCCTGGGTCTTGATGCTGGCGCAAATGATTATGTCAGCAAGCCTTTTAAATTTCCGGTTCTTCTGGCCCGGATTCGGGCCCAACTGCGCCAGCATGAACAATCCGAGGATGCGGTCTTTGTTCTGGGGCCCTACACCTTCAAACCGGCCATGAAGATGCTGATGACCGAAGATGATCGCAAGATCCGCCTGACCGAGAAAGAGACTAACATTCTCAAGTTCCTCTATCGATCAACTGACGGCGTTGTTGCACGTGATGTTCTGTTGCACGAAGTCTGGGGTTACAACGCGGGCGTTACAACACACACGCTTGAAACCCATATCTATCGTCTGCGTCAGAAGATTGAACCCGACCCGTCGAATGCACGCCTTTTGGTCACAGAATCGGGCGGATATCGCCTTGTTGCTTGACTAATGGTGGATTGACTTGGATCAAAGTGATACTCTGTAGGTATCTTTAGATTACTCCCAACCCGCGCATGTCCGGGTTATGACATGCACCTCCCTGTTGGACTGCCGGGCCTGATGGCCCGGCTTTTTTTGTCGAGTGCAACTGTATCGTGCAGGGCGATAACGGCACCGGGCATCCGATTTCATTCAATGAAATCGGACCGGAAACTTTGCAAGTTTCCGTAACCGCCGGGTCAGGCAACATTGCTTTGTTTTTCGATGGCACCTCGCTTGGCGCCGCGCTAACCTGCGGCAACTTCGACAAAGGAACCCCCGGATATGCCCTTCACCCTTGCCACATGGAACATCAATTCGGTCCGCCTGCGCGAGCCTATCGTTCTGAAATTGCTGCAGGAAGAGGCACCGGATGTGCTGTGTCTACAGGAATGCAAATCGCCGGTCGACAAAATCCCGACCGAAGGGTTCGCCGAGCTGGGCTATACGCATATGATCGCGCGCGGCCAGAAGGGGTATAACGGCGTCGCCATCCTGTCGCGCCTTCCGCTTGAGGAAGTAGGGGATAAGGATTTCGCGGGTCTGGGTCATGCGCGACACATTGCGGGGCGGTTGGAGAATGGCGTGACCATTCATAATTTCTATGTCCCCGCTGGGGGCGACGTGCCGGATCGCGAAGTGAACGAGAAGTTTGGCCAAAAGCTGGATTACCTCGCTGACATGCGCGATTGGTTCCATGCGGAAAAGCCGAAAAAGTCCATTCTGGTGGGCGATCTGAATATTGCGCCCCGCGAAGATGATGTCTGGTCGCACAAGCAGTTGCTGAAGGTGGTTTCACATACGCCGATCGAGGTTGAAACGCTGGCCGAGACTCAGGATGCAGGTGGCTGGGTCGATATCACCCGGCAGGATATTCCCGAGGGCCAGCTATACAGCTGGTGGTCTTATCGGGCACGAGATTGGGATGCCGCCGACAAGGGACGCAGGCTGGATCATGTCTGGGCTACGCCCGATATCTCGAACGCGGGTCATTCCAGCCGCATTCTGCGCGACGCGCGCGGATGGGAAAAACCCAGTGATCATGCCCCGGTATTTGCCACGTTTGACGTCTGACCGAAGCAAATTCGCCGAACTCCCCCCTTGGTTTCTGCCGCATTGGACTGCATATAGGGCGCAAGTTCGAACCAGAGAGAATAAGCCATGGACCTTCTGAACGGCGCAGGCAGCCCCCAAGCCACTGATCTGATTAAAGACGGGACCGAGGCCACCTTCATGGCCGATGTGGTCGAAGCCTCACAAGAAACGCCGATCATCGTTGACTTCTGGGCGCCTTGGTGCGGCCCCTGCAAAACGCTGGGCCCGGCGTTGGAAGAGGCCGTGACCGCTGCCAAAGGTGCGGTCAAGATGGTCAAGATCAACGTGGACGAAGCGCAGATGATTGCAGGACAACTGCGCATCCAGTCGATTCCGATGGTCTATGCATTTCACAAAGGCCAACCGATCGACGGGTTTCAGGGCGCTTTGCCAGGGTCCGAGATCAAGGCCTTCATAGATCGTGTGATCGAAGCCGCGGGCGGTGAAAGCCCGGGTGGTCAACTAGATGATGCTGTCCAAGCTGCCGAAGAAATGTTGACCGAGGGGGCCGCTGTAGACGCGGCACAGACTTTTGCCGCCATACTGGGTGAAGACCCCAATCACGCTGCCGCTTATGGCGGGTTGGTGCGCGCGCATATTGCATCGGGGGATCTGGATCAGGCTGAGGCGATCCTCAATGGCGCTCCTGCCGAGATTTCCACTTCACCCGAGGTTGAAGCGGCCCATGCGCAACTGGAATTGGCCAAGCAGGCTGCAGATGCTGGTCCGGTAGGTGAGTTGACTGCAACAGTTGAGGCCGAGCCAGACAACCATCAAGCCCGTTTCGATCTGGCGCAGGCCCTGCATGCCAATGGCGATGTCGAAGAGGCAGTGGCTCAACTGTTGGAATTGTTCCGCCGCGATCGCGAGTGGAATGATGGGGCAGCAAAGGCGCAGCTCTTCACAATTTTCGATGCGCTCAAGCCCAATGACCCGATTGTTCTGAACGGGCGGCGCAAGCTCAGCTCGATGATATTTGCCTAATCCCCGATCAGAACTAAACTCGGGTACATGATGCATCCTGCCGATTTGCCGGAAACGGTATCCGTTTTCCCTTTGCCCGGAGCGCTGCTGCTGCCACGGTCTCGCCTGCCGCTGCATATTTTTGAGCCGCGCTACCTACAGATGCTGGACGACGCGCTGAAAACGCAAGAACGCCTGATCGGGATGGTGCAACCGAATACCTGTCAGGGCGACGAAACCAAGCTGCACCAGATCGGCTGCGCTGGACGGGTCACCCAGTTTTCCGAGACCGAAGATGGCAGGTATCTGATTACGCTGACGGGAATCTCTCGGTTCAGGGTCAAATCAGAGTTGGACAGTTTCACCCCGTATCGCCGGGTTTCGGTGTCCTGGGACGGGTTTGACCGTGATCTGGGCAAGGCCGAGGTGGATGACGGTTTTGATCGGAACAGGTTCCTGCGGCTGTTGGAACGGTTTTTTTCGTCCCGTCAGTTGTCCACCGATTGGGACACAATGAAAGATGCCGATGATGAGCTTTTGGTCAATTCCCTGTCCATGATGCTGGAATTTGACCCGGAGGAAAAGCAGGCTTTGCTTGAGGCCCCCTGCCTGCGCACCCGGCGCGAGACATTGGTGACATTGATTGAATTCGCCATGCGCGGTGGATCGAATGAGGAAAAACTGCAATGAGCGATACCGAACACGCCTTTGACCGCCATATGCTTGAGGCGTTGATTTGTCCGCAGACCCACACGACGCTGCACTATGATGCCGAACGGCAAGAGCTGGTGTCAAAAGCCGCCGCTCTGGCCTTTCCAATCCGCAACGGTATTCCAGTGATGCTAGTGGATGAGGCCCGAGAGCTGGACTAGATCGAGTGTCCCTGCAGCAGTTTCGGCAGATCTCCGGTCAGACCTGCAGCCTCGCGCACGAAACCTCGGCGCAGCCCGGGCAGCGATCCGACGATACCCATTCCAATATCCCGACCTATGCGGAGCAGGGGATTGTCGTTCGAAAACAGCTTGTTGAACACATCAGTCGCCATCGCAAGCGAGGCGGTGTCGAACCGGCGCCACTCCTGATAGCGCTCCAGCACAAGCGTTGATCCGATATCCTCGCCACGTCGTCCCGCAAGGGTCAGAACCTCGGCCAATGCACCGACATCACGCAGACCTGCGTTCAGGCCTTGCCCGGCGATGGGGTGCATGCCATGGGCGGCGTCTCCGACCAAAGCCAACCGGTCCGAGATGAAGGAATTGGCGATGGTCAGGTTCAACGGGTATGTGAACCGGTCACCCTGCAGGCGGATATCCCCCAGGAAATCGCCAAAGCGCGGGCGCAGAACTTGTAGGTAATCTGCCTCGGGCAGCGCATTGATCTGCGCGGACGTATCAGTGCGTTCGCTCCAGACGATGGAACTGCGGTTCCCGGTCAGCGGCAGAATCGCCAACGGGCCGGGGGGCATGAAGAACTGATGGGCGATACCGTGATGCGGCAGCTCGTGTTCAATGGCGCAAACCAGAGCGGTCTGGCCATAGTCCCAGCCGGTTCGCTTGATTCCGGCGCGCATAGCGGTCCCGCTGCGGCGGCCATCGCAACCCACCAGTAGGCTGCCGGACAAGGTGGCTCCGTCATCCAGCGTCAGCGTTGCCCCGTTTGCCGAGATGTCCTGAGACACGACCGTTTTGCCGCTGATTTCGGTAATCCCGTCTTGTTCGGTCATGGCCTCCAGAAAAGCCCGCCGCAGGTGGCGATCTTCGACCATATAGCCCATCGGGCCTTCTTCGATCTCGGCATGGTCGAAATGCATAAAGAACGGGGAAGGTCCGGCACCGGCATGACCATCCGTTACCTTGATCTCCAGCATCGGCTGGGCGCGCTCTTCCACCTTTTCCCAAACGCCTATCGCGTCGAGCAGACGTTGCGACGCCAATGCCAGCGCATAGGCGCGCCCGTCGAAGGCCGCATTCTTGCGCACTTTCTCTGCCAGAGCGTCAACAACCGTGACTGAATGCCCGGTTTGGGCCAGCGCCAGCGCAAGGGCAGGGCCGTTCAGGCCACCACCAACGATCAGGATATCGGATCTGTGTTCCATGTGCTGCAATATGCGCGCCCTTTCGGGATTGTCCATGTGCGGTCCTGTCGCTACCGTCCGATCACGGAATTACTCGGGAGGGGACCGGATGCAAGACTGGTTGACCATGACGGCATGTGATTTGGGCCGTTGTATCGGAATGGGGCAGATTGATCCGGTTGAACTGACAGAAACTTATCTGAGCGCGATTGACGCCCATCCACATCGCGATCGGATCTATGCCCGGGTGACCCACGATCGCGCCCGCGCCGAGGCCCTTGCGGCGCAAGAGCGGGCCAAGCTTGGCCTGCGTCGGTCTTTGTTGGATGGCGTCCCGATCAGCTGGAAAGACCTGTTTGACACGGCAGGCGTAGGGACCGAGGCCGGTTCGGCCCTGTTGGAAGGCCGCGTGCCCGAATCCGATGCGCACGTAGTGCGGAACGCGACCGCGATGGGTACGGTCTGTCTGGGTAAAACGCATATGAGCGAATTGGCGTTCTCGGGTTTGGGCCTCAACCCAGTGACGGCTACGCCTCCATGCGTGAATGACGAAGAGGCCGTACCCGGAGGTTCGTCCTCAGGGGCAGGGGCCTCGGTGGCTTGGGGGCTTGCTGCAGGCGGCGTTGGCTCGGACACGGGTGGATCGGTGCGGATTCCCTCGGCCTGGAACGATCTGGTGGGGCTGAAAACCACGGCGGGGCGCGTTAGCCTTGAGGGCGTCGTGCCGCTGTGTCTGAAATTCGATACCGTTGGGCCTCTGGCGCGATCAGTTGAGGACGCCGCACATATGCTTGCCGCGCTTGAGGGCACCGCCCCGGCTGATCTGCGCGGGGCGTCATTGATCGGTCGCCGCTTTGCTGATTTGCAGAACGTCGCCAAGGACGATCTGCGCGAAGCTCCAGCCAACGCCTATGATGAGGCGCTGGCGCGCCTGAAAGAGGCCGGGGCCGAGATCGTTCCGCTTGACGTGCCTGAGCTGAACGAAGCGATGAGCCTGTCGGGTGTGCTCTATACAACCGAAGCCTACGGCTTGTGGCGAGATGTGATAGAAGCGAACCCCGAAGCGATGTATCCCGAAATCCTTGAACGGTTCCGAATGGGCAAGGCCTATTCCGGCCCCGATTACGTGGCTGCTTGGTCGAAACTAACCGCTTGTCGACAGGCTTGGGATGCGGCCACTGCGGGCTTTGACGCCGTGCTTGCGCCGACGGCCCCGATCCTACCGCCCAATCTCGACCGGTTGATGAATGATCATGACTACTATGTTACCGAAAATCTCTTGGCTCTCCGCAACACCCGGATCGGCAATCTGATGGGGCTTGCGGCACTGACTTTGCCCACGGGAACACCCGGTTGCGGGCTGATGATGTTGGGCTATCCGGGGTCGGAAGAGGCCTTGTTACGGCTCGGGTCAGCAGCCGAAAGCGCTTTGACCTGAATGCCACAATCCCCTGATTCGGCACCTCTTTGTCTGGACGAAGCCCGGGTCGATCTGTAATCTGCCATAAAACGGGGCGCAAAATGACCCCGAAATTGAGGCAGTATCATGAATTTCCCCGAGCGGTTTTCGAACCTACCGGAATACGCATTTCCGCGTCTACGCGCCCTGTTGGATCATCATCAGCCGGGTGGTGAAGTCGTTCACATGACCATTGGCGAGCCCAGGCATGATTTCCCATCTTGGGTGACCGACGTGATCATGGAAAACGCCGCCGGGTTTCAGGGCTATCCCCCGAACGAAGGCTCACCTGAATTGCGCGCAGCGATCACGGGTTGGATCAACCGCCGCTATGGTGTGCCGATGGATGCAGATGCCAATGTGATGGCACTGAACGGTACACGCGAGGGTCTTTATAACGCTGCAATGGCGCTCTGCCCCGAGCAGAAAAACGGGCAGCAACCGATCATTCTGTGCCCGAACCCCTTCTATCAGGTCTACATGGTTGCCTCGATTTCGGTCGGTGCGCAGCCATATTTCGTGCCGGCAACTGCTGCCACTGGCCATTTGCCAGACTATGCAGGCCTGCCCGAAGAGGTTCTGAACCGTACTGCTGTAGCCTATATCTGCTCGCCCGCGAACCCTCAGGGGGCGGTCGCCTCGCGCGATTACTGGGCCGAGCTGATTCAATTGGCTGAAAAGTACGATTTCCGTATCTTTGCCGATGAATGCTATTCCGAAATCTACCGCGACGCCGCGCCGGTTGGCGCGCTGACCGTTGCGCAGGAACTGGGTGCTGACCCCGAACGTGTCACGCTGTTCAACTCTCTGTCCAAGCGGTCGAACTTGGCCGGGCTGCGGTCGGGGCTGATCGCAGGTGGACCTGAAACAATCAGCCGTGTCAAACTGTTGCGCAGCTATGCGGGTGCCCCTTTGCCCGCCCCGCTGCAGGCCGCCGCCGTCAAGGTTTGGGCGGATGAAGCGCATGTGCAGGAAAACCGCGCGCTGTATCAGGAGAAATACGCCGTCGCGGATGAGGTTTTCGCAGGCGTACAGGGCTACATGCCGCCCGAGGCCGGGTTCTTCCTGTGGCTACCCGTCGAAAACGGCGAAGAAACCGCATTGAAGCTTTGGCAGGAAACCGGCGTACGGGTTCTGCCGGGTGCATATCTTTCTCAAGGTGATCCGGGGCAAAACCCGGGCGAGCAATTTATCCGGGTCGCGATGGTGGCCCCAAAAACAGAGATGAAGCGCGGGCTGATTACACTCCGCGACTGCATCTATTCGTGAGGTACGAGGGCAAAATGGCATCATATAACGCGCGAAACCGTGACCCGCTGCTGGACAGCAACACGCAAGCCGCCATTGAACGGCGTAGCAAAGAACTGATCGGGATCGCTTTGATCCTGTTGGGGTTGGCCGCTGCAGCGATGATCTGGTCCTATACGCCCGATGATCCAAACTGGATGGTTTCGACCGATGCGCCCGTGCAAAACTGGATGGGGCGCATTGGGGCCTCGATTGCCGCGCCGTTGTTTATGATCGTGGGTTGGGGCAGCTTGGGTGTCGCCTTGGTGCTGATCACTTGGGGCGTTCGATTTGCAGGTCATTTAGGTGAAGACCGTGCCATTGCCCGCCTGATTTTTGCGCCGATCTGGATCGCCGTTCTGGCTGTCTATGCAGCGACTCTGGTACCGGGTGCCGAATGGCGGGCGACGCACAGCTATGGCTTGGGCGGTCTATTCGGCGATACAGTGATGGGCGCGATTTTGACGTTGTTGCCGATCTCATCGCATTTCCTGGTCAAGCTGATGTCGCTGGCGATGGCGGTCGGTATGCTGGCTCTGGGTGTATTTGTGTTGGGTTTCGGCAAAGCGGACGTTCGCAATGGCTTCCGGGCGTTTCTGTTGGGACTGGTCATGGCCTATGATCTGTTGATGAACGCGCTGGGACGCGGGGCATCGGCGACAGCGCGGGCAGCACGGGACCGGAAGGCCCAATGGGCCGAGCGCAAGGCCGAACGTGCAGTTCCGGTTCAGGCGGATTTTGACGACGACCTGGCCTACGCTGATCCGGTCTTTGAAGACCCTGAGATTGAAGCGCAGGAACCTGTCGCCAAGACAGGCCTTCTGGCTCGGATGCCTTCCCTGATCCGTCGTCCTGACCCAATGCCCGAGCCTGAGTTGGTCGAAAACGTTGCGGTCGAAGGGTATTACGACATGCCGGGTGAGGATCGCATCAGGTCCAAGATATCCGCCGCTGTGCGCAATCGTAAAGTGGCCGCTGGTGTGCTAACGCCCGAACCCGATCCCAACTTGCCATTGACCAAAGGGCGGGGCAGGGGACCGGACCCGTTGATTTTGAACTCTGGCGCGGCAGACGAGTTGCCGCCCGAACCCCCGATGACCTCTGCAGGTTTGCCACCCGAACCACCGCTGACAGCAGGATCTGATGTTGAGACGCTGGCGGCTGACTCCGAGGCTGATAATTGGATGCAGCAGGACTATGTTTCCGAACCGGACTATGATGATGAGGCCGTGTTTGATGATGCCCCCGAACCCGCGCTCCAACCGAGACAGGCTGTCAAGATTCCTGTCGCTGAGCCGCGTAAACCTGTAGTAGCTCAACCGGTCCGACGCACTCCTCCACCTTCGCGCAGGGCGCAAGCCGAAGCACAGCCGACACTTTCTTTCGAGGAACGGCATTCTGATTTCGAACTGCCACCGCTGGGCCTTCTGTCCAACCCTGCAAGCATCCAACGCCATCACCTAAGCGATGAGGCGCTCGAGGAAAATGCGCGGATGCTGGAAAACGTGCTGGATGACTACGGCGTCAAGGGTGAGATCGTCAGCGTCCGCCCCGGTCCGGTTGTGACCATGTACGAATTGGAGCCTGCACCGGGTTTAAAAGCCAGCCGTGTGATCGGTTTGGCCGACGATATCGCGCGCTCAATGTCGGCTTTGTCCGCGCGGGTTTCAACTCTACCGGGGCGCTCGGTTATTGGCATTGAACTGCCCAATGAAAACCGTGAGATGGTGGTGCTGCGCGAAATCCTCGCCAGTCGCGATTTCGGCGATGGCAACCATGCGCTGCCCTTGGCGTTAGGCAAGGATATCGGCGGTGAGTCCGTGGTGGCGAACTTGGCAAAAATGCCTCACCTCTTGATCGCTGGTACGACCGGTTCCGGTAAGTCGGTGGCAATCAATACGATGATCCTGTCGCTGCTTTATAAGCTAACGCCGGATGAGTGCCGCCTGATCATGATCGACCCCAAGATGCTGGAACTGTCGGTCTATGACGGTATCCCGCACCTGCTCTCGCCTGTTGTGACCGACCCGAAAAAGGCGGTTGTGGCCCTGAAATGGGTCGTGGGCGAGATGGAGGATCGCTATCGCAAAATGTCCAAAATGGGCGTGCGCAATATCGCGGGCTACAATGGCCGCGTGAAGGATGCGCTGTCCAAGGGCGAGATGTTCAGCCGCACGGTCCAGACCGGCTTTGACGATGAAACTGGCGAGCCAATGTTCGAGACCGAAGAATTCGCGCCCGAAGCAATGCCTTATATCGTTGTGATCGTCGACGAGATGGCTGACCTGATGATGGTCGCGGGCAAGGAGATCGAGGCCTGCATCCAGCGTCTGGCGCAGATGGCGCGGGCTTCGGGCATTCACCTGATCATGGCGACGCAGCGTCCCTCGGTCGATGTGATCACCGGGACGATCAAGGCGAACTTCCCAACGCGGATTTCGTTCCAGGTGACCTCGAAAGTCGACAGCCGCACCATTTTGGGCGAGATGGGTGCCGAGCAACTGCTTGGGCAGGGCGACATGCTGTATATGGCGGGCGGGGCGAAGATCACCCGTTGCCACGGTCCGTTTGTCTCGGATGAAGAGGTCGAAGAAATCGTCAACCACCTGAAACAGTTCGGTCCGCCGGCCTACATGAGCGGCGTGGTCGATGGCCCGGCCGAGGAAAAGGCTGACAATATCGACGCTGTTCTGGGCCTGAACACGGGTGGCAACACGAACGGAGAAGACGCCCTTTACGATCAGGCAGTGGCGATTGTGATCAAAGATCGCAAATGCTCGACGTCCTACATTCAGCGAAAACTTGCCATTGGCTACAACAAAGCTGCGCGGCTTGTTGAGCAGATGGAGGACGAAGGCGTTGTTTCCGGGGCAAATCACGTTGGAAAACGCGAAATCCTCGTCCCCGAGCAGTAAGATATTTAATAACAAGGGCAGAACGCCTATCTGGGTCCTATGAAACAGATTGCTTTTGCCCTTGCCTTGACACTGGCTGCGCCCGCCGCGTGGGCGGCTGAAAAGCTGCCACTGTCGCAAATCTCTAACTACCTGAACCAGATGAAGACGGTTCAGACCACATTCACGCAGGTGAATGATGACGGATCGCTTAGCACCGGTAAGCTGTGGCTCGAGCGGCCCGGAAAAATGCGGTTCGAATATGATCCGCCCAACAGCGCGGTAGTTTTGGCGCGGTCGGGGACGGTGCAGATCTTTGACCCGAAATCCAATCAGCCGCCCGAACAGTACCCGCTGAAACGCACACCGCTGTCACTGGTGTTGGCGCGGAATGTCAATCTGGGGCAAGCCAATATGGTTGTTGGGCACGATTTTGACGGTACCGCCACGGTTGTGACGGCTCAGGACCCCAAGAATCCGGAAAGCGGGCGGATCGAGTTAATGTTTACATCCAATCCGGTTGAGCTGCGCAAATGGGTGATCCACGACAACGCTGGAAGTCAAACGACCGTACTGCTGGGGCCGTTGACTGAAGGCGGAAACCTCGATTCCAGCGTGTTTTCAAGCAAAACCCGTATCAGGTCAGACGATCGCTGACCTGACAGGGTTTGTTTAGTAACGGCAGTTCGCCAGCTGCGCCTGATACAGTTGCGCTCGGGCGTCTACATCGTTCGCAACGTTCAACAGCCAAGATTTGCTGTTGTAGCTGCCACGAGCGTAGCCGGTTTGCCCTTCGTGATAGGCCAGGTATTGGTTGCGCGCGTCGGTGGGATGAATCCCGTTCCGCTCATAGCTTTTGTTCATGTACCAGCCAATGAAATCCGACGCATCACGGATGCGATCCCGCTTGGCGCGGCGTTTGCCGGTTTCGCGTTGATACTGCTCCCACGTGCCATCAAGTGCCTGACCATAGCCGTAAGCACTGCTTTGGCGACCCATCGGGATCACGCCCAGCACGTATTTGTGCGGTGTGCGCGCATCTGCGCGATAACGGCTTTCTTGGTAAATCGTGGCCATCTGAACGTGAACGGGGACACCCCATTTGCGTTCGGTGCTTTTGAAGGCCTTGATATAATCGGGTTTTTCGCGCGCTATGCTGCACGCGTCATTCAGTCTGCTCGGTGGCTGTTTGGACCCGCCACCACAGGATGCCAAAAGCAGCACCCCGAAGAGTACGAAAAGAATTCTGCTCATGTGCCTCGTGCCTTTTTTCTTTATTCTAGCGCAGATTGAGCTCTGAGGAAATCACAATCGTTACAGAATAATAGCGAGAATTATCGGTAATGCGGCGACCGACAATACTGTCGAGACCATGACCATGCCTGCAACCGCGTCGGAATCCACATCAAACCGCTCTGCCAGCAGGTATGAGGTGACGGCGACCGGCGCACATATTTGCAAAACCAGAACTCCGAAAGCTACAGGACCCAGTTCAAAACTGATGGCAAGAACCCAGCCCAACCCGAAGCACACCGCGAGTTTCAGCAAGGACAACCATATAGCCTGTTGCAGCTTCTGTGTTGTCAGGCGTGCAATCGCGACCCCAAGGGTGATCAGCATCATAGGCACCGCCATCTGGCCCAACAGTTCCAGCGTGTTGGTTAGAAACAGTGGCGTCTGCCATCCACGCCACAGAAACAATGCCCCCAGCAGCGTGGCCCAGACCATCGGCTCGCGCAGAACCTTGCCAAAGGCGCCGCGCCCCGCGACCAGATAGATACCGTAGGTAAAAGAAAACAGAGCGGTTACGGCCAAAAAGATCACCGCGAAACCCAATCCAGCCTGCCCAAAGGCAAAGATGCACAAAGGCAGGCCCAGATTCCCAGTGTTACCGAAGATAAGAGGTGACAGATAGGTCCGCTGCTCAAGCCCTGAGGCACGTACAAAGACCCAGAAAACCACCGCCAAAGCAACATGTGATGCAATCGCAGCGAGCGTGAAAACGGTCAATTCACCGCCAGGAATGTCGGTTTGCATCAAAGCTACGAAGATCAGGCTGGGCACCGCAAGCGTCACCGCAAACCGCGTGACAAATTGCAGCCGATACTCGAACCCGAGCTTGACCCACGCAAACCCGATCCCGGCCAGAAGGAACACCGGGGCAACGATTTCGAACACTGTTAGGAGTAGGTTCACAGACTGTTTCCCCGAATTTCAGCTCATTGGTTGGCTTTTCTGCCCGAAAAGATGTACTAAATGCTTTGGGGGCCGAAACAATGCTAAAGACACAAGCCAAGTACCGCCTGGGACAGGTGGTTCGACACCGTAGACACCCTTTTCGAGGGGTTATTTTTGATGTCGATCCGGAATTCTCGAACTCGGAGGAATGGTATCAGGCCATTCCTGAAGACAGTCGCCCGCTGAAGGATCAGCCGTTCTATCATTTGCTGGCTGAGAATGATCAATCCTTCTATGTCGCTTATGTTTCAGAACAAAATCTGGTTGAGGACCAATCGGGTGAGCCGGTAGACCATCCCGATATCCCCAACATGTTCGGCCCGTTTCAGGATGGATCTTATCCGCTGCACTTTCAGTTGAACTGAATATGTCCGTCATAATGGCGTGTGTCAGTAGCCTAATGCGCAACCATCTTTACGGGGATCGCTAGCACCTTCCAGAACTCCGTTTGAACAGATTCGAATGGCTTGCGCACCACCCAGAGATGTTTCCGGTATTTGGACAGTGTGCCCCATATCGGATAATTGTTGCAGAACGGCATCGGAATAGCCTCGCTCGATTTTCAGAACACCCCCATCTGCAAATGCCCGAGGCGCATCGATGGCTTCCTGCAGCTCCATGTCGAAATCCGTGAGATTTGACACTAGCCGAGCGTGTCCGGTTGGTTGATAGGCACCTCCCATGACACCAAAGGGCATCGCGATGCGGCCTTGGGCGCGCAACATTCCCGGTATGATTGTGTGCATTGGTCGCTTTCCACCGGCAAGCTCATTTGGATGACCGGGTTCGAGGTTGAAACCAGCACCCCGATTCTGCAGCAAAATGCCGAACTTTTCCGAAGCGATGCCCGACCCGAACCCGTGGTAGATCGAATAAATAAGTGAAACGGCCATGCGATCCCGGTCAACCACGGTGATATAGACGGTGTCTTTGTGAACAGACTCGGTCAAGGGAGCGGCGGCAGCCATGGCGCGTTTCGGATTGATCAGCGCGGCAAGTTGGGCGGCTGTCTCAGGTGCAAGAAAATGAGCCATCCGCGTGCTGTGGTCGGGATCGGCGATGAAACGATTGCGTGCGTCGTAGGCCAGTTTGCTGGCCTCGGCTTCGATATGTACGCGTTCAGCCCCCCAAGGGTCCATTGCGGCCAGATCGAAGTGCTTCAAGATATTCAGCAACAGGATTGCCGTCGCGCCCTGACCATTCGGTGGGTGCTCGACCAGTTCGACACTGCCATAATCTCCGCTGACGGGCACAGTTTCATCGCTTTGCACGGCCGCGAAATCCTGCGCAGTCTGTACTCCACCCAGATCGGACAGGGCCGCAAGCATGTCATCGGCAATCTCACCAGAATAAAATGCCTTTTGACCGTGTTGGGCAATGCGCCGAAGAACTTCTGCCTGACCGGGGGCGCGAAAAACCTGCCCGGTTTGCAAGGGTTTGCCGTCAATCAGATAATGATCACGGGCCGCGCCTTGCAGGGTGGACGCGCTGTTCATCCAATCAAAGGCAACGCGTGGAGCCACCGGAACACCTGACTCGGCATAATGGATTGCGGGTTGCAGAATTGCTTCCAGGCCCAGCCGACCTTCGGTTTTTGCTAGACGGCAGAATGCCTCAACCGCTCCGGGAATTGTCACGGCATCCGGGCTGGTCTCGGGAACCGAATTTAAACCGCGATCCCGCAATGCCTGTGCATCCGCTGTTGCCGCGGCCCGACCCGAACCGTTTAGTGCGCGAACAGTCTGCTCGCCTGCGCGATTGTACAGAACAAAGCAATCTCCGCCCAAGCCGGTCATTTGCGGCTCGCAAATACCCAGAAGCACCGCGCCTGCAATGGCTGCGTCCATGGCATTGCCGCCCTGCTGCAGAATATCCAGCGCGATTTTGGCGGCCAACGGATGGGACGTTGCGCACATCCCTTCGGTTGCCAAAACTTCAGAACGGCCTGTCTTGTGAAAATCGCGCATGGGTCTTTCCTTCTGCAAACACGCAGACACTAAGCCGCAGCTGGGAATTGTCCAATGCTATCAGAGGAAGGAGGTCCTCGGCGCCGCTCACTGGGTGGGGGCTGTGACGCTAGGCGCCGAGGGAAGCTATCTGAGCTACCCCTTACTTATGACCTTTGTTTGCGGCGCGACAATGGTTCGATCTAGGCCTTATTGTGGCCATTTGATGCCTGCTAGGGCATCTCGTCAAAGTCGAACCGCAAGCAGAGCAGGTTCCCGCCGCTTTTGCGTTCATATTGTATGTCGCTGGCAAGTTGATGAATCAGGTGCCAGCCAAAGCCGCCCTCGGGCAGGTCCTGCAAAGCAGTGTCGACAGATGGTAGAGTGCCGCTCGGTATCTGCAATTCGGGCATCGGGTCGCCGGTATCGGTGATCTGAATCACCAGCTTCTTTGCACATAATGAGCAATCGATTTGAACGTCAGCGGCGGCCACCCCGGCATAGGCATGTTCGACCACGTTGTTGATCGCTTCGGTCAGCGCGATTCTTACGTCATCTGCTTTGCTTTCCGGCAATCCCTGCGCCGCCAGCCGTGCGCTCAATGCCGCGATCCCTGCGCTGGCCTGCGCTTGTGTCGCGGGAAAGCTCACCTCCAGGCAGTTTTGTTTGCAATTCGAGCACACGCTGTTCCACCTCTGCCGGTCATCAGTCTGCACCAGCGCCGATCGCCTCATCCAGCGATTTGAAAAGTCTGAACACGGTGTCCATGCGGGTCAGGCGGAACACTTTTTCAACGATCGGGCGCAACCCGGCCAGATCCAATCTGCGCCCTTTCTCCAATTGTTTCATCGAGGCGACAATGGCGCCCAGACCGCTGGAGTCGATGAATTCGACAGAAGACAAATCCAACACCACCCGTTTGGCAGTGGTTTGGGTTTCCGCGCGCATATCTTCCTTGAATTGAATCGCCATCGCGGCATCAATTCGATCACAATGAACGGATATTATCTGTGTCTCGCCGGTGATCTCGCTGCTGAGCCCCATGTTCGTCCGCCTTTGGCAATGCAAAATGATGGTAGAAATACGCTAGACGGTAATTCTTACCATTCGGTATCCATAGGCTGGAAAGTTCAAGGAGATTTCGGATGAACGAGGTTGTGATAGCAGGTGCCGCGCGTACACCAATGGGCGGCTTTCAGGGCATGTTTGACGGCGTCGCCGCTGCTGATCTGGGCGGTGCTGCTATCCGCGCAGCGCTGGAGGGTGCTGGCATTCGGACCGTGGATGAGGTGCTGATGGGCTGCGTCCTGCCTGCCGGCCAGGGACAGGCCCCGGCGCGTCAGGCTGGGTTTGCCGCCGGTCTGGGAGAAGATGTACCTGCCACAACGCTCAACAAAATGTGCGGTTCAGGCATGAAGGCCGCAATGATCGCGTTTGATCAGATCGCTTTGGGCCATACTCAGACCATGGTCGCTGGCGGGATGGAGAGCATGACCAACGCGCCCTATCTGCTGCCCAAGATGCGCGGTGGCGCCCGGATCGGACATGGGCAGGTCGTCGATCACATGTTTCTGGACGGGCTCGAAGACGCCTATGACAAAGGTCGGCTTATGGGCACGTTTGCCGAGGACTGTGCCGAATCCTATCAGTTCACGCGCGAGGCGCAGGACGAATACGCCCTGCGATCGCTTTCGAACGCGCTGTCCGCGCAGGAAAATAATGCGTTCGACCAGGAAATTACACAGGTCAAGATTCAGACTCGTAAAGGCGAGGTTGTGCTGGACGCGGATGAGCAACCAAAATCGGCGCGGCCCGAGAAGATACCCACATTGAAACCAGCCTTTCGCAAGGATGGAACGGTAACGGCGGCCAATTCTTCTTCGATCTCGGATGGCGCAGCCGCCCTTGTGCTTGCCTCGGCAGAGGCGGCAGAACAGCAGGGCCTGACCGTGCGCGCACGAATTCTCGGCCACGCCAGTCACGCGCAGGCACCGGGGCTGTTCACAACTGCTCCGGTTCCGGCAGCGCAGAAATTGTTGGATCGTATCGGTTGGAAAAAAGAAGATGTCGATCTGTGGGAGGTCAACGAAGCCTTCGCCGTTGTGCCCATGGCTTTCATGCACGAAATGGGCTTGTCGCGTGAGATCGTGAATGTGAATGGCGGCGCATGTGCGCTTGGCCATCCGATTGGCGCTTCTGGGGCCCGGATCATGGTCACGCTGCTGAATGCGTTAGAAAAGCGGAACCTCAAGCGCGGTGTCGCGGCAATCTGCATCGGCGGCGGAGAAGGGACGGCCATAGCAATAGAACGCGTTTGACGCTTTGTCTTTTTGCAAATACTCCGGGGAATTGGCGGCAGCGCCCGCAGTTCCTCGGATGCAAGGTCTACCAACATGAAAGCCGACTACGACACACTCGCCAAAACCATTGCCGCCTTGACCGAAGGTGAAACCGACGAGGTTGCATTGATGGCTACGGTGGCATGCGAAGTGCATCACTCGGACGACCGATTCGACTGGACGGGATTTTACCGCGTAACTGAGCCCGAAGTGCTAAAGATCGGGCCTTATCAGGGGGGGCATGGCTGCCTAGTAATCCCTTTTGAACGCGGTGTGTGTGGTGCGGCTGCTCGTACAGGGCAAGTGCAATTGGTTTCGGATGTAGATGCTTTCCCCGGCCATATCGCTTGTGCGTCATCCACTCGGTCCGAGTTGGTTCTACCGGTGCGGGATGCGAATGGTAACGTGATCGCTGTCTTTGATATCGACAGCGACCAGCCCGACGCGTTTACCAAAGATGATGCGACCGCACTTGGTGCTATTCTAACGGATGTATTTGCGCGTTAGAGGGTTCCGAGCTATCGCAAAAATGCGCCAAGATCTCGGGACATAATCAGATAGCAAAGCCCGGCCTGAAACGCTGTGATCGTGTATAGCCAAGCCGAGAAACCGCGCTTGCGGGTCTTGTGCCCGAAGATCCAGCGCCCCAGTAGCGCGGCCAAGCTGCCACCTAGTGCCGCCAACCATAACAAGCGCCGCACGGGGATGCGTCGCCTTCTACGGCGCGCGAGCAGCTTATCCCAGCCAAACGCCATCAAAGTCAGGGTATTAATGGCCCAAAGATAGATTACGGCAATCCACATGGACCGTGCATAGCCAACTAAATTTGCAGACCCAAGTGAAAAAATGCTTGGAAATTTCACCGATTCGAGGCACCGTGAAAAAGTAACAGAAAATTTCACGCAGACTCGGAGCGCAACTTGAATTCGCAGGCCCCTCATAGCGCATCCCTCGGTGCCGACCTTCGCGCACTGCGCAAGGCGCGCGGGCTGACTCTGACCGAGATCGCCAACCGATTGGATCGGTCCGTTGGCTGGCTCAGCCAGGTCGAGCGTGACATGTCCGAGCCGTCGATTTCGGATCTACGCCAGATTGCCGAATGTCTGGGTGTGCCGATGTCGATGCTGTTTGCCCATTCCGCTGCGCCGGTGGATGAGCAAGGGTATATTGTGCGGGCAGGGTCCCGTCGCCCGATGGGCTCTGGCGAAGAAGGGTTGATCGAAGAACTGCTTTCGCCTGACCTGACCGACGATTTCGAGATGGTGCATTCGACCTTTGAGCCGCATTCGCAGATGCAGACCCCGGCAAACCGGCCGACGCAGGAAGTCGGCTATATGGTTTCAGGCCGTCTGGAACTGACGATCGGCTCGCGCAGCTTTCAGGTCGGCCCCGGCGATAGCTTCCGGATCAAGCACGAGCCCTACACTTGGTCCAACCCCTTTGATGAGCCCGCTGTGGCCATCTGGGTCATCGCCCCTCCGGTGTACTGATGAGTTTTGAGGCCTGGACCATATTCGCTCTGTTCTGGGTGGTGTTCGTGACCACCCCGGGGCCGAATGCGGTCAACTGCATCTCAAATGGGATGAGCCTGCCGTTCTCCAAGGCTATGTTGGGTGTCTTGGCTATTTTGACTCAGGCGAGTGTGTTCCTGATCCTCTCGGCTGTGGGAATCACAGCGTTGATTGCCGCGTCGCCAACGGGTTTCTTTGTCGCCAAACTTATCGGGGCCGGGTTTCTGATCTGGATGGGCATTCGCGGTTGGATGAACGCAGCGAAACCCGCTCCGGCGTCAGAGCGTCCGGCGCGGCATGTTTACTTTCACGCGTTGGCTGTTGCCACGATCAACCCCAAGAGCGTCGCCGGATACCTTGCGGCGTTTTCGCAATTTGTGCAGCCGGATGTACCCATCTGGCAGCAAATGGCGGTGATCATGCCGACGGCACTGGTCATCACGACGCTCAGCTATACCGGGTTCACGTCGCTGGGGGCGCTGATGGGCAAGGCTGCGTTGGGGGCGGTGTTCAATATCTGGGTACGCCGCGTGATGGCGACCTGTTTCATCATTTATGGCGTTTTGCTGGGTGCCAGTTCGACGCCGACAGCGAGGGGATAAAGACATGCATACCGGTTCCTGCCTGTGCGGCGCGGTCGCTTTTGTTGTTGACGGAGACCTCGCGCCACCAAATGCCTGCCATTGCGGGCAGTGTCGCAAACAGTCGGGTCATCTGTGGGCCTCGACCGTTACGCATCAGGACAATCTCCGCTTTACCACCAGCGAAACGCTGGGCTGGTATCGCGCCTCTGACATTGCCAAGCGCGGATTTTGCCGCGCTTGTGGCTCGTTCCTCTTCTGGCAGCACAATGACGAGGACACGATCGCAATTTCCGTGGGCTCACTGGATGAGCCGACCGGGTTGAAACTCGCCCAGCACATCTTCGTTGCGGATAAGGGCGATTACTATGACATCAAAGACGACCTGCCCCAGCGGGCACACTAATAGGGAACCAAACACATGAGTGATTTTCCAACCAAGGCCCGTGTGGTCATCATCGGCGGCGGCGTTGTGGGCTGTTCATCGCTGTATCATCTGGCCAAGAAGGGCTGGACGGATTGTGTTCTGCTGGAAAAGAACGAACTGACCGCAGGCTCGACATGGCACGCGGCGGGTAACGTTCCGACGTTTTCGACCTCGTGGGCGATCATGAACATGCAGCGCTATTCGACCGAACTGTATTCGCGCCTCGCGGACGAGGTCGACTATCCGATGAACTATCACGTTTCTGGGTCGATCCGTCTGGCGCACAGCAAGGAGCGGATGCAGGAATTCGAACGGGCCATGTCCATGGGCCGATATCAAGGCATCCCGATGGAGATGTGGACTCCGGAAGAGGCCAAGGAACGCTATCCTTTCCTGGAGACCCATGATCTTGAAGGCGTTCTGTATGACCCGACCGATGGTGACATTGACCCGGCGCAGCTGACTCAGGCTCTGGCCAAGGGAGCGCGGGATATGGGGCAAAAGATCATCCGATTCTGCCCGGCAACCGGTGTGACACAGCAGGACGACGGCACATGGACCGTACATACCGAAAAGGGTGATATTGCCTGCGATTATGTGGTGAACGCCGCCGGTTACTATGCGCAGCGCGTAGGGGAATGGTTCAAACCCTTTGGCGGCCGAACCGTCCCGGCCATGGTCATGAGCCATCAGTATCTGCTGACTGACGAAGTTCCCGAAATTGAAGCGTGGTCGAAAGAAAATGGTGGCAAGAAGCTGCCGCTGCTGCGCGATGTCGATATCTCGTACTACCTGCGGCAAGAGAAGAATGGCTTCAACCTTGGCCCTTATGAGCCCAATTGCAAGGGCCACTGGATGACCGAGGATGATCCGATGCCCGAGGATTTCAGCTTCCAACTGTGGAATGATGATCTGGACCGGATCGAGGATATCGTCACCGATGCGATGGAACGGGTTCCGCTGATGGCAACCTCGGGCGTTGGTCGCGTCATCAATGGCCCGATCCCCTATGCGCCAGATGGTCTGCCGTTGATTGGCCCGATGCCGGGTGTGACAAATGCGTTCGAGGCTCATACCTTCACTTTCGGTATCGCCCAAGGTGGTGGTGCAGGCAAAGTTCTGGCCGAATGGATCGTCGATGGTCACACCGAATGGGATATGTGGGCCGTCGATCCGCGTCGTTACACCGACTACACCGATCAGGACTACTGCAATCAGAAAGGGATGGAAGTCTACGGCAACGAATACGCCATGCATTTCCCACATCACGAATGGCCTGCCGCACGCGACAAGAAGGTCTCGCCTGTGCACGCCAAGGTCAAGGAATTGGGCGGTGTCATGGGCGCGTACAACGGCTGGGAACGCGCAAACTGGTTTGCGCAAACCGGCGATGACACGTCACTGGAAGCCACCCATACCTGGGGACGTTCGGGCCCTTGGGAGCAACGGGTCAAAGAAGAATGCGAAGCCGTGCGCGATCACTGCGGGGTGCTGGATCTGCCGGGCTTCTCGCGGTTCTGGATACAAGGCGAGGGGGCGGATGACTGGCTGCGTGGCTTCTGTACCGGAGGTATCCCTAAAGCAGGGCGCATGAATCTGATCTATGTCTCGGATGAAAGAGGGCGCATTCTGACCGAGCTGTCCTGTATCCGTCTGGCTGAGAACAATTTCGTCCTAATCACTGCTGCCACGGCACAGTGGCACGATGGTGATTTGATCCGCAATTCGGTGCCCGAAGGTGTGACCGTTCGGGAAACCACAACCGAGCGCGACACACTGATCGTGACCGGACCGATGACGCGGAATGTTTTGTCTGGCATCACCGATGCAGATTTGCAGCAAGGGTGGCTGACCCACCAATTCGCCAAAGTGGCCGGGCAGGATGCCTTCCTGATCCGTGTATCTTTCGCGGGTGAGCTGGGTTGGGAAATCCATGCTGAAAATGATGCGATGCCCGCCATCTACGAAGCTGTGCTGGCCGCTGGAGCGAAACCCTTTGGCATGTATGCGTTGAATTCGCTGCGGATCGAGAAAGGCTATCGCGCGTGGAAAGGCGACCTAAGCACGGATTACTCTCTGCTGGAAGGTGGTTTGGGGCGCTTTGTCAAGCTCGATAAACCGCAGGATTTTGTTGGCAAAGCAGCCATTCAGAACGAAAAACAGCAAGGCGTTAAAAAGTCCTTTGTCACTCTGATCGTGGACGCAGGTGAGGTCGATGCGCCTTACATGTCCTGCATCTGGAGCGGTGATGAGATCGTGGGTGAAACCACATCGGGTGCGTGGGGGTATCGCATTGGTGCCTCGGTCGCGCTGGGCATGGTGCGCGCAGATCTGGCTGTCCCGGGAACTGAGCTAGAGGTTGAAATCTACGGACAGAAATGTCGTGCTGTTGTTCAGGAGGATCAGCCGCTCTGGGATCCTGCAAATGAACGGTTGAGGGCCTGACCCCTACGACAGAAAGGCGCTGATATGACCCGGCAGATGGAAGGCGTATATCTGACTGGCCATGGAGGTCCTGAGGTGTTGGAATGGCGGGAAGACGTCCCCGTTCCGACCCCCGGTCCAGGGCAGGTTCTGGTGCGCGTCGCCGCTGCCGGGGTCAACAACACCGACATCAACACGCGGATCGGCTGGTACTCGTCGGATGTTACAGAAGCGACGGATGCGGTAGATCAGCAGGTTGAGGCCGGCGGGTGGGGAGGTGCGCTGCACTTTCCCCGCATCCAAGGCGGTGATCTGTGTGGGATTGTTGAAGAGATTGGACCGGGGGCAGCGTTCAAGCCCGGCCAACGCGTGACCTGTCCTATCAACTTGCCACGCCCGGGGCCGGGTAGACCGCATGGTTTTATCGCGCTTGGTTCAGAAATCGACGGAGCGTTTGCCCAATACTGTCTGGTCGATAGCAATGATCTCTATGATGTGACCGCCTCGCCCCTATCAGACGTGGAAATCGCCGCTATTCCCTGCGCGTTTGGGACCGCAGAAAACCTGCTGACTCGCGCTGGTGTGTCGGCAGGCCACACAGTGCTGATTACAGGGGCTTCAGGCGGTGTGGGCCTCGCCGCGGTCCAGCTCGCGGCGCTACGAGGAGCGACGGTCTGGGGGGTGACAAGCGCTGCCAAGGCGGATGTGGTCAAAGCGCAGGGGGCGTCGGCAACCTTTGAACGGGATGCGCAGCTGCCGAAGGATATGTTCGATGTCGTCATCGATGTGGTGGGCGGCTCGGCTTGGCCCGATCTCATACTGGCGCTGAAACCCGGCGGGCACTATGCGGTGTCAGGTGCAATCGCTGGCCCCATCGTCAGCGCCGATTTGCGAGACATCTATCTGCGCGACATCACAATCCATGGCTGCACCCATCAGCCTCCCGAAGTCTTTGGCCGACTTGTTGTGCTGATGAATGCAGGTCGGATCAGGCCTTTGGTCTCAAAAACCTACCCGTTGCGTGACATTGTTCAGGCGCAAGAGGATTTTATGTCCAAGACCTTGCCCGGGAAACTGGTATTAATACCGTGAAAGGGGGGTAGATGGCTGACATTACGCTTTTAGATGGTTCGATCGGGCAGGAACTGGTGAAACGCAGCGGTGACCAGCCCACGCCTTTGTGGTCAACGCGGGTGATGATCGACAAACCTGACTTGCTGACCGAAGTTCACGCGGCCTATTTCCGCAGTGGCGCGACGATTGCCACCACGAATACCTATGCCATTCACCGCTCGCGGCTGGTGCGTGAGGGGATCGAAGACCAGATGCCACTTCTGATCGAGGCTGCTCTTTCGCGGGCCGAGCAGGCTTGCGCGGGAACTGACGGTCGTATCGCTGGTGCGCTTGGTCCGCTTTTGGCCAGCTACCGGCCCGATCTGAACCCCGACCCAGACGATGCGGCTGAAAAATTTGCCGAGCTGGCTCAACTGATGGCAGACCGGGTTGATCTATTCCTGATCGAAACCGTGTCCTCGGTTCTGGAAGCCGAAGGTGCGCTTCGCGGTACCGAGAATTGCGGCAAACCCGTCTGGCTGGCAATGTCGGTTATGGATGATGACGGCACGCGATTGCGGTCAGGCGAAGCGCTGGAGGACATCGCCCCGCTTGTTGCGCGTTACGCCCCCGAGGCCGTTTTGATCAACTGCGCGCGCCCGGAAGCGATTCCGGCTGCACTGGAGATCATCGCAAAGCTGGGTCGCCCGTTCGGCGCTTATGCCAATGGCTTTACTGGTATCAAAGACGGTTTTTTGAAGGATGCCCCGACGGTTGACTCTCTGGAAAGCCGTCATGACCTAGACCCTGACGCCTATGCGCAGCATGCCATGGGCTGGGTGGCGCAGGGCGCGACGATTGTTGGCGGTTGCTGCGAAGTTGGGCCAGATCATATCGAAACCCTTGCCGACAGTTTACGTGCGGCCGGGCACACAATTGTTTGAGTGTGCCTCATGTCGATCCGCAACAAATCTGAACGGCGAAAAGATCGAGATCAACAGCATTTCGATATTCTGGTTGCACCCGGTTTCGTGTTGCTTGAATTGGCCTCGTTGGTCGATGTGTTGCGCCTGGCTAACCGGGTTTGCGCGCATCCTCCGTTCACATTCACTTACCGGTCCCGAAAGGGGGGGCCTGTTGAAAGCAGCAGTTGCGCGACGGTGTCGACCGAAACCATACCTGCGCAGCCCGATGCGGATTATCTGTTTGTGATCGGAAACTCGGATCCGGATCAGCCAGAGCTTTCTTTAGGTCGCGTCGTGCCCGACTATACGTACCGGGGAGCCCAGGTCTTTTTGCTGGCCGAAGCGGCAAGCAGGTACATCGATGAAAACGGCGCTGATCATATGGCAACCCATTGGGAAAACGCCTCTTTCTTACGCGAACGTGGCGCGCGTTTTGAGGCCAAGCTTTCAATTGCGACCGAACAGGGTTCGGTGGTCACCTGCGCGGGAATGGAGGCAACGACGGATGTGGCACTGGCGGTGATTGGGCGGCACATTTCGGGTGCCGCCAAGATGACAGTTGCGGATATCATGCTGCACGAGAACATCCGCGATTTCTCATCCATGCAGCCGTTTTCGGGCGCTCGGAATACAGCCACAGGTGACGCAAAGCTGGATCAATGTATCAAGCTGATGCAGGCGAATATCGAAGAACCGTTACCGATAAATCAGATCGTTGACATGTTACACGTGTCGAACAGATCGCTTGAGCGCAAGTTCAAGGCAACTTTCGCAACCACTCCAAACGGATTCTACCGAGAAATGCGCTTGGCCAAAGCCAACAACCTGCTTTTGAACACAACGATGAGCGTGCGGGAAATCGGCTTGGTGTGCGGCTTTCCAAACGGATTCTCATCCGTTTACAAAAGCGTCTTTGGCGTCACTCCGTTTGTTCTGAGACGTCAAAAAAGACGTGCAGAATATAGGTGATTTTCGCGATTGAGATGACGTTTTTGACGCTTTTTTTGTCGATCCTTCATGGCATTTTGCAAAAAACCTGAGACAGCGGAGACATCAGGATGGTTGATCTTCCCACCAAGGCCCGTGTGGTCATCATCGGCGGCGGCGTCATCGGATGCTCGGTCGCGTATCACCTTACCAAGAAAGGGTGGACCGATGTTGTGTTGCTTGAGCGCAAGCAACTGACCAGCGGCACCACATGGCATGCTGCAGGTCTGATTGCGCAGCTGCGCGCGACCGCAAACATGACCAAGCTGGCCAAGTACAGTCAGGAACTCTATGGCGCACTTGAGGAAGAAACTGGCGTTGCCACAGGGTTCAAGCGTTGCGGATCGATCACGGTGGCCCTGACTGAAGAGCGCAAGGAAGAGATCTATCGTCAGGCCGCCATGGCCCGCGCCTTCGGGGTTGAGGTCGAAGAGATCGACAATGATCGTGTGCAGGAGCTGTATCCCCATCTGAACCTCGAAGGGGTCAAGGGGGCGGTTTATTTGCCTTTGGACGGGCAGGGTGATCCAGCGAATATCGCTCTGGCTTTGGCTAAAGGTGCGCGTCAGCGCGGTGGCGTCGTCAAAGAACGTGTGAAAGTCACCGACATCGTCAAGCAGGGTCGTAAAGTCACCGGCGTGGACTGGATTGCGGACGATGGCAGTTCCTCGGGCCATATCGAATGCGACATGGTGGTGAACTGTGCGGGCATGTGGGGCCACGAGGTTGGTAAGATGGCAGGTGTGAACGTGCCGCTTCACGCCTGCGAACATTTCTATATCGTGACCGAAGGGATCGACGGGCTGACCCAACTGCCGGTGCTGCGCGTACCGGATGAATGTGCCTACTACAAAGAGGATGCCGGAAAAATCCTGCTGGGCGCGTTTGAGCCAAATGCAAAACCCTGGGCGATGAACGGCATCCCCGACAGTTTCGAATTCGACCAGTTGCCAGAGGATTTCGATCACTTTGAACCAATACTCGAAGCGGCCTGCAATCGGATGCCGATGTTGGCCGAGGCGGGGATTCACACCTTCTTTAACGGCCCCGAGTCCTTTACGCCGGATGATGCATATCACTTGGGACTCGCCCCCGAGATGGATAACGTTTGGGTCGCTGCAGGGTTCAATTCGATTGGTATTCAGTCGGCGGGTGGTGCTGGTATGGCACTGGCCGAGTGGATGGACTCGGGCGAGAAACCGTTCGATCTGGGCGATGTTGACATCAGTCGCATGCAGCCGTTTCAGGGCAACAAGCAGTACCTCTTTGAGCGTTCGAAAGAGACGCTCGGCCTGCTTTATGCCGACCACTATCCCTATCGCCAAAAGACCACCGCGCGCGGTGTGCGCCGGACACCGTTTCACCATCACCTGATCGAACAGGGTGCCGTGATGGGCGAATTGGCTGGGTGGGAGCGCGCCAATTGGTTTGCCAACGAAGGGCAGGAACGAGAATATCAATACAGCTGGAAACGGCAGAACTGGTTCGAGAATTCGGCTGCCGAACACCGTGCCGTGCGCGAAAATGTAGGCATGTATGACATGTCGTCCTTCGGCAAAATCCGCGTCGAAGGGCCGGATGCCGAGAAATTCATGAACTATATCGGCGGCGGCGATTATTCAGTGCCCAATGGCAAGATCGTCTACACCCAATTTCTGAACCGTAGCGGTGGGATCGAGGCCGATGTCACGGTCACCCGGCTGACCGAAACCGCTTTTCTGGTCGTCACCCCCGCGGCGACCCGATTGGCGGATCAGACATGGATGATGCGTCATGCAGGCGGCTTCAGTGTTGTTATCACCGATGTCACCGCTGGCGAGGGCGTATTGGCCGTCATGGGGCCGAATGCACGAGCATTGCTTGAAAAGGTTTCGCCCGCTGATTTCTCGAACAGGACTAACCCCTTTGGCACGGCACAACAGATTGAGATCGGTATGGGTCTCGCTCGCGCCCACAGGGTGACCTATGTGGGTGAGCTTGGGTGGGAGATCTATGTGTCGTCCGACATGGCAGGTCATGTTTTTGAGGCGCTGCACGAAGCCGGACAAGATATGGGCCTGAAACTCTGCGGCATGCACATGATGGACAGTTGCCGGATCGAGAAGGGTTTTCGCCATTTCGGTCATGACATCACCTGCGAGGATCACGTGGTCGACGCGGGATTGGGATTTGCCGTCAAAGTGGACAAAGGCAGCAATTTCATCGGTCGCGAGGCGGTGATGGCCCGAAAGGAAAGCGGGCCCAAGAACCGGCTTGTCCAGTTTAGACTGACTGATCCCGAACCACTGTTGTTCCACAACGAACCAATCGTGCGCGATGGTGAATATGTAGGTTACCTTAGCTCGGGCAATTATGGTCACACGCTGGGTGGTGCCATTGGTCTGGGCTATGTGCCATGCGAGGGCGAAAAGCCTGCAGACGTGCTGGCCTCGACCTATGAGATCGATGTCTGTGGTGTGAAAGTCCAGGCAGAGGCGTCGTTGAAACCGATGTATGATGCGAAATCCGAGCGGGTCAAAGTCTAGAAAACATCGACAGTGGTAGGCTCTGCCCCACCGTCCGTACCGGGCGACGCTCGCGAGAGTATTTGTGGCCAGATGAATAAGGGATCACCTGCTCATCTGGCCAACAATATCCATGAGCGTGAGACAGCGCTTCGCATATAGGTTGGCTGCAGAACGCGCGACCTATCAGAAACTTTGATGCCCTGCTTCACAGTTTTGATAGTTCCCAAGCCCATCTGATTTGCCGTAGAGAAACACGGTATCAGTCGGAGACTCGCTGTGGCAGACACCCGCGTACCACCAAACAATACCGATACGCCCAAAGGGCTGGCGTTGGCTGTGATGGCCTATGTGCTTTGGGGCTTCCTGCCACTTTACATGAAAGCAATGGAGCATATCGGCCCGATCGAGGTAGTTGCGCATCGGGTGATCTGGTCGGTGCCGGTGGCCGGGCTGCTGCTGATAGCGCTAGGGCGGACCGGCGATCTGAAAACTGCACTTCGCAATCCCAAAATGTTGGGTATGGCGGCAATTACAGCGGCGCTGATCTCGGTGAACTGGGCGATTTATGTCTGGGCGATTTCATCGGGGCATGCGCTGGACGCGGCTTTGGGCTATTACATCAACCCTTTGTTCAGCATTGCGTTGGGTGCGATATTGCTGCGTGAACCTCTGAACCGAACACAGTTGGTTGCGGTCGGGTTGGCCGCTTTGGGGGTGTTGGTACTGGTGTTTCAGGCGGGAAGCTTACCCTGGGCGGCTTTGGGCTTAATGTTCAGCTGGGGGTTTTATGCGTTCTTCAAGCGCTCACTCCCGATCGGGCCCAACCAAGGGTTTTTGTTGGAAGTCCTGATTCTACTGGTACCCGCCCTGGCCTACGTCACCTGGCTTGGAACAAGTGGTGCCGGGCATTTTGGAGCAGCCGTGTCAGACACTGCGCTGCTTGCAGGCGCGGGGCTGGTGACTGCAATTCCGTTGCTGCTTTATGCCAATGGGGCCAAACTGGTGCGTCTGTCGACGATGGGCATCCTGCAGTACATCGCGCCCACGATGATTTTTATCACCGCGATCACGTTGTTCGGAGAGCGTATTGATCAGGCAAGATTGATCGCGTTCCCCCTGATCTGGGCCGGGTTGATTGTGTATTCGATCCCGATGATCCGGCAAATACGGTCTCAGGCCTAGCGAATGAGCTGGGCAAGCTGTTCCGCCCAGATTGCATATGCCTTGGGGCTTGGATGATATCCGTCCGGCGCGGCGAGCGCCGGGTCATCGGGCAGGTTCAGCGCCAGATGTGAAACTTGCGGATATGCTGCAGCCACCGTCTGCAAGCCGTGATCCAGCCTTGCAGCCTGTTGCCCCAAAAACCAGGCGATCGGCTGAGGCAGAGCGGGAAAACGCGCCATCGGAGGAACCGCAGACACGATCACCTGCCTGGCTTTCATCGGCCCGGTCAGAAGATCCAATAGTCGGGCTTGTCGGTCCTCAAAGCTTTGTCTGCTTACCGCTCGGGTCACGTCGTTCACACCCAGCGCCGTTACGGCCACATCAAATTGTTCGGAAAGCCCTTGCAGCCGCTCAATTGTGTTTTGAGTGGTATGCCCGGTGGCCGCCTCAAGCCGCCATTCCACGGTATAACGCTTTGCCAATTGGCCGACCAGTTGCCCGGATAGCGCCTGGCCTAGGGTGCCCGCCCCAACGCCAGCGGCCGAGCTGTCCCCGGTGATCAACAAGCGCAGTCTGGGCCCGCGCCCTGCACACCCTTGGCGGGGACCAGTCGGTTCTGGCAGAAATTGCGCATTGCGTCTTACCGCGAACCCCTGAATTGCCAGAATAGGCAAAAGCGGAATTCTGAGAATCTGATCGGCGGCAACAGGCAAAGGAACCGTTAGCTCAGCGCATCTTTGAACTTTAGAAAGCGCGCATCTTTCATGACTCGTGCCATCATGGCTTCGCGCAAGGCTCCGACGGTCTTGTAAGGACGCATGACGACCTCAAATTCCTGAATAAGTCCGTTTGCGTTCAGCGTGATCAAGTCTACACCCACGGCGTCCAAGGCACCGACTTTGCATTGAAACTCCAATGCCCAATCGTCGCCGTCGCCCATGATCCGACGATACTGAAATTCGGAAAACACCTGACCCACATGACCCAGAACCGCTGCAACAGGTTCACGCCCGGTCCAGGTGCTGTAGTAAGTGGGTGGTGAAAACCGAACATCTTCGGCCAGCAACTCTTGGATCAGGCCTTCATCGCCCTTGGCCACCACTTCTTGCATTCGTTTGATCGTCGGGTGCATACCGTCTTCCCTCTTGTTGAACAAAGAGTTGCTGAACCTTTTCACTCACGCAAGGACGACGTTGCGGGAGGGGGCCGCCTGAGATAGGCAAGCGCGCATGAGCGAAACCTATGATCCCCCAAACTCCCCTCTGGATGTGCTGTTTGAAGACACGCAATTGATCGTGGTGAACAAGCCGGCGGGTTTGTTATCGGTGCCGGGGCGGGGTGCGCATCTTGCTGATTGTCTGCTGACCCGCGTGCAAGTTGCGTTTCCACAAGCGTTGCTGGTGCATCGGTTGGATCGGGATACATCCGGTGTAATGGTGTTTGCACAGACGCCGCATGCCCAGCGGCATCTGGGGCTACAGTTCGAAAATCGCCAGACCCGCAAAACTTATGTCGCGCGCGTATGGGGGCGGGTAGAACCAAAAACGGGAACGGTTGACCTGCCGCTGATCGTCGATTGGCCCAATCGCCCCCGTCAGATGGTCTGTCACGACACCGGCAAGCCTGCTGTTACGGATTGGCGCGTGGTTAAATTCGAGGGCGAGACAACGCGTGTTCGCCTGTCTCCCAAGACCGGACGATCGCACCAGTTGCGGGTTCATATGCAGGCGCTGGGGCATCCTATCTTGGGTGATCCGTTTTATGCCGATGGCGCGGCGCGCGACTTCCCGCGGTTGATGCTTCATTCGGAAGAACTGCGCCTCAAAAATCCCGAAGGCGGGGTGTCGATGAAATTTCGCGCGCCAGCCGAGTTCTGATTCTAAGCGTTACTGGTCCAAAGCATCTTCAGGTTTCCCAGCGAAAACCGCCTGGTGCGTTTGACCGGGCGTATAACTTGGCGTTCCCGTGCGGCAGCAATTTCACGTTCGATTTCGAATCCGCGCAAAACGTGATCTTGGGACCAGCGATCCAGTTTCAAGGTCATCATGACGTGATTGTCGAGGTAGGGCATGGTCACTCTCCTGAATTGCAATTGCCCAATCTTCGCCCAACACTCCTGACACCACCTTGTCAGGGGGGTGTGCTAAGTTGTCAGCAGATCTTTAGGAGACCCGGATGCGCCGATCGACACGTCTGTTCGAAATCATTCAGATCTTGCGTGCTGCTGAAGCGCCCGTGACGGCCGATGCGTTGGCCTCCAAGCTCGAGGTTTCGGTGCGCACCGTCTACCGCGATATTGCCGCGTTGCAGGCACAGCGTACGCCAATCGAAGGCGAAGCGGGTGTTGGCTATCTGATGCGGCGCGGGTATGATCTGCCTCCGCTCAATTTCGACGCCGAAGAGGTTGAGGCCCTGTGGGTGGGCCTGTCGATGCTGGCCCGCACGGGTGACAGCACCTTGCAACAGGCCGCTGACCGAGTTTGTCGGAAGATCGAGGCCCTGCGCGCGCCAGCCGACTGGCTACAGGTTGCGCCCTGGGGTGCACCGATGGATGATCCGGAAAAGGGATGTGTGCCCGTCGTGAACTATCGCGAAGCGATCCGGGCTGAACGTAAAATTCGCATCACCTACGTGAATTCGGAAGATGAGCGTACCGAGCGCACGGTACGGCCCGTCGCCCTGATCTACCACATAGAATGCACTATGCTGGCCGCGTGGTGCGAGCTGCGAAACGGGTTTCGCCATTTCCGCACAGATCGGATCTGGGCATGCGAACTGACCGAGGATCATTTCTGCGGGCAAGGGGAACTACTGCGTGCAATCTGGCAAGAGCAGAACACCTGGGATAACTCCGCAGGGGTGGCCTGAATGGCGGGTATTCGCCTATTTCACTCAATTGTTGCTTGAGGCCCATTGTTCTCACTGTGTTATACTAAGCGTAACGAAACAAACCCGGTGAACGGGTACGTGAGCAGAAGGTGATTCAATGACGATTTCCAAATGTGTACTGACGGTTGGACTGTGTTCAGCCCTGTTTTTGGGGGCGTGTACCGACCCGGGCACTCTCAGCGTGCAGAACGATCCCAACCAGAATGCCAAGCAAGGCGCGTTGCTGGGTGGTCTGATCGGCGCTGGTGTGGGCGCAATTGCCAATGACTCTGACCCACTGTTGGGGGCGTTGGCCGGTGGGGCCATCGGTGCTGCAGGCGGTGGCGTGATCGGCAACCAACTTGACCGGCAGGCGGCAGAGCTGCGGCAGCAGTTGGCAAATGACGGCATCAAGATCGTCAACGCGGGTGATCGCCTGATCGTCACGGTTCCGAATGACATCACCTTTGACACCGACAGTTCCACCGTGCGCCCGGCCTTGCGTGCCGATTTGGTGAAGGTGGGGCAGAATTTGGTTAACTACCCGAATTCGAATGTCCAGATTATCGGTCATACTGACAGTGACGGAGAGGCGTCCTACAACCTCGGACTGTCTGAACGCCGCGCCAATGCGGTGGCTGATATTCTGCAGGCCAATGGTGTCAGCTACGCCCGTATCACCACTGTCGGGCAAGGCGAAAACAACCCGATCGCATCGAACCTGACACCCGAGGGGAAAGCCCAGAACCGGCGGGTCGAGATTGTGGTGGTTCCCAGCGACAACACCTGATCACGCGTCTCGCGCACAATGACTGCGCGTCATCGGACCTTTGGTTCGATGGTGTCTCGGGATAACTAAGGGGAAACACCAAAGCGGAGTTTCCCCATGTCCCAACCGATCCTTCTTGGCCTTTCCGGCTCGCTACGGCAGGATGCGACCAACCGTAAATTGCTGCGCGAAGCTGCACGCCTGTTCGAACCCGGCACGTTCATTGAAGCTGATCTCAATCTGCCGCTTTATGACGGCGATCTCGAAGTTGGCGAAGGCATACCTGAAGCCGTGCAGGTTTTGGCCGATCAGATTGCCCAAGCCCACGCGGTGATCATATCAACCCCGGAATACAACAAAGGGCCTTCGGGTGTTCTAAAAAACGCGCTGGACTGGGTCAGCCGGACGAAAGGCAAACCATGGATGGATAAACCGCTCGCCGTCATGTCTGCGGCTGCGGGCCGGGCCGGGGGGGAGCGGGCGCAAATGATCTTGCGGTCCTTCATGGTCCCCTTTCAGCCACGCATTCTGCAAGGTCCCGAGCTTCACTTGGCGGACAGCTCGAATGAATTTGATGCAGGCGGGCGGCTGTCTAACGACCGCTACGAGCATACGCTGCATAACCTGATGCAGAAGCTGCGGGCAGAGGCCGGGTTTTAATCCCCTTTGCTTGCCGGTCTGCACCGCAACTTCTAGGTTATGCGGATGAAGGATCAAGACCAGATAGAGACTCAGGCCGATGTCGTAGATCCTGCCCGAGCGGCTGCACTGCAGGTAGCAATGGGGCGGGAACCGACGATTGAGGCAGGCTCAGTACTACCTCCCTTCTTTCATCAGCTCTATTTCTGGTCGCCGCATGTGCCGAGCGATCTGGGGCGTGATGGACATCCTCGGGTAGGCCAAGGTCTGATCCCCGATATGGGACTACCAAGGCGCATGTGGGCAGGTGGGCGACTGCAGTTTCATCAGCCCTTTGTGGCAGGGGTCGCAGCCGAGCGTCGGACGGTCAGAGAAAGCGCCGTGGCAAAGACAGGACGTAGCGGACCGTTGGCATTTGTCACACTGCGTCACGAGATTTGGCAAAAGGGCGCGCTGAGCGTGACCGAATGGCAGGATCTGGTTTATCGTGAAGATCCCTCATCAGACGCACCGGCTCCAAAAGTTCCGATGGCTCGAACGGATGAGTTGGATCACCGCATTGTTGAATTTGATACAACCCTGTTGTTCCGCTATTCGGCGCTGACGTTCAACGGTCACCGGATCCATTACGATCTTGACTATGCACGCGACGTGGAAGGCTATGCCGGGCTGGTTGTCCATGGGCCTCTGCTGGCCCAATTCCTCATGTTGTTCGCAACGGATCTGTTGGGACCCTTGGCAGAGTTCAAATTTCGCGCGTCGTCGCCGCTGATGCATTTCGAAACGGCGACCCTGTGTCGGAACGGTCAGGAGTTTTGGGTGCGTGGACCCGGAGGCCGACAATGCATGTCAGCCAAGGCAATACCGCAATCAGAGTGAAGCTTCGGGCAGAAAATCCTGCGGGATTCTATCGCGCCTTTCCAGCATCAAGTCGGCCATGACCTCGGCCACCTTCGGTGCCATACCAAAACCGATCTTGAATCCCCCATTGGCGATAAACTGCCCTTTGTGCAGGGGATGCGCGCCCAGCATCGGCGCGCGGCTTTTGCTGCGGGGGCGGACACCGGCCCAGCGTTCGATCACTTCCGCCCCGTGCAGGACCGGCACGGCACGCATGGCACGGTCCAGTACATCGTCCAGAGCGGCATCTGTGCTGGTCGGATCGTCGTATTCGCGTTCTGATGTCGAGCCAATGGCCAACGTACCATCGGCATGAGGCACGATGTGAACGGCATCGGCAAACAACTGTGGTACGTCACCCGCATCAAATCGCAGCAACGCCGCCTGTCCTTTCACGCCGTTACCGATTGTCTTGCCAAACGCCTTACTGAGCTCTTGCAGACCCGCAAGTCCAGTGGCGTGTACGACTTGTCCCTTGTCGGGCGCTTCGGCGGTAACTTCTACTCCCATTACGGCAAGCGCGGCCACCAGCGCCACGCAGGCACGCCTTGGGTGCATGCGCGCGCTTAGTGTATCGTGGACGACATATCCCGTCGGGCTGGGTGGGCACCAGGCACCAATCTGATCTACCAACCGGACGCGCCAATCAGCCTGACCCTGCCAGAGTGTTGCAGCGGTTTGTTCACGCGCTTGGGCCAGCTCCAAACCGCGTGCGTCTGGTATGGGTTGCAGACGCCCAAGACGTGCGTAGCCGGGCGACACACCACCGGTGGCCTCGACCTGTTTCCAGAACGGTTCAGCCATGATTAAACTTTCAAACTGGAACGCCTTTTTGGTGTTCCAGTTTTCGGGCACATGTGGGGCCAGCGCGCCAACAAGCCCTCCACTGGACCCCGCGCCCGGGCCAAATGGATCGACGATCTGAACCTTCGCGCCGCGCCGTGCGCAGGTCCAGGCGATGGAGAGGCCAAATATTCCTGCGCCCCGCACCGTCACATCGACCATTGCCAATCCCCTTTTCGTTGTTCAGTGTCGCGCCGCTTAGCTACAGGATTCCCCGATGGCAGACCAGCGTGCCGAACTTACTTGGACGGAAGACCAGATCCCGGTCTCGAATCGGTTCGATGACCCCTATTACTCGTTGCAGAACGGGTTAGAGGAAACGCGTCATGTGTTTCTGGCAGGCAACGATCTGCCAACGCGCTTTGTACCGGGGTTTCACATCGCTGAACTAGGCTTTGGCACCGGCCTGAATCTGTTGACCGCGTGGTCGGCGTGGGAAGCAGCAGGGCAGACTACACCTTTACGGTTCACCAGCTTCGAGGCCTTTCCGATGGCGCCTGACGATATGGCGCGTGCTTTAGCCGCCTTCCCCGAGATGACACCGTGGGCCGATCGCTTTCTGAAAACATGGAATGGGCAGAAATGCGTGCTGGACACGTTGCATCTTGAGGTCAACGTCGGAGACGCGCGCCGGACCTTGCCCACATGGGCAGGTGAGGCAGATGCGTGGTTTCTGGATGGCTTCTCACCCGCAAAAAACCCCGAGCTGTGGGAGGCTGACCTGATGCAGCAGGTGGCGGAGCACACGATCCAAGGCGGTACAGCGGCAACCTATACTGCCGCGGGTTTCGTGCGTCGGGGCCTATCCGACGCAGGTTTTGATGTTACCCGCAGCCCCGGCTTTGGCCGTAAACGGCACATGACCCGGGCGGTGAAGCAATGAGCCAGAAGAACAACGTCAACGCCGGTATAGCGCTTATGGTCAGCGCGACGATCGTGTTTGCTTTGCAGGATGGGATTTCGCGCCATCTGGCCGGTACCTACAATACGTATATGGTGGTGATGATCCGGTACTGGTTCTTTGCCGCATTCGTGATTGCTCTGGCTGCGAGATCTAGCGGAGGTTTGCGGGCGGCGGCGCAAACCAGCCAGTTGGGACTCCAGATATTCCGGGGTGTGTTACTGGCCGCAGAAATTTGTGTCGCCGTTTTCAGCTTTACCATTCTGGGCTTGATTGAAAGCCAGGCCGTTTTCATCAGCTATCCGCTGCTGATCGCTGCCCTCAGCGGTCCGGTTCTGGGTGAGAAAGTCGGCTGGCGTCGCTGGGCCGCCATCGGGGTCGGCTGCATCGGGGTGTTGATCATCCTGCAGCCCGGTGCCGGTGTGTTCAACCCTTGGGCTGTGATCCCGCTGATCTCGGCGTTTATGTTCGCGATTTATGGCCTACTGACACGGTATGCGGCTCGGCGGGACAGTACTGCGACCAGTTTTTTCTGGACTGGGGTGGCTGGTGCAGTCGCAATGACTGCTGTTGGTGTCTGGTTTTGGGAACCCATGGCCAGCAGCGATTGGTTTTGGATGGGGTTGCTTTGCATCGCAGGCGCTCTGGGACACTGGCTATTGATTAAGTGCTACGAAATGGCCGAGGCCAGCGCCGTGCAACCCTTTGCCTATTTCCATCTGATGTGGAGCGCAATTCTCGGCATCACGATCTTCCACGAGACCCTGCGCCCCGAGGTTGTTCTGGGCGCAGCTTTGGTGATCGCGGCGGGCCTGTTCACCTTATGGCGCGAACGACGAAAGGGTTGAACCGGTTAGTTCCTTTGAGAATGGCACTGGTAAAGCTGGCTGCCCAAGCCGAGCGCGATAGACCGGCAGGCTTTCGGCGACACGCATGACATAGTTGCGCGTCTCCTTGAAAGGAATGGTCTCAATCCAGTCGATCACATCCACCTGGCCCCGGCGCGGGTCGCCATAGCGTTCCATCCACGAAATCGGCCGTCTTGGCCCCGCGTTATATCCAGCGGCCATCATCACGACATTGCCGTTGAAGTCCTCTGCAAGCGTTGCAAGATAATTCGCCCCCAGCTTTGCGTTATATTGCCAGTCCGAGGTTAGGCGCGCGGTTTTATGGCCACCCAGAATACCCAAATCCTGAGCCACAAGTTTGGCGGTAGCGGGCATGACCTGCATCAAACCGCGCGCGCCTGCGCCACTGATGACTACCGGATCGAACTCACTTTCGCGTCGGGCAATTGCCAGCGTCATTTCCTTCGCCATGGGAAGTCCCATATCTGCGACCGGGTGCACTGGGTAATAAGCGGCAGGCAAAACAACACCGGTTGTTGCCGCGCGCTTGGCGATCATGACGGCCAGATGCGGTTCGTTCAGTTCGATCACCAGGTCACCCAGCTGAGCGGCCTGGGTTTGATCGAGACCTTCCACCAAATGGGTCAGAAACCGTTCTGAAAGGTTTCCCTCTCCTGCGCGCTGCAACAGCAATCCAGCCTCCAACACGCTTGAGTCAGCGAATGCGGCTTGTTTCCAATGCGGCGCGCGGCGTGGGTTGGCCAATTCGCTGTCAAACGGACGGCCGATTTGTTCCGCCGCCAGCAACCCGTAGAACGAGGTCTGATAGTTCGCGCCTTCGGCATAAGCCTCGTGCGCCTTGTCAGCATCCCCCTGCGCCGCGTAGGCGCGGCCCAGCCAATATCCACCGCGACCCTTCGAAATCGGCGATTGCACCGCCTCCGAGAAATTCTGGAAATGCCGCACCGCCGTGGCCGGATCATTCAGCTTGCGCAGCGCCAGAAATCCCGAGAGCCACTCCAAATCAGCATAGCCATAGCCCATTTCGGGGGTCATGTGGTGATTGGCGGCAATCGCATAGGCGCGTTCGGCATCTCCCGTGCGCATCTCAAGACGTGCCAGTCTGCGTCGCCCTTCCGCCCATTTGTCGGGTTCACCCAGCGATTTTGGTCCGGTCGAGCGTGCCAACATCAGATCAATGGCGCTGTCGTCCAGTTCTTTGCGATCCCGCCACACGAAACGATCAAATGCCAGGCCAGGGTCTTTGGCCAGTGATTCCGGCACTGCGGCGACTTTGCCGTCCACTCCGTTTTCGCGCTTTTGCAGGGCAATGCGCGCCTCGGCCAGTTTGCGCTGATCAGAGTTGACCAGGGGCAGCATCCGCCCGGCGCTGACCAGATGCCCATCCCACAACATCCGATCCAACCTGGCCTCGTGATGTGGTCTCAGAAGTTTCCCGAAGTTCTCAAGATAATCCTTTTGTAGGCCCGACCCCATCGGCATGGTCCGCCAAGCGGCCACGATGTCGGCTTCGGCCTCACCGTTGCGGCCTTGGCTTTTCAAGGCCACGGCATAATTCAAAGCACCTTCTGCTGTTTGCGGAGGCATCCCTTCGTAGAATTTCAGAACTCGATCCGGATCGGCCCCGGTGAATGATGGCTCGCTCTTACGGCGCAGCCAGGCCAAACCGGGCCAATCCGGGCGCCGCTCAAGAAACACCAGCACATCGCCCGAGCTGCCAAAACCTTCGCGTAGCCAATGCCAGACAATAATGTCCCGCGCCACCGATCCACGCTGGCCTGCCACGCGCAGCGCGGCATTCCAATCGCCCTTGCGCATCTCATAGAGCCCCGCGCGCAAATCCTGCGTCGCATCCGCCCGAGTGGCATGCGGCTGTAGCATCAGCGCCAGAATCATCGCTATTCCAAGCGACAGAATACGTCTCATCCCTTGCATTCCCCAACAAACCAAGGATACAGCCATGCAGGATAAACCTTGCGCCGCCGGGATCAACTCACAAACCCTTAATCGTGACAGACCGGTGCGCAAAAAACACCTAAGGAGCGTTCCATGTTTAAAGGCTCAATGCCAGCCCTGGTCACCCCGTTCAGCAACGGCGCGTTGGACCTGGAAACGCTCAAACACCTGGTGGAATGGCAAATACAGCAAGGTTCGACCGGTCTGGTTCCGGTTGGTACGACCGGCGAAAGCCCGACCCTCAGCCATGAAGAACATGAAACGGTTATCGCCGAAGTGGTGAAGGCTGCAGCAGGTCGCGTGCCTGTCATCGCAGGCGCGGGCTCTAACAATACTGTCGAGGCAATTCGGTTTGTTCAGTTTGCGCAAAAAATCGGTGCGGATGCGGCGCTGGTCGTAACCCCCTATTACAACAAGCCGACCCAGAAGGGGCTGCTGGCGCATTTCCAAACTCTGCATGAAAGTGCCGATATCCCGATCATCATCTACAATATCCCGGGTCGTTCGGTCATCGACATGACTCCTGCAACGATGGGTGAGTTGGCGAAACTGCCGCGCATCATCGGGGTCAAGGACGCGACCGGAGATCTGGCGCGCGTCAGCCAGCAGCGTGCAAGCTGTGGTGCGGATTTCTGCCAGCTGTCCGGGGAAGACGCGACTGCACTGGGCTTCAATGCTCATGGCGGAGTGGGCTGCATCTCGGTCACCGCAAACGTGGCTCCGAAGCTCTGTGCTGAATTCCAGCAGGCAACGCTGAATGGCGACTACAAAATGGCGCTGGAGTATCAGGACCGCCTGATGCCCCTGCACGAAGCGATCTTCATCGAGCCCGGTCTGGTTGGCGCAAAATACGCGCTCAGAAAACTTGGCCTGTGTAGCACCGAAGTGCGCTCGCCTCTGACCGAGCTGGAAGACAGCACCAAAGCCGCTATCGAAGCAGCAATGGCGCATGCTGGATTAATCTGAAATCAATATACGGACTCGTAAGGGCGGCCTCGAAGATCGAGCGCCGCCCTTTTTTAATTCGGGATCCAAATTTCATCTGGCTAGAAATACCTCGGGGGAGGCGCGGCTTGCCGCGACGGGGGCAGAGCCCCCATCAACGCTTGCCGTAGTACAACCCAACCACATGCTCTGCTTGCGCGAAGAACAACCAGCGTGAAACAGCGACGCCGGTGAGATGCGACAGCACCGCCACCAGCGCGAAGAAATGCTTGATCAGAACACCTGAGACGGGGAGCAGGATCAGCAGTAAAGGCAGCACAAAAGCCAGACCAAAGGATATCATCCGTAGTTTCTGCGCATGCTTCCGACCGACAACATGCACAAACTCACGCAGCAGATAGTTTGTACCTGTATGAGGTGGTTCAAATGCGCGGACAGCGCCTCGCTCACCAAGCCCTGTCGCGGTTGCCAGCGTGGTTCCCGATCGGGACAACGCACCGTCGCCCTTGGCCCAATAGGCAAGCTGTACAGCGCCGGCAATGGCCAGCAACCAAGGGGCAAGCGCTTCTGCTCCGGCCAACAACGCCCCGCCTGCAAGGCTGAACGACAAGAACATGGCCGGTGTCAGGTTCATGTTCCAGCGAGGGATGGTCTTGAGCTGCGTGTAGATCATCGATGTGGTGAAGACCGTGGCCAGCGAAAATGCCGCCCCGATCCAACCCAGCACACCCCAGCGTTGGCCTAGAAAGACCGCACCAATTGCATAGAGCCCCATGACGAGCAGCGCGATGACCGCGCACCAGCCCTCGCGGCTGAGCCAGCTTGAGCGCCACTGGGTGAAGGCTTTCCAGGCACGCTCTGGGTGGCCGAGGTGGAATGTCGACGCGAGCAAACCGCCGATGGACAAGCCATAGGCAATTGCGAAAAACACAAACGCGACCCAGCCCGAGACGTCAGGTATGCCGAGTCCCAGGAAGAACAAGAGTCCAAATCCGAGGCCGGACAGGGTGGTAAAGATGATAACGGAAGGTGCCGGGTGCATCAGAGCTTCTCCAGGGTCTTGTCGAGCCAGCCGAGGAAACCCTTGGGCTCTTCGGCGACCGGGGCCAGCAGAGGGGCCAGGATGTCAATCTGTTCCTCAATTTTGTCCTTGGGTCGGGGCGGCAGGTACTTGTTGACGGGTTTGGTGCCCTGTTCAGGCATCAGGTCCATGCCGCCACGTTCGACGACCAGCTTGCTGACATCACTGCCAGGGTCGCCGAGATCGCCAAAATGCCGGGCACCCGCCGGGCAGGTGCGCACACAAGAAGGCACACGATCCACCTCGGGTAGGTTCTCGTTGTAAATCCGATCGACGCAAAGCGTGCATTTCTTCATGACACCTTCGGCCTGATCCAGCTCGCGTGCGCCATAGGGGCAGGACCACGCGCACAGGCCGCAGCCGATGCAGTCACTTTCGTTGACCAGAACGATGCCGTCCTCGACCCGCTTGTAGCTGGCACCGGTGGGGCAGACGGTCACGCAGGGTGCGTCTTCACAATGCAGGCAGGATTTTGGGAAGTGGATCAATTGGGCATGCCCTTCGGCGGGTTGCACCTCGTAAGAGTGCACCCGGTTCAAGAAGGTGCCTGAAGGGTCAGCACCATAAGCATCCTGATCCGACAGTGGCGCGCCGTAGTTTTCGGTGTTCCAGCCTTTGCATGAAATGACGCAGGCATGGCAGCCAACGCAGGTGTCCAGATCAATGACCAGACCCATCTTGCGTTCGGTTGATTGGGGGAGCTGGGTCATGACTGCCTTGCCTCTGCGATTGTGGTCAGGGCGGGCTGGGGCTCTGCCCCAGACCCCGAGATATTTATAGCCAGATGAAGAACGGATCGGGTCATTTGCCCACCTTCCAGGCCAAATCCTTTGGCCCCTGCCCGACCGGCGATTTGATTGGAGCGAATTCTGGCTGGCTTTCAGCATCGCTTGGAGCGGCGGCCTTTTCGATTTTTACCTTCAGATCGAACCAGGCGGCCTGACCGGTGATCGGATCAGAGTTTGCCCAGCGCAGGCCGTCACCTTTGGGGGGCAGCAGTTCATGGATCAGGTGGTTGAGCAGGAAACCCTTGGTGGCCTCGGGGGCGCCTTTCTGCAAGGCCCAGGCCCCTTTGCGCTTTCCGATGGCATTCCAAGTCCACACGGTATTGTTGTTCAGCGCAGCCATCTCCATGACGGGTACCGTGATCTCGCCATGTGGAGAGCTGACTTTGGCCCAATCGCCGTCTTGCAGCCCGTGTTCACGCATCAGCTTGGTCGGGACGTATAGCGGGTTGCGCCCATGCAGCTGACGCAACCAGGCGTTTTGTGTGCCCCAACTATGATACATCGCCATTGGCCGCTGGGTCAGAGCGTTGACGGTGAAGCCTTCATTGCCGGTCTGATCGGTTTCGTACCAAATGGGCAGGGGGTCCATTGTATCTTGGATCTGCGCGCGCAGGTGATCTGGGGGCTGGCGTTCCCCGTAGCCTTCGGCGGCCAGTTGGAATTTACGCATCGGCTCGGAATAGAGCTGGAATAGATAGGGCTGTGGGCTGTCATAGATACCCATGCCCACAGCCCAGTCTTGATAGGCAGTGTTCCAAGGTTTGTAGTAATCCGCACCTTCGGGAATATGCGCGACAAAGAAGCCACCATTCTCGATGTATTGGTTCAATTGGTCGGGGTTAACCTCGCCACGACCTTCCTTGTCGCCGTTTTCGCCCCGGAAACCGGCAAGCGGTCCAATGCCCGGCTTGCGTTCGTGGTTGACGATATAGTCGGCGTAATCCGTCCACTTGGCGCTGCCATCATCGTTGGTAAAGCCGGGCAGGCCCATGCGGTTGGCCAGATCGATCAGAACCGACTGGAAGCCGCGTACGTCGCGGTCGGGTTCAATCACCGGCCAGCGGATCGCGTCTGCCGCTGCCTCGGCCTCGCATATCGGGCGGTCCAGTAGCGAGATACAGTCGTGTCGTTCCAGATAGGTTGTATCGGGCAGGATAAGGTCGGCATAGGCCACCATTTCCGAGGAATAAGCATCGGAATAGATGATATGCGGGATCACGTAGTCGCCGTTCTCATCCTTGTCCGTCAGCATGTCCATGACACCCTTGGTGTTCATCGTCGAATTCCAGGACATGTTGGCCATGTACATGAACAACGTATCGATCTTGTAGGGATCGCCTGCATGGGCATTCGAGATCACCATGTGCATCAGCCCGTGGCTGGACATCGGGTTTTCCCATGTAAACGCTTTGTCGATCCGCGCCGGGCTGCCGTCTTCTTTCAGCGCCAGATGCTCGGGGCCGCGAACAAACCCCAGATGCGGCCCGTCCAGAGGTGTATTCGGCGTCACCTTACAATGCGGAGTCGGATGCGCCTCAACTGGCTTGGGGTAGGGCGGCTTGAAGCGGAAGCCGCCGGGGACTTCGACCGTTCCAAGCAGGATCTGCAGCACATGCAGGGCGCGGCAGGTCTGGAAACCGTTGGCATGGGCTGAAACGCCGCGCATCGAGTGCATCGCGACGGGGCGACCAATCATCTTCGAGTGTTTCTCGCCCCGGAAATCGATCCATTCATGGTCCAGTTCGAACGCTTCATCAAAGGCCACACGGGCCAACTCGCCAGCAATCGCGCGAATGCGGGTCGCCGGCACGCCGCATTTATCTGCGATTGCCTCGGGGGCGTATTCATCCGCCAGATACCGTTCTGCCATGTGGTGGAAGACGGGGCGGTGGGTGACACCGTCCTTTTCGTAGGTCGCTGATAGGTCAGGGCGGACGCCGGGGGTGTCGAAAGCAGTCAGCTTGCCGGTATTGCGGTCGATGACCAATGGCTTGCCGTCATCGTTTTTCAGGAACAGACCCTTTTCCGGACCGTCGGATGCGTTGATCAGGACCGGCGCGTTTGTGTAGCGACTTAGGTAATCCAGATCGATTTTGCCTGCCTTCATCAGCACATGGATCATCGACAAGATGAACAGGCCATCGGTACCGGGGGTAATGCCGACCCAATCATCTGCCACGGCGTTATAGCCCGAGCGGATCGGATTTACCCCAATCACCCGGGCACCGCGCGCCTTGATCTTGCCGATGCCCATTTTAATCGGGTTGCTGTCGTGGTCTTCTGCAACGCCGAACAGCATGAACAGCTTAGTGTGATCCCAGTCGGGCTGACCGAATTCCCAGAATGCACCGCCCATCGTGTAGATGCCACCGGCTGCCATGTTGACCGAACAGAACCCGCCATGGGCTGCATAGTTACAGGTGCCGAAATTCTGTGCCCAGAAACTGGTGAAGCTCTGGCTCTGATCACGGCCGGTGAAAAAGGCCAGTTTCTCGGGGTTGTCTTCGCGGATCGGTTTTAGCCAACCGACAGCGATCTCGAGCGCCTCGTCCCAACTGATCTCTTCGAACTCGCCAGACCCACGCGGGCCGACGCGTTTGAGCGGTGCGCGTAGGCGCGACGGGGCGTTCACCTGCATGATTCCTGCGCTGCCTTTGGCGCAGAGAACGCCCTTGTTTACCGGATGATCCCGATTGCCTTCGATATAGGCGACCTTCCCATCCTTCATGTGCACGTTGATACCGCAGCGGCAGGCACACATGTAGCATGTAGTCCGGCGGATCTCGTCTGACACGGGTGGGGATAGGTTGAGGTTCGGTTGTTGATTCACGCTGTCTCTCCCTGTGGCGGATCGCCATGGTACCTGTACGTGTTGAACACACTGGAGCGTAAGCACACCGGGCTCAACCATATAGAGGAAGAGAGTGCAGGCACCCCCTTCCTCTGCTTTTCTTTAAGCGGACCGGTTGAACCCGGTCCGACTTATGTTTTTGACAGCAATCAAACCTGCTGCAGACGCATGTCGCTTGCGTCGATACCTGCAACCTCAACCGGCTTCTTCATCGCGTCGCGACGGAAGGGTTCACCCAGTTCCTGGTTGATCATTGCTTCGATCAGGGTGGTGATGCCGTTCTTCTGATCCTCGATCGCCTGGCTCAGCGCCGCAGTCAGCTCATCCTGAGTGCGTGCGATGACGCCTTTCAGGCCACAGGCGTTGGCGATGCCGGCATAGGACACTTTTGTGTCCAACTCGGTGCCGACGAAGTTGTCATCGAACCACAGGGTCGAGTTGCGCTTTTCCGCACCCCACTGGTAGTTGCGGAACACAACCTGAGTGATGGCTGGCCATTCTTCGCGACCGATGGCGGTCAGTTCAGTGACTGCAATGCCAAAGGCACCGTCGCCAGAGAAGCCGACAACTGGTACATCCGGGCAGCCGATCTTCGCGCCAATGACCGAAGGCAGGCCATAGCCACAGGGGCCGAACAGGCCGGGGGCCAGATACTTGCGGCCTTCTTCAAACGAAGGATAGGCGTTGCCGATGGCGCAGTTGTTGCCGATGTCGGACGAGATGATCGCCTCTTTCGGCAGCGCGGACTGGATCGCGCGCCATGCTTTGCGCGGGCTCAGCCAGTCCGGCTTGGCAGCGCGCGCGCGTTCGTTCCACGTGGTGCCCGGATCGTCCTGCTCGTGGTCCATCGAGGTCAGCTCTTGCGCCCAACGCGATTTGGTTTCGGCGATCTTAGCCTTGCGCGCGTCGCGGCCTTCGTCACCGGCTGTGTCGGACAGTTGGTTCAGGATGCTGGTGGCAACGGTCGCCGCATCGCCCACGATACCAACCGAGACCTTCTTGGTCAGGCCGATGCGGTCGGGGTTGATGTCGACCTGAATGATCTTTGCATCTGCAGGCCAGTACTCCATTCCGTAACCCGGCAGGGTCGAGAAGGGGTTCAGGCGGGTGCCGAGGCACAGAACAACGTCTGCTTCCTTGATCAGCTGCATACCGGCTTTTGAGCCGTTGTAGCCCAGTGGGCCAGCGAACAGTGGGTGCGAGCCGGGGAAAGCGTCATTGTGCTGGTAGCCAACGCAGACCGGAGCGTCCAGACGCTCGGCCAGTGCTTTCGACGCTTCGATGCCGCCTTTCGACAGAACGGTGCCTGCACCGTTCAGGATCACGGGGTTCTTTGCGTTCGACAGCAGAGCTGCAGCTTCGGATACGGCCGTTGCACCACCCGAAGGCAGTTCAAACTCAACAACAGCAGGCAGCTCGATGTCGATCACCTGAGTGAAGAAGTCGCGCGGAACGTTGATCTGCGCAGGTGCCGAGGCGCGCTTGGCGTTCATGATCACCCGGCTCAGAACCTCTGCCATACGGCTGGGGTCACGCACCTCTTCCTGGTAGCAAACGCAGTCTGCGAACATGCGCATCTGCTCCATTTCCTGGAAACCACCTTGACCCATGGTCTTGTTTGCGGCCTGCGGAGTGACCAGCAGCAGCGGAGTGTGGTTCCAATAGGCAGTTTTGACGGCGGTCACAAAGTTGGTGATGCCGGGGCCGTTCTGGGCGATCATCATCGACATCTTGCCGGTTGCGCGGGTATAGCCGTCGGCCATCATGCCGCCGGACCCTTCGTGGGCACAATCCCAGAAAGTGATGCCTGCTTTGCCAAAGATGTCGGAGATCGGCATCATGGCCGAGCCGATGATACCGAACGCATGTTCGATGCCATGCATCTGCAGGGTTTTTACAAAGGCTTCTTCGGTGGTCATCTTCATCTGCGTAATCTCCGATCATAGAAGGATGGAACGGGGGTTTTGCACCCAGTTTTCTGATCGGTTTTGGCGTACGGGTGTCTGTGGCGTTAGGGCCAGAACCGGTAGCGGTTTAAGTCCAGAGTGCTTAAGAACGCCGGATCGCTTCAGCAATCTGTTGGATTCCCGGTTCGATACGATCCGACGAGATTGAAGAGTAGCCCAGCCGATAAAAGTTCTTTGGCCTGTTCTGGCTTGAAAAAAATGCCTCACCCGGTTCGATATGGACGCTTTGGCGCTGCAGGTCTCGGGCCAGTTTGCTGGTGTCTACATGCAGCGGCGCTTGCATCCAGATCGATGATCCGCCCAACATCCCGCGCCCAGCAACAGTCAGACCATATTGTCCAATTGCCTCCTCAATCGCTTCGCGACGGCGTTGCAGCGTTTTAGACATGCGCCGGATCTGAGCATCATAGTGGCCGAGCGATAGGAAGTAGGCTGCAGTTCGCTGCATGTGGCCAGGAGGGTGACGCAAGACCAGAGATCGCAGGGCGCGCGCTTCACGGATAAAGGGTTCGGACCCGACCATGTAGCCCAATCGAAGACCCGGAAACAGCGACTTGGAAAAGCTGCCCACGTAGATCACCCGCCCATCGCGATCCATTGACCTGAGCGCCGGTGACGGGGCCCCGAGAAATGACATTTCGAATTCATAGTCATCCTCGACGATCATGGCGTCAAGTTCACGTGCACGACGCAGCAGTGCATGTCGGCGGTCCACCGGCATGGTCGCGGTTGTCGGGCTCTGGTGGCTGGGGGTGGTGAATATGACGTCGGTATCATCTGGGATCGTTTCCGGGGGCAACCCGTCCCGGTCGACCTTCAGATAAGACAGCTTGCATTCCGAGTGAATCAGAAGATCGCGCAGGGCGTAATAGCAGGGGTCCTCGATCGCTGCCCTACGGTTCCGGTTCAGCAATATGCGAGACGCCAGCCAAAGGGCGTTCTGAGCGCCCAGGGTGATCAAGATTTCTTCGGGCCGGGCTACAATTCCACGGCGGGGAAGAGTATGCCGGGCGATGAATTCAAGCAGCAGCGGGTCGTCCTGATCGACATAGTCCCCGGTCAGAGAATCAAAGTCCTTATGTCCCAACGCCCGAACCGCGCAGAGACGCCAGTTTGCATGATCGAACAGCTTTCTGTCGACTTGGCCATAAATGAAGGGATAGCGGTAGTCACGCCAGTTGCTGGGTTTTGTCAGCACATCACCGCCCGAGAAACGGCGAGCAAACGCCTGATCCCAGTCAACCACTTCGGTGTCGCGCCGCACTGGCGTGTAGGTCGGCGGCACTGGCGCATTTTCTGAAACATAGTATCCCGACCGGCCTTTGGCGGTCAGGTAATCATTGGCCAGCAGTTCAGTATAGGCAAGCGTGACCGTAATCCGGCTGACACCCAAATGGGCAGCAAGTTTACGGGACGAGGGCAGCTTTTCCCCGACGTGGAAGCGTCCTGATAGAATGCCTTCGGCAATCAGCTGTTGCAGCTGCGCCTGTAAGGTGCCTTGCCCATTGCGTTCCAAAAAGAATGTGTCGACCGAAATACCCATTGCATCGTTATAGGTTGGACCTAAGGCGGTGGCAATCTGGACTTATGGCCCTGCGAACCATGTTGGGAGTTTTACGCACACGTGTGGTTGACGCAGGATACGAATTAAACTAAATAACCAGAAATCTAGTTTAATGGAGAAAAAAGATGTGGGAAGAAGCTGCCGCAGGTTTCTCTGCCATGGGCTCGGAAGCCCGATTGAAGGTTCTTAAGACCTTGGTTCGTGCTGGGGAAGCAGGCCTGACCGTTGGAGAAATTCAAACGAGGACAGGAATCGCGCCCTCGACTCTGGCGCATCATCTGCGGTTTCTGGCTGCTGGCGGAGTAGTTGAGCAAGAGAAGATCGGGCGTAGCACGATCAACCGCGCGTGCTTTGACGAATTGAGAAACCTGGCGCAGTTCATCCTAAGTGAATGCTGCGCAGACGAAATCGGAAAGGCCGCAAACGATGGCTGAACTGACCCAAAACCCCAAGCCACTTGCCAGAAACCTGATCGACCTGATCAAAACGCCCTGGGCTCTGATCGTGGTCATACTGGCGCTGGTGGCCGTTCTTGATCCGGGCAACTGGACCGAGGTCGTGAGTTTTGCAGCCAAAGCGCTTGCGCATACGGGCCAGTACATCCTGTTTGCTGTTCTGCTGCTATCATACCTGAAGGCAACCGGGGCCGAAGTGATGGTCGCCCGTGCATTTGAGGGTCGCGAGACACGGATGATCTTTCTGGCCGCGTTGTTTGGCGGGCTGGCCCCATTTTGTTCCTGCGAAGTGATCCCATTCATCGCAGGCTTGCTGGCTCTGGGTGCGCCATTGTCGGCCGTGATGGCATTCTGGCTCAGTTCACCGTTGATCGACCCCCCGACGTTGCTGATTACTGCGGGTGCGCTGGGTTGGCCGTTTGCAATTGGTAAAGCGGTTGCCGCTGTCGCGTTGGGTTTGTTGGGCGGGTTTGCCGTGCGCACCCTGATGCGGGGAGGTGCCTTTGCGCAGCCGTTGCGTGAATACAAACCCGCTGGTTGCTGCGGTTGCGGACCAAAGCAAGATGACAAACCCGTCTGGAAGTTCTGGCAAGACCCTGACCGTCGGACGCGCTTTCGGGTTGAGTTCGTTCACAATGGCCTGTTCCTGCTCAAATGGCTGGCATTTGCCTACGTGCTCGAAGCATTGCTGGTCAGCTATGTTCCGGCAGACCTGATCGCCCGCGTTGTTGGTGGTGAGGGTGTTGTACCAATCGTCATCGCAGCCTTGGTCGGAATGCCTGCCTATCTGAACTCTTACGTCGCACCACCGCTTCTTGCGGGTCTGATGGAGCAGGGTATGAGTGCGGGTGCTGCGATGTCATTCATGGTGGCCGGTGCCGTCAGTTCGATACCTGCGATGGCGGCCGTGTGGTCACTGGTGAAACCGCGCGTCTTTGCCACCTATCTGGGGTTGGGCATCAGCGGTGCCATCGTAGCAGGCATCCTGTTTCAAATGATCTAAACAAAAAACCGCCCGGTTGAGCCACCGGGCGGTTTTGCTTTTCTAGCTAGCTTCGCAATATCGTGGCAGTTTGAACCGATACCTTGGCTCTCCACTTTCAACGAAAACCCGTTTCTCGATACAGGCTTGGGTTCCAACTGTCTGAGCAATCGGCCCTTCGGTCGAAGTGATTGATGCTGCTGAGCCATCCGGCAAGCGCACCGAAGCAATGACCCCGTTCTTGAGATCGCCATTGATCGGTGTCGCCGACAAAACCGCGACGGTGAGAAACGCCTCGTGCTCGTGCTTGCCGTCGTCATTCAGCAACAGCAAGCCAGCGACTATCGCGATCATCACTACGGCACCTGTAATGGCCAACCACCAGGATTTCAGGAACACATAGATTGAAACGGCACGATGCGCGTCGAAGAATAAGGATAGAACCTTTAGCATCAAATCACCCAAAAAATCGGGTCCCGGCTATTCGAGGCCGGGACCATGCGCATCTCAGGGGCGCAGATCGTCTTCGTCTTCTTCATCACCACCACCCTTGGGCAGGTTGAAGAAGCTATCCGCATCGACGATGGGCTCTTCGTCTTCCTTTTCGTTGGTGTCCTCGGACAACGAGAATGTCTCGAGACCTTCGATCGCGGTCGGGATCTTGGGCGCTGAATCCATCTCGAGCGACTGTTCGGTCGAGACCAGTTTGCGACGCTCATCATCGCTCATCACGCCACCTTCGGCTGCTTTCTTGGCCGCGGCCTTTTGCACGATGGCATCCAGTTCGGATTGTTTGCACAGTCCCAGGGCAACCGGATCGATCGGCTGCATGTTCGAGATGTTCCAGTGCGTCCGCTCGCGGATCGACTGGATGGTCGGCTTGGTGGTGCCGACCAGCTTGGCAATCTGGCCGTCGCTGAGTTCCGGGTGGAACTTGACCAGCCACAGGATCGAGTTCGGACGGTCCTGACGCTTGGACAGCGGGGTGTAGCGCGGACCACGGCGTTTCTCTTCGCCTGATGCCGCCGGATTGAATTTCAGCTTCAGCTTGTGCAGCGGGTTGTTTTGCGCGGTGTCAATTTCTTCCTGAGTCAGCTGGTTGTTGGCAATCGGGTCAAACCCTTTGACACCTGCAGCCACATCACCATCCGCAATACCCTGCACTTCCAGCTCGTGCATGCCTACGAAATCCGCGATCTGCTTGAAGCTGATCGTGGTGTTGTCCACCAGCCATACGGCGGTTGCCTTGGCCATAAGCGGTTTTGCCATCAGCCCGTCTCCTATAAATACATCTGTCCCGTCGCCGGAATTCGGCGGCCCCGAAGCTATGGGGCAGGTTTCCGTTGTCGGGGAACTTGGGGCCTATATAGTCGCGACAGCTAAAGAAGGGAAGAGGCGAATGCGCTGGGCGATTTTGTGGGTGCTGAGTGCCATGGCTGCGATGGCCGAGGGCGAAAAGGCGGGCGATTTTGACTACTACGTCCTGTCGCTCAGCTGGTCGCCCAATTGGTGCGCCCGCGAAGGCGATGCGCGCGGCTCGGATCAGTGCGACACGCGACACGATCATGGGTGGATATTGCATGGGCTCTGGCCGCAATTCCATCAGGGCTGGCCTTCGTATTGTCGCACGTCCGAAGCGCCACCCACACGCCGCATGACGCGGGAAATGGAGGATATTCAGGGCTCATCCGGGTTGGCCTGGCATCAATGGAAAAAGCACGGCACCTGTTCGGGCCTCAGTGCACCCGACTATTTCGCCCTGTCGCGGCAGGCTTATGCAGGAGTTGCGCGCCCCGAGTTGTTCCGCAAGCTGGACGCGACGGTCAAACTGCCCGCTTCGGTGGTGGAAGAGGCCTTTCTCAAGGCCAATCCCACGCTCGAGCCTGACATGATCACCATCACCTGTAAGCAAGGCTATATCGAAGAAGTCCGCCTATGCCTGTCCCGCAATCTTGACCCGGTGCCCTGTGGCCGCGACGTGATCCGTGATTGCACCGCTAAAGACGCGGTGTTTGATCCGATTCGTTAGAGCTTTTTGTTCTGGCAGTCGCGCGCATAATCCAGCGCTTTGGCGGTGCCTTTCAGATCAATCGCCATGACGGTCTGACCTTCTGGATTGTAGACGGTCATGGTCTTGTTCTGCGCAATCGAGGTGACGAAACTCCGGTCCGTAAAGAACACCGTCGCGCCGGGCACGCGATCCTGCTTGAACCCGATGGCGGTGGCATCAAAGCTCTTGCCGTCCAACTCAAACCGGATTGGGTATTGTTCCCCCGGTTTAATGTCGCCCCAAGCCTTGTTGTAAACTGTGAAATACCCGCGATTATCCAACGCGTCATAGCCTAGCCGCACCACCGAGAGGTCCTGATAAACGGTTTGTATCAGGCACCCATTGCCAAGATTGGGGTCCATCATGATGTTCCAGCCTTCGACAAAACCTTTGTCGATAAGTTCCTGCGACAGGGCGGCAGTGGCGGCGAAGGCGGCTAAGGTGAGTGCGAGAAGGCGGGTCATTATGTGCTCCAAGTCTTTCGCTCAGTGGAATTTAACTCTGTTCGTTTTTCAAGCTAATTTGAGATTTGAATCTAAAGGACACCAAAAACACTTATCCGCCAAGATCATTGCAAACTACCCGTCTTGGTCAAGATCGTCTCGGTGCCGTTTGACAGGCGAAAAACACATCCTTGGGTCCTGGGAAGTTTTAACAGATCGTTGATGCCAAGGCCCAGCCAAATCCCGCGCAATATCAGTGACGTAACCCCGTGCGTCACCACGATTGCGGATTCGTCTTGCTCGTCTAAGAACGATTGTACCCTCTCATAGATCTCGTCAAAGCTTTCGCCATCCGGGCTGCGAAAATACCAATGATAGGACTCGTATGGGCAATCGATTTGAGTCCGAATGAATTCCCGCGTCGCGCCTTCCCATTGGCCAAATGCGATTTCCGTTAACCGGTCATCGTTTGCGAAATCAAACTGGGGTGCAATCGCCAGCCTTGCGGTGTGTTGCGCCCGCTCCTGCGGGCTGACGAACACGCGTTTAGGGTGGTTGGGGATACGGCCAAGTATCTCCCGCTGCTGCCGCGCCTGATAGATACCGGTTTCCGTTAGCGGAGAGTTCTTGCGGCCTTGAAACTTGCCCAAGGTATTCCACTCGGTTTCGCCATGTCTTAGGACAAACAGATCGGGGTACTTGGTCAATGCGGTTTCCTGAATTACCCACAAGCTAATTTCTAGTGTAGATTGACAGTGCATGCCGAACACACTTTGTCAGATTTCCTTCCTCGCCCGCAAAGCCGCCGTAATCGTCCCATCATCCAGATAGTCCAACTCGCCCCCAATCGGCACACCTTGTGCCAGGGATGTCAGACGAACCTGCCCCTCCAACTGATCCGCGATGTAGTGGGCGGTGGTCTGACCATCGACGGTGGCGTTCAGGGCGAGGATGATCTCGGTGATACTCTCGGCCACAACCCGGTCCTTCAACCGGGGGATGCGCAATTCATCCGGGCCGACTCCGTCCAAAGCCGACAACGTGCCGCCCAAAACGTGATAGCGGCCCTTGAAGACCCCGGCGCGCTCCATCGCCCAAAGATCTGCGACGTCTTCGACTACGCACAGTTCTCCGGTTGCGCGGGCCTCATCATTGCAGATGTCGCAGATATCAGTGGTGCCCACATTGCCGCAGTTCAGGCATTCACGGGCAGTTACGGCTACCTGCTGCATGGCGTCAGAAAGCGGCGTCAGCAGCAGGGCGCGTTTGCGGATCAGGTGCAGGACTGCGCGGCGGGCCGAGCGGGGGCCGAGACCGGGCAGCTTGGCCATCAGGTCGATCAGATTGTCGATGTCACTGTTCGAACTCACCGTGAGACCCTCGCAATTGGGCCAGGGAAACACGCCCCGGCCATAGATCCGTCAGGAGGGTGTATCAGAACGGCAGCTTGATGTCTGCGGGCAGGCCCATGCTTTCGGTCAGCTTGGCCATTTCTGCCTGCGAACGTTCCTGCGCCTTGGTTTGGGCGTCCTTGATCGCGGCGAGGATGAGGTCTTCGACTACTTCCTTATCGTCACCGTTAAAGATCGACGGGTCGATATCCAGACCTTTCAACTCGCCCTTGGCGGTCGCGGTGGCCTTGACCAGCCCGGCACCGGATTCGCCGACAACCATGATGGTGTTCAGCTCTTCCTGCATGTCAGTCATCTTGGTCTGCAGATCCTGCGCGGATTTCATCATCTTGGCCATGTCACCCAGGCCGCCTAAACCTTTTAGCATCGGTAATCTCCTGTCACTCGATTTGTGGCCTAGATACGAAGCGTAACCGCGCGGCACAAGAGGTCAGGATACTCCCGCCCGTCGTCAAGGTCTTTGGCAAGACCTTTCCTCCCGTTGGGCCCGGCAGTGCGTAAGGCGCGCTGCAGGGCCCATAGCCGCTCAGGTCGGCGCCAGCCGATGGCCCGTGGCGGGTGCGGGAGCATTTGGTTGAGGTGCGCTTATGCTCGAAAGTCAGTCCTCTTCAAACGGGTCCCATTCGTCTTCGACCTCGGGCAGGGCTTCGGTTTCGACTTGAGCGGCGCGTTGTTCTGCGGTTTCGATGCTCTTGATCCGCGCTTTCGGGAAATGAGTCAGCACTGCTTGCACCAGAGGATGCTGTTCAGCCTCGGCTTTCAGGGCCAAGTCTGCAGCGTCCCGTACCTCGGCAATGGTCGGTGCGTTGCCCTCAGCGACAATAGAAACGGCCCACCGGTTGCCTGTCCAACGCTGCAGCGACGCGCCCAATCGTTGTGACAGGTCGGTCGGGGCGTTGTCGGTTGGGGCGAACTCGATCCTGCCCGGTTGGTAGGATACCAGACGCACGCCGTTTTCAACCTCGACCAACAACTTCACGTCCCGGTTGGCTCGGATCAGTTCGACCACATGTTCAAATGTTGGATAGCGTGCCAGCGCTGCCTGCACATCTTGGGCTAGCGCGGCCGTTGGCACGCCTGCGTTGCCGCCGATTCCCGATGCGGCATAGGCCGGTCGGGCCACAGCCTGTGGCGCGGCAGGAGCATGTCCCGGCGCACCGATTCCCTTGCCGGGGCCACCATTGGGCGGCGGAGGCGTATCTTGCAGACGCTTGATCAGCTCCTCCGGGCTGGGCAAGTCGGCCACATGGGTCAGGCGGATCACGGCCATTTCCGCAGCCATCATTGCGTTGGGTGCGGCGGAAACTTCCTCAAGCGCTTTCAGCAGCATTTGCCACAAGCGTGTAAGGACTCGCATGGGCAGAGCCTCGGCCATTTGTTGACCTCGGGCGCGTTCGTCGGGGGAAACGGTGGGATCTTCGGCGGCATCCGGGGTGATCTTGACCACCGAAACCCAATGCGTGATTTCTGCCAGATCGCGTAAGACGGCGAGTGGATCAGCCCCTTCGGCATATTGCCCGCTCAGCTCGGTCAACGCGCCTGCAGCATCGCCGCGCAGGATCATATCCATCAGATCCAGCACCCGGCCCCGATCGGCCAGCCCCAGCATCGCGCGCACCTGATCCGCGCTGGTTTCACCGGCCCCGTGCGAGATCGCTTGATCCAGCAGTGAGGTCGCATCCCGCGCCGATCCCTCGGCGGCCCGGGTGATCAACGATAACGCATCCTCGGCAATCTGTGCCCCTTCGGCACCTGCAATCTTGCGCAGCAGTCCGATCATATCCTCCGGCTCGATCCGGCGCAGATCAAAGCGCTGGCAACGGGACAGGACGGTCACCGGGACCTTGCGAATCTCGGTGGTGGCAAAGATGAACTTCACGTGTTCGGGGGGTTCTTCCAGCGTCTTGAGCAGCGCGTTAAAAGCGCTGGTCGACAGCATGTGAACCTCGTCGATGATATAGATCTTGTAGCGCGCGGATGCAGCGCGATAGCGTACGCTGTCGATGATCTCGCGGATGTCATTGACACCGGTGCGGCTGGCGGCGTCCATCTCCATCACGTCGACATGGCGGCCCTCCATGATAGCCACGCAATGTTCACATTGACCGCAGGGTTCGGTTGTAGGGCCGCCGCTGCCATCGGGACCGATGCAGTTCATACCCTTGGCTATGATCCGAGCGGTCGTCGTCTTGCCGGTACCGCGGATGCCGGTCATGATGAAGGCCTGCGCGATCCGGTCCGCCTCGAAGGCGTTTTTCAGAGTGCGCACCATGGCGTCCTGACCGACCAGATCGGCAAAGGTTTCGGGGCGGTATTTGCGGGCAAGAACCTGGTAGGCGGGGCTGGGCGTCTCGGTCATGTCTGCTCTGTCGGATTCGCGTTACGCCGCAGCGTAGAGGCCCTCGCCGCCCGCGTCCACAGCCAGCCGGGACGATTTTCATTTTGGAATGCGTGGGTATGCGGCTAAAATCCACTCTATTCTATTTACTGGACCAGTATGTTGTTGGGTGAAGTTTGTTTGGGGGGAGATTATGTCGCAACTGGTGGTTTATGCGTTGCAGGTTGGCGGAGGCACCTTGGCCTTGTCCTCGATGCCTGGGCGTGGAGGAACGTATGCAGAAGACCTTGATCTTATCGCAGACTGGAAGCCGGGACTTGTGATCTCGATGACCACTGAGGTCGAGATGATTCAGGATGGTGCGCGGAATTTTGGCGCTGATATTCAGGGGCGTGCCAGCAGATGGGTGCATTTGCCGATCGAAGATTTTGGCACGCCACCCAAAGAGATTTTGGACCGCTGGCCCCGCGTTGGCGCGACCGCACGTCAGGCGTTGTCAGGTGGTGGCCGTGTGCTAGTGCATTGCCGTGGTGGCTGTGGCCGATCCGGGATGGTGGTTCTGCGTCTGATGGTTGAATGCGGTGAACGGCCTGAGGCGGCATTGAAGCGATTGCGTACGGTGCGTCCTTGCGCAGTCGAGACAAATGCCCAGATGCTTTGGGCCGTTGAACCGGCCCGTGTTCAAGCCGTTTGACGGCTTAGACACCAACATGTGGCGAGATTTCGCCACCGTTGTGCTGCACCAGAAGCGAAGCCTCAAGCATGGCGCAAGGAGGATTCCTTAGCAGGTCTGCGGGTAGGCTGCGGTACTCGGTTCCGAACATCATGTCTGCGTAGTCATCCAGCCGGCCGGTATCGATTTCAGGATCGGTTCCGCAGAATACACGTATCTGGTCGCATTGGGCGCGAAAGCGGGCGGTGCATCCTTCCGGGCAGTGCGACAGATCTATGGTGCCTTCAATCTCAAACTCAGTTTTCGTGACCGGTTTTGTGGCGGACATGGTCTGCGTCAGAGCCCGCGCCATCTGTGCCAATGCGGGGCAGGGTGCGCCAGTACGTTGGCACACGGTCGCCGCGAATTCGTGTGTTTTGGTCTTCCAGATCATCAATGCGCCCTCCGCGCGCAAGGCGCGGGCGTGGCACAGGTTGGTCGTTGCGGAGCACGATCAAACCCGTCCCGGACACCCCGCCCGAGTTTCGGTTCTACATCTGATGGCAGGTCTCCTGACTTGCGGGTCATCGCTTTGCCGACCTTCCCAGCCTTCAAGGCCAGTGGTATCTCGGCATTGCTCTCCGCTTACAGTTGCGGGGGCAGTCTCGGACTAGGTTCTTTCCGGATTTATCCGGGCAGAACCGCACCGTGTTCCCTTTTCATCCCGGCCCGATTGGGCGCGAGAACCATCGCGACATGGCTATCGGCTGCGCCGTGCCCGAGTCAAGAAGATTGCGTCAGGCAAGTGACGTACGGTCCAGCCACGTCAACCTTGACTTGAGGCGCTTCGGGTGAACTGATCAGTTCAGTCGGTATTGGAGGGCACCATGTTGGACACACAGCAGGCGGTTGTGACCGAGGATTTTCAGATCCCGTCCGACCCGGCAATGTTGTCGGCGCGGCTTTACCGTCCGGTTGCCGACCCCGAAAAGGTGGTCGTCATAAACGGTGCGACTGGGGTGCCGAGGGATTACTATCAGTACTTCGCCCGATGGCTCGCCGAAGAACAGGGCATGGCCTGCCTGACTTACGATTACCGGGATTTTGGTCACTCTTTGGTGGGTTCGCAAAAGCGGTCAAATGTCACCATGGCCGATTGGGCGTTGATCGACATTCCATCCGCCCGGGCCGAGATGCGCCGACGGTTTCCGCAGGCCAAGCTATGGAGCATCGGTCATTCCTTGGGCGGAATGTTTGGCCCGATCCAACCCGATATCGATCAGATTGACAGGATGATCTGTGTCTGTTCGGGTCTGGTAACGCTGGCGGATCACCCTTGGCCTTATCGCGCTTTGGCGGCGTTGTTCTGGTTTGGTCACGCGCCGCTGGTGGTCAAGGCGCTTGGCTACCTGCCCGGACGGTTGGTCGGGTTTGGATCGGACCTGCCTGCCCAAGTCTATTGGCAATGGCGCAAATGGTGCACCGCCCCCAAAAGCTATGTGCCAGAGATCGACACGACACTGCCCGCCGCCCGCTGGGAAGACTTGGGCAAACGTGTCGATCTGTTTACCTTCGCAGATGATGAAATGGTGCCGCCGGATGCTGTCTGGCGTCTTGCCGATCTCTATGGACCCAAAGCCGGGCGCCATCTGCTTGCACCAAGCGAATTCGGAGTATCCAAGATCGGCCATATCGGTGCATTCGCAAGACGGAATGCGGCAGTCTGGCCTAGGCTGATCGCCTGATAGCGCTGGGCACCGGTAGGCCGTTGCCCAGCTTCGTTATAGCCCTTTGCGGGATTTTTTCTCGTGCATCACGCTGCGCACCATCTTGCCGAACGCCTTGTCGCGGGCGCGGGCCTGCGCCACCGAAGCGGAATTGTGTTGGTCTTCACGCCGCAGCTTGCGCCAGCGGTCCAGCCGCGCGGGATCAAGCGTACCAGCGTCGATTGCCGCCTGCACCGCACATCCGGGCTCTGTCTCGTGCTGACAATCCGAGAAGCGGCAATTCAGGCTGAGGTCTGAGATGTCCGAGAACACCTCATCCAACCCCTCTTGTGCATCTAGCAGACGTAACGCGCGCATGCCGGGCGTATCGATCAGCCAGCCGCCATTGCGCATGCGATGCAAGGCGCGTGCCGTTGTTGTGTGCCTGCCGCGCGCATCGTCTTCGCGAATACCTGCGGTGGCCTGATCCTGCCCCGTCATCCCGTTGGCGAGCGTCGTTTTCCCAACGCCGGATGATCCAAGCAAGGTGCTGGTTTGTCCTTTCGGACACCACGACAGAACTTGTTCGAGATCGCCGTGATCCAGCGCGTTGACCGCAAGTACCGTCAGAAACGGGGCGAGCGATTGGGCTTGATCTACATAAAGGCTCGGATTATCGCACATGTCCGATTTGGTCAGAACGACCACCGGATAGCAGCCTGCCTGATGCGCCAGCGCAAGATACCGCTCCAATCGTGGCAGATTAAAATCGGCGTTGCAGGAACTGACGATGAATAGCACGTCTACATTTGCAGCGATCAACTGCGCTGCAGCTCCGGTACCTGCCGCTCGGCGTTGAAGCAGGCTTCGCCGGTCTAGCATACGGCGTATTCGTTTGTTTTCATCCACCAGAACCCAATCTCCGACGGCATATGCACCGGTTGATTGATCCGGAGATAACAAAGGCGATTCACCTTCAGGGCTCAGCCCGATCAGTCGATCCCGGTGTACGGCCGAGATGCGATACGGAAGAAGTGACGGATCAGCCGTATGCTGAGCCGCGAAATGAGAGGACCATCCGAGGTCCGATAAGGAAAGTAACATTGGTCTGCCTGTGATCAGAAACAGCAATCCCGTCGAATGGCAATCGCGCATCCGCCGGCGACGTGTTCAGGCAATCAGTTGATCGGAAAGGATCAGAACCGGTCTGCCCGAAGGGTTTTTGCTACAATCATAAACGCCCTCCTGCGGCTGATAGGTTCTAAGTGAGAGGTTGGACATCGACCCAAGCGGGGCTCGTTGTGGCTGCTTCCTTCCGGACCTGACCAGGTTGGCGAGGCGCTCGCCCGCGCCAACCTCTCAAAGCCGATATAGGTGCATCCCCTGAAAATGGCAACCCGTCAGAAGGCCAGATGAATACGCATGAAACCATCCGCATCGTTGGGCAGAATGCGTGGATGATACTCAGCAAGCTCTGCAACATGGTGTAGCGCGCGCGGCCCCGTTGTCAGGATCGCGCCCTGCCTTTGGTTTGGTACAAAAGAAAAGGGGCGTGGTGCATGCGCGAGTGGGTCGGCGGGCAATGTGCCCGCGACGTATTTGCATAGAATATCCTGTATGCTGATCTGAGGCAGGTCAATCGTACGGGCTTGTCGCGCAATTGGAAAATGACCACCGCCATTGGCCCGGTAGTTATTGGTGGCGACAAGGAAACTCTGGTCAGGCGCAATCTGCCGCCCATCGAATTCCAGGTTGCGAATGCGGGAAAATGCCGGATCAATCACTCGACCGAGCGTATCGAACCGCGCCGGTTGCGAAAGATCGATCTGGTAGGTGACGCCATGCAGGACATCGAAGTTGAAGCCCGTGCGCTGAGGATCGGCAAGATCGATCGGGGCGTCTGAGCCAAGTTGATGGAACAGCCCGGCTGACATCTCAAGCCAGTCCCGAATCTGAGAACCTGAGGCCAGCACCGCGCGCAATTCATTAGGAAAGACACTGAGATCGGCGATATGTCGAACTGAAATCTCGCCTGAGGGGATATCAGTGTAGTACTTGCTTCCTGCGCGCCCGCCGAACTTTGCCGGGGCGGCTGACGATATGATCGGCAAATCTGCCCAGTCGGTATCGACCAAGTGCGGGCGTAGGGCAGCGGCCTGAGCCGCCGCAACCAAGGCCAGGCCGCGATCCGGTACGCAATATGAGAAGTAGCTGTGCAGCGTGTGTGGGATTGTGCCCACTGGCCTGGTCACCCTTTTGCGCGTCGCAGCGTGGCCGATCGCAAACAGCTCTGTGATCCTTTGGCATTCGGGTATTTCTGTACCCGATTGAGCGATTGCCCGTGCTTCGACATGGCTGCCTGTAATGCGCCAATCGCCGGTGGTATCTTTTTGCAGTGTCAGATCAATGATCCCAAGATGAGACCCGGCCCAACCCTGCATGACAACCGGCGTTCCATGGACAAGCCCCCGCGTACTGTCGACGAATGGATAACCATCATGCGCCTTTCCGGGCAGTGTCAGATGGGTGTGGCCTGCGACGACGGCATCAATCAGCGGCATCTCAGCCAGCGGGATGATCGCGTTTTCCATATCCGGCTCGGCCATTGCCGATCCCAGTCCGGTATGCGCAAGGGCGACAATCAGGTCGCAACCTTGCACGCTGAGATATTCAGCAGCGCGCCGCGCAGCGGCCAGAATGTCTGTTACCACGACCCGGTCCGTTAGCAGATGTGCTTCCCACTGTGCGGTTTGAGAGGGCAAAACAGAAAGAACCCCGATGCGGATTGCGGTGTCCTGTCCATTTAGTCTGACAACCCGATGCAGAATCGTGTGTGCATCCCAACCTTGTTCGGTCTGAGTGGTTTGCATATTGCTGCAAATCATTGGGCAGGCGGTTTGGCGAGCGATGCGATTGACGAGTTCCAGCCCAAATCCGAAATCGTGATTACCCAATCCGATCGCGTCATAGTTCAACGTGTTGAACGCGCGTGGCAGGGGATGGGCGTCTGGCACGTGTTCAGCTGCCCAGTTGCCAAATGGCGTTCCCTGCAGGCTATCACCATTGTCAAACAACAGCACAAGGGCGTCGTCGCGTTCAGCCTGTCTGCGCGCCTCGTGAATCAGGCTGGCGGTACGGGTCAAACCAATCGCAGGTTCGGGGCGATCCGAATAGTAATCATATGACGTCAGGTGCATGTGTAGATCGGATGTTGCAAGGATTCGAATCCGTGCGCTATCACCCGCATCTCTTCGTCGTCGCATTAAATGCTTTGATTTCAATATCTTCAACTTCTAGCTGTCAGTGTGCCAACGTTTCCACCATGAGGTCGATTTAATGCAATTTCCGGGGCGATGCTGCGGTCATTCCGCGGCAGGGTCGAAAAATGTTTGGTCGATACCCGTTGCACGATCAGGTAAGACGTGGCAGCCCTTTGCGCGGCAGTCAGGAACGGCAGGCATGAAACGCGCAGAACAGGTGACATTTGGCGGCTCGGCACTGGATCGGGCGGGTTTGCTGCGCGGCGACGCGGACAAACTGGCACAGGTTTATCGTGACCCTTTGGCAACATGTGTGTTGCTGTGGCGCGGCAAAATGTTGGTTGAGGGTGAGGCACTGGACCGGCTCGTCCGGCTTCCGATGACGCACAAGATTCTCGAACAGGGCCCGGGCGGTGTGATCGAGCAACCGATTTTCCTTGGAAAATCCGAGGATGGATCGCCGCTTTTTGCCATGGACATCTCGGGCTGGGCGGCTGAAGGGCTGGATTTATCCGGTGTCGGAGATTTTGTCGACCGCAGCGAACAGCAGCACCCTGATCTGCCCGAGGGGTGTGTCTTTGCCGAGCTGCGCCGCATCATGACACGCCTCAACCCACGAGACGCAGAGATTGCGGCAACCGCCAAGGCGGTGATCGGCTGGCACGAAACGCATCAATTCTGTGCCCGATGTGGTGCCCGCAGCGAGATGTCTCAGGGTGGATGGCAGCGCAGTTGCCCGGCCTGCGGCGGCCAGCATTTCCCGCGCACCGATCCTGTGGTCATCATGTTGATTACCCATGGCAATTCGGTGCTGATGGGGCGCTCTCCGGGCTGGCCTGAAGGCATGTATTCGCTTTTGGCTGGTTTTGTTGAGCCCGGTGAAACGCTGGAAGCCGCTGTGCGGCGCGAAGTGATGGAAGAGGCGGGCGTGCCCGTGGGTGCGGTGAGCTATCTCGCAAGCCAACCCTGGCCCTTTCCCGCATCCCTGATGTTTGGATGCGCAGGCGAGGCGTTATCGCGCGATATCCAGATCGATCCGGTCGAGATCGAGGATGCGATCTGGGTCACACGGACCGAGATGATGCAGGCCTTCGCTGGGGATCACCCTAAGCTGTTGCCTGCCCGAAAAGGTGCGATTGCGCACTTTTTGTTGCAACACTGGCTTGCAGACACGTTGGACTGACGAGAAACTGAACCCAATCTAGGGCAGAGAAAAGCAATCATGCAGTTTTCAGCGCAGGAAGATATCGATGTCCCAATCGAGACGGTCTTCAACATGGTCTCGGATTTTGAACGCTTCGAACGCAAAGCCTTGCGGCGCGGGGTCGATGTGCGTCGGGTCACGGGGTCGGTTGTGCCGCAGGCCGGAATAACCTGGGAGACCGAATTCAAGATACGTGGCAAGCCACGTCATATCATTATCGAGATGACTGAATGCGACCGCCCGTCCTTGATGCGGTTCCAGTCCAGCAGCAAGGGAATGAACGGCGACACGGTGATCGAGCTTTTGGCGCTTTCCCAACGTCGGACACGGCTGCGCGTTGAAACATCGCTGGGTGCGAAAACGCTGCCCGCCCGCCTATTGCTTCAATCCCTGAAGTTAGGGCAATCCCGATTCAGGCGGCAGTTCCAGACCCGTCTCAGCGAATTCGCGCGCGATATGGAGGAACGACACCTCCATGGTGTCTGACAACCGAGAAGTAGATGAGCACTTTAATGAGACCGATCATACGCGACGCTGTCGAAGCCGATGCGGATGGCTTGTCCGGTGTGCTAACAGCGCTTGTAGCGGCTGGAAAGCGGACCAAGCCCGCCGACAGCGCCTTTGCACTGACGCATTACATCTGCGACCCTGAGCGGATTCAGTGTAGCCTTGCCGTTGCGCCGGACGGACAGATACTGGGTTTCCAGTCGTTGAAGCTTGCCACCCGAAACAACCCGTATGGCGTTGCGGTCGGGTGGGGCATCATTGGGACGCATATCAAACCGTCCGCAGCGCGATGTGGTATCGGTCGGGCGTTGTTCAAACGTTCTCTTCAAGCTGCTAGGCAGCAGGGATTGCCCGCTATCGATGCTACGATCGGGGCCGACAATTCCGACGGCCTTGGCTATTATGAGGCGATGGGGTTCAGAGAGTACCGGCAGATGGATGGCGCGATTTGCAAGGTCTATCGCATGGGGACCGGAGTGACCAACCCGTAATCCGCCGCACTTTCAGGATGTCGCACCGAAGGATTCAAGTTATCGTTCTAAGCTGCAAGCGTAGCTGCCCCGCCTATCCAGGCCGTTCCTTTGAAGGGGCGAGCCGATTGCCTGCACTATCCACGAGGTTGCGCCGCCGGATAAACGCCGAGGACTTCTACGTTGGTGGTAAAATGCTCAAGCTCATCCATCGCCAGTTGCACATTTCGATCGCATGGATGACCCACGATATCGGCATAGAACTGGGTCGCGGTGAAGGACCCGTCGACCATATAGCTTTCCAGCTTGGTCATGTTGATTCCGTTGGTGGCAAATCCGCCCATCGCTTTGTACAGCGCTGCCGGGATGTTACGCACCTGAAAGACAAAACTTGTGATCATGCCGTGATCACCACGGCGCGATTCGTCGGCCTCACGAGACATCACCAGAAAACGGGTCGTGTTGTCGCCCTGATCCTCAATGTGACGGGCCAAAACGTTGAGGCCGTAAATCTCACCTGCCAGCTCACTGGCTAACGCTGCGGAGTGTTTGTCGCCGATCTCGGCGACCTCGCGTGCGGCACGAGCATTATCCGGGCTGACCCTGCCACGAATTCCGTGTTGCTTCAGGAAACCTGCGCATTGTGGTAGCAAGACGAGGTGGGAATGCGCCTCAGTGATATCCGCCAGAGTCGCGCCCGGTACGCCCAACAGGTTGATGTGCACGCGCACAAATGCTTCGTCGATGATGTGCAGCCCGCTATGCGGAAGCAGGCGGTGAATATCGGCCACACGACCATAGGTGGTATTTTCCACCGGTAGCATGGCCAGATCAGCCTCACCTGAGCGCACTGATTCGATCACATCTTCGAAAGTGCGGCAGGGCAGGGCGTCCATATCCGGTCGCGCGTTCCGGCAGGCTTCGTGACTGTATGCGCCGGGTTCTCCCTGAAATGCTATGCGATTGGTCATTTGGTCGTTTCCGTGCAACAAGTTCTTGAATTGGGCGTTTAGTCGCGGTGTCTATACCTTGCGTCTTCTCAGGGGAAGCCTTAGACACCCCGCAGACAGCTGAAATGGACACGCGATCAAAATGTTCGACACGATGACAGTTACCAAAGCCGCAGCCGGCTTGTTTGGCACCTTCCTGGTGTTGCTTCTGGCAAAATGGGGGGCGGATGTCCTCTATAGCTCTGACAGCCATCTTGCCGAAGCTGCTTACATTATCGAAACCGAAAGCTCGGGCGAAAGCGCGGACGGCGAAGAAGTAGTCTTTGAAGATATGTTGGCTGCAGCCGATCCGGAAAAAGGCGCGCGCGTATTCCGCAAGTGCACCGCTTGCCACAAACTGGAAGACGGCGCCAATGGTACAGGTCCTTACCTTTATGGTGTCGTAGATCGCCCGGTTGCCTCAGCTAAAGGCTTTACCGGTTATTCGGCCTCGATGCAGGCGCATGGTGGCAACTGGACACCCGAAGCCCTGGACGCGTTCCTGGAACGCCCAAGCGCCTATATCTCGGGCACTTCGATGAGCTTTGCTGGCCTGAAAAAACCACAAGAACGCGCCGATCTGATTGCGTATCTGCAGACCATCGGCAACTGATCTGTTGATCAGATTTGCAGGATTGAAAGCCGCTGCCTTGCGCAGCGGCTTTATTTTTTGTCTGAGAAGAACTTCACAAAGCGTTCACGCATTCTAAACTTGCAACTGACAGTGCTGGACCTTTAGCTGGCGGGCACGACAATGAAGATGACAGAAATTCAGAGGACGAGCCTGATGAAACCCCTTCTGCCCCAGATGCGCTTTACCGGAATTCACGCTTGGGCTGCGGCTTTGGGGATTTCGGCGACATTGGTTCTGTGCAGCAGCGATCCTGCCCGTGCCAATGAAGAGGGCGTCACGCGCAGCCACGGGTATTCCTATTTCGGAAATCTGGATTATCCGGCCGACTATCCGTACTTGAACTACGTCAACCCAGACGCACCAAAGGGCGGAGAGCTGTCTTTGGCGGGCTCAGGTACGTTTGATTCCCTGAACCCTTATTCGCGCAAGGGGCGGGCAGGCGCTTTGACCACGCTTCAATATGACCCGCTGATCGAAAGCACCGCGGACAGTGTCGGGCAGTATTATGGGGTTGTTGCGGAAAGTATGGAATATGACGAAGGGCGCAATTATGTGATCTTCAATCTGCGCCCCGAAGCTATGTTCTGGGATGGCACCCCGGTGACTGCCGAAGACGTCGTCTATAGTCATCGTTTGTTCATTGAGCAGGGTTTGCCGTCTTATGCGCAAGCCGTCGGGCGCATGGTTACAGGGGCTGAAGCTCTGGATGACCACACTGTAAAATTTACTTTTAGTCCGGATGTCACCCGGCGCGGGTTGATCGAAACCGTCGGGTCGACCCCGGTATTTTCAAAAGCCTGGTTCGAGGCTGATGAAAGCCGTCGTCTGGACGAACCGCGGCTGGAGGTCGCCGTTGGTTCAGGTCCTTACAAACTGGACAGCTATGACATCAACCGTCGTATAGTCTACAAGCGTCGCGACGATTATTGGGGCAAGGATCTGCCGATCAACATAGGCCGCAACAATTACGACACTATCCGGATCGAGTATTTCGCGGATCAAACCGCCGCCTTCGAAGGGTTCAAGGCGGGCGAATACACGATGCGTATCGAAAGTGACCCCAAGCTCTGGGCCTCTAGTTACGATTTCCCGAAACTCAGCGAAGGGTTTGTCGTGCAGGACGAGATCGTGGATGGTAGCCCACCAACGCCGTCGGGTTTCGTTTTCAATCTGGGCAAGCCTCAATTTGCCGACAAGAATGTGCGTAAAGCGCTGGCGCTGGCGTTCAATTTCGAATGGGCAAATGAATCGCTGATGTTCGGTCTGAACGCACCGCGCAGTTCATTTGTGCAGGGGACACATCTTGAAGCGACAGGCGTGCCGGAGGGTGCCGAACTGGCGTTTCTGGAAACGCTTGGTGATGTGGTTCCGGCCGAGGTGTTCAGCGAGCCTGCGCTTGTCGTCCACGAATCCAATCCAGCTCGGTTGAACGACCGTCGCAATTTGCGGCAAGCCTCGAAACTGCTGGACGAGGCTGGTTGGCCCGTCGGCGACGGCAATCTACGCCGCAATGCCGATGGGCAGACGCTGAAGGTCAATATTCCGTATGCGTCGAGCATTCCAACCTCGACCGCCACCATGATCGAGACCTATGTGCAGAACCTGCAGTCGATCGGTGTGGATGCTTCGGCAGAGAAGGTAGATCCTTCTCAATTCACCCTGCGGCGGCGTGAGCGTGATTATGATATGGTATATTCGAACCGCTACGGCTCGTTCCTGTCGACCGGCGGGGGTCTCAGTCAGATGTACGGATCGGAGGAAGCCGCGTTCAGCTTGTTCAACCCTGCCGGTCTTGCCAGCCCGCTTGTTGACGCTGTGATCGAAGCGTCATTCGACACGACAAATCAGGCAGAACAGGATGCTGCGCTGATGGCGTTGGATCGTGTCTTGCGTTATGAGTTCTTCGTCATTCCCGATGGGTATGTGGCGGATTACTGGACGGCTTATTACGACATGTACGAATACCCTGAAAACCTGCCTCCATTCTCGCTTGGGTATCTCGATCTGTGGTGGATCAACCCCGAGAAAGAGGCTGACCTGAAAGCCAAAGGCGCGCTGCGATAACATGGGCGCCTATATCCTAAGACGCCTGTTGCTGGTCATTCCGACCCTTCTGGGCATCATGATCGTCAACTTCACGCTGGTGCAGTTCGTGCCCGGTGGTCCCATTGAACAGATCATCGCGCAGATCGAAGGGCAGGGCGACGTCTTTGCTGGGTTCGCTGGTGGAGGCGATGCCGGAGCTGGGGCCGAGACCGCAGGTGGTGCCTTTGATGACAAATACGTCGGTGCGCGTGGCCTTCCGCCCGAATTCATCGCTGAACTGGAAAAAGAGTTTGGCTTCGACAAACCGCCACTGGAACGCTTTCTGGGCATGATGGGCAACTACCTGACGCTGGATTTTGGCGAGAGCTATTTCCGCTCGATCAGTGTGATTGATCTGGTGCTGGAAAAGATGCCGGTGTCTATTTCGCTGGGTCTGTGGTCGACGTTGATCGCCTATCTGGTCTCGATCCCGCTAGGTATCCGCAAGGCGATCAAGGACGGGTCGAGCTTTGATACTTGGACCAGCGGTGCGATCATCGTGGCCTATGCGATCCCCGGTTTCCTGTTTGCCATTCTGCTGCTGGTGTTGTTCGCCGGTGGCTCTTACTGGCAGATTTTCCCGCTACGGGGTTTGACCTCGGACAACTGGGACAGCCTCAGCCTGTTTGGGAAGATTACTGACTATTTCTGGCACATCGCTTTGCCGATAATCGCGCTGACCATCTCGGCCTTTGCAACGCTGACGCTGCTGACCAAGAACTCGTTTCTGGATGAGATCAAGAAGCAGTACGTGATGACCGCTCGCGCCAAGGGTTTGAGTGAAAGTAAGGTGCTGTATGGTCATGTCTTCCGCAACGCGATGCTGATCGTGATTGCAGGTTTCCCTGCTGTATTCATTGGTGTGTTCTTCGGTGGATCGATCATCATTGAAACCATTTTCTCGCTCGATGGTCTTGGGCGTCTGGGCTTTGAGGCCGCAGTGGCGCGCGACTATCCGGTAATTTTTGGTACGCTTTTCATATTTGGCCTGATGGGGCTGGTCGTCGGCATTATCAGCGATCTGATGTATGTGCTCGTTGACCCGCGTATCGATTTCGAAAAGCGGGAGGGGTAAATGGCACTCTCCCCTCTCAATCAGCGCCGTTGGCGCAACTTCCGGCGCAATGGCAGGGCGTTCTGGTCGCTGATCATCTTCTCGGTGTTGTTCGGCCTATCGCTGTTTGCCGAGTTCATCGCCAACGACAAACCGATCCTGGTAAAGTACCGGGGTGAAATCTACACGCCTGTCTTCAACTTTTACGCCGAGACTGAGTTCGGCGGTGATTTCCAGACCGAGGCGATCTATCGCGACCCCGAGGTCATGTGCCTGATCGATAGCGGCGGATTGGATCAGTGCTTCGACGACCCCGAAGGTATTATCGACGAAATCAAGGCGGGCACGTTCGAAGCGGATGGGTTTGAGCGAGGCTGGGCCATCTGGCCTCCAATCCCGTATTCCTTCAACACCAGCGTGGACCGCCCGGGCGCTGCACCGCTGCCGCCCAATGGTCAGAATCTGCTCGGCACTGACGACACCAAGCGAGATGTGCTAGCTCGTGTCATCTATGGCTTCCGCCTGTCGATCCTGTTCACTTTACTCGTCACCGGTGTGGCCAGTTTGATCGGCATTTTTGCTGGGGCCATTCAGGGGTTCTTTGGCGGTTGGCTGGATCTGATCTTCCAACGTATTATCGAGATCTGGTCGGCGACACCCTCGCTTTATGTCATTATCATCATGTTCGCGATTCTTGGGCGAAGTTTCTGGCTCTTGGTGATTCTGATGATCCTGTTCAGTTGGACCGGACTGGTGGGCGTCGTGCGCGCTGAATTCCTGCGGGCACGAAATTTGGAGTATGTCCGTGCCGCGCGGGCGCTGGGCGTGGGTAACATGACGATCATGTTTCGCCACATGCTGCCTAATGCGATGGTCGCCACGCTGACCTTCATGCCGTTCATCGTGACTGGAACCATCGGTGGGCTGGCTTCGCTGGATTTCCTTGGCTTCGGTTTGCCGTCTTCAGCACCGTCGCTTGGAGAGTTGACTTTGCAGGCGAAACAGAACCTTCAGGCGCCGTGGCTGGCCTTCACTGCCTTCTTCACCTTTGCCATCATGCTGTCGCTGTTGGTCTTCATTTTTGAAGGCGTCCGCGATGCGTTTGATCCCAGAAAGACCTTCTCATGAGCCTTTTGGATGTGAACAACCTCAAGGTCTCGTTTCGGCAGGACGGGCAGGTGAGTGCGGCAGTCAAAGGCGTGTCCTTTACCGTCGACCGGGGTGAAACGGTGGCTTTGGTGGGCGAATCCGGCTCGGGCAAATCCGTGACGGCGTTGAGCACTGTGTCGCTGCTGGGTGATAGCGCAATTGTCGAAGGCTCGGTCACTTATGAAGGGCAAGAGATGATCGGCGCGTCCGAAGACAGGTTGATGGACGTGCGCGGCAACGACATTAGTTTCATCTTTCAGGAGCCGATGACCTCGCTCAACCCGCTGCACACGATCCAGAAACAGATGGCGGAATCGCTGGCTCTGCATCAGGGCGTTACCGGCGATGAGGCGCGGAAACGGATTGTAGAACTGCTGACCAAGGTCGGCATCCGAGACCCCGAGGAACGGCTCGACAGCTATCCGCACCAGTTGTCCGGCGGGCAGCGTCAACGCGTGATGATCGCGATGGCGTTGGCGAACAAGCCGGACATTTTAATCGCGGATGAGCCGACAACGGCGCTGGACGTCACCATCCAGGCGCAGATTCTGGAGTTGCTGGCCGAACTGCAAAAGTCCGAGAACATGGGGATGTTGTTCATCACCCATGACCTTGGCATCGTCCGCCGCATCGCCGACCGGGTTTGCGTGATGAAGGACGGTGAAATCGTCGAAGCCGGAGTGACAACGGAGATTTTCGACAACCCGCAACACCCCTATACTCGCAAGCTTCTGGAGGCCGAGCCGTCCGGGCACCCCGACCCGGTGGCCCCGGATGCCGAAGAGGTAGCCCGCACCGATCACCTGAAAGTCTGGTTCCCGATCCAGCGCGGTTTCCTGAAACGGACTGTAGGCTATGTGAAGGCCGTCAACGACGCGACCCTCAGCGTCCGTGCCGGGGAAACGCTTGGGATCGTGGGGGAGAGCGGCTCGGGCAAGACGACGCTGGCGCTGGCGATCATGCGTCTGATCGCGTCCGAGGGCGGGATCACTTTCCGCGACCAGAATGTGCGCCGCTGGTCAACGCGCGAGTTGCGGCGATTGCGCAAGGACATGCAGATCGTATTTCAGGATCCGTTCGGCAGCCTCAGCCCGCGGATGACCTGCATGCAGATCATCGCCGAGGGGTTGGCCATCCATAAGGTCGATCCTCATCGCGCCCCGCGCGATCTGGTGGCCGAAGTGATGAACGAGGTCGGATTGGACCCCTCTGCGATGGACCGCTATCCGCATGAGTTTTCCGGCGGGCAACGCCAGCGGATCGCCATCGCCCGCGCCATGGTGTTGCGGCCCAAGCTGCTGGTTCTGGACGAGCCTACAAGTGCGCTGGACATGACCGTGCAGGTGCAGATCGTTGACCTGCTGCGTGACCTGCAAAGGAAATACGGGCTGGCCTACCTGTTTATCAGCCACGACCTGAAGGTCGTGCGCGCGATGTCACATAACGTAATCGTCATGCGAAACGGCGATGTCGTCGAGATGGGCGCTGCCGAAGATTTGTTCGAACACGCCCAGACCGATTACACGCGCGAACTGATCGCGGCAGCGGGCTGATACGCAGCCCGCGCCTTTGATGTCAGGCTATTTCCTTGTTTTTGGCTGACGCGGGAATGGGGCCGCGTAGCTCTTCATAGTGATCGAATTGTAGTTTGACCCAACCGGTCCCGCGGGTAGCACTGGCAAGTGTGCGGTGCAGTTCATCCTCGGCCACGGCGGGGAGTGTCGCATTGAATATTTCCCAGCCTGAGGCGTTGGGGTTGCCTTCAAACCCAAGAACCTGCCCCTGCAGCGAGCTGATCGTCGGGACAAGATCGCCGACGAAGGTTGAGGGCAGATGGATTTCGGCGTTCAGGATAGGTTGCAGGACGACGGGCTTCGCCTCTGGCAACGCTTCGCGCACGGCATTCTTGCCTGCAGTGCGGAAAGCATAATCCGAACTGTCCACGTTATGGTGTTTGCCGTCGCTGAGTGTCACCTTGACGTCCACAACTGGGAAGCCTTCAGGCCCTTCGATCAATGCGTCTTTGGCCCCGTGTTCAACCGAAGGAATGTAATTCCGGGGTACGGCCCCGCCTTTCACCACTTCCTCGAACTGGAACCCCGAGCCGCGCGGCAGCGGAGCGATGGATATGACCACATCGGCAAACTGCCCCGCACCGCCGGATTGCTTGCGGTGGCGATGGCGATGATCGACCTTTGTGCGAATGGTTTCGCGATAGGCGGTTCCGGCGGCTTCGGCCTCAATCTCGATGCCAAAATCCTCGGCGAGTTTGGCGGTCACGCGCCGCATATGCTGCGGACCTTGTGAGCCCAGAATGGAATGACCACTCAGCTCGTCTTGCTCCAGATGCAGGCCGGGGTCGATCTCAACCAGTCGGGTCAACGCATTCGACAGGCGCACGTCGTCTCGCTCATGCGCAGGTGATACGACCTGACGATGCGCGGCAGGATGGGATGAGGCCCATTCCGGCAACGGCGTTGCCGCCGCGCTGTCATAGATGAAGCCAGGATTAAGGTGGTCGGATTTGACAGCAAGGCCAATATGTCCGGCTTCAAGCGCGCTGATCTGTGTCTTGGCGTCCAAGGTTGTCAGATTTCCAACAGTTTCGCCACCAAGGGGTTCATGAGCTTTCACGCCGTCGCCCAGACCGCGCAATACGGTGATCTTGCCGATATGCTTCTTCACATCCGCAAAGCCAGCAATGGCACGGGCGTTTTCTTCGGCCTCATCCCGGTCAGCTGCAATGTTGAATTCAGGTGCTTCATGACGCAGCGCTTTCATCAAGCGGGTCAGACCGTTGCCATGGCTCGCGGCACCTAGGCAGGCCGGGATAAGCTGATGGTTCTGCAAGACCTGTGCGGCCAGCTCGTAGACCTCGTCGCTTGGGGGCTGTTTGTCCTCAATCAGTTGCTCCAGCAGATTGTCATCGAAATCCGATAGGGTCTCCAACAACTCGGTGCGTGCTTCCTGTTCGCGGTCTTCCGCTGATTGCGGTAGCTCGATCAGGGCCGAGGGCTGCCCCTCCTGATACTTCCAAGCGCGCTCTGAGATCAGATCGACTGCGCCGATAATGGTGTCTCCGTCCCGGATCGGCACCTGCCGCAGAGCGATGTGGTGGGTGCAATAGGTCTGCAGTGCAGCAACGATGTCGCGGATGCGACCGTTAGGGCTGTCCATGCGGTTGATGAATAAAAAACAGGGAATGCCGGCCTCTTCGACCAACCTTAGATACGGGGCACACAGAACGGCGGCATCGGGGTCAGGTGGGACAACCACAACTGCTGCGTCCGAGATCGCCATGGCTGGGCCGACATAGGCCAGCGCATCGCCGCCTCCGTCTACGTCCACCGCGCACCACGGTTCGTTTAAATAAGAAAAACCGTGCAGATGCACGGTTCCGGCAACATCGAATGTGGTGGGCCGCCCGTCGAGGCGGCTGATCGCTTCGACCAAGGTGGATTTGCCCGATTGGCTGGGGCCGAGGACGGTGAAAACGCGCATGAGTGCTGTCCCTCTTTCAGGTTGCAGTATGGCTGCACGAAAAGGGCTGTCGAACGCATGCGCGTCGGCAAGAACTGTCTGCGTTTGCCTGCCTCAGGCTGTGAAGAGGTGGGTCTCTCCACCCCTTGAGTGTGGAGAAAACCGAAGGCATGCGTCAAGCCCCCGTGCCGGTTTGTAAGGGAAGGTCGCGAAAAATGACCTGCCGAAGAGTGTTCAGATCGCGGAACTATGCCCAGCCTTACTCAGATCATACGTGTCAAAGCTGCGCGCGATCATGCGGGTCAGCGCACGTGCTTCGGGCGGTATGAACAATCCGTTTTCATCCACGCGTAGCAACCCGTCGAAGGCCGCGTTTGCCGTTGCGTACATTTGCTGCAGTTCCGCAGTTGAAATGTCATAATCGCGCAGAATCTCGGCCGAGTTGATCTGAAAATCGCACATCAATGCTTCGATCAGACGAGACCGTAGAACATCCTGACCTTTGAACAAATGCCCGCGCGACGTCGAGAACCGCCCTTCGCGTATGGCCTTCGTATGAGCCGAGGTTGCCGGTGCGTTTTGCGCATATCCTTGCGGGAAGCGTGAGATCGAGCTGGCACCCAAGCCAATCAGAATAGGAGCTTGATCGTCTGTATAGCCCTGGAAATTCCGTTTCAATCGACCAGCGCGCAGCGCATGGGTCAGCCCATCGTCCTGCGTCGCGAAATGGTCAATCCCGATCTCGGCATAATTGTCCCATAGGAACAGTCGCCGGGCGGTTTCAAAAAGTTCCAGTCGCTGTTCCGGTGTGGGCAGGGCATCCGATGGAATCAACTGCTGGCGCTTGGCCATCCACGGCACATGCGCGTAGCCATAGAGTGCGACCCGGTCAGGGTTCAGCGACAACAGCTTTTGCACACTTTCGGTCATGCGTGCCTTGGTCTGGTGGGGCAGGCCATAAAGGATGTCCGCATTCAGGCTGGATATACCACGCGCGCGGATCATCTCGGCAGCTTCGCGGGTGGTGTCATAGCTTTGAATGCGACCGATGGTTTTCTGGATTTCGTCGTCAAAATCCTGAACGCCGATCGATGCGCGATTCATCCCGGCTTCGGCCAGTGCATCCAGCCGGGCTTCGTCGATCTCATTCGGATCGATCTCGACGGAAAACTCGGCGTCTGGGCCTAAAGGCACAATCTCAAGGATTCGCGCGGCCAGATCCCGCATCAGGTCTGCATTCAACAGCGTCGGCGTACCGCCGCCCCAGTGTAGCCGCGACAATGTAACACCCTCTGGCAGGCGTGCCGCCAGCAGGTCCAGCTCGGCCTTTAGCACGTCGACATAGGCAATGACCGGGTTATCAGTCTGGGTGCCTTGTGTCCGGCAGGCGCAAAACCAGCACAGCCGACGGCAGAAGGGTACGTGGATGTAAAGCGAGATTGAACTGCCCGGAGCAATCCCGGAAATCCAGTCGCTAAACAGATCGGCCCCAACGTCATTGCTGAAGTGGGGTGCGGTGGGATAGCTTGTGTAACGCGGTACTTTCGCGTCAAAAAGTCCAAGCCGTGCCAGTTGAGGTTTCAGTGTCATAAAGATATGACTATAGCTGGAGGGCCCAGGGTACTTTGACCGAAATCAAATGGAAGCGCGAATGACACTCAAGGCCCAATTCGACCACACCAATTGCGCAGAATGCCCGATCCGGCATCGTGCGGTGTGCGCGCATTGCGAAAAGGACGAGCTGGAAGAGCTTGAGAACATCAAGTACTACCGCAGCTTTGAGGCGGGGCAGACAATCATCTGGTCCGGCGATCCGATGAATTTTGTCGGCTCGGTCGTGTCGGGAATCGCGTCTTTGACACAGACGATGGAGGATGGGCGCAGGCAAATGGTCGGCCTGCTGCTGCCCAGCGATTTCGTGGGTCGCCCTGGACGAGACAACGCGCCATACGACGTGGTGGCGACCACCGATCTAATGATGTGTTGTTTCCGCAAAAAGCCGTTCGAGGACATGATGATCACGACGCCGCACATCTCGCAGCGTCTGCTGGAAATGACGCTGGACGAATTGGATGCGGCCCGTGAGTGGATGCTGGTGCTTGGGCGCAAGACGGCGCGGGAAAAGATTGCCAGCCTGCTTTCGATCATCGCGCGCCGGGACGCATCGATTCATCAAGCCGGAATGGTAGCTCCGATTGTCTTTGACCTGCCACTGACGCGCGAGGCGATGGCCGACTATCTTGGGCTGACCCTGGAAACTGTCAGCCGGCAGATTTCCGCCTTGAAGAAAGATCAGGTCATTACTCTGGAAGGTAAACGCCATGTAACAATCCCCGATATGGGGCGCCTAATGGAAGAGGCGGGCGACGATACCGATGGCGGATTTCTGGTCTGATGCCTCAGCCCGCCGCCCTCGAACAATTGGGAGTCCCTTATGGAATTTAGCGGTTTACTCGCCATGCTGTTCATCGGCGCGATAGCTGGCTGGCTGTCGGGAAAAATCATGGAAGGGCGTGGGTTCGGCCTGATCGGGAATATTATAGTCGGGATTGTCGGTGCGTTTCTGGCGGGCACGATCTTTCCCGCCCTGGGCTTTGCGGTTGGCGGAGGGCTCATCTCTTCGATCTTCTTTGCCACTATCGGCGCGGTGATCCTGCTGTTCCTGATCGGCCTGATCCGCAAGACATAAAGCCGCTCCAGAGACGGGCGGCTTTTGCGTTCGTTGGCGTCGTCAGTGGGCCAGAAACACGGGGATTTCTGATTGCTCCAGCATATTGCGGGTCGCGCCACCCAAAATGGCCTCGCGAAAGCGCGAATGGCCATAGGCCCCCATAACGATCATATCGGCCTCGGTATCGGCAGCGTGGCGATTGAGGATGTCTGAGACGCGCGTCATGGTCTTGCTGAGCACGTCGATTTCGCACTTCACCCCATGTCGCGCCAGCATCTGAGATAGCAGACCGCCCGGGTCCGATCGATCCGGCCCATGACGCGGTGGATCAATCACAACAATCCGTGTGAGTTCGGCCTGCTTCAAGAATGGCAACGCGCGACGGATGGCGCGCATCGCTTCGACGCTTTCGTTCCAGCCCACCATGACGGTTTTTGGGGCCGAAATCGGTTTGTTATCATCGGGCACTAACAGCACCGGCGAATGGCCTTCGAACATGGCGGCCTCGACGATGGGTTCCGCTTCTGCGTCGCGGTCTTTTCCATAAGGTCGCGGCAATACCACGAGGTCCGAAAAGCGTGCGCGACGTGCGACATGTCGCCCGAGATCAGCGATCTGAGCCACCCCGTTTTCGGCTGACCAGCGCACCCCCGACTTGCCCAGATAATCCTGAGCGTAGGCGAGTATCTCATCCGCTTCGGCATTGGCGCGGCTCAGGGTCTCCTGCAGGATCAACGCGTTTGCACCGGCGTAATAATAACCGGTCTGACTGCGGTCGACGCCAAGGCACAACGCTTCGATATGGGCATCCTGCCCTTCTGCCAAAGCCACCATCTGCGCCAGCGCGCATTGGGAAAGCTTGGTTTCCGTCATGACCGTCAGAAGGGATTTATATGCCATGTCGACCTCATGTTTCCGGCGCTGTCCGTTGCCAGCGCGTGTCTGTTTCTGCAAAATACCTCTCACAGAAAACAGGGGCTTGTCTTGATGCAGATCAAAGCGTCAAAGGCGACCTCGCTGCATTACAGCATGCAGTCAAAAAGGTTTCGCGTGACACGAAGAATCGCGCGAGGCATGGCAAAGGGACGCAATATGTCAAATTACATCAAGCTGATCGTGCTTGGGCTGGTGGTGCTGTTCGCAGCCATCGGCTCTAACTACGCACGGGATTTGGCGTATCAGGTGCACGCGATTCTGGTGATGTTGATCGCCGGCGGTCTGTTCATCTGGACGCTTAGAAACACGGAAGAGCCAGATATCCTCGTCGACCGCTCTGGTGAGTATATGGATGACGTGATCCGCTACGGCGTGATCGCAACCGCATTCTGGGGGGTAGTCGGGTTCCTGGCGGGGACTTTTATTGCGTTCCAGCTAGCCTTTCCGGCGCTGAACTTCGAATGGGCGCAGGGCTATCTTAATTTCGGGCGTCTGCGGCCGTTACATACATCGGCGGTTATCTTTGCCTTTGGCGGTAACGCGTTGATCGCAACTTCGTTCTATGTCGTACAGCGCACCAGCGCTGCGCGACTTTGGGGTGGAAACCTGGCATGGTTCGTGTTCTGGGGCTATCAGCTGTTCATCGTGCTTGCGGCAACCGGTTATATACTTGGTGGAACGCAATCGAAAGAATATGCCGAACCTGAATGGTACGTTGACCTGTGGCTGACCGTTGTCTGGGTTGCCTACCTGGCTGTTTATCTGGGCACGATCATCAAGCGGAAAGAGCCGCACATCTACGTGGCAAACTGGTTCTATCTGGCCTTTATCGTGACTGTCGCCATGCTGCACCTGGTCAACAACATGACCATCCCGGTCAGCATCTGGGGATCGAAATCGGTCATCGTCTGGTCTGGTGTTCAGGATGCCATGATCCAGTGGTGGTATGGCCACAACGCCGTGGGCTTCTTCCTGACTGCCGGTTTCCTGGGTATGATGTACTACTTCATCCCGAAACAGGCTGAGCGTCCAGTATTCAGCTACAAGCTGTCGATCATCCACTTCTGGGCGCTGATCTTCCTGTATATCTGGGCCGGTCCGCACCACCTGCACTATACCGCGCTGCCTGATTGGGCCTCGACCCTTGGCATGGTATTCTCGGTGATCCTATGGATGCCTTCGTGGGGTGGTATGATAAACGGTCTGATGACCCTGTCGGGTGCATGGGACAAACTACGCACTGACCCAGTGATCCGGATGATGGTGATTTCGGTCGGCTTCTACGGCATGTCCACGTTCGAGGGTCCGATGATGTCGATCCGCGCTGTGAACAGCCTCAGCCACTACACCGACTGGACTATCGGTCACGTACACTCGGGCGCGCTGGGCTGGAACGGTATGATCACCTTTGGTGCTCTTTACTTCCTGGTCCCTGTTCTGTGGAAGCGTGAGCGTCTTTACTCGCTGCAGCTGGTCAGCTGGCACTTCTGGCTCGCCACCATTGGCATCGTTCTCTACGCGGCGTCGATGTGGGTCACCGGTATCATGGAAGGCCTGATGTGGCGTGAAGTGGACGCCAATGGCTTCTTGGTGAATTCGTTCGCTGACACCGTTGCCGCGAAGTTCCCGATGTATGTGGTGCGTGCGCTAGGTGGCGTGATGTTCGTCGCTGGCTCGCTGATCATGTGCTACAACCTGTGGATGACTGTACGGAAAGCGCCGGCCAAAGAGGCCAGCCTGACCGTCGCGGTCCCGGCTGAATAAGGAGGGCCGGAGCAATGGCAATTCTCGACAAACACAAGATCCTCGAGACCAACGCGACCCTCCTGCTGATCTTCAGCTTTCTGGTCGTGACCATCGGTGGCATCGTACAGATCGCGCCCCTGTTCTATCTTGAGAACACCATCGAGAAGGTGGAGGGCATGCGCCCTTACACCCCTCTCGAACTGGCGGGGCGTGAGGTTTATCTGCGCGAAGGCTGCTATGTTTGCCACAGCCAGATGATCCGCCCGATGCGTGATGAGGTTGAACGCTATGGCCACTACTCGCTGGCGGCTGAATCCATGTATGATCATCCGTTCCAATGGGGGTCCAAACGCACCGGGCCGGATATTGCCCGCGTCGGGGGCCGGTATTCGGATCAATGGCAGGTGGACCACCTGCGCGATCCACAATCGGTGGTGCCGGAATCAGTGATGCCGAAATACGGCTTCCTTGAGGATCGTAAGCTAGACGGCAAGTATATCGGTGACATCATGGCGGCAAATGCCGTGGTCGGCACCCCGTATACCGACGAGATGCTTGAACAGGCGCAGGCCGATTTTCGGGCGCAGGCCGATCCGGACAGCGATTATGATGGATTGTTGGAACGCTATGGCGACAAGGTCAATGTGCGTAACTTTGACGGTCAGCCCGAGCTGACTGAAATGGATGCGTTGGTTGCTTACCTCCAGATGCTGGGCACGCTGGTCGATTTCTCGACCTTCACCCCGGACGCAAGCCGTTAAAGGAGGGTGTGATGGAACTATACACAATTCTAAGGCAGTTCGCGGATAGCTGGATGTTGCTGCTCCTGTTCTCGTTTTTTATTGGCATCATCATCTGGGTTTTCCGCCCTGGTGCCAGCAAGGAATACAAGGACACCGCCAACATCCCGTTCCGGCACGCTGATGCCCCAGCGCCCCGTCGGGGCGACGACAAACCCGCCACATCCAAGGAGGCGCGGCAATGAGTAAGACACCTGAAAAACAGCCGGGCGATCCTAACACCACGGGTCACAGCTGGGACGGAATCGAGGAATTCGATAATCCGATGCCACGCTGGTGGCTTTGGACCTTTTACGCGACCATCATTTGGGGCGTGATCTACACGATCATGTACCCCGCATGGCCCTTGGTTCAATCGGCAACCGCCGGTGTGCTGGGGTGGTCCTCGCGCGAGCTGGTGCAGCAGGAAATGGTCGCGTTCGAAGAAGCGAATGCGCCGTGGAATGCCAAGTTGGTGGAAACGCCGCTGGAAGAAATCTCGGCCGACGCGGAGCTGCAACAATACGCAGTTAACTCTGGTGGCGCTGTGTTCCGAACCTGGTGTGCGCAGTGCCACGGATCGGGCGCGCAGGGTGCGCCGGGTTTCCCGAACCTGCTGGATGATGCCTGGCTGTGGGGCGGCTCGCTTGAGGATATCGAGTACACCATCGCCTATGGCATCCGGAACGAGGAAAGCGACGACGCGCGCTATTCCGAGATGCCGGCCTTTGGTGAGATCCTCGAAAAGGATGAGATCACTCAAGTGGTTCAATACGTCATGTCCCTGACCAACGCCCAGACCGATGACGCGGCGGCGCAGGCAGGCAAGGTTGTGTTCGAAGACAACTGCGCGGCTTGCCACGGTGATGACGGCAAAGGCGACGTTTCCCAGGGTGCGCCGAATCTGACCGATGCGATCTGGCTTTACGGCGGCAGCCAAGAGGCCCTGACCGAGACGGTCACCTACAGCCGCTTTGGTGTGATGCCCCCGTGGGAGAATCGCCTGACCGACGCGCAGATTCGCGCTGTCACGGCCTATGTCCACCAGTTGGGTGGCGGTCAGTAAGGGTTAAAAGAACACCTCCGGGCGGTCTCCCGCCCGAAGGTCGAGGCACCGGCTGTTCCATCTGTTCGCGCGTTTCCAGAACAGCCGGTGCCGATTTTCAAACAATAGGGCTGCAATCTCTGCCGGTCCAGATACGGCATTCAACCCAGCATCAAAGATCGTTCAGATTTACATCGCGCGGGTTTTCTCTCCACCAATGATGTTCGGGCAGCCAGCGCCGCTTGCGACGGCCCGGCTTTGGCGCATCGTAGATGTGAGGCGTATTGATGCGTGTCGCGTTCAAAAAAGATCTGGCGAATACGGTCAGCATGGTTTCCCTCCTGTGCAGAGTTGTTTCTGAGCTTTAAGATTGACCTTTCGCACGCCGAATGCGACTCAATTACCATTTCAATGTGTAAGTAGGGTTTACATATGGACTGGCTATCACTGCCACCGTTGGCCTCTCTCAGGGCCTTTGCCGCCTTCGCTGAGAAGCGAAGTGTTGTCGAGGCCGGTGCTGCGCTCAATGTTAGCCACGCTGCAATCAGCCAGCAGCTTCGCGCGCTCGAGAAACATCTGGGCGCGGCTCTGCTGGACCGAACAGGCAAAGCGCTGACACTTACCGCGGAAGGTGAGCATCTGGCCCGTGCCCTGCAGCTTGGATTTGGTGCGATCGAGGCTGCTGTGGGTGATCTGGCTCGCTCGGCTCGGGACCGCCCGGTTCATGTGTCGCTGACGTCTTCCTTCGCTGCATCTTGGCTGATGCCGCGACTGCCGAGTTTCCGCGCGACGCATCCCGACGTAAACCTGATCCTAGATCCAACCTTTGAGGTGGTCGAGCTGCAACCGGGTGGCGTGGATGTAGCGATCCGTTATGGCGCCGGCGGTTGGTCGGGGGTGGAGTGTGAGATGTTGTTGCAGACGCCGATGGTCATCGTCGCCTCACCCACACTATTGGGTAACAAGACCGATTGGTCCCCGGCAGAACTTGCGCAGTTGCCGTGGCTTGAAGAAATTGGCACGACTGAGGGGACAAAATGGCTGACTGAGAGAGGTGTCGGACCCGAACGCGGCGCGGGGCGTACGCAGCTTCCCGGTAACCTGCTGCTGGATGGTTTGCGGTCTGGACAAGGGGTCACCGTCACTGTGCGACAATTCGTCGAAGCGGACATCAAAGCGGGCCGCATCGTCGAACTGTTCGCCGAGCCGGATACGCGCGGGTATCATATAGTTACGCAAAAACAAGCTCTTAGGCGATCCGTGAAAATCTTCATCAACTGGCTGAGGCGCGAAGCGCGAAGCCAGCAGTAATTCGCGCGTCTAAAGGTGTCTGCACGATGCGCGTTTTGACCCATGTCAAAGTCCCTTGCCTCGTGATCTGGAAGAACACACACTCAGAATAGCCAGTTGCGGAGCCAGCCTGTGAGCGATTCCAATCCCACCCCCAGTCTCTACGCCGCCAGAGAGCCGATTTTCCCGAGACGTGTGTCCGGCCCGTTTCGCAATCTGAAATGGATCATCATGGCGGTGACGCTGGGCATTTACTATGTGACGCCTTGGATCAGGTGGGATCGCGGTCCAAGCCTTCCGGATCAGGCCGTTCTTCTGGATCTGGCGAACCGCCGCTTCTATTTCTTCTGGATCGAGATTTGGCCGCACGAGTTCTATTTTGTCGCTGGGCTGCTGATCATGGCAGGATTGGGTCTGTTCCTGTTCACCTCGGCGCTTGGGCGGGTCTGGTGCGGGTATGCCTGCCCGCAGACGGTTTGGACGGACCTGTATATCCTTGTCGAGCGCTGGATCGAGGGCGACCGTAATGCGCGCCTGCGTCTGCACAGGCAGAAAAAGCTGGATTTCCGCAAGGCGCGGCTGCGCCTGACCAAGTGGGTCGCTTGGTTCTTCATCGGGCTCGCAACCGGTGGCGCCTGGGTTTTCTATTTTGCGGATGCACCAACTCTGGCGCGTGATCTGGTCACCGGAAACGCGCATCCAGTGGCCTATACGACGATGCTGATTCTGACCGGCACCACATTTTTCTTCGGTGGCTTTGCACGCGAACAAATCTGCATCTACGCCTGCCCATGGCCGCGCATTCAGGCCGCGATGATGGACGAGGATACCCTGGTCGTCGGATATCGCGAATGGAGGGGTGAACCACGCGGCAAAGGCAAACGTACGGCTGACAGCGAGCTGGGCGATTGCATCGATTGTATGGCTTGCGTCAATGTCTGCCCGGTAGGGATCGACATCCGAGACGGTCAGCAACTGGAATGCATTACCTGTGCGCTTTGCATCGACGCCTGCGATGACATGATGGCCAAGATAGGCAAGCCCCGTGGTCTGATCGATTACATGGCGCTGAGTGATGAGGCCCGCGAACGCGAAGGTCAGCCACCCAAAAACGTTTGGAAACACATCCTGCGTCCGCGCACGATCCTGTACACGGCGCTATGGTCACTGGTCGGATTTGCACTGCTCTTTGCGCTGTTCATTCGTTCGGATATCGATTTGACGGTTGCGCCGGTGCGGAACCCGACTTTCGTTACCCTCTCAGATGGCACGATCCGTAACACCTATGATGTACGCCTGCGCAACAAACATGGCGTGGATCGGCCATTCAAACTGACGATTGCGGGCGATCCTTCGCTGCAGATTGAAATCGAAGGTGTTGAAGGCGAGACTGTTAATGTCACTGCAGATACGGCACAATTGACCCGCGTCTATATCACCGCTCCGCAGGGTACTGCCCCTGCGGCGGCTGACAGCACCTCGGTTCGCATCTGGGTCGAAGATCTGGAAAGTGGTGAGCGAGCCTACAAGGATACCAGTTTCAACGGACGAGGAAGCTGAGAATGGCAGAACGTCAATTCACAGGCAAACACGCATTGGCGGTATTTGTCGCGGCCTTTGGCGTGATCATCACGGTGAACCTTGTCTTGGCTTATAGTGCAATCAAGACCTTTCCGGGGCTTGAGGTGAAGAACTCCTATGTAGCCAGCCAGGAGTTCAATGAACGTTTGAAGGAACAGCAGGCCTTGGGTTGGAACATCAAGGCCGAGCTGACCGGAGGGCTGCTGGTGCTATACATAACCGATCAGACCGGTTCCCCTGTTGAAGTGGCAGATCTGCAGGCCGTGGTGGGGCGCGCCACCCATGTGAAGGAAGACTTCTCGCCGGACTTTACTTTTGATGGCATCGCCTATGCCGCTCCAGCTGCCCTGGGCAAAGGGAACTGGAACATTCGCCTTGTGGCCAAAGCAAAAGATGGTGCCGAGTTCGCACAACGTGTGCCCCTGTATGTGAAAGGTTAGAGATGGTTGCGCAAGCCACCCCATCTCGGGCAGCCTGTCCTGGCTGCATCGCAGCCCCGGCAGAAGCGGCGCGGCCAATCCCAGAGGATGTGCAGATCGCGCTGTCGCTGCCGGGCATCCACTGCTCGGCCTGCATCTCTACGGTCGAGCGTGAGTTGAATGCCCATCCCGGCGTTGAAGACGCGCGGGTCAATCTCACGCTGAAACGCGCGATGATCAAGGCGGCACCGGACACGCGCGCCGCCGATCTGATCCCGGTGTTGGAGCGCGCTGGCTTTGAAGCCCACGAACTGGATCCGGGTGCGCTTTCGGCTACGCAAACCGATAAGGCCGGGCGCGATCTGCTGATGCGGCTAGCAGTGGCGGGTTTTGCTTCGATGAACGTGATGCTGTTATCGGTGTCGGTCTGGTCCGGCGCCACCGATGCGACGCGCGACATGTTCCACTGGATATCGGCGGCGATTGCGCTGCCTGCAATTGCATTCTCGGCCCAGCCTTTCTTTTCCAACGCCTGGAGCGCGCTGCGCGTGCGTCGGTTGAATATGGATGTGCCGATTGTTCTGGCGATCCTGCTGGCTCTGGTCACGTCGCTTTGGGAAACTGCACTCAGCGGTGAACATGCTTATTTCGACGCGGCTTTGACCCTGACGTTCTTCCTGCTAGCAGGCAGGTATTTGGACTATCGCACCCGTGCCGCGGCACGTTCGGCTGCCGAAGAACTAACCGCGCTGGAGGTCCCGCGCGCCATCCGGCTAGTGGATGGGACCGAAGCGGAAGTGGCGGTGGCGAGCCTTAACGTGGGTGATCTGATTCTGGTTCGCCCCGGAGGGCGCATGCCAGTGGATGGCGAAATCATCTCGGGCCTGTCCGAGTTGGACCGGTCGCTGCTGACCGGGGAAACCCTCCCGGTCTTTGCCGAGGCCGGGCTGAACGTCAGTGCAGGTGAGGTTAACCTGACCGGTCCCCTGACCATCCGTGCGACGGCAGTCGGGGAAGATACCTCGCTGCACCGTATGGCGGATCTGGTAGCCATCGCTGAATCGGGCCGGTCACGGTATACCTCGCTGGCAGACAAGGCGGCCAAGCTTTATGCGCCGGGGGTGCATATACTCTCCGCGCTCAGCTTCTTAGGATGGTATATTTATTCGGGCGATATCCGGACGGCGCTGAATATCGCTGCGGCGGTTTTGATCATCACATGTCCCTGCGCGCTGGGCTTGGCAGTGCCGGCGGTAACCACTGCAGCATCAGGCCGATTGTTCCGCAGTGGCATGCTGATCAAACACGCGACCGCGTTAGAACGGCTGGCCGAAGTGGATACGGTGGTGTTCGACAAGACCGGAACCCTAACATCCGGTGCGCCTGAGTTGACCAACCTTGGTGATCATTCGCGTAGCGATTTGCAAGTGGCTCTGGCATTAGCCGAAGCGTCTTCGCACCCCTTGTCGCTTGCCCTTGCAAAGGCTGCGCGTGAGGCCGGGATCAAGCCTGCCAAGTTGCACGATGTTGTTGAGGTGCCGGGATATGGCACTGAGGGCGTTTACCGTGATCAGCAGGTCCGGCTGGGTCGAGCGGCCTGGGTCGGCGGCGAATATGGTGAGCAGACCGCAGCCTGGCTCGCAATCGGATCGCGGACGCCATCGCGCTTTACTTTTACCGACAGTCTGCGCGCAGGCGCTGCCGAGGCGGTCGCGGCTTTCCGCGCTGCTGGCAAAGACGTCATCCTGATTTCCGGCGATACGCAAGGCGCGGTTCAGGCCTTGGCGGGCAAGCTTGGCATTGAGAACTGCATCGCCCAGGCCTTGCCTCAAGACAAAGCCGCCAAGGTGCAGCAGCTGAGTGATCAGGGTCGGCACGTTCTGATGGTCGGCGATGGGCTGAACGATACGGCGGCATTGGCGGCGGCGCATGTGTCGATTTCTCCGGCCAGCGCCTTGGATGCCGCGCGGGTGGCGTCGGATATCGTGCTACTGGGCAATGATCTGTCCCCAATCGCTGAGGCTTGCGATACAGCCGTCAGGGCGACCCGTCGGATTCGCGAGAATTTCCGGATCGCCACTGTCTATAACATCATCGCGGTCCCGCTGGCCGTTGCCGGGTTGGCGACACCCCTTATTGCGGCATTGGCGATGTCGACCTCGTCGATTACTGTTTCGCTGAACGCCTTGCGGCTGAGGTAACTCTGATGGAAGTGCTTGCCTATCTGATCCCGATTTCCCTGCTTTTGGGCGGGGTTGGCTTGGTTGCGTTTATCTACACGGTCCGCTCGAACCAGTATGAGGATCCGGAAGGCGATGCGCGCCGTATCCTAAGCGACGAATGGGATGACAAGCCCAAGCCCTGACAGAGGCGTCAACAGCCCTTGAAATTGCCGCAATGCCCGGCTATGTCCGGCCCATCCGCTAGAAGAGAGATTGTAGCCTCATGGCAACCTTAAACCCGATCCAGTTCATTCAGCAGGTCCGCGCCGAAGTCGCAAAGGTCGTCTGGCCGACCCGTCGTGAGGTTCTGTTGACCACGGTCATGGTGTTCATCATGGCTGCGCTGACGGCTGTGTTCTTTGCGCTGGTTGATCTGGGCATTCGCGGCGGTCTGCAACTGGTACTCGGCGCGTTCAGCTAAGCCGGTTTGGGCAAGCCGAAACGCGACTGCCCCCTTGCACAGCTTGCGATGTCAGAGTAGGTGACATGACTATTCGGAATGGGCGTGCGGCGAATCGGGCTGCGCGCCGCTTTTTATTCCGGGTGACGCAATAGGATTTCAACGAAGGGCGCGATGCGTCGCAGCCCAAAGGCAAACAAGGACGACAGGTTCATGGCGAAACGGTGGTATTCGGTCAGCGTTCTTTCGAATTTCGAAAAGAAGATCGCAGAGCAGATCCGCACGTCGGTGGCTGAGCAGGGCCTTGAAGACGATATCGACGAGGTACTGGTGCCCACCGAAGAGGTGATCGAAGTGCGCCGGGGCAAGAAGGTCACCACCGAACGTCGCTTTATGCCGGGTTACGTGCTGGTACACATGGAAATGTCGGATCAGGGCTATCACCTGATCAACTCGATCAATCGCGTTACTGGCTTCCTGGGCCCCCAGGGCCGCCCGATGCCGATGCGCGATGCCGAGGTGAACCAGATCCTCAACCGCGTTCAGGAAGGTGAAGAAGCGCCCAAGCTGATGATCAGCTTCGAGGTCGGCGAGAAGGTCAAGGTCAACGACGGCCCGTTCGAGGATTTCGACGGCATGGTCGAAGGTGTGGACGACGAGAACCAGAAACTGAAAGTTTCGGTTTCGATCTTTGGCCGCGAAACACCGGTCGAGCTGGACTTTACGCAGGTCACCAAGCAGAGCTGATTGGTTTCCATCGAACCATCGTTTGGGGTGCCTTATGGGCACCCTTTTTACGTTTGGGGCGTGCTCATCTGCCAGACAGTTTGATCCTCACCAAAACCTTTAAGTGATACAGTTCCGACCGGTTCGCAGAGTTCCGGCAGAAACGCTGCGGCTGTATCCGAAAGGACATGGTCGCAATCCAAGTCTGTGGCCGCCGCTACAAGTCTAGCCGCCAAATTGACGTCGGGACCGATGGCCGTGAAATCCAGCCGATCCCCACCACCTACATTTCCATAGTGGAAGCGACCATGATGGATCGCAGTCCGTACGCCTAGCTTGTGCTGGAAATCGGCCTCGGCCAGCGACGCCACACCCTCGCGCACCGCTGCGATGGCGGCCTGAATCTGCACCTTTGGCGGAAGATCCGTGCTGGTTGGGAAGATGGCAAAAAAGCCGTCGCCCATGAACTTCAGAATCTCTCCGCCGTGGTCCATGACCGACGGGACAAGGCAATCAAACGTGTCATTCAGCAGCCGGACCAGCGTATCGCCGGAAACCGAATTCGAAAGGCGGGTAAATCCCTTGAGATCCGCAAACAGGATAACGGCCTCGATTTTGCTGCCATCACCGCGATGTACTTTACCGTCCAGAATGTGGGCGCCACTGTTGCGGCCGACATAGGTCGACAGCAGGTAGGTCGCGTCGAGCCGCAGCATATAGGTCTCGGTCAGGCGGGCGAGCGGACCGCGAACCCGGCTCAGGATCGCTAGATCACTCTCTGAAAACCCACCGGGCGTGGCACTTGACCAAGTGCAGACATGGGTATCGCCGTTGAGATAGATCAGCGGTTGCGCCAGATAATCGGTGAAGCCCTGCTCGCGCAATTCGCCGACAATGATGTAATCCTCGGGGCAGCTGGGGTCTTCCAGATGGCGGCGGATGGGTTGCTGACGCTCGATCACATGCGGCAGGGGGTTATCGGTGTAGATCGCCTCGTTGAACAATTGAGACGGCGCGTCGACCCGATCAACGCCAGCGTCCGCTTTCCACAGGAAACGTCGACCCATCAGATTGGGATGCAGCGTCCAGATGAACAAACCGAACCGGTCGATGGCGACACCGGCATCCAGCAGACGGGTACAGATACCTTCGATGATATCGACCGCATTTCCAGCTGGGCGGGCACCGTCAACCATCCACTCGATCAAAGCGTCGATCTTGTCCTGTTTTGGGATCGGTTCCGGTGGGGTCGGCATAGTGGCACCCTCAAGATAGAACGCCGCGATGCAAACAGACACCGCGGCGTTATTTGTATCAGCCTCGCAGTGGCTGAAACGACTGAGTGCGCGACTTACTGCGCTTGAACCATAGCCGCACGCAACAGTTGCGGGCGGTCGGTCTGGGATGGCAGGAAGACGGCCTGCGAACCGGCATCCAGCGCCGAAAGGCTCGCATCGTACCACTGCATCGCAAGATCGCGACGCTGTTGCACACCAAAGCCTTCGCGCAGGTGGTGGCCGATCAACTCTCCATAGGCAGGCTCACCCATCGCGACTAGCATCAATGCGGAACCGACGGCCGTGTCCATGTTGTCCTGACGGTAGCCCATCGACAGACAGACTTTGCTTGTCGCTGCAAGATCAGCGGGGCTAAGGCCCGAGTCCAGCGCAAGCTTGCGTACCTGGGTTTCAGCTTCTGCCTTCGAGCTGATCGACAGCGCATCAACTTGCGGTGCCAACATTTCACCGTACGAGTCGCATTGTGCGCTCACCTGATCCGGCGTCAGCCCCTGGATATCCGCCATCAGATCTTCGCCACGCGCCATTGCATAGCTGCGAGCAAGGCAGAACTGTTCGCTGAGGGCAAAATCGGCATCCGTCATATTTGACAGTGTCGTGTAGCCCCCGTTGGTCGAGGTCTGCAGCATCACCCCGCTACACCGATTGGCCAGCGATGGGCCGCCGGTCCCGCCGGAAAACAGGCTTGGCAGGCTGGCAGAGGCTGTTTCAGTTGTTTTGGCCTCGGGCTCTGGTTCCTGAGCTTGAGGAACCACAACCGGAATCGTGGTTGCTGGGGCTTGTGCTGGTGCCTGAGGGGCAGCAGCCAGGGCAGAGCCGGTTTGTATCTGCCGACGGTATTCCATCAAAAGCGGTTGGCCTGCGAGTTGAGTTGTCGTCTGACCGCCGCTTGTCGCCCAGTAATAGGCCTGCATCAGGAAGTCGCGCTGATAGGGCTGGAAGTCATAGCCATTCATGGGGTAGCCCATCGAGACCTGATAGCGTTCGATCGCAGACCGCGTGCCACGACCGACCTGACCATCAACGCGACCGGCGTTGTAGCCAAAATAGTTGAGCGCGGTTTGGGTTTGCGCCCCTTGTGTGGTCGACGGAATTCCGGGGCGATAGGTGCGTGTTGTTGTTGACCTCGTCCGGGCCTGCTGTTTTCTCTGCTGATCCCGGCCGATAGCGTAGCCGATGACGCCACCAACCACAGCACCGCCCAGTATCTCGCCAGCATCGGCCCGCGCGGTCTGAGGAGAAGACGCCGCAAATGACAGCGCGATGCCAACTGTTATTAATAAACGGATGATCATAATTAACCTCCACCAAAAATACTAATTTCGTCGAGTATAGCACAGCTGCGAGTATTGAGGTGAGGGGGGTGGCGGAAACCCGACCATCCCGCAACCATCGCGCAGATTCTGCATTGATATTAATTTCTTAAGAGTTGTCAGTCGCACCTTGTTAGTAACGATCTGTACGCCGTGAGCGTATGAGACCCACTTGGGGGCTTGATTCGATGTGTGAGAGCAGGGCAGGCCACTTGCCAACCCCGCCGTTCCGCTGTAAGTGCCGCCCCTATCGTCTTCGGGCGAGATTCTCTCGTGGGAGGTTGCTGGGATCGCGATCCCGGATCGGACCACGCAACATAGTCTGGGTGAAACGCGTTTCACCTAAGTTGAAAGGAAAACCAAATGGCCAAGAAGCTTGCTGGTACAATGAAGCTGCAGGTTCCTGCAGGTCAGGCGAACCCGTCGCCGCCAGTTGGTCCGGCGCTGGGTCAGCGCGGCATCAACATCATGGAATTCTGCAAGGCGTTCAACGCCAAGACCGCAGACATGGAGCCCGGCGCTCCGTGCCCGACCGTGATCACCTACTATCAGGACAAGTCCTTCACCATGGACATCAAGACGCCGCCCGCGTCTTACTACCTGAAAAAAGCAGCTGGTCTGAAGCCGGTTGGCAAGCGTAACCGCCCTCGTGGTGCGGAAAACCCAGGTCGTGAGACCGTGGCAACCGTGACCTCGAAGCAGGTTCGTGAAATCGCCGAAGCCAAAATGAAAGATCTGAACGCCAACGACGTCGAAGGCGCAATGCAGATCATCCTGGGCTCGGCCCGCTCAATGGGCATCGAGGTGAAGTAAGATGGCAAAACTCGGTAAACGTACCCGCGCTGCGCGCGAAGCTGTCGCTGGCAAGGAAAACCTGTCGGTCGAAGAAGCCGTTTCCCTGGTCAAAGGCAATGCGACCTCGAAATTCGACGAGACCATCGAGATCGCTCTGAACCTTGGCGTTGACACTCGTCACGCAGACCAGATGGTTCGCGGCGTTGTTGGCCTGCCGAACGGTACCGGCAAAGCGATGCGCGTTGCTGTATTTGCTCGTGGCCCCAAGGCAGACGAAGCGAAAGAAGCGGGCGCAGATATCGTTGGCGCGGAAGACCTGATGGAAACCATTCAGGGCGGCACCATCGAATTTGATCGCTGCATTGCAACCCCGGACATGATGCCGATCGTCGGTCGTCTGGGCAAAGTGCTCGGCCCCCGCAACCTGATGCCGAACCCCAAAGTTGGCACCGTGACCATGGACGTGAAAGCGGCTGTGGAAGCAGCAAAAGGTGGTGAAGTTCAGTTCAAGGCGGAAAAAGGCGGCGTTGTGCACGCCGGTGTTGGCAAAGCGTCCTTCGACGAAGCCAAGCTGGTCGAAAACGTCCGTGCCTTCATCTCGGCTGTTGCGAAGGCCAAACCGTCGGGTGCCAAAGGCACCTATATGAAGAAAATCGCGCTGAGCTCGACCATGGGCCCGGGTGTGACTCTGGACGTGGCGGCTGCTGCGGGCGAATAAGCCTTAGCGTTAAGCTGTGAGAACTTGATCCCGGGTAGTGAGAACTGCCCGGGATTTTTATTGCGTGCCACATGAGAAACAGGCTGTAGCTGTGTGATAGCGTGGTTGCTTGCACATCAACTGAAATCTTGAAGTTTTGCCAATTTCAAACCCGGTTACAGCTACGCTGACTAAAAAGCAGCGATACGCACAAACATAGATTCAATGCCTCAGCAGCGGTGGCTAAAGAAGCGATTGAACTAGGGGGTGCGGTCTGACACAGTTCCCCCAATGTCGTGTAGTAGCTGTTCGAGAATACCCATCAATGAACCAAAATATTCGTCAGAAATCACTTCCAGAAGATCGACGCGCCTTTTGGGACCAATTTTATGCGAAATCGGCAGGGTCATGGGAGCTTACCTTGCCGTCGCAATTCGCAGCGTTTGTGGCAAATGAGATTGATCGGCAGTCACATGTCATTGACGTAGGGTGTGGGAATGCCCGTGACAGTTTTTTCTTTTCACGACACGGGTTCAAAGTGACCGGCATGGATGCGTCTGAGGCAGCGATCGCGTCAGCGCAAAAGCATGCACAAAAGCAGGGCGGCGACGATCTTGAATTTGTTCAGACCAATCTCGAAGATGGATTGGTTGAGCGTGTGTTGTCCGAGCGACGATCTGAAACCGTTTGCGTTTACGCTCGGTTCTTTTTGCATGCGATCACAGATGATGAAGAAGATGCTCTGATCCGGGCGCTGCGGAGCGGGTGTAGACTTGGCGATGTCGTGGCGTTCGAATATCGAACGTTGGCGGACCGAGCCACAACGAAAATAGCGGCGCCGCATTTCCGGCGATACGTAAGTGCGACGGATCTGGATTCAAAAATGGAAGCCTCAGAATTCCGAAAGTGTTATGGCGTCGAAGGCAGTGGTTTCGCAAAATATAAAACAGAAGATGCGATCGTCGCCCGCGCGATCTATGAAAAAACACAATGACAGAAGCAGAATTGATCAAGGAGCTCGCGTCGCTTCGCGAGCATGTTTTTACGCATGCTGCGGCCCAAACGGCACTACCACGACCTCGCAAAACGCGCCTTGCGGTTGAGGCGCTAAAGGATCCCATAATGCGCTTGGAGAACCAGTCGCTCTATGATGATTGGGAAGAGACATTTCTTCTTTTGTGCTGCCACAGAAGATTAAAGCCTGCCCGGACGCACGGTAGGCTGAAGCATATGGAAATTCGCTATGCAGAACAGGGTATGGAGGCGCGCTTTGCCTCGTTTTTTGAGCGCGTGAAGCAGACGCTACACCCCGATTACATTACACCACATGGCTATAACAGAACATTCGGAGAAAAGGCTGGCGATGATATCTTTTCAAAACTTGACGCCGAGCTTGAACCCGTAATTCGTTTAGGGAGGCCGATCATTCTATACGCTGGCGCGTTGTTGGGTCTCGTTCGAGAGGGTGGATTGATTGGTCACGACGACGATGTCGATTTTGCAGTGCATCTGGGTGAGTCTACGCTTGAAGGCGTCGCTGAAAAATGGATTGATTATCAGCGAGAGTTGCTCGCCAATGAGTGCCTGGATACCAATTCGTTAAAGCGTAATATACCAATCTTCAAAGTTAAAAATAATTTGGGTATTGATATAGATCTATTTCCAGCATGGACGGAAAACGGGCGCTTTAGCGTGTACCCGTACTCACTCAACGACTTGCCGGAAAGCGCGATTTTCCCGCTAAAATCACTTAATGGTGGGGAAATCATGCTGCCGCAGGACGCGCCAGCATTGCTGGCTCAGAGTTACGGTGAAAACTGGCGAATACCGGACCCGCTTTTTCATTTCCGTTGGCGGACTGCGCGCCGCAAGTTTGCACCTATGCTTCGGCACGACTTTACCGGCGGTTGAAAGCGCCCCGCCACCGTGCCCTCAAGCAGCGACCGCATTTGCACGATAGCGGTTAGTTGGCAGAATGCTTGGCCAGCTCTGCGCACAGATATTGAGCGATGTTTTAGCAAGCGTGTAGCTATGGTGCGCGCAGCGAAATCCGCAAGCCTTAGTGTCGGCTCGTTTTCTGGAAACCGAGATGCCTCAGAACAGTTTCAACTATGTGGCAACCCCTGCGCGGGAGGTACAAGCCGCCTAATTTTACCTCTTGGAAACCCGGCCTATCTGTCCTAAGTAGACCTGCGGAATAAAGCGTGCGATTCGTCGTGCGCTTTATTTTGTTTCGTCCAAGACGGTGGGTGGGTTCATCTGGCCCCTTAATTCCCTGCCTGAGACGGGTAAGACCAAAGAATTCTGAGGGTCACGATCCTCGGGCGCATTTTGGCCAATCCCGTAACAACGGACCTGAACGCCGGAGCGAAAGCTGCGGCAAATATGAGCCGGGGTGAGATATCGCCCCTAACTTGGAGAGAACTGTGGATAGAGCCCAGAAAGAGAAAGTGGTCGAGGAACTCGGCCAAATCTTCGAAAGCTCTGGCGTCGTAGTGGTTTCGCACTACGCCGGTCTGACAGTTGCCGAGATGCAGGACCTTCGCGCACGTGCTCGTGACGCGGGTGGTGCCGTGCGTGTTGCCAAGAACAGGCTCGCCAAAATCGCCCTTGAGGGTAAGCCGTGTGAAAGCATGGCCGACCTGCTGACAGGGATGACCGTTCTGACCTATTCCGAGGACCCCGTGGCAGCTGCCAAGGTGGCCGAGGACTTCGCCAAGGATAACAAGAATTTTGAGATCCTCGGCGGTGCAATGGGCGAGAACGCTCTGGACCGCAAAGGCGTCGAAACAGTTTCGAAAATGCCGTCTCGTGAAGAGCTTATTGCTTCGATCGTTGGCTGCATTGGCGCACCTGCTTCGAACATCGCCGGCGCGATTGGCGCACCTGCAAGCAACATCGCAAGCATCCTTTCCACCATCGAAGAGAAGGCGGAAGCTGCGTAAGCGGTTGGCACTGAATGATCTGCGTAGGGGAACCACCCTGACGTTGGAACACACACTGTAAAACGGAAAGAGCTAATACAATGGCTGATCTGAAAGCACTCGCAGAAAGCATCGTGGGTCTGACCCTGCTGGAAGCACAAGAACTGAAAACCATCCTCAAAGACGAATACGGCATCGAGCCCGCAGCTGGCGGCGCCGTAATGGTTGCAGCTGGTGGCGACGCCGGTGGCGCAGCTGAGGAAGAAAAAACCGAATTCGACGTCGTTCTGAAGAACGCCGGCGCTTCGAAAATCAACGTGATCAAAGAAGTTCGCGGCATCACTGGTCTGGGCCTGAAAGAAGCCAAAGAGCTGGTCGAAGCTGGCGGCAAGATCAAAGAAGGCGTGTCGAAAGACGAAGCCGAAGAAGTCAAAGGCAAGCTGGAAGCAGCTGGCGCCGAAGTCGAGCTGGCCTAAGCCAACCGACAGGTGCATCGCTGATGCGCCGCAAAATTTGGCTGGGTCCGGAGAAATCCGGGTCCAGCCGAACCTGTCTTAGAAAGGGCCTCATTGTCTGGGGCGTTTTCTAAGACACGGTTTTCGGATCGGGAGGCCACCTTCGGGACGGTGGTCACGAATTGATCCGGACGTGTCGTCTCGATTGTGCAAGATGCCGGGGCCCGACGGTGTCTTTGCCCGCTGAGAACATCGAAAGGTGACATCTGACATGGCTCAAACGTTCCTTGGCCAGAAACGTCTTCGTAAATATTACGGCAAAATCCGCGAAGTGCTGGAGATGCCGAACCTCATTGAGGTGCAGAAATCTTCTTATGATCTTTTCCTGCGCTCCGGCGATGCAGAACAGCCCACAGACGGCGAAGGCATCAAAGGCGTGTTCCAGTCGGTTTTCCCGATCAAGGATTTCAACGAAACCTCCATTCTGGAGTTCGTGAAATACGATCTGGAAAAACCCAAATACGACGTCGAAGAGTGCATGCAGCGCGACATGACCTACAGCGCGCCGCTGAAGGTCACGCTGCGTCTGATCGTGTTTGATGTCGATGAGGACACCGGCGCCAAGTCGGTCAAGGACATCAAAGAACAGGACGTGTTCATGGGCGATATGCCCCTGATGACACCGAACGGCACCTTCATCGTGAACGGTACCGAGCGTGTGATCGTCAGCCAGATGCACCGCTCGCCCGGTGTGTTCTTTGATCACGACAAGGGCAAGACCCATTCCTCGGGCAAGCTGCTGTTTGCCTGCCGCATCATCCCGTATCGCGGCAGCTGGCTGGACTTTGAGTTCGACGCCAAGGACATCGTGTTCGCCCGTATCGACCGTCGTCGCAAACTGCCTGTGACAACCCTGCTTTATGCGCTGGGTCTGGATCAGGAAGCGATCATGGACGCGTATTACAACACCGTGTCCTACAAGCTGGACAAGAAGAAAGGCTGGGTTACGCCCTTCTTCCCCGAGCGTGTGCGCGGCACCCGTCCGACATATGATCTGATCGACGCGAAATCGGGCGAAGTGATTGCCGAAGCGGGCAAGAAAGTCACCCCGCGCGCGGTCAAGAAGCTGATCGACGAAGGTGCTGTTACCGACCTGCTGGTGCCCTTCGACAACATCGTCGGCAAGTATGTCGCCAAGGACATCATCAACGAAGAAAACGGCGCGATCTATGTCGAAGCCGGTGATGAGCTGACCCTGGAGTATGACAAAGACGGCGACCTGATCGGCGGCACCGTCAAGGACCTGATGGATGCGGGCATCACCGACATCCCGGTTCTGGACATCGACAACGTCAACGTTGGCCCCTACATGCGCAACACCATGGCTCAGGATAAGAACCTGAACCGTGAAAGCGCGCTGATGGACATCTACCGCGTCATGCGTCCGGGCGAGCCTCCCACCGTCGAGGCTGCGTCGGCTCTGTTCGACACCCTGTTCTTCGACAGCGAGCGCTATGACCTGTCCGCCGTTGGCCGCGTGAAGATGAACATGCGTCTGGCTCTGGACGCGCCGGACACCCTGCGCACCCTGCGTCGCGAAGACATCGTGGCCTGCATCAAGGCGCTGGTTGAACTGCGTGACGGCAAAGGCGACGTGGACGATATCGACCACCTCGGCAACCGTCGTGTCCGTTCGGTTGGCGAACTGATGGAAAACCAGTACCGCGTTGGCCTGCTGCGCATGGAGCGCGCGATCAAAGAGCGTATGTCGTCGGTTGAGATCGACACCGTCATGCCACAGGACCTGATCAACGCGAAACCGGCTGCTGCTGCTGTCCGCGAATTCTTCGGCTCGTCGCAGCTGTCGCAGTTTATGGACCAGACCAACCCGCTGTCGGAAGTCACCCATAAACGCCGTCTCTCAGCGCTTGGCCCGGGTGGTCTGACACGTGAGCGTGCGGGTTTTGAAGTTCGCGACGTACACCCGACCCACTATGGTCGGATGTGCCCGATTGAAACGCCCGAAGGTCCGAACATCGGTCTGATCAACTCGCTGGCCACCTTTGCCCGCGTGAACAAGTATGGCTTCATCGAAACACCGTACCGCGTCGTCAAAGATGCCGAGGTGACCGATGAGGTTCACTACATGTCCGCGACCGAGGAAATGCGTCACACCGTGGCGCAGGCCAACGCGACGCTGGACGCCGATGGCAAGTTCATCAACGATCTGGTTTCGACCCGTCAGGCCGGTGACTACACTCTTGCCCCGCGTGAGAATGTGGACCTGATCGACGTGTCGCCGAAACAGCTGGTTTCGGTCGCTGCATCGCTGATCCCGTTCCTTGAAAATGACGACGCCAACCGGGCCTTGATGGGCTCGAACATGCAACGTCAGGCGGTTCCGCTGCTGCGCGCCGAAGCGCCGCTGGTCGGTACCGGGATCGAGGAAAAGGTTGCGATCGACTCGGGTGCTGCGATCCAGGCGAAACGCGCCGGTATCATCGACCAGGTCGATGCCCAGCGTATCGTTATCCGCGCCACCGAAGATCTGGAACTGGGCGACGCTGGCGTTGACATCTATCGTCTGCGCAAATTCCAGCGTTCGAACCAGAACACCTGCATCAACCAGCGTCCGCTGATCAAGGTGGGTGACACCGTCCAGAAGGGCGAGGTCATTGCCGATGGTCCGTCGACCGATATGGGTGAACTGGCCCTTGGTAAGAACGTGGTCGTCGCGTTCATGCCGTGGAACGGTTACAACTACGAAGACTCGATCCTGATCTCGGAACGTATCGCGCGTGATGACGTCTTTACCTCGGTCCATATCGAGGAATTTGAAGTCGCCGCCCGTGACACCAAGCTGGGTCCGGAAGAAATCACCCGCGACATCCCCAACGTTGGTGAAGAAGCGCTGCGCAACCTCGATGAGGCTGGCATCGTTTACATCGGTGCGGATGTTGAGCCGGGCGATATTCTGGTCGGCAAGATCACTCCGAAGGGCGAAAGCCCGATGACCCCGGAAGAAAAGCTGCTGCGCGCCATCTTTGGTGAGAAAGCATCTGACGTGCGCGACACCTCGCTGCGCGTGAAGCCGGGCGATTACGGTACGGTTGTTGAGGTCCGCGTCTTCAACCGTCACGGCGTCGAGAAAGACGAGCGTGCGCTGCAGATCGAGCGTGAGGAAGTCGAACGTCTGGCCCGTGACCGGGACGACGAGCTGGCGATCCTCGACCGCAACATCTATGCGCGTCTGCAGGGCCTGATCCTGGGTAAAACCGCTGTCAAAGGCCCGAAAGGCGTCAAGGCAGGGTCGGTGATCACCGAGGATCTGCTGGAAACCCTGACCCGCGGTCAGTGGTGGCAGTTGGCGCTGGAAGGCGAGCAGGATGCACAGATCGTTGAGGCTCTGAACGAGCAATACGAAGTGCAAAAGCGCGCTCTGGACGCCCGTTTCGAGGACAAGGTCGAGAAAGTCCGCCGTGGCGACGACCTGCCGCCGGGTGTGATGAAGATGGTCAAAGTCTTCATCGCCGTGAAGCGTAAGCTGCAGCCGGGCGACAAGATGGCCGGTCGTCACGGGAACAAGGGTGTGATCTCCAAGGTAGTTCCGATGGAAGACATGCCGTTCCTGGCCGATGGTACGCCGGTTGACTTCTGTCTGAACCCGCTGGGCGTGCCTTCGCGTATGAACGTTGGTCAGATCCTTGAAACCCACATGGGTTGGGCCGCACGCGGTCTGGGTCTGAACATCGATGAGGCTCTGGGTGAGTACCGCCGGTCCGGCGATCTGACCCCGGTGCGCGAAGCGATGAAGCTGGCTTATGGCGAGGATGTCTACGAAGAAGGCATCACCGGTCTGGACGAGGATGGCCTGATCGAGGCTGCGGGCAACGTGACCCGCGGTGTTCCGATCGCTACCCCGGTCTTCGACGGTGCCAAAGAGGCTGACGTCAACGACGCGCTGGTGCGTGCGGGCTTCTCGGAAAGCGGTCAGTCGGTTCTGTTCGACGGGCGCACCGGTGAGCAATTCGCGCGTCCGGTGACTGTGGGCATCAAGTACCTGCTGAAACTGCACCACCTGGTGGATGACAAGATCCACGCGCGTTCGACCGGGCCGTACAGCCTGGTGACCCAGCAGCCGTTGGGTGGTAAGGCGCAGTTCGGTGGTCAGCGCTTTGGTGAGATGGAAGTCTGGGCTCTGGAAGCTTACGGCGCCGCCTACACCCTGCAGGAGATGCTCACCGTGAAATCTGATGACGTCGCCGGCCGGACCAAAGTGTACGAGTCGATCGTCAAGGGCGAGGATAACTTTGAAGCGGGCGTACCGGAATCGTTCAACGTTCTGGTGAAAGAAGTCCGTGGCCTCGGCCTGAATATGGAACTCCTGGATGCGGAGGTTGAGGAGTAAGGGCGCTGCCCTTTCTCCCGTCCCCCCTTCCGCAAGATTTGAGGTAACAAATGAACCAGGAAATCACCAACAACCCGTTCAACCCGCTGACGCCCCCGAAGGTTTTCGACGAGATCAAGGTCTCGCTGGCGAGCCCTGAGCGGATTCTGTCTTGGTCCTATGGCGAGATCAAGAAACCCGAAACCATCAACTACCGGACGTTCAAGCCTGAGCGTGACGGTCTGTTCTGCGCGCGTATCTTTGGCCCGATCAAAGATTACGAATGTCTATGCGGCAAATATAAGCGGATGAAATATCGCGGCGTTGTCTGCGAGAAATGCGGTGTGGAAGTCACCCTGCAGAAAGTCCGCCGCGAGCGTATGGGCCACATCGAACTGGCCGCGCCCGTCGCACACATCTGGTTCCTGAAATCGCTGCCGTCCCGCATCGGTCTGATGCTGGACATGACGCTGCGCGATCTGGAACGCGTTCTGTACTTTGAAAACTACGTCGTCATCGAGCCCGGTCTGACCGACCTGACCTACGGCCAGATGCTGACCGAAGAAGAGTACATGGATGCGCAGGATGCCTATGGCATGGATGCGTTCACCGCGAATATCGGTGCCGAAGCCATCCGTGAGATGCTGGCCCAGATCGATCTGGAAGCCGAAGCCGAGCAGCTGCGCGCTGATCTGGCCGAAGCAACCGGCGAGTTGAAGCCCAAAAAGATCATCAAGCGTCTGAAGGTTGTCGAATCCTTCCTCGAGTCGGGCAACCGGCCTGAGTGGATGGTCATGACCGTGATCCCGGTCATTCCGCCGGAACTGCGTCCGCTGGTTCCGCTGGATGGTGGCCGGTTCGCGACCTCGGATCTGAACGATCTGTATCGCCGCGTCATCAACCGGAACAACCGTCTGAAGCGTCTGATCGAGCTGCGCGCGCCTGACATCATTGTCCGCAACGAAAAGCGGATGCTGCAGGAATCCGTTGACGCTCTGTTCGACAACGGCCGTCGTGGTCGCGTAATCACCGGCGCCAACAAGCGCCCGCTGAAATCGCTGTCGGACATGCTGAAAGGTAAGCAGGGTCGCTTCCGTCAGAACCTTCTGGGTAAGCGCGTCGACTTCTCGGGCCGTTCGGTCATCGTGACCGGTCCGGAACTCAAACTGCACCAGTGTGGTCTGCCAAAGAAGATGGCGCTGGAGCTGTTCAAGCCGTTCATCTACTCGCGCCTTGAAGCCAAGGGTCTGTCTTCGACTGTTAAGCAAGCGAAGAAACTGGTCGAGAAAGAACGTCCCGAAGTGTGGGATATCCTCGACGAGGTGATCCGCGAACATCCTGTCATGCTGAACCGTGCGCCGACGCTGCACCGTCTTGGCATTCAGGCGTTCGAGCCGGTTCTGATCGAAGGTAAAGCCATCCAGCTGCACCCGCTGGTCTGCTCGGCCTTTAACGCCGACTTCGACGGGGACCAGATGGCCGTTCACGTCCCGCTAAGCCTTGAGGCGCAGCTGGAAGCGCGTGTTCTGATGATGTCGACGAACAACGTTCTGTCGCCTGCAAACGGTGCACCGATCATCGTTCCGTCGCAGGATATGATCCTGGGTCTGTACTATGTGACCCTCGAACGCGAAGGCATGCCGGGCGAAGGCAAGGTCTTCGGTTCGATCGAAGAAGTTCAGCACGCGCTGGACGCCGGTGAGGTGCATCTGCACTCGAAAATCACCGCGCGGATCACGCAGATCGACGACGAAGGCAACGAAGTTCAGAAGCGCTATGAAACCACTCCGGGCCGTCTGCGTCTGGGTGCATTGCTGCCGATGAACAACAAAGCCCCGTTCGAGCTGGTCAACCGCCTGCTGCGGAAGAAAGAAGTGCAGCAGGTGATCGACACCGTCTACCGGTACTGCGGTCAGAAAGAGTCGGTTATCTTCTGTGACCAGATCATGTCGATGGGCTTCAAAGAAGCGTTCAAGGCGGGCATCTCGTTCGGTAAGGACGACATGGTCATCCCGGATGACAAGTGGGGCATCGTTGATGACACACGCGGTCAGGTGAAGGACTTTGAACAGCAGTACATGGACGGCCTGATCACTCAGGGCGAAAAGTACAACAAAGTTGTCGATGCCTGGTCGAAGTGTAACGACCGCGTCACCGAAGCGATGATGAGCACCATCTCTGACGTTGCCAAGGCCGAAGACGGGTCGGATCAGGAGCCGAACTCGGTCTACATGATGGCCCACTCGGGTGCGCGTGGCTCGGTCACTCAGATGAAACAGCTGGGCGGTATGCGCGGCCTGATGGCCAAGCCGAACGGTGACATCATCGAGACGCCGATTATCTCGAACTTCAAAGAAGGTCTGACCGTTCTCGAGTACTTCAACTCGACCCACGGTGCCCGTAAGGGTCTGTCGGATACCGCTCTGAAGACGGCGAACTCGGGTTACCTGACCCGTCGTCTGGTGGACGTCGCACAGGACTGCATCGTTCGCGAGATCGACTGTGGTACTGAGCGTGCGATCACAGCCGAAGCCGCCGTGAATGACGGTGAGGTTGTTGCCTCGCTGGCCGAACGTGTGCTGGGTCGTGTGGCGGCTGACGATGTTCTGCGTCCGGGCACGGATGAGGTGATCGTGGCCGCTGGTCAGTTGATCGACGAACGCATGGCGGACACCATTGACGAAGCTGGTGTTGCGTCGATGCGCATCCGCTCGCCCCTGACCTGTGAGTCCGAGGAAGGCGTCTGCGCCACCTGCTACGGTCGTGACCTTGCACGCGGCACCATGGTGAACACAGGTGAGGCTGTCGGCATCATCGCCGCGCAGTCCATTGGTGAACCCGGTACGCAGCTGACGATGCGGACCTTCCACATCGGTGGTGTTGCGCAAGGTGGTCAGCAGTCGTTCCAGGAAGCCAGCCAGGAAGGCGTCGTTTCCTTCGAGAACCCGCAGATTCTGGTCAATGCCGCAGGCGAAAGCCTGGTTATGGGCCGGAACATGAAGCTGGTGATCAGCGACGAGCACGGCGAAGAGCGTGCCAGCCACAAGCTGGGCTATGGCTCCAAGCTGTTTGTCAAGGACGGCACCAAGGTTGCTCGTGGCGACAAGCTGTTCGAATGGGATCCCTACACCCTGCCGATCATCGCCGAGAAAGCCGGTACCGCGAAATATGTCGACCTTGTTTCGGGCCTTGCGGTCCGGGATGAGACCGACGATGCAACCGGCATGACGCAGAAGATCGTGATCGACTGGCGCGCGGCCCCCAAAGGCAGCGACCTCAAGCCCGAGATCATTCTGGTTGGTGAAGATGGCGAGCCGGTCCGCAACGATGCGGGCAACCCGGTTCACTATCCGATGTCGGTGGATGCGATCCTGTCGGTCGAAGATGGTCAGCAGATCGAAGCCGGCGACGTTGTTGCGCGTATCCCGCGTGAAGGCGCCAAGACCAAGGACATCACCGGTGGTCTGCCACGTGTGGCCGAACTGTTCGAAGCCCGTCGTCCGAAAGACCATGCGATCATCGCAGAAGCCGATGGTTACGTGCGCTTTGGCCGCGACTACAAGAACAAGCGCCGCATCAGCATCGAACCGGCTGACGAGTCCATGGAGACCATCGAATACATGGTACCCAAGGGCAAGCACATCCCGGTCGCCGAAGGGGACTTCATCCAGAAGGGTGAATACCTGATGGACGGTAACCCGGCTCCGCATGACATCCTGTCGATTATGGGTGTCGAAGCGCTGGCGGATTACATGATCGACGAGGTGCAGGACGTCTACCGCTTGCAGGGCGTTAAGATCAACGACAAGCACATCGAGGTCATCGTGCGCCAGATGCTGCAGAAGTGGGAGATCCTGGATTCAGGTGACACCACCCTGCTGAAAGGCGAACATGTCGACAAGCAAGAGTTCGACGCAGCCAACGAGAAGACTATCTCGCGTGGCGGTCGTCCGGCTCAGGGTGAGCCGATCCTTCTGGGGATCACCAAAGCTTCGCTGCAGACGCGTTCGTTCATCTCGGCGGCGTCGTTCCAGGAAACCACTCGCGTGCTGACCGAAGCCTCGGTTCAGGGCAAGAAAGACAAGCTGGTTGGCCTGAAAGAGAACGTCATCGTTGGTCGCCTGATCCCTGCCGGTACCGGTGGGGCCACTCAGGCCGTCCGCCACATCGCGCAATCGCGTGACAACGTGGTTATCGAAGCCCGCCGGGAAGAGGCCGAAGCGGCCGCTGCTCTGGCCGCTCCGACCTTCGACGACGACATGGTCGGTGATGAGCTGGACGTTCTGGTGGAAACACCGGAAAGCCGCGAATAGGCACCCTCAATAACTAAGAAAGGCCCCGCGATCTCGCGGGGCCTTTCTTGTTGTGAGCGCTCCGAGGCGAACTCTCACAAAGATAGTTACTAATGTGACCCGGTTTGTGGCATGCTTTCGTCAACAAAGGAGGGGGCCGCAATGACAACTCGTCAAACGCATGGGCGAAAGCGCCTGTATGACAGTATTTTGGACACCGTCGGAGACACGCCAAGCATACGAATAAACAGGATCGCGCCCTCAAACGTGACGGTTTACGTAAAATTCGAAGCGTTTAACCCGGCCAGTTCTGTCAAAGATCGCCTTGCCCTCAACATCATCGAAGCGGCAGAACGCGACGGTAGCTTAAAACCGGGTCAGACAGTAGTTGAGGCGACCTCGGGGAATACCGGTATCGGGCTGGCGATGGTCTGCGCGGCCAAAGGCTATCCCTTGGTTGTGACTATGGCCGACAGCTTCTCGGTCGAACGACGCAAGCTGATGCGGTTTTTGGGGGCAAAAGTTGTCCTGACACCGCGCGCGCAAAAGGGGTTCGGCATGTATACCAAGGCCAAGGAACTGGCCGAGCAGAATGGCTGGTTTCTAGCCAGCCAGTTTGAAACCGCAGCCAACGCCGATATTCACGAAAATACCACCGCGCAGGAAATCTTGGGTGACTTTGATGGGCAGAATCTCGACTATTGGGTTACGGGCTATGGCACTGGCGGGACGGTCTCGGGCGTGGCCCGGGTGCTGAGGAAAGCGCGCCCTGAGACCAAGATCATCCTGACCGAGCCTGCCAATGCAGCCATTGTGTCGTCGGGGTATGTAAACACCCGCAACGAAATACACCAGCCGACCGAGAGCCACCCGAACTTCGAACCGCATCCGATACAGGGTTGGACGCCTGATTTCATTCCGTGGGTTCTGCAGGAGGCCATTGATAACTCTTACTATGATGAGTTGATTCCCGTTCCCGGTAGCGACGGTATTGCATGGTCGCGCCGTTTGGCCGCGGAAGAGGGGATTTTTACCGGTATTTCTGGTGGCTCGACCTTTGCGGTCGCGATGAAACTGGCCGAGACTGCTCCGGAAGGTTCCGTCATGTTGGTAATGCTGCCAGATACGGGCGAGCGTTACCTTTCGACACCATTGTTTGATGGCGTAGAAGAGGAGATGACGGATGATGAGATCGAGATCTCGAAATCTACGCCTTCCGCCCAGATGACAGATTGAAACGACTGACAAGCCGACAGTTGGTGTAACTCGTCGGAACTATTACTGCAGGATTGTCCGGCGCATATTGACTTCGTGATCGATTGAACAGTGAGTACGGCGATATATTGAAGACCGGGTGTTGATTAAATGAGTCCTAACGTTAAAGGCGCGCTGCTGATGATGGGCAGCATGGCGGCCTTTACCGTCAATGATGCGTTGGTGAAAGTGGTGGGGCAAGATCTGCCTCTGTTCCAACTTGTGACCATGCGCGGAGTTTTGGCGACAGTTCTTGTGTTGATAATGGCCCGTTATCTTGGGGCGCTTCACCTGAATTTTCCCCTCCATGACAAATGGCTTATCGCATTACGTTGCCTGGCAGAGTTGGCGGCGACCATCTTCTTTTTAACGGCTCTGATGCACATGCCGCTTGCCAACGTTACGGCAGTTCTACAGGCGTTGCCGCTGACCGTGACTTTGGGTGCTGCCTTATTCTTCGGTGAAGTAATTGGATGGAGACGTATTGCTGCAATTGCGCTTGGGTTCGTCGGTATGTTGTTGATCGTTCGGCCCGGTCCTGAAGGATTCAGCATCTATGCGATTTACGCATTGATTGCGGTTGCTTCCGTTACAGTTCGCGATTTGATCACCCGCCGAATGTCAGCTGAAGTACCTTCTATGGTGGTAACACTGGCGACATCCCTCACTATCACATTGGCAGCGATCATCGTCTCCACGTTTGAAGGATGGGTGCCGGTCTCGACCGCATCTGGAGCGATGATCGCCAGCGCTGCGGTCTTTGTTCTGATAGGCTATCTGTTCAGTGTCATGGTGATGCGCGTGGGCGAGGTCGGTTTTGTTGCGCCATTTCGCTATTCCAGCCTGCTTTGGGCACTGGGACTGGGGTGGGCTGTGTTTGGTGACTGGCCGGACGCGATCACAATGCTGGGTGGTGCATTGGTAGTTGGGGCAGGGATGTTCACTCTGTTTCGCGAACGGTCGCGTCAGGCGGAGAAGTGAGGCAAACGTACGAAACCGGGGTTTAGCGCGAAACGCGTGGCAAAATCGGTCTCGATTTCGGGCGTGATCGGCGCAAGCTGCGCCTTCTGCTTTTCAGCGCGCGGCGAGTCGTTGGAGTTGTTCAATGTCCTGATCCACATCGGGCGATCAGGATAACTGACCACTGGCATGAAACGCCCGATCCGGTTGTGGGTAAAACTTATGATCGTGTGGTCGCACCCGCCCGCGATAAGCATGCCCAAGCCCACCCCAAGCAGAGATTTGTAGACTTGTGCCGCCCGAACCCGATTCGGCCCAAAGCTGGCCTGGTATCCGTTGTTGAAATCGAGGCCTATGGCCTGATTTTTTCCAATCAGCCCGGCAACATCATCGGCGGACTCGCGCAGTCTTTCGATGAAATCAATCGAAATGCTGTCGTCGTCATCGTGGCGAAATTGAAGACAGGGCCGGTCCGGGTTTGAACGCGCTTCCTGAAGGATTCGTTTCATGACCTGCCGGTGTTTATGGCTTGGTTCGACGGGTCTTTGGACAATTCGTACCTGCTTGATGTCAGCGGTGAGGTCCTTAATCCGGTCGAGCGCCTTTCGCGGCAGACAGTCCCCAACAACGACCAGAAGCTGATAGTCCCCATCTGTCTGCGTGCGAAAGCTGGGCAACGTCACAGATTCGAACAAGCGGAACCGCTCTTCCAGACGAGCAGGGTTGTAGAGATGGGCGCGCCGATCTGCGACCGTGTCATGTTCGATCTGGAAATCGCCCAGAGCAGGGAATGAAAATCGGCACAGGCCAAAGACTTGCATGGGGCATCCAATGGTTTACAGGGCATGCTCACTATGCATCCGGTGCCGAAGTGCTGCAATGCGTCGATGCAGTGGGAATCTCCATTAGTTCCTGATAGACGGCCGGAGCTCTTACGCACAACACACCTTTCCCGCTGGGCTGTTGACACTCGGGCCGACTCCCCTTAATACGCGCGACATCTCGGTACCGGGGGCCGCCCCATAACCGATTTCAGTAATGAACTGGTCAAGGCCCGGACACTTTTATCGTTCGCGCCCTCTGATAACAAACCGCGACGTTCACCTCGGAATGGGAACGCTCGCGGGTTTTGCGCTTGTGGACGCATGAGTGCAGCGAATTTAACCGCACGCAACGCGCGTGCATGTCATGTGTGTTGCAAAACGGGGAAGAAACCGGAATGCCAACTATTCAACAGCTGATCCGCAAACCGCGGCAGCCCAAAGTAAAACGCTCGAAGTCCATGCACCTGGAGCAGTGCCCGCAGAAACGCGGCGTCTGCACCCGCGTGTACACCACCACACCGAAGAAGCCGAACTCGGCTATGCGTAAGGTTGCCAAAGTGCGCCTGACCAACGGGTTCGAGGTGATCTCGTACATCCCGGGTGAAAGCCACAACCTGCAGGAACACTCGGTTGTTCTGATCCGTGGTGGCCGTGTGAAAGACCTTCCCGGTGTGCGTTACCACATCCTGCGCGGTGTTCTGGATACTCAGGGCGTCAAAGACCGTAAGCAACGCCGTTCGAAATACGGCGCGAAGCGTCCCAAGTAAGAAGGAGAGGCTGATATGTCACGTCGTCACGCCGCCGAAAAACGCGAAGTCCTGCCTGACGCCAAATTTGGCGACAAGGTACTGACCAAATTCATGAACAACCTGATGATCGACGGCAAGAAGTCGGTCGCAGAGCGCATCGTTTACAACGCGTTTGACCGCGTTGAGAACAAGGTAAAGCGCGCTCCTGTCGAAGTGTTCCACGAAGCGCTCGACAACATCAAACCGTCGGTCGAGGTTCGCTCGCGCCGGGTTGGTGGTGCAACCTATCAGGTTCCTGTCGAAGTGCGCCCTGAGCGCCGCGAAGCACTGGCCATCCGCTGGCTGATCACTGCTGCGCGCGGCCGCAACGAAAACACCATGGAAGAGCGCCTTGCAGGCGAGCTGCTGGACGCCGTTCAGTCCCGCGGTACTGCCGTCAAGAAACGCGAAGACACCCACAAGATGGCCGAGGCGAACAAAGCCTTCAGCCATTATCGTTGGTAATCCGAGAGGCTTAGACCAATGGCACGCGAATATCCGCTCGAACTGTACCGTAACTTCGGTATCATGGCGCACATCGACGCAGGTAAGACCACCTGCTCGGAGCGTATCCTGTATTACACTGGTAAATCCCACAACATCGGTGAGGTGCACGATGGTGCAGCCACCATGGACTGGATGGAGCAGGAGCAGGAACGCGGCATCACCATCACTTCGGCTGCGACCACCACTTTCTGGGAACGCACCGAGGACGGTCAGACCGCAGAAACTCCTAAGCACCGCCTGAACATCATCGACACCCCCGGCCACGTTGACTTCACCATCGAAGTTGAGCGTTCGCTGGCGGTTCTCGACGGTGCTGTCTGCGTTCTGGACGCAAACGCCGGTGTTGAGCCCCAGACCGAAACCGTGTGGCGTCAGGCTGACCGCTACAAGGTTCCGCGTATGGTTTTCGTCAACAAAATGGACAAGATCGGCGCTGACTTCTTCAACTGCGTCAACATGATCGAAGACCGCACCGGCGCACGCGCTGTTCCGGTTGGTATTCCGATCGGTGCCGAGTCCGAGCTGGAAGGCCTGATCGACCTGGTCACCATGGAAGAGTGGCTGTGGCAGGGCGAAGATCTGGGCGCAAGCTGGATCAAAGCTCCTATCCGCGACAGCCTGAAAGACATGGCTGACGAATGGCGCGGCAAGATGATCGAAGCGGCCGTCGAAATGGACGACGACGCGATGATGGAATACCTGGAAGGCAATGAGCCCGACGTTCCGACCCTGCGCGCCCTGCTGCGCAAAGGTACTCTGGAAATCGCGTTCGTTCCGGTCCTGGGTGGTTCGGCGTTCAAGAACAAAGGCGTTCAGCCGCTCCTCAACGCTGTGATCGACTATCTGCCCAGCCCGCTGGACGTTGTTGATTACATGGGCTTCAAACCCGGCGACGAGGAAGAAGTTCGTGACATCGCCCGTCGTGCAGACGACGACATGGCCTTCTCGGGTCTGGCGTTCAAAATCATGAACGACCCCTTCGTTGGCTCGCTGACCTTCACTCGCATCTACTCGGGCACCATGAACAAGGGTGACTCGATCCTGAACTCGACCAAAGGTAAGAAAGAGCGCATCGGTCGTATGATGATGATGCACTCGAACAACCGGGAAGAGATCGAAGAAGCGTTTGCAGGCGACATCATCGCGCTGGCGGGTCTGAAAGACACCACCACCGGTGACACCCTGTGTGACGCGAAGGATCCGGTGGTTCTGGAAACCATGACCTTCCCCGATCCGGTTATCGAGATCGCGGTTGAGCCCAAAACCAAGGGCGACCAAGAGAAGATGTCTCAGGGTCTGGCCCGTCTGGCCGCCGAAGACCCGTCCTTCCGTGTGGAAACTGATCTGGAATCCGGTCAGACCATCATGAAGGGCATGGGCGAACTTCACCTGGACATCCTGGTTGACCGTCTGAAGCGCGAGTTCAAGGTTGAAGCGAACATCGGTGCACCTCAGGTGGCCTATCGCGAAACCATCTCGATGCCGGTCGAGCACACCTACACCCACAAGAAACAGTCGGGTGGTTCGGGTCAGTTCGCGGAAGTCAAGCTGGAGATCCAGCCGACCGAAGCAGGCGAAGGCTATTCGTTCGAAAGCCGCATCGTTGGTGGTGCCGTTCCGAAGGAATACATCCCCGGTGTTGAAAAAGGCATCAACTCGGTCATGGATAGCGGCCCGCTGGCCGGCTTCCCCGTGATCGACTTCAAGGTTGCCCTGCTGGACGGTAAGTTCCACGACGTTGACTCGAGCGTTCTGGCGTTCGAAATCGCATCGCGGATGTGTATGCGCGAAGGCATGCGCAAAGCTGGCGCGAAACTGCTGGAACCGATCATGAAGGTCGAAGTGATCACCCCGGAAGAATACACCGGCGGTATCATCGGCGACCTGACCTCGCGTCGTGGCCAGGTATCTGGTCAGGAACCGCGCGGCAACGCAATTGCGATTGATGCGTTCGTTCCGCTGGCGAACATGTTCGGCTACATCAACACTCTGCGTTCGATGTCGTCGGGCCGTGCCCAGTTCACCATGCAGTTCGACCACTACGATCCGGTTCCGCAGAACATCTCGGACGAGATTCAGGCGAAATACGCATAAGCGAAGATTTGAGGGAGCTCCGGCCAGGGGCTCCCTTCATTACCGAAAAAGGAGGCCATCATGGCAAAGGAAAAGTTTGAGCGTAATAAGCCGCACGTCAACATCGGCACGATTGGCCACGTTGACCACGGCAAGACCACGCTGACCGCAG